>NZ_JACARO010000017.1 GCF_013386585.1 Pseudomonas sp. P7548 | reverse complement strand
ATTGAAACTCAAGGAGTTTTCCGTTTCGACTGCGCCGGAAGTGGGGCGAATTATAGACAGATATAATTCGCCGTCAACACCTAATTTCAGCTTTACTCGGATTTGAGCGTGATACGCGCAAACGCCTTCTTCCCAGCCTGGCAAACGTGGGTAGCACCCAGCTCGTATATAAAGGTGCGATCCACAACCTCACCATCTATACGCACACCACCGGAGCCCAGGAGATCCCGCGCAACTGCCGAGTTTTTCACTAGGCCAGCCTTGTTAAGGACAGCCGCGATTGGCATCGCTTCAGCAGCAGACAGCTCGATCTCCGGCAGATCATCCGGCAACTCGCCATCCTTCATGCGATTACCTGCCGCACGATGAGCACTGGCCGCAGCCTCTTCACCATGGAAGCGCGCAACAATCTCTTCCGCCAGCTTGATCTTCACATCACGCGGATTGGCGCCCGCCTCAACTTCAGCGCGCAGCACATTGATCTCGTCCATCGAGCGGAAGCTCAGCAATTCGAAATAACGCCACATCAACGCATCAGGAATAGACACCAACTTGCCGTACATAACACCCGGCGCTTCCTGGATGCCTACATAGTTACCCAAGGACTTGGACATCTTCTTGACGCCGTCCAGCCCTTCCAACAAAGGCATGGTGAGGATGCACTGCGCTTCCTGCCCATACGCACGCTGCAGCTCACGCCCCATCAGCAGGTTGAACTTCTGATCGGTACCGCCCAGCTCAACGTCCGCACGCAACGCCACCGAGTCATAGCCCTGAACCAGCGGATAGAGGAACTCATGGATAGCAATAGGCTGGTTGGTGGAGTAGCGCTTATCGAAGTCATCACGCTCAAGCATCCGCGCGACAGTGTACTGGGAGGTCAGTCGAATGAAGTCCGCCGACCCCATCTGATCCATCCAGGTGGAGTTGAACGCCACTTCGGTCTTGGCCGGATCAAGAATCTTGAACACCTGAGTCTTGTAGGTCTCGGCATTATCGAGGACCTGCTCACGAGTCAACGGAGGGCGCGTAGCACTTTTGCCGCTCGGATCACCGATCATCCCGGTGAAGTCACCTATAAGGAAGATGACCTGGTGCCCCAGCTCCTGGAACTGGCGCAGCTTATTAATAAGCACGGTATGCCCCAAGTGCAGATCCGGCGCAGTCGGGTCAAAGCCGGCTTTAATACGCAGGGGTTGGCCGCGCTTGAGCTTTTCGATCAGCTCAGCTTCCACCAACAGTTCTTCCGCACCACGTTTTATCAGCGCTAGCTGCTCTTCAACCGACTTCATAACAGACCCGCAAGGCTCAGATTCAAAAGGGAACCAACCATACAAGATCAGGGACTAATTACAAGTTTTGCCCTGCGAACGGACACCGTTCAGCAAGCCCAGCGTTCGCGAGCTTGCGCCACAGATGATTTGGTTATATTTTATACAGTTATTTCATCTTCATCATGTCATTCATCTTTTCCATTTCATCTTCAAAGTCAAAATTACTTATGACCACAGAACCGTCTAAAGCGCCGCCGCTTTACCCGAAGACCCACTTGCTTGCCGCAAGTGGTATCGCCGCCCTTCTCAGCCTGGCACTCCTGGTATTCCCTTCCAGTGACGTAGAAGCCAAACGAACCTCCCTGAGCCTTGACCTGGAAAGTCCTGTTGAACAACTGACACAAGATCAAGACGCTTCCGACGCCCAACAAGCCACAAATGCGCCAACCGAATCGCCGTTCGCACAGATAGAAAGCACACCTGAAGACACCCAGCAGGCCACCCAGGAAGCGCCCGCCGCCAAGAACCCTCAACACCGCGAAGTCATCGTCGCCAAGGGCGACACACTGTCCACCCTGTTCGAAAAGGTCGGCCTGCCCGCAGCAACCGTTAATGAGGTGCTAGCGAGCGATAAACAAGCCAAGCAGTTCACACAGCTCAAACACGGCCAGAAGCTTGAGTTCGAACTCACGCCCGACGGCCAGCTGAACAACCTGCACAGCAGTGTCAGCGACCTTGAAACCATCACCCTGACCAAGGGCGCCAAGGGCTTTGCCTTCAACCGCGTCACCACCAAGCCCGTCATGCGCTCGGCTTACGTGCATGGTGTGATCAACAGCTCCCTGTCCCAGTCTGCCGCCCGTGCCGGCCTGTCCCACAGCATGACCATGGACATGGCCAGCGTGTTCGGCTACGACATCGACTTCGCCCAAGACATCCGCCAAGGCGACGAATTCGACGTGATCTACGAGCAGAAAGTCGCCAACGGCAAGGTCGTCGGCACCGGCAACATCCTCTCGGCCCGCTTCACCAACCGCGGCAAGACCTACACCGCCGTGCGCTACACCAACAAGCAAGGCAACAGCAGCTACTACACGGCTGATGGCAACAGCATGCGCAAGGCCTTCATCCGCACACCGGTGGACTTCGCTCGCATTAGCTCGCGTTTCTCCATGGGCCGCAAGCATCCAATTCTGAACAAAATCCGCGCCCACAAAGGCGTCGACTATGCCGCCCCACGCGGTACGCCGATCAAGGCGGCAGGTGATGGCAAGGTACTGCTCGCAGGACGTCGTGGCGGCTACGGCAACACCGTTATCATCCAGCACGGCAACACTTATCGGACCCTGTATGGCCATATGCAAGGCTTCGCCAAGGGCGTGTCCACTGGCAGCAACGTGAAACAGGGTCAAGTGATCGGCTACATCGGCACCACCGGCCTGTCGACTGGCCCGCACCTGCACTATGAATTCCAGGTCAATGGCGTCCACGTCGACCCACTGGGCCAGAAGCTGCCGATGGCCGACCCGATCGCCAAGGCCGAGCGTGCGCGCTTCCTGCAACAGAGCCAGCCGCTGATGGCGCGCATGGATCAAGAGCGCTCCACCCTGCTGGCTTCGGCGAAGCGTTAAGCCATGACGCTCTATATAGGTGTGATGTCCGGGACCAGCCTCGACGGCCTGGATATTGCCCTGATCGAACAAGGCCCGGCGATCAACCTGATCGCCACGCATTACATCCCCATGCCAGACACCCTGCGCACCGAGCTGCTGAGCCTGTGCGCCAGCGGCCCAGACGAAATCGCCCGCTCCGCCATTGCCCAACAGCACTGGGTGAAACTCGCCGCCCACGGCATTCACACCTTGCTTGACCAGCAAAACCTCAAGCCCCAGGCCATTCGTGCGATTGGCAGTCACGGCCAGACAATCCGCCACGAACCTGCCCGAGGCTTTACCGTCCAGATCGGCAACCCTGCGCTGCTCACGGAGCTGACCGGTATCACCGTGGTCAGCGACTTCCGCAGCCGCGATGTTGCCGCAGGCGGCCAGGGCGCCCCTCTGGTTCCGGCTTTCCACGAAGCACTGTTTGGCGAGCGCACCGGTAACCGGGCGGTATTGAATGTGGGAGGTTTCAGCAACCTCAGCCTGATCGAAACTGACAAACCTGTAGCCGGTTTCGACTGCGGCCCAGGCAACGTTTTACTGGATGCCTGGATCCACCAGGCCCGCGGCGAGCACTTCGACCGCAACGGTCAGTGGGCAGCCAGTGGCAGGGTCGAGCCACAGTTGCTCAACGCCCTGCTCAGCGATCCATTCTTCGTGACCAAGGGACCAAAAAGCACCGGGCGCGAAGTGTTCAACCTGGGATGGCTGCAACAACACCTCGGGCGCCTGCCGGCATTCCCGGCGCAAGATGTGCAAGCTACGTTGCTGGAACTCACCGCCCTCACCATCGTCGAGTCCCTGCAAGCCGCCCAATCCAGCACCGAAACCTTGCTGGTCTGCGGCGGCGGCGCCCACAACGCGACGCTGATGAATCGCCTGGCAGCATTGCTACCTTCCACACAGGTCGCCAGCACCGCCGCCTACGGCGTAGACCCTGACTGGGTCGAAGCCATGGCCTTTGCCTGGCTCGCCCACTGCTGCCTGGAAGGCATTGCCGCCAACCGCCCCAGCGTCACCGGCGCACAGGGGCTTCGGGTACTGGGCGCCATCTACCCCGCTTAAGCCCCAGACAGCAAAACGCCGCTTGGCCTATGAAGGCCAAGCGGCGTTTTTGTTTGCGCCGTCGATCAGATCGAGAATGAAGACCCGCAACCACAGGTAGTGGTGGCATTAGGGTTCTTGATCACGAAACGCGAACCTTCCAGACCTTCCTGGTAATCCACCTCGGCACCTGCCAGGTATTGGAAGCTCATCGGGTCCACGACCAGGCTCACGCCCTCGCGCTCGACGATGGTGTCGTCATCGGCCACATCTTCATCGAAGGTAAAACCGTACTGAAACCCTGAACAACCGCCGCCCGTAACAAATACGCGCAGCTTCAAGCGATCATTACCCTCTTCATCGACCAGGCTCTTCACCTTGTGCGCAGCACCGTGGGTGAATTGCAAAGCCGTGGGGGTGAAGGATTCAACGCTCATGCTGATAATCTCCCGGCGTACCGCCGCCATATGCGTAATGGCGGGCATTATCCGCTTCTCCTAGAAAAGCGGTCAACTATTGT
Organism: Pseudomonas sp. P7548; assembly: GCF_013386585.1. Taxonomy (GTDB): domain Bacteria; phylum Pseudomonadota; class Gammaproteobacteria; order Pseudomonadales; family Pseudomonadaceae; genus Aquipseudomonas. The sequence continues at coordinate 186,111 of NZ_JACARO010000017.1, read as the reverse complement.
TACGGTATATCAATCTGCGCTGCCGCCATTAAAAACACAAAAGGCCCGATAACGGGCCTTTTGCTTAGCGGCTCAACAGCCTTAAGGCAGCATGCCCGCGTGGGACAGGCCCAGTTTCTCATCCAGACCGAACAGGATGTTCAGGTTCTGCACAGCCTGGCCCGAGGCGCCCTTGACCAGGTTGTCGATCACCGACAACACCACCACTAGGTCGCCATCCTGCGGACGGTGCACGGCAATCCGGCACACGTTGGCGCCGCGCACGCTGCGCGTTTCCGGGTGGCTGCCAGCCGGCATCACGTCGACGAACGGCTCATTGGCATAACGCTTTTCAAACAGCGCCTGCAGGTCGACAGAACGATCCACCACGGTTGCGTACAACGTGGAGTGAATGCCACGGATCATCGGGGTCAGGTGCGGCACGAAGGTCAGACCCACGTCCTTGCCCGCAGCGCGGCGCAAGCCCTGGCGGATTTCCGGCAAGTGACGATGCCCTTTTACTGCGTAGGCCTTCATGCTTTCGGACGTCTCGGAGTACAGCGAACCCACCGCTGCGCCACGGCCGGCACCGCTGACACCCGACTTGCAGTCGGCGATCAAACGCGAGGTGTCCGCCAAACCAGCTTCCAGCAATGGCAGGAAGCCAAGCTGCGTCGCCGTTGGATAGCAACCCGGCACCGCAATCAGGCGTGCTTGCTTGATCTGCTCACGATTGACTTCCGGCAGACCGTATACGGCTTCTTCCAACAACTCAGGCGCACCGTGAGGCTGGCCGTACCACTTGGCCCACTCATCGGCGTCTTGCAGGCGGAAGTCCGCCGACAGGTCGATGACCTTGGTGCCGGCCGCCAGCAGCTCACCCGCCAGCGCATGGGCCACACCGTGGGGGGTGGCAAAGAACACCACGTCACAGGCGCCGAGGGTCTTGATGTCCGGAACGCTGAACGCCAGGCCATCGTAGTGGCCTCGCAGGTTCGGGTACATATCGGCCACGGCCAGCCCGGCCTCGGATCGGGAAGTGATGACCACCACCTCAGCTTGCGGATGCTGAGCCAACAGACGCAGCAATTCGACACCGGTGTAACCCGTGCCGCCGACGATACCGACCTTGACCATAAACCTGCCCTCAACGAACCCACTGGAAAGCCGTCGATAATAGGGGCCGTATCGCCCTGCGACAACCGTCAACGTGACGTACGGGCGCATGAGCCACTACTATCTTCGCTACCGTGAACCTGGGAATAACTAAAAATGCTTTATCTATGGGTCAAAGCCTTCCACATCATCAGCATCGTCTGCTGGTTTGCCGGGCTGTTCTACCTGCCACGCCTGTTCGTCTACCACGCCCAAAGCGAAGACACCGTCAGCAAGGAACGCTTCAGCCTCATGGAGCGCAAGCTGTACCGCGGCATCATGGGCCCGGCGATGATTGCCGCGCTGGTCTTTGGTGGTTGGCTGATCTACCTCAACCCAAGCATCTTTCACTCCGGCGGCTGGATCCACGCCAAGCTGACCCTAGTGGTACTCCTCATCGGCTACCACCACATGTGCGGCGCGCAGGTAAAACGCTTCGCCCGTGGCGAAAACACCCGCAGCCATGTCTTTTATCGCTGGTTCAATGAAGTGCCCGTTCTGATATTGCTGGCTATCGTAATTTTGGTCGTGGTCAAACCGTTCTAATTTCAATCACACGGGGTACCTCCAATGTCATTGCCCGCTCTGCTTGAACAACGTCTGCGCCTGCCCGTGGTGGCGGCGCCGATGTTCCTGATTTCCAACCCACAACTGGTCCTGGCGTGCTGTCGCAATGGAGTGGTCGGGAGCTTTCCCGCCCTCAACCAGCGCGAAAGCAGTGGCTTCAAGGCCTGGCTGGAGGAAATCGAGGCGGGCCTGGCACAGCTGGACAACCCCGCGCCATATGCCGTCAATTTGATTGTGCATAACAGCAACCCACGGCTGGAGGCCGACCTGGCGATCTGCGTCGAGCACAAAGTGCCGATCGTCATCACCAGCCTGGGTGCCGTGAAGGAACTGGTCGACGCCGTCCACAGCTACGGCGGCCTGGTGTTCCATGACGTCACCACCCGACGCCATGCCGAGAAAGCCGCCGAGGCCGGTGTCGATGGCCTGATCGCCGTTGCAGCGGGCGCCGGCGGTCATGCGGGCACCTGGAGCCCGTTTTCTCTGATCGCCGAAATTCGCCAGTTCTTCGACAAGACATTGCTGCTGGCCGGCTGCCTCAACCATGGCCACGAGATCCTCGCCGCCCAATTGCTGGGCGCCGACCTCGCCTATTTCGGCACCCGTTTCATCGGCACCACCGAAAGCCACGCCCCGGATGCGTATAAAGAGATGCTGCTCACATCGCGCGCCGCCGACATCGTGCACACTCCCGCAGTCTCCGGCGTGCCCGCAAGCTTCATGCGCCAGAGCCTGGAAAACGCCGGTTTTGACCTCGCCGCCCTGCAGGGCAAGGGCGAAGTCAACTTCGGTTCCAAGCTCAAGCCGTTGAGCGACGAGGCCAAGGCGTGGAAGACTGTGTGGTCTGCCGGCCAAGGCGTCGGTGAGATTGATGATTTGCCCAGCGTCGATGAACTGATTGCCCGCCTGGATGCCGAATACCGCAAGGCACGCGAGCAAGCGGCACAATTGCGCTGGCCACGCTGACCCAACCGCAAGGCCTGCCAACCGAGCAGGCCTGCATCACCTCCCAGACAAGTGACAAGGATGCCCGCATGAGCGACAACCGTTTCAAGATTGTGTTTGACGGAGCCTTGCTCCCGGGTGTCGAAAGCACCACTGCCAAACTGAACCTCGCCGAATTGTTCAAGAGCGACGTAGGCGCCATCGAAAAACTGTTTACCGGTCGCCCGGTTGCGCTCAAGCGTGACCTGTCCCGTTCCGACGCCGAAACCTACCTGACTGCGCTGAAAAACGCCGGCGTCGAGGCACGTATCGAAGCCGAGCAGCCCGTCGCCTTCAGCCTGGCGGAAACCCATGAGACCGATTCCGCTGACTATTCGCGCCCGGCCGCATCGCCTTACGCCCCACCCCGCGCAGCCGTGGGTGATGACGGGGCAGAGTTCTCCACGCTCAAGGTCTTCACCATCCACGGCCGTATCGGCCGCCTGCGTTACCTGGCGTGGACACTGGTGCTGACCGTCGCGATGCTGGTCGCGGGCGGCATCATCTCCACCGCCAGCTTTGCCGTGGCAGCCGCCTCGCCAACCATGGGCATCATCCTTGGCTCTCTGCTGGGTTTTGCACTGTTTGTTGCGCTTGTCTGGGTCAGCGTGCAAATCGGCGTGCAGCGCCTTCACGACCTGGGCTGGTCGGGCTGGCTGTACCTGCTCAACCTGGTACCGCTGGTGAACAGCATTTTCCCGCTGCTGCTGCTGGTACTGCCGGGCAACACCGGCGCCAACCAGTACGGCCCGCCACCACCGCGCAACTCTACTGCGGTAAAAGTTTTGGCCACCCTGTGGCTGGCGTTCATCCCGGTGGTGTTCGCGATTGCCGTGACACTGGGCATGAACGGCTACCTGAACCAGTTGGAGTCCAGCGTCGATAGCGGCTATGAAAGCAGCTCCATCACCTCCGACGACGACAGCGACCCGAGCGTGATCGTTGAGGAAGAAGACGCGCAAAGTGCTGATGAAGCAGCCGAACCTGTAGACTCTCCAGAACAGTGAAGAAACGCCCGTCGCCTGTGATGCCTCTGTCACAGGCCCGGTCGCGTTGCGATGGAGAAAGGCATGACCCGTTACGCTCTGATCACCGGTGCCTCCAGCGGCATCGGCCTGGCCTTGGCCGAAGCATTGGCCCGTCGCGGCCGCAGCTTGATTCTGGTGGCCCGCCAGCGTGATCAGTTGGAAAGCATTGCAATCGAATTGACCCAACGGTTTGGCGTCGAGGTGCTGTTTCGGGCCTGCGACTTGGGCGAGCCGCTGCGTTTGTCCGGTTTTCTGCTGGAGCTTGAAGAGGGCGAGCGGCAGATCGACCTGCTGGTCAACTGCGCCGGTATCGGCTCCAGCGGGCCGTTCCTGGCCCAGGACTGGATGACCGAGCAGGACCTGATCGAAGTCAACATCCTGGCCCTGACCCGCATGTGTCACGCCCTCGGCAATGCGATGGCACTGCAGGGCGGCGGGCAGATCCTCAATGTCGCCTCGGTCGCAGCCTTTCAACCCGGCCCGTGGATGAGTAGCTACTACGCCAGCAAGGCGTATGTACTGCACTTCTCCGAAGGCCTGCGCGAAGAGCTGAAGACCTGTGGCATCAAGGTCTCGGTGCTCTGCCCCGGCCCGACGCGCACTGCCTTCTTCGGCACAGCGCAGATGGACACCGCCAAGCTCGACGCCAGCGAAAAGCTGATGAGCCCCGAGGAAGTGGCGCTCTACACCGTGCGCGCGCTGGAAAAGAACAAAGCCATCATCATTCCCGGCCGACGCAACCGCTGGATCACCTTCAGCCCGCGACTCAGCCCGCGCTGGCTGACACGCAAGATCGCCGGTGCCATCAACAAGGCCTATTGCCCGCGCTGAACGCCTGGGTACACTCACCCTGCACTTTCATAATGGAGAAACAGCTGTGGATACTCTGTTCACCAAGATCATCAACAGAGAAATACCTGCGGACATCATCTACGAAGACGACCAGGTCTTGGCCTTCAAGGATATTTATCCAGCGGCGCCCGTGCATTTCCTGGTCATTCCGAAGAAACACATCCCGACCCTCAACGACCTGACCGAGGAAGACAAAGCCCTGGCCGGCCATATCCTGTTCACCGCCCAGCGCCTGGCCGTGGAACAAGGCTGCGAGGAAGGTTTCCGCGTGGTGATGAACTGCAACCCGAAAGGTGGGCAGACCGTTTATCACATCCATATGCACGTGCTGGGTCAGCGCCAGATGAACTGGCCTCCGGGCTGATCAGCCTTTGGGCAGCGGTCGCGCGCCCCCAGGCTGCGACCCTATGCCCTTGACTCAGCGCAAACGCTCGCCCCTCTCTTGCGGTAAACTGGCCGCCGAGATTCTTCCCGGAGGTCAGCATGACTACCCAACGTCACTACTCGCCGATTGATCGTCTGTTGCTGCAAGCCGACATGGCCATGCGCACGCTGCTGCCATTCAGCGGCCAACCGTACCGCCCGTCGCCCGCCATCGTGCAACCCGACGCACAGTTGAGCGAGACCGACACCCGCCATGTCGCCGGCCTGATGCGCATCAACCATACCGGTGAAGTCTGTGCCCAGGCGCTGTATCAAGGCCAGGCCCTGACGGCCAAGTTGCCGCAGGTGCGCGCAGCCATGGAACATGCCGCCGAAGAAGAGATCGATCACCTGGCCTGGTGCGAACAACGCATTCGCCAGCTCGGCAGCCACCCGAGCGTGCTGAACCCGCTGTTCTATGGCTTGTCGTTCGGCATCGGCGCCGCCGCCGGCTTGATCAGCGACAAAGTCAGCCTGGGTTTTGTCGCCGCCACCGAGCACCAAGTGTGCAAGCACCTGGATGAACACCTTGAGCAACTGCCAGCCGAAGACGAAAAATCCCGGGCCATTCTTGAGCAGATGCGCATCGACGAAGAACACCACGCTGAAAGCGCGCTGGATGCTGGCGGTTTCCGTTTCCCAGCGCCGGTGAGGTTTGGCATGAGCCTGTTGGCCAAAGTCATGACTAAAAGCACGTACCGAATCTGAGCCGAAAAAAAGGGCGCTTTCACAGCGCCCTTTCTTTTTGCCGGCAGATCGTGTGATCAGCCCAGCTCGATAATTTCGTAATCGTGGGTGATGGCCACGCCAGCCGCACCCAGCATGATCGACGCCGAGCAATACTTCTCGGCCGACAGCTCGATGGCACGCTTGACCTGGGCTTCCTTCAACGCCCGGCCCTTCACCACAAAATGCATGTGGATCTTGGTGAACACCTTGGGGTCTTCAGTGGCGCGCTCGGCTTCCAGGAAGGCCTCGCAGCTTTCCACGGCCTGGCGGGATTTTTTCAGGATGCTGACCACGTCGAAATTGCTGCAACCGCCCACGCCAAGCAGGAGCATTTCCATCGGGCGTACGCCCAGGTTTCGGCCACCGGCTTCCGGCGGGCCGTCCATGACCACCACATGGCCACTGCCCGACTCACCGAGGAACATGGCTTCGCCCGCCCATTGGATGCGTGCCTTCATCGCCCAGACTCCACTGCTAAAAAAGGGTCGCCAGCTTAGCACAGGGTCAGATCAGCACAGCGTTTCCCATCAAAGCGATCAATAGCAGGCTTTCCCCAGTAAATTGGCTAATCGAGTCAGAATGTGTCTGGTAAGCTGGCGCCAGCGAAATGGCGCATTGCCATCCTTTGTACAGCGTGTATCAATGCCGATACCACTGGATAAAAACAACTCCAACCACACCGTGCAGTCTTTTCGGGATACAACCATGGTTGCTCTTACTCCCATACCCAAGATCAAGAATCTCGACAAACTGTTGATGCACTGCCAGCGTCGCCGCTACCCCGCCAAGCACAACATCATCTGCGCGGGGGAGCGTTCCGAAACACTGTTCTTCATTATCAAAGGCTCGGTCACCATCCTGATCGAGGATGAAGACGGCCGCGAGATGATCATCGCCTACCTGAACACCGGCGATTTCTTCGGAGAACTGGGCCTGTTCGAACAAGCCGGCAAAGAGCAGGAGCGCAGCGCCTGGGTGCGGGCCAAGGTCGAGTGCGAAGTGGCCGAGATCAGCTACACGAAGTTTCGTGAACTGGCCCAGCACGATCCCGACATCCTGTATGCCCTGAGCGGCCAGATTGCCCAGCGCCTGCGCGACACCACCCGCAAAGTGGGCGACCTGGCATTCTTTGATGTCACCGGCCGCGTAGCCCGCTGCCTGCTGGAGCTGTGCAAGCAGCCCGACGCCATGACGCACCCTGACGGCATGCAGATCAAAGTCACACGCCAGGAAATCGGGCGCATTGTCGGCTGCTCACGGGAAATGGTCGGGCGCGTGCTCAAGGACCTGGAAGAGCGCAACCTGGTGCACGTCAAAGGCAAGACGATGGTGGTGTTCGGGACGCGTTAACTCGGCAGGAAACCGGCCAGCATCGTTCGGTACAGCTCATCCAGCCGACTGATTGCATCCGGTGCCGGGAAGGCTTCGTGCAAGGCGATGTGACTACCGGCGCGAACGCGCTGGTCGAGACCGCAGGCTTCATTGAAGCGATTGACCGCCGCGATCAGTTCTTCACGGTCGTTTTCCAATAGCAACGCGCCGTGGATCAGGCCCACCGGACGCCCTCCGCTTTGTCGCCAACGCTGTGCGGTGCCGACCATCTTGCGGCCATTAAGGTTGACGTTGTAACGGCCATCGCAAAACGCGCCGTCGATTTCGCCGACGGACGCATCACCGCCCAACTCGATCAGCAAGTCGCAGATCGGCTGGCACAAACGCAGGTAGCCGGTTTCGATACGCCCCTGGTCGCCTTCGCTGCGGGGCGGTGCATACACCAGGGCGATATTGACGGTGGCACTCGACTGCGGCACCGGCTCGCCACCGGTTTCCCGCAGCAATACGGGCCAACCGGCATCGGCCGAAACCTGGCTGGCGGCGTCGAAAGCCGGCAGACGGCTCAAGCGACGCGGCATGACGAGGGCTTGATCGATGGGTTGCCAGAACAGCAGGCCGAACTCCTGTTCGCCTGCGCAAACGGCGGCCAACAGGGTTTGCTCGGCAGCAAGACCTGCTTCAACCGTCATCCTTACTGGCTTATCCATCAACACCTACCTATCTGAATAGACACAAAACCCAATGTGGGAGCGCGCTTGCTCGCGAATGCGGTATATCAGACACATATTCAGTGACTGACCCATCGCTTTCGCGAGCAAGCCCGCTCCCACATTTAGACTGCATTCCAAATGATGGCCGCGTTTCAAATCAATCCAATGTCGAGCCGCTGACTGCCACACCACGCTCCGGGAAGAACAGGCGCTGCAATTCCGCCCCCGGGTTCTCGGCGCGCATGAAGGTCTCGCCCACCAGGAACGAATACACCCCACTGATTTCCATCAGCTCGACATCGGCACGGTTGACGATGCCACTCTCGGTGATCACCAGGCGGTCGCGCGGAATACGCGGCAGCAGGTCGAGGGTGTTTTCCAGGCTTACCTCGAAGGTGTGCAGGTTACGGTTGTTGACCCCCACCAGCGGCGTGTCGAGGGTTTTCAGTGCGCGCTCCAGCTCATCGCCGTCGTGCACTTCCACCAGCACATCCAGGCCAACGCTTTTGGCCACGGCCGCCAGCTCGGCCATCTTCACATCGTCCAGTGCGGAGACGATCAGCAGCACACAGTCGGCGCCCAGGGCGCGAGCCTCGACGATCTGGTATGGGTCAACCATGAAATCCTTGCGGATCACCGGCAACTTGCACGCGGCGCGGGCCTGCTGCAGGAACAGGTCGGAACCCTGGAAGTAATCGATGTCGGTCAGCACCGACAGGCAGGTCGCGCCGCCCTTTTCATAGCTGGCGGCGATTTCTGCCGGGACAAAGTTCTCACGGATCACACCTTTGCTCGGCGAGGCTTTTTTCACCTCGGCAATCACGGCCGGCTGCTTGAGCTTGGCCTGGGCGATCAGCGCATTGGCGAAACCACGTGGCGCATCCGCGAGCTTCGCCTGGCTCTCCAGCTCGGCGAGGCTTACACGGGCACGGCGCTCGGCGACTTCTTCGGCTTTGCGGGCCAGGATCTTTTCCAGAACGGTCGGCACACTCATCCTTCATTCTCCATCTTGAACACCGCAGTAAAGGCACCCAGTTCTTCGAGCTTTTCGCGAGCGAGCCCGGTGTGCAATGCATCGTGAGCGAGGGCCACGCCCTCTTTAAGACTGTAGGCGTGATCGGCGGCATACAGCGCCGCACCGGCATTGAGCACAATCATTTCTGCCGCTTTCTGGCCGTTTTCGGTCTTGCGGCGCCCCAGGGCATCGCGAATCAGCTCCAGCGAGGCGGCCGGGCTTTCCACCGACAGGCCGTGCAGGCTCTGGCTCTTCATGCCCAGGTCTTCCGGCTCGACCCAATATTCGGTGACCTGGTCATTCTTCAGCTCCGCCACAAAAGTCGGTGCCGCCAGGCTGAATTCGTCCAGGCCATCCTTGGAATGCACCACCAGCACATGCTTGCTGCCCAGGCGCTGCAAGACTTCGGCCAATGGCCGGCACAGTGCCTGGCTGAACACGCCCACTACCTGGTGCTTCACGCCGGCCGGATTCGTAAGCGGGCCGAGCATGTTGAACAGGGTACGCAGGCCGAGGTCCTTGCGTGGGCCGGCGGCGTGCTTCATCGCCCCATGGTGGGATTGGGCAAACATGAAGCCGATGCCGACGCTGTCGATGCAGCGCGCCACTTGCACCGGCGTCAGGTTCAGGTAGATGCCGGCCGCTTCCAGCAAGTCGGCACTGCCGCTCTTGCCGGATACGGCACGGTTGCCGTGCTTGGCCACGGTGCAACCCGCCGCCGCCACCACAAAAGAAGACGCCGTCGACACGTTGAAGATGTTCGCACCGTCACCGCCGGTGCCCACCACATCCACCACGCCGTCGAGGGTGTTGAGTTCGACCTTGTCCGCCAGCTCGCGCATCACCGATACGGCACCGACGATCTCGTCGATGCTCTCGCTCTTCATGCGCATCGCCATCATGAAGGCGCCGATCTGCGCGTCAGTGCATTGACCGGTCATGATCTCGCGCATCACATCGCTCATTTCAGCGGTGCTCAGGTCCAGATGGCCGACGATACGGCTCAGGGCAGTCTTGATATCCATGAAAAGTCCTTAGCGCGTGCCGCCGCTCTGCTTGAGAAAGTTGGCGAACAGCTCGTAGCCCTGCTCGGTCAGGATCGACTCGGGGTGAAACTGCACCCCTTCGATATTCAGTGTCTTGTGGCGCAGCCCCATGATCTCATCGACCGAGCCGTCTTCCAGCTGGGTCCAGGCGGTCAGTTCCAGGCATTCCGGCAAGGTTTCGCGCTTGACCACCAACGAGTGGTAGCGGGTCACGGTCACCGGCAAGTTAAGCCCATGGAATACGCCCAGATCATGATGGAATACCGGGCTGGTCTTGCCGTGCATCACCTGGCGCGCACGCACCACGTCACCGCCAAAGGCCTGGCCGATGGACTGGTGGCCCAGGCACACGCCCAGGATCGGCAACTTGCCGGCGAAATACTTGATCGCCTCCAGGGAAATGCCCGCCTCGGTCGGCGTGCACGGGCCTGGCGAAACCACGATGCGCTCCGGGTTCAGGGCAGCGATCTCGGCCACGGTCAGTTCGTCGTTGCGCACCACCTTGACCTCGGCACCCAGCTCGCCCAGGTACTGCACAACGTTGTAGGTAAAGGAGTCGTAGTTATCAATCATCAGCAACATGGGGCAAACCTCAGGAATTGGGCGTCTGTTCAGCCAGCGCTACAGCGCGGAACATCGCGCGGCGCTTGTTCAGGGTTTCTTCCCATTCGAGGGCAGGCACCGAGTCGGCGACAATCCCGCCACCGGCCTGCACGTGCAGCTCCCCGTCCTTGATCACGGCCGTGCGGATCGCAATGGCCGTATCCATGTTGCCGTTCCAGGCGAAATACCCCACGGCGCCGCCGTAGACACCCCGCTTGACCGGCTCCAGCTCGTCGATGATTTCCATGGCACGAATTTTCGGTGCACCCGACAAGGTGCCGGCCGGCAGAATCGCGCGCAGTGCATCCATCGCCGTCAAACCAGCCTTCAGCTCGCCGGTGACATTGGACACGATGTGCATCACGTTGGAGTAACGCTCGATGACCATCTTCTCGGTGAGCTTCACCGAACCGATTTCCGAGACGCGCCCGGTATCGTTGCGGCCCAGGTCGATGAGCATCAGGTGCTCGGCGATCTCTTTATCATCGCTGAGCAGGTCTTCTTCCAGCGCCTGGTCGGCCTCCTCGGTCGCGCCACGGGGGCGAGTGCCGGCAATCGGACGCACGGTGATCAGGTTGTCTTCGACCCGCACCAGCACTTCCGGCGAGCTGCCCACCACGTGGAAGTCACCGAAGTTGAAGAAATACATGTACGGCGTCGGGTTGAAGCAGCGCAGCGCACGGTACAGGTCGATCGGCGCGGCCTTGAAGTCGATGGACATGCGTTGCGACGGCACCACCTGCATGCAGTCACCGGCGAGGATATATTCCTTGATGGTGTCGACGGCGCGCTCGTAGTCATCCTGGGTAAAGCTTGAGCGGAATACCGGATCAGCGGCCGGAGGACGGCTGAGGTCCAGGCCACGACGTGGGGTGATCGGCTGGCGCAGCTTTTCCAGCAAGGCTTCGAGGCTGGCCTGGCCCTGCTCGAACGCATCCGCCTGGGCCGGGTCGGCCAGCACGATGGCGTGCATTTTGCTGGCAAGGTTATCGAACACCACCACCGCGTCGGAGACCATCAGCAGAATGTCCGGCACACCCAGCGGGTCCGGGTTCGGGCATTTGCCCAAACGCTTTTCCACATAGCGCACGCAGTCATAACCGAAATACCCCACCAGGCCGCCGTTGAAGCGCGGCAGGCCAGGAATGGTCGGCACGTTGTAGCGCGCCTTGAAGGTTTCGACGAACGCCAACGGGTCGTCTACGTCGTGGCTTTCGATCTCGACGCCATCATGGGTGATGCTCACATGGTGGTCGTGTACCCGCAGGACGGTGCGGCACGGCAAGCCGATGATCGAATAACGGCCCCACTTCTCGCCGCCCTGTACCGATTCGAGCAGGTAGGAATTGGGCTCGTCAGCCAGTTTCAGGTAGATCGACAACGGCGTGTCGAAGTCGGCCAGGGTTTCGCAGGCCAGGGGAATGCGGTTATAGCCGGCAGCGGCCAAACGCAGGAATTCTTCGCGGATCATGTGTGCCTCGTGGCTTGAGGGTCTAACAGTCAGGTATGCAAACGTGCCGCAGAGCGCGGCCAGGATCAGTCAGGCGCGCCAACGCCAGCGGGCCAGGGCCTTGATGACTTTCATCCAGAGTTTGCGAGTGACCACCACGATGGAATTTCCAGAAGGGGACGGATCGATGTCGGGCAACGTTATCTCAGCGCCAGCTCCCAAGCAACCGGGGATTAACAGACGCAGGTCATCAATCACCATGGCCGGCGACTCTTCGGCAATCGGCCGACCGTGGTTATAGCCGTAGCTGAGCGCCACACACTGCACGCCAGCGGCCTTTGCCGCCAGCACGTCACTGCGCGAATCGCCGACGAACAAGGACTGGGAGGCCGGGATATTGGCCATTTTCATCACGAAAAACAGCGCCGCCGGGTCAGGCTTTTTCTGCGGCAAGGTATCGCCGCCAATGATCCAACGGAAATACCGGCCGATTTTCATCTGGTCCAACAGCGGCGCGACAAAGCGCTCCGGCTTGTTGGTGATCAGGGCCATTTCCACGCCCTGCTTGTGCAGCCATTTGAGGGTGTCGCGCACGCCGGGGTAGACCACAGTCAGCTCGTGGCCGTCCTCGTAGGCGGCGTTGAACAGTTCCAGGGCATGCTCGGCCTCCACGTCATCGACACCTTCGGCATCGATGTGGTTGGCCAGGGCCCGGCGTACCAACATGTGCACGCCGTTACCCACCCACATGCGTACCGACTTGATCCCGACCGGCTTGCGCCCCAGCTTGAGCAGCATCTCGTCCACCGCCGCCGCCAGGTCTGGCACCGAGTCGATCAAGGTACCGTCCAGATCGAACATCACCAGCCGTGGCAGTTTGCCGGGGAACAGCTGCTCAAAGCCGCTCATGGACGCGCCAGCGCCAGTTCGGCGCGCATCTTGCCGATGACTTCCTGGTAGTCAGGCGCGTTGAAGATCGCCGAGCCGGCCACAAAGGTGTCAGCGCCAGCGGCCGCGATTTCGCGGATGTTGTTGACGTTGACCCCACCGTCGATTTCCAGGCGGATGTCACGGCCCGACGCATCGATCAGCGCGCGGGCTTCGCGCAGCTTGTTCAGTGTGCCAGGAATGAACTTCTGCCCGCCGAAACCCGGGTTGACGCTCATCAGCAGGATCATGTCGACCTTGTCCATCACGTACTCGAGCACGCTCAGCGGAGTGGCCGGGTTGAACACCAGGCCGGCCTTGCAGCCGCCCTCGCGGATCAGTTGCAGGGTGCGGTCGACGTGCAGCGAGGCTTCCGGGTGGAAGGTGATGTAGGTGGCGCCGGCTTCGACGAAGTCGCCGATGATGCGATCCACCGGGCTGACCATCAGGTGTGCGTCGATCGGCGCGGTGATGCCGTACTTGCGCAGCGCCGCGCAGACCATCGGGCCGATGGTCAGGTTGGGCACGTAGTGGTTGTCCATGACGTCGAAGTGCACGAAGTCGGCACCGGCGGCCAGTACCTTGTCCACTTCCTCACCCAGGCGGGCGAAATCGGCGGAGAGAATCGATGGAGCAATGACGAAGGGCTGCATGACGCACCTTTTTTGAGCTAAATCACGATGGCGCGCATTGTATACCTCATGCTTTGCTGCGCGCACCGTGACCTAACTCAACGGTTAGTAGGCGGCCCGGTAGATTTTCTCGATATCCGTCGCGCTGAGCTTGCGCGGGTTGTTGCGCATCAGACGCTCGATACCCGCCGCTTCCGTGGCCATGGCCGGTATGGCCTCCTCCGGCACGCCAAAGCTGCGCAGCCCGGCGGGGATCTCCACTGCGGCACACAGTCGCGTCATCGCGTCGACCGCTTCATCGGCCGCCTGGTTGACGCTCAAGCCCGACACATTCACCCCCATCGCCTGGGCGATGTCCTGCATGCGCTCCACGCAGGCCAGCTTGTTCCAGTGCATCACGTAAGGCAGCAACAGCGCGTTGCTCACGCCATGGGCGATGTTGAACCGCCCACCCAACGGGTACGCCAGCGCATGCACCGCGCCAACCCCGGCATTGCCGAACGCCATGCCCGCCATCAGGCTGGCGGTGGCCATATCGTCTCGGGCCTGCAGGTTGGCCGGGTTGGCGTAGGCCTTGGGCAACGCACTGGCGATCAACTTGATCGCGCCGATGGCCAACGCATCGGTAATCGGCGAGGCGTTTAGCGACAGGTAGGATTCGATGGCATGCACCAGCGCATCCACGCCACTGGCAGCAGTGACGCTGCGCGGGCAGGTCAGGGTCATCTGCGGGCTGATCAGCGCCACATCCGGCAGCAGGTAATCGCTGACGATGCCTTTTTTGAGTTGCGCAGCCTTGTCGGAGAGGATCGCCACATTGGTCACCTCCGAGCCGGTGCCGGCCGTGGTCGGGATCGCGATCAGCGGTGGGCCCTTGCGCGGTACCTGGTCGACGCCGAACAGGTCCGCCAGCGCGCCGTGGTAACCGGCGTAGGCTGCCACGCTCTTGGCGATGTCGATGGCACTGCCACCGCCCACGCCAATCAGGCCGTCATGCCCGCCTTCGCGGTACACGCGCATGCAGTCTTCGACGATGGCGATTTCCGGGTCGGGCAGCACGCGGTCGAAAATTTCGTAGGTGCGCTCGCCCAAGTGTTCGAGGGCCAATGCCACGGTGCCGGATTTGACCAGAGCGGCGTCGGTGACGATCAGCGGGTTGTCCACATCCAGGCGGGTGAGTTCGGCAGCCAGTTGTTCGATGGCGCCAGCGCCAGTGAGCAGTTTGTGGGCGATCTTGAATGAGGAAGTACTCATGTGCGCGGCCTCTTATTAAGAAATGGGCTGGCACAAGAGTAGCTTCCTACGGCGTGTTGTCAGCTATTCAGCGACTGAATGCACACAAAACCCATGTGGGAGCGGGCTTGCTCGCGAATACGGTGTGTCAGCCATTACATTTGGCGACTGATACACCGCTTTCGCGAGCAAGCCCGCTCCCACATTTTGAGCTTCGCCCGGGCTTTAGACCTGTGCGGTACGCAGTTTTTCGCTACGGCCGCGCAGCCATTCCAGGGTCAGCAACAGCAACACCGAGAAGGCAATCAACAAGGTCGCCGCCGCCGCAATCGTGGGGCTGAGGTTTTCGCGGATGCCGCTGAACATCTGGCGCGGCAAGGTCGCTTGCTCGGGGCCGGCGAGGAACAAGGTCACCACCACTTCATCGAACGAGGTGGCAAAGGCAAACAACGCCCCGGAAATAACCCCCGGCGCGATCAGCGGCAAGGTCACCCGGCGAAACGCAGTCAGTGGCGAAGCGCCCAGGCTGGCCGCCGCCCGCACCAGGTTGTGGTTGAACCCCTGCAACGTCGCCGACACCGTGATGATCACAAACGGCACACCCAACACCGCATGCACCACGATCAGCGAAAAGAAGCTGTTGCCCAGCCCCAATGGCGCGAAGAACAGGTAACTGGCCACGCCAATGATCACCACCGGCACCACCATCGGCGAAATCACCAGGGCCATCACCAGCGCCTTGCCGGGGAAGTTGCCACGGGTCAGGCCAATGGCTGCCAGGGTGCCGAAGACCATGGCCAGCACCGTGGCGGCGGGCGCCACGATAATGCTGTTCTTCAGGGCGCGCATCCATTCGGCCGAGCCGAAGAAGTCCTGGTACCAATGCAGCGAGAAGCCTTGCAACGGGTACACCAGGAAACTGCCGCTGTTGAACGACAACGGGATGATCACCAGCACCGGCAGAATCAGGAACAGCAGGATCAAGCCGCAGAGGATCCGCAAGCTGTAGAACCACACCCGTTCAATGGGCGACATATAAGGGCTCAGCATCGCAAGGTCTCCTTAGCTCAGGCGCAGGCGGCTGGCGCCAACCAGTCGGTTGTAGATCAGGTACAGCAACACCGTGGCCAGCAGCAGCAAGCCGCCCAGCGCGGTGGCCATGCCCCAGTTGATGCTGGTGTTGGTGTAGAACGCCACGAAATAGCTGACCATCTGGTCGTTCGGGCTGCCCAGCAAGGCCGGGGTGATGTAGTAACCAATCGCCAGGATGAACACCAGCAGGCACCCGGCGCCGACACCGGCGTAGGTCTGTGGGAAATACACGCGCCAGAAACTGGCGAACGGGTGGCAACCCAGGGATATCGCCGCCCGCATGTATGTGGGCGAGATGCCTTTCATCACGCTGTAGATCGGCAGAATCATGAACGGCAACAGGATGTGCACCATGGAGATGTAGACCCCGGTGCGGTTGAATACCAGCTCCAGGGGTTTGTCGATCAGCCCCATGCCCATCAGTGCGCTGTTGATCAGCCCACCGGATTGCAGCAACACGATCCAGGCGGCGACCCGCACCAGGATCGAGGTCCAGAACGGCAGCAACACCAGGATCATCAGCAGGTTGCTTTTGCGCGCCGGCAAATTGGCCAACAGGTACGCCAGCGGGTAGGCCAGCAACAGGCAGATGGCGGTGATCACCAGGCCCATCCAGAAGGTGCGGGCGAAGATGTCCAGGTAGATCGCCTGGTCGGGCGTGGCCGGAGCCACTTCACCTAGATCGTCGATACGGTGATCGACGGCCGCCAGCAGGTAGAACGGCGTCAGGTTGCTGGTATTGCGCCGGATCGCCTGCCAGTACGCCGGGTCACCCCAGCGTTCGTCGAGGCTTTCCAACGCTTCTTTATAGGAGGCAGGCGCTTCGCTGAACGGCAGCGCCCGCGCGGTTTTGGTCAGCAGGCTGCGGTAGCCGGCCAGTTCCATGTTCAAGCGCTTGGACAGGTCGCCCACGGTCTGGTTTTTGCGCGCTTCGCCCAGGTCCTCACTGAGGGCCTGATACACCGGTTCACCGGGCAAGCCACGCCCGTCCCAGGCGGTCACGGCCACCACAGTGCGCGGCAAACCGCCCACCACTTCCGGGTTGCCCACGCTTTTGTAGAGCAGCGCAACGATCGGCACCAGGAACACCAGCACCAAGAACAGCACCAGCGGCGCAATCAAGGCCTGGGCCTTCCAGCGGTTGACCCGCTCGGCACGCGCCAGGCGCTGCTTGAGGGTGGGGAGAGCGGCGATGGCCATGGAAAACTCCGGAAAATCTAAGGTGGTTTCACTGTGGACCGCGCTCTCTGTGGGAGCCGGGCTTGCCCGCGATGGCATCGACTCGGTACATCAGATGCACCGAGGTGTTTGCATCGCAGGCAAGCCAGCACCCACACAGGTCCGTTCCCACAGAGGGTTATGCGGTGTTACTTGGCGGCCCAGGCGTTGAAGCGTTGCTCGAGCTGCTCACCGTTATCCGCCCAGAAGCTCACGTCGATCTGCACCTGGTTGGCGATGTTTTCCGGGGTGGTTGGCATATCCTTGAGGATGTCCTTGTCCAGCAACGGCACGGCTTGGGTGTTGGCCGGGCCGTAGGCGATGTTTTCCGAGTAGGTCTTCTGCTGTTGCGGCTGCACCGAGAAGGCGATGAATTTCTTCGCGGCTTCGGCGCGGTCCTTTGGCAAACCTTTAGGAATCGCCCACGCGTCGAAATCGTAGATACCGCCGTTCCACACTACTTTCAGGTTGCTTTCTTTCTGTACGGCAGCGATGCGGCCGTTGTAGGCGGAGCTCATCACCACGTCACCGGAAGCGAGGTATTGCGGCGGCTGGGCGCCCGCTTCCCACCATTGGATGTAAGGCTTGAGCTCATCGAGTTTCTTGAAAGCGCGGTCCTGGCCATCTTTGCCGGCCAGCACTTTGTAGACGTCCTTCGGCGCGACGCCGTCGGCCATCAGCGCAAATTCCAGGGTGTACTTGGCGCCTTTGCGCAGGCCGCGCTTGCCCGGGAACTGCTTCACGTCCCAAAAATCTTTCCAGCCGCCTGGCGGTGCTTTCAGCTTGTCAGCGTTGTACGCCAGCACGGTCGACCACACAAAGAAGCCCACGCCGCACGGCTGGATAGCGCCCTTCACATAGTCCGCACCATTGCCGAACAGTTTCGGGTCCAGCGGTTCGAACATGTCTTCGTCACAGCCACGGGACAGTTCCGGCGACTCCACCTCCACCAGGTCCCAGGACACGCTCTTGGTGTCGACCATGGCTTTCACCTTGGCCATTTCACCGTTGTATTCGCCGGCGACGATCTTGCCGTTGCCCGCGCTTTCCCATGGCGCATAGAACGCCTTGACCTGTGCGGCCTTGTTCGCACCACCGAAGGACACGACCGTCAGGTCCGGGCCTGCCATGGCCTGGGTGGCGCCGATCAGGCCAAGGGCCAGGGCGGAAAATTTCAGGGATCTCAACATTGTTGTTCTCTCCACGTGCAGGGTTGGTGAAGCCATGGGGCGATTAATTCGCCTCTAGAAGTGGGTCGAGTGCGCGAACGTGCTCGACTTGCCAGCCAATCGGTACCACGTCGCCGACCGCCAACGCCGGGTCCAGCTCGGCGATCGGTTGTTTCACAAAAAAATCGGCCTTGCCGCAGACTTCCAGGCGCACACGCACGTGGTCGCCCAGGTAGATGAATTCCGCCACACGCCCCGAGAAGCGGTTGATGCAGCTTTCGCTGGAACCATTGAGGCTGACGCGCTCCGGACGCACCGACAGGGTCACCGGGCCGCCGACCTGGCCAACGTTCACCGCCAGCGCCTCGACTTTCTCGCCACGCGCCAGCTCCACCACGCAGCGCTCGCCGGTATGGCTGTGCAGGCGTCCATTGAGGCGGTTGTTCTCGCCGATGAAGTTGGCGACAAAGGTGTTCTTCGGCTCTTCGTACAGCGTGCGCGGCGCGGCGATCTGCTGGATCTCGCCCTGGTGGAACACTGCCACGCGGTCGGACATGGTCAGGGCTTCGCCCTGGTCGTGGGTCACGTACACCACCGTCACACCGAGGCGCTGATGCAGATGCTTGATCTCCATCTGCATGTGTTCGCGTAGCTGTTTATCGAGCGCACCGAGGGGTTCGTCCATCAGCACCAACTGCGGTTCGAATACCAGCGCCCGGGCCAGGGCCACGCGCTGTTGTTGGCCGCCGGAGAGTTGCGCCGGGTAGCGCTGGGCGAAGGCGTCGAGCTGGACCATGCTCAGCACGCGCTTGACCCGCTCGCTGATGTCGGTCTTGCTCAAGCCCCGCACCGACAGCGGAAACGCCAGGTTCTCGGCGACGGTCATGTGGGGGAACAACGCGTAGTTCTGGAACACCATGCCAATGTCGCGCTTGTGCGGCGGCACGTTATTGATGGAACGCCCGGCCAGCAGGATTTCGCCGGCGGTCGGCGTTTCAAAGCCGGCGAGCATCATCAGGCTGGTGGTCTTGCCCGAACCGGAAGGCCCGAGCAGGGTGAGGAACTCGCCCTTGCGAATCTCCAGGTTGAGGTCTTTGACGATCAGGTTCTCGCCATCGTAGCTCTTCTGCACGCCACGAAAGCTGACCAGCACATCATTTGAATCCACCTCGCTCATACCCGCACCTTTTTGTTTTGGACTGCTGTGGCACAAGCGTAGTCCAGGGCGCAGGCCCCGAAAATCGGGGGCCGAGAGAGAATTGCATCAGCCGGATGGAAGGCTTGGGGTAAGGATTGCCCTACACGGATGGCGGGGATAGAACAGTGCAGCGCTCGTTACCAGCCCCGCCTGCAATTTGCATGTCGCAAACAGACACACCACCCCCTGTAGGCGCCGGCTTGCCGGCGATGAGGCCCTTAAGGTCGATGGTGATCGTGCGAGTGCTATCGCTGGCAAGCCAGCTCCTACAAGGGGTGACCGTGCAGCGGATCACAAGAGTTTATGTTCCATGGCGTACTTCACCAGTTCCGCCAATGACGTGATATTGAGCTTCTGCATCAAGCGCGCCTTGTGGGTGCTGATGGTCTTGCTGCTCAGCGCCAACTGCTGGGCGATGTCGTTGACGTTGGCGCCCTGGGCCAGGCGCTCGAACACCGAGAATTCACGCTCGGACAACAACGAATGCAGCGGCCGCGTATCGGTCAGGCCCACTTCAAACACCATGCGGTCGGCCAGGTCCGGGTCGATGTAACGCCCGCCCGCCGCCACCTTGCGAATCGCCGTCAGCAACAGTGCCGGGTCACTGTCCTTGGTGGCATAGCCCGCCGCACCGACCTTCAAGGCGCGCGCGGCCATTTGGGCTTCATCGTGCATCGACAGCACCAGGATCGCCGGTGGATTGCTCAGAGCACGAATGCGCGCGATGGCCTCCAGGCCGTTGACCCCCGGCATGGAGATATCCAGCAACACCACCTCGCACGGCACATGGCGCAAGGTCTCCAACAACTGCTCGCCATTGCTGGCTTCGCCGACCACCTGCAGGTCCTTGGCCAGGCCGATCAACTGCTTGATGCCTTCACGGACGATGGTGTGGTCTTCGGCTACCAATACGCGAATCACAGGGGTTTCCTCTTATCGTTATGCATCCAGCGGCACCGTGACGCTCAGGGTGGTGCCCTCCCCCAACTCGCTCGCCAGGCTCAATTGCCCGCCCATGATCAGCACCCGCTCACGCATGCCGACCAGGCCGAATGACACTGGCCGCCCCTGGGCCTGGACAAAACCCACGCCATCGTCGCTGATGGTCAGCCGCAAGTCGTTATCCTCTACCACCAGGGTCAGTTCCACAGTATGCGCCTGGGCGTGGCGCATCACATTGGTCAGCGCTTCCTGCAGGATCCGAAACAGGCCGATAGCCTTGGCATCACTCAAGGTCGGCAGGTTATCCGGCACTTGCACCAGGCAAGGAATCTGCGTGCGCGCCTCAAAACGCCGCGCTTGCCACTCGATGGCCGAGGCAATCCCCGCGTCGAGGATCGGCGGACGCAGCGCCGTGGCCACATCACGCACCAGCTGGAACAACTGGGCGATCAGACGCTTCATGCTGTTGAGTCGCTCATGCAGCCCGGGGTCGAGTTGTGCATACGCCAGCTCGCACATGGAGGTTTCCAGCTTGAGCACCGTGAGCATCTGCCCCAGCTCGTCGTGCACTTCACGGGCGATGCGCGCCTTTTCTTCCTCGCGCACGGTTTCGAGGTGGGCCGACAATTCACGCAACTGTGCGCGGGAAGCATCCAGCTCCAGCTCGATGCGCTTGCTCTCGCTGATGTCCCAGACAATCCCGTCCCAGACCACCGTGCCGTCGTCCAGGCGGCGGGTCACGGCCTTGATGTCAGCCCATCGCTGCTGCCCGAGTCGGGTAAGGATGCGCCCTTGCCACGACCAGTTACTTTCCGTCTCGATGGCCTGGTCCTGGGTGCGGTGGTAACTGGCGCGGTCATCCGGGTGCACCAGGCTGCGAATGCCCATGGCCGGATCACTGAGCACCGACGGCGAGTAACCGACCAGGCCTTCACTGCCTTGGCTGATGTACGCGAACTCGATGGCATCGCTGCGTGGCAAGCGCTCCAGGCGGAACACCAGCCCTGGCACGTTGGCGGCGATGCCCTGCAGGCGCGCTTCACTTTCCTGCAAGGCAGCCAAGGCACGACGGCGCTCGGTGACGTCGTTGAGGTACACCACCAGGTATTCGCCACCACCATAACGCAAGAAGCTCAAGGACACATCGGCCGGCAACACGCTGCCATCGGCGCGCAGGCAATTGGTGGCAAAACTCTGCGGCCCGTCTTCGCTGGCACGGGCGCGCTTCCACAGGTTGAGCCAGCGGTCCATGGTGAGGGTCGGGTCGAACTCGATCAGCGGGCGCTCGATCAACGCGCCAGGCTTATAGCCAAGCATGGTTTCGGCAGCCAGGTTGGCATAGCGCACATGGCTGTCCCAGTTGACCCACAGGATGCCCACGGTGCTCTGGTCAATGGAAAACTGCGTCAGCCGCAAAGCCTCGGCCCCGGCGGCGCGCGCCGCGCTTTCTTCCCGGGCCGCCAACAGGTTGTGCTCCAGCACGCGCTGCTGGCGGCGTTGCCAGGACACCACCGCCAGGCTGGCCAGCAGTAACAGGCCCAACAATAGGCTCAGGTTTTGCCAGAAGCCTGGAGACTCCGACAGCCTTGGGTACTTGGGTTGCAGCCAGCGGCTGTGCAGTTGATCCAGGTCGCGGGCGGGGATGGCACGCAAGGCGCTCTGCATGATGCTCGCCAGCTCTGGCCATTCGCGCCGGGTGGCGACGCGCAACAGCTGCGGCAGGCCAATATCGCCCACCACGGCCAGCCCGGCGAATTCCGCTTCGCCCGACAACCGGCTCAACTGCGCCTCATCCACCACGGCGTAGCGCGCCTGCTGGCTCACCAGCAACTGCAACGCCTGGCGCTCCATGGGCACGCCTTGCACATTCAGCTTGGGGTAGGTGCTGCGCAAATAGTCGGCAACGGCACTGGGCATGCGCACGGCAACTCGGGATTGTTCGTCGAGTTTTTCCAGGTCCACCGCCGCACCGCCTTCACGAATCCCGACGATGTGCTGGGGCACGCGCATGTAAGGATCGGTGAACAACCACAGGCGCAGGCCGGCCGGGGTTTGCTGCAGGCCGGGAGCGATGTCCACCTCGCCCTCACGCACGGCAGCCTCCAGTTGCTCCTGGGTCGGGAAGTTGCGCCAGGTCAGCTCGATGTTCAGCGCCTTGGCCAGCGACTGCATCAACTCGACGTTGGCCCCGGACAAGCGCTGCAAGCGCCGATCGTATTGCGCGTAAGGCGCTTGCAATACCAGACCAACGCGCAGGTCCGGGTGTTGGGCCAACCACTCACGTTGCTGTGCATTGAGCTGCGCCTGTGGCGCGACAGGCGCAGGCGCGGCACTTGCCATCAAGGCAAAGCACAAGCAGCCGATAACCAGCAGACAGCGAAAACCCATGATCCACGTCTCACATCACTGACAAATACTGACCAACCCATTAGGCTGCTGGAATCACTTCTGGCCGGGAAATAACGATGCCACATCGAAACCGTTCGGCACTGCCAGCATTGTGCCTGTCGCTGCTATTTACCAGCGGCTTTTCTGTTCAGGCGGCTGACGCACCCGCGCCTAGCGCCGAAAAACCGGCTGAGCGCCAGCCTCTGCCCGAGCGCAGCCAGGAAGACGCCACCGCCCTTGAACGGCAGATCCCGCAGCAGGAACAGCAACAACTGCAAGCCGGCAGCGATTCGTTCCTGGCCCTGTGGAAACCGGCCAACAGCGCCGAGCCCGAAGGGGTGGTGATTATCGTACCGGGCGCCGGGGAAAGTGCTGACTGGCCGCAAGCAATCGCACCGTTGCGGCGCAAATTACCGGACGCCGACTGGGGCACCCTCAGCCTGTCACTGCCCGACATGAGCCTGGATACCCTGCCGCCTCGCGTCATCGAAGCACCCAAGGCCGCCGTCGACACCAGCAGCAAAGAAGGCAGCACCGCCGCCAAGCCCATCGAACAGGCCGCCAGTGCCGAGGCCGAAGGGACGGACCCGGCGGTGGTGCCCGGCACGGATGAGCAGGACAAGACCGACGCCAAACGCATCTTCGACCGCATCGATGCTGCCGTCGCGTTTGCACAAACCCACAGTGCGCGCAACGTAGTGCTGCTCGGCCATGGCACCGGTGCCTGGTGGGCGGCGCGCTACCTGAGTGAAAAGCAGCCAACCCAGGTGCAGAAGCTGGTGATGGTGGCCGGCAAGACGCCTGCGGCGCGTGAGCCTAGCCTGCAGCAGTTGGCGCCAGCCTTGAAGGTACCCACGGCTGACGTCTTCTATCAGGACGACACCCAGGCGCGCAAAACCGCCCTGGAGCGTGGGCAGGCGGCCAAGCGCACGAAGAATACGGGTTATAAGCAGGTGTCGCTCACGACCTTGCCCGGCAATAGTTCGGCCGAGCAAGAGCAGCTGTATCGGCGGATTCGCGGTTGGTTGAGCCCGCAAACCCAGGCGGACTAAACCCCGCCCCCCCTGTAGGAGCCGACTTGCCGGCTCCTACAGGGGGATTGGGTTTCCAGGGCCGCATTTGGCAGCTAGCGAAAGTCCCGACGCTCGCGAATCAACGCGTAGGCGTTATGCAGCTCGCGGGTCCGCTCGGTGGCCTCACGCACTTGCGCGGGGCTGGCGCCACTGCCGGCGATCTTGTCCGGGTGGTGGCGGCTGAGCAGGCGCCGGTAAGCGCGCTTGATGGCCGAAGGCTCGGTGGTGGCCGTCACACCCAGCATCCGAAGCGCGTCCTGATAAGTCGCGTTACGATTGACCAAGGGTTTGCGCTCCGGCGCGAAGTCGGCAGCCAGCGCTTGAAGCTGTTGCGGTGTCCAACCCAGCCACTTGCCCCATAGGT
The DNA here is from genome assembly GCF_013386585.1 of Pseudomonas sp. P7548. Lineage (GTDB taxonomy): Bacteria > Pseudomonadota > Gammaproteobacteria > Pseudomonadales > Pseudomonadaceae > Aquipseudomonas. Next base: position 161,999 of record NZ_JACARO010000017.1, on the reverse strand, counting down.
CGATCAGGTCGCGCTCGGCGTCATCCGCCCTGCCGTCGGCCCAGGCCATACGCCAGCATGCACGCAATACGCCTTCGGCGGCATGGGGTTGGGCCTTGAGCACACGCAGGTAGCTGCGCACGCGGTCGGTGCCTGACTTGCCACGATTGAAAGCCGTGATGGCGCGACGCTGGGCCGACTCGGTCATGTCCAACGAACGCATCTCTTGTCGCGCTTGCTGAATATGCCCGTCGGCCACCCGACCATTGCTTTTCGCCAGGCGCCCCAGCAGCACAAACAGCAGTTCGTCGTTGCGCAGTGCCGGGCGCCCGCCCAAGCGCTCGGGCAACTGCGCCCAACTCTGCAGTTGCAGGCGACGGTCCAGCGCCTGGCCCAACAAAGCCCCCAACAAGGCCCCCGGAATACTGGCAATGGCAAAGCCAGCCCCGGCGCCGATCAGCGTCCCTGGCCACAACATCCTATTGCTCCGCAGTCAGCAAGGCTTCGACTTGCGCCAAGCGTTCCAGCGTGCCGACATCAATCCAGCGTCCCGCCATGTGCTCCCCCGTTACCAGACCTTTAGCCATGGCCGCACGCAACAGCGGCGCCAGCTTGAAGGCACCTGCGCTGCAACCCGCGAACAACTGGGGGTCGAGCACTGAAATGCCACTGAAGGTCAGGTTATCGGCACCGGGCGCGGCATCATGAAGCAAACCCTGATCCAGATAGAAATCACCGCCCGACGGGTGATGCGCCGGATTGTCCACCATCACCAGATGGGCCAGGCCCTGGAGTGGCTGGCGCAACCGGGTAAAGTCGTAGTCGGTCCAGATGTCGCCATTGACCACCAGGAACGGCTCATCCCCCAACAAAGGGAGTGCCTGGAATATCCCGCCACCGGTTTCCAAAGGCTCACCTTCGGGCGAGTACTGGATGCGCAAGCTGAACTGGGCACCGTCGCCCAGGTAGCTTTCAATCTGCTGACCCAGCCACGCATGGTTGATCACGATATCGGTGAAGCCGGCCTTGGCCAGCGCCTCCAGGTGATACTCGATCAGGCGCTTGCCTCCCGCCTGCACCAACGGCTTGGGCGTGTGCAAGGTGAGCGGGCGCATGCGCTCGCCTTTGCCGGCCGCCAGGATCATGGCCTTCATACACCGGCCTCGGCGGGAGCACGCAGGCTGGTCAGCAGCTCGGCCAAGTCACTCAGCTCCGGGCGGTCGGCAAGCACCGCTTCTATATAAGCAAAGAAGCGCGGTACGTCCGCCAGGTAGCGTGGCTTGCCATCACGGTGGCAGATGCGCGCGAAAATGCCGATGACCTTGAGATGACGCTGTACGCCCATCAAGTCGCTGGCACGCAGGAACTCGTCGAAGTCCGCCTGCACTGCAATGCCGGCCTGCTGCGCGCGCTGCCAATAACCGCGCTGCCATTCACGCACACGAACCGCTGGCCAACTGAGGAAGGCGTCCTTGAACAAGCAGGTGATGTCGTAGGTCACCGGGCCATAGACCGCATCCTGGAAGTCCAGCACGCCGGGATTCGGCTCGCTGATCATCAGGTTGCGCGGCATGTAGTCGCGATGCACCAGCACCTTGGGTTGCGCCAGGGCACTGTCGATCAGTTGATCGCTGACACGCTGCCACAGTGTCTGTTGCCGGGTATCCAGTTCGATACCCAAGTGGCGACGCACGTACCACTCCGGAAACAATTCAAGCTCACGCCGCAGCAAGGCGACGTCATAGCTGGGCAACGGCGCGTCCATCGGCAATTGCTGGAAAGCCAGCAGGCTGTCGATGGCATCGGCAAACAATTGATCGGCGTTTTTGTCGTCAATTACGTCCAGATAGGTTTTTCGGCCCAGGTCATTGAGCAAAAGAAAGCCGCGCGGCAAATCTTCTGCGTAAATTTTTGGCACATTTATTCCCGATTTCGCGAGCAAATGGGCGATATCGACGAAGGGTTTGCAGTTTTCCTGGGGGGGTGGCGCGTCCATCACGATGAACGTGTGGTCCCCGCCTTCCCAGCGGAAATACCGCCTGAAACTCGCGTCGCTGCTGGCCGCGGTCAATGTAGCCGGGGGGACGGCACCCCAACCCTGGGCATTGAAAAGGATCGGCAACTGCTCATCCAGCCAGACTTCCAGCTGTTGTAAACGTAGATCTTGCTCGGGCATTACAAGGGTCTCCGACGGCGCTAGCCGTCAAGCGGGTCATGCTTTATTATCACGCATCTTTTTCAGACCATCGAGAGGCGTGCGGCCCACACCGCGGGCAGATGGCACGCAGGAAGCCCGGACTAATAAGATGGCATTGAAATCCCCCGCGTTTCGTAGAAAATTTCCGTTGCTGGTAACCGGCAGTCTGCTGGCCATGCAACCTTTCGCCACCTCATTCGTGGTCGCCGCGGAACAGTATGACTGCTCAGTCTCTGCTTCGGGTGCCTGGGATTGCGCGCCGAAAACCGCCGCTGCCCCTTTGCCACCGCGTCCTGTGCATGACGGCGCTGCCGTCAGCTCGGCCACCAGCACGGCGCAAACCGACGCTGGCGGCAAAGCCGATGCTGGGCCGCAGACCGCACTGGTCACCGAGTCCAAGGGCCGTGGCCTGCGTTCGCGCAGCGCCGACTACAGCCATCTGGACTGGGTGCCTCGCGAGAAGCTGACCGCAGCCCAACTGGCTGAAACCGGTCCTTATTGCGGCGGTGCGTACATCGAGCCGACGCGCCCTGGCATGAACGACAAGACGAACAAGAGCGATGCGCCGACCTTCATCGGTGCCAAGGCTTCTCGTTACGAGCAGGAACAACAAGTCGCGACCCTGGCCGGTGACGTTGTCATGCGCCAGGGCAGCATGCAGCTGGAGGCTCAGGAAGCCAGCCTGTATCAGGCCGAGAGCCGTGGCGAGCTGAACGGCAATGTCCGTCTGCGCGACAACGGCGCCCTGATCGTGGGCGACCACGCCCAGGTCCAGCTCGACACCGGCGCCGCCCAGATCGACAACGCCGAATACGTCCTGCACAAGTCGCGTATCCGCGGCAACGCGCTGTACGCCAAGCGTGCCGAAAACGCGATCATCCGTCTCAAGGACGGCACATACACCACGTGCGAGCCAGACAGCAACGCCTGGCAGCTCAAGGGCAACAACATCACGTTGAACCCGGCCACCGGTTTCGGTACAGCCACCAACGCGACGTTGCGGATCAAGAACATTCCGATCCTCTACACCCCTTACATCTATTTCCCGATCGACGATCGTCGCCAATCCGGCTTCCTGCCACCGAGCTTCAGCACGGGCGGCGAGACCGGCTTCACCCTGGTGACGCCGTACTACTTCAACCTGGCGCCCAACTACGACGCCACGTTGTACCCGCAATACATGACCAAGCGCGGCCTGTTGATGGAAGGCGAATTCCGCTACCTCACCAAGTCCAGCGAAGGCCAGGTGGGCGGCGCGTACCTGAACGACGACAACAGCGAGCGTAAAGGCCAGACCGACTACGAGAAAACTCGCTACATGCTCAACTGGCAACACAAGGGCGGGCTGGATTCGCGTGTACTGACCCAGGTCGACTACACCAACATCAGCGACCCTTACTACTTCCAGGACCTCAAGTCTTTCCAGGAAGGCATCCGCAGCCAGGACTTCATCAACCAGCAGGGTTCCGTGACCTATCGCGGTGACTCCTACCAGGCACGCCTGAACCTGCAGGCCTATCAGCTGGCAACGATCTCCCAGATCACGCCGTATGACCGCCTGCCGCAGATCACCTTCAACGGCCAACTGCCATTCCACCCGGGTGGTTTGAACTTCAGCTATGAAACTGAAGCGGTGCGTTTCGAGCGTGACCTGGAAAACGGCAACTTCACCGACGAGAACGGCCTGGTTTCGCCGCGCCTGGACACCTACGTGACCGGCCTGACCCGTGCAAACGGTACGCGCCTGAACGTGGCACCGGCCGTCGAATACCCGATGAACTGGACCTACGGCTTCGTCACGCCGAAGCTCAAGTACGTCTACACCAAGTACGATCTTGACCTGGACAGCATCGGCAAGAACCAGATCATCGCGGCGCAAGCGGCCTCGACTCCTGCCAACCCGTATGCCGGTGGCAGCTTCAGCAGCTCCCAGGACCGTGCAGTTCCGGTTGCCAGCATCGACAGCGGCTTGTACTTCGACCGCAACACCAACTGGTTCGGCAAAGACTATCGCCAAACCCTCGAGCCCCGCGCGTTCTACCTGTATGTGCCGAACAAGGACCAAAGCGACATTCCGGTCTTCGACACCAGTGAGTACTCGTTCAGCTACGCCTCGCTGTTCCGCGACAACCGCTTCAGCGGTAACGACCGGATCGGTGACGAAAACAAACTGTCGCTGGGCCTGACCAGCCGCTGGATCGAAGACAACGGCTTCGAACGTCAGCGCGTGTCCGTGGGCCAGGCGCTGTACTTCAAGGATCGCCAGGTTCAACTGCCAGGCATCCTGGCGGCCGACCGTGCCGATGCGAACACCGACGTGTCGCCAATCGCCCTGGACTACGAGTTCCGCTTCAACCGCGACTGGCGCGCCACTGCCGACTACAACTGGGACACCGAGAACCACAGCCCTCGTTCCGGCAGCGCGATGTTCCACTACCAGCCGGAAGACAACCCGAACAAGGTTATCAACGTCGGCTACCGCTACCGCAACGACCAGGTGGTGTACAACCAGCTGACCGGCAAGTGGCAGTTTGGTGGCGACTACGGCAGCCCAGGCGATCCGAACTTCGTGAAGGATTACTACAAAATCCAGCAACACGACTTCTCGATGATGTGGCCGATCGTTCCCCAGTGGAACCTGATCACCCGCTGGCAGTATGACTATGCCCGCAACCGTACCCTGGAAGCCTTCGGTGGTTTCGAGTACGACAACTGCTGCTGGAAACTTCGCGTGATCAACCGTTATTGGGTTTCCAACGACGAATACACTCAGATCGCCCCGTTGAACGAAAAGGGTGACCACGGGCTCTTCTTCCAGATCGTCCTCAAAGGACTCGGCGGCCTGACCGGCGCCAAGGTAGAGAGCTTCCTCGACAAAGGCATTGAAGGTTATCGTGAACGTGAAGACCAAGCTTTCTGATTGCTTACGCCCGCTAGTGCTGGGCGCGCTGTTCCTGGGTACTGTTTCGGCACACGCTGCGGTTCAGCAACTGGATAAAGTGGCAGCCATCGTCGATAACGACGTAATCATGCAGAGCCAACTGGACCAACGGGTCAAGGAAGTTCAGCAAACCATCGCCAAGCGCGGTGGTGGCGTTCCACCGACCAGCGTGCTGGAACCTCAGGTTCTGGAACGCCTGATCGTCGAGAACCTGCAACTGCAGATCGGCGAGCGCTCCGGCATCCGTATTTCGGACGAAGAGTTGAACCAGGCGGTGGGCACTATTGCTCAACGCAACAACATGAGCATCGACCAGTTCCGCGCCGCCCTGGCCCACGACGGCTTGTCCTACGAGGACGCCCGCGACCAGATCAAGCGCGAAATGATCATCAGCCGTGTGCGTCAGCGCCGTGTGGCTGAACGTGTGCAGGTGTCCGAGCAGGAAGTGAAGAACTTCCTGGCTTCCGATCTCGGCAAGATGCAGCTCTCCGAAGAGCTGCACTTGGCCAATATCCTGATCGCGACCCCGGACAGCGCCAGCGCCGAGCAACTCAACGCTGCTGCCGCAAAAACCCAGGCTGTCTATGACCGCCTGAAAGCCGGTGCCGACTTCGCCCAGACAGCCATTGCCGTTTCCGGCAGTGACAACGCCTTGGACGGCGGCGACATGGGCTGGCGTAAAGCTGCTCAACTGCCACCGCCATTCGACCGTGAGCTGAGCGCCATGAGCGTGGGTGATATCACCCAGCCTGCACGTACACCGGGCGGCTTCATCATCCTCAAGTTGCTGGGCAAGCGCGGCGGCGAGAACTCGCTGAAAGACGAAGTGCATGTTCGTCATATCCTGGTCAAACCAAGCGAAATCCGCACCGAAGCCCAAACCAAGGAACTGGCCCAGAAGATCTATGACCGCATCGAAGGCGGTGAAGACTTCGCGACCCTGGCCAAAAGCTTCTCGGAAGACCCGGGTTCTGCCCTCAACGGCGGCGACCTGAACTGGATCGACCCGAAAGCGCTGGTGCCGGAGTTCCAGGACGTCATGGCCAAGACCCCGCAAGGTGTTCTGTCCAAGCCGTTCAAGACCCAATACGGCTGGCATGTGCTGGAAGTCCTTGGCCGTCGCGCCACTGACAACACCGCTCAAGCCCGCGAGCAGCAAGCACTCACCGTATTGCGCAACCGCAAATACGACGAAGAGCTGCAGACTTGGTTGCGTCAGATCCGCGACGAAGCCTACGTGGAAAACAAGCTGCCCGCCGCCGAGCAAACAGGCGCCGATCAGGCAGCCCAGTGAAACCTCAGCGTTTCGCGGTGACACCCGGCGAGCCAGCCGGCATTGGTCCAGACCTGTGCCTGCTGCTCGCCTCGCAACCCCAGCCACATCCCCTGATTGCCATTACCAGCCGCGACCTGCTCCTTGAGCGGGCCGCGCAACTGGGTGTGGCTGTCAATTTGCTGGACGCAGCACCGGGCAATTGGCCCGATCTGCCCGCTCCGGCAGGCAGCTTGTACGTATGGGACACCCCATTGCAGGCCAAGGTCGTTGCCGGGCAACTGGACAAGGCCAACGCGGCCTTTGTGCTGGAAACCCTGACACGGGCAGGCCAAGGCTGCATCGACGGCACCTTTGCCGGCATGATCACCGCGCCGGTCCACAAGGGCGTGATCAACGAATCCGGCATTGCTTTCTCCGGTCATACCGAATTCCTCGCCGAGCTGACCCACACCGAACAAGTGGTGATGATGCTGGCCACTCGGGGGCTGCGCGTGGCCCTGGTGACCACGCACCTGCCGCTGCGGGACATCGCCGATGCGATCACCGCCGAGCGCGTGGAACGCGTGACGCGCATCCTGCACGCCGACCTGCAACAGAAATTCGGCATCGCCCAGCCACGCATCCTGGTCTGCGGGCTCAACCCCCATGCCGGTGAAGGTGGCCACCTGGGCCATGAAGAAATCGACATCATTGAACCGACATTAGAGCGCCTGCGCCAAGAAGGCATGGACCTGCGTGGCCCACTGCCTGCGGACACTCTGTTTACCCCCAAATATCTGGAGCACTGCGACGCAGTGCTGGCGATGTACCATGACCAGGGGCTGCCCGTGCTGAAGTACAAAGGCTTCGGCGCCGCAGTCAACGTGACACTGGGCCTGCCGATCATCCGCACCTCCGTCGACCACGGCACTGCCCTGGACCTGGCGGGCAGCGGCAAGATCGATACCGGCAGCCTGCACGTGGCCCTGGAAACCGCCTATCAGATGGCCGAGACCCGTATATGACTGAGCATTACCAACACCGGGCGCGCAAGCGCTTCGGGCAAAACTTCCTGCACGATGCGGGCGTAATCGACCGCATCCTGCGCTCCATCCATGCCAAGCCCGACGACCGCCTGCTGGAAATCGGCCCGGGCCAGGGCGCGCTGACCCAAGGCCTGCTGGCCAGCGGTGGCCAACTGGACGTGGTTGAGCTGGACAAGGACCTGATCCCGATCCTCAACCAGCAGTTCGCCGGCAAACCCAACTTCAACCTGCACCAGGGCGATGCGCTGAAGTTCGACTTCAACACCCTCAACGCCGCGCCCAACAGCCTGCGGGTCGTGGGTAACCTGCCATACAACATCTCCACGCCGTTGATTTTCCACCTGCTCAACAACGCCGGGATCATCCGCGACATGCACTTCATGCTGCAAAAGGAAGTGGTTGAGCGTTTGGCCGCAGGCCCTGGCGGCGGTGACTGGGGTCGCCTGTCGATCATGGTTCAGTACCACTGCCGCGTAGAGCACCTGTTCAACGTCGGCCCAGGTGCATTCAACCCGCCGCCGAAGGTCGACTCGGCCATCGTGCGCCTGGTGCCTCACGCCGTACTGCCGCACCCAGCCAAGGACCATCGCCTGCTGGAGCGGGTGGTGCGTGAAGCGTTCAACCAGCGCCGCAAGACCTTGCGCAACACGCTCAAGGCGCTGCTGAGCAACGCTGAAATCGAAGCCGCCGGTGTAGACGGCAGCCTGCGCCCGGAGCAACTGGACCTCGCCGCATTCGTACGCCTGGCTGACCAGCTGGCGATCCAGCCCGCCCCAGCCGCTGAATAACCGTGTAGGAGCCGGCTTGCCGGCGATGGAGTCCTCAAGATCGCTATCGCCGGCAAGCCGGCTCCTACAAGGATGTGCACACCAGGCCAGATAGCATGTCTGGCCTAGTGCCCGGCTGATGGCCTAGACTGACCCGCATCTGCTGTCCTCCGCTTTTGCTTTTAAGGCCTCTTGCATGTCCGATCCTCGCTACCAGATCGACGTCAGCGTCGTCACCCGCTTCCTGGCGGACCAATCGCAACCTGAACAGAACCGCTTTGCCTTTGCCTACACCATCACGGTGAAGAACAACGGCCTGGTGCCTGCCAAGCTGCTATCGCGCCACTGGGTGATCACCGACGGTGACGGCCAGGTCGAGGAAGTGCGCGGTGCCGGTGTGGTTGGCCAGCAACCCTTGATCGACATCGGCGCCAGCCATACCTACAGCAGTGGCACGGTCATGACCTCCAAAGTCGGCACCATGCAAGGTTCGTATCAGATGAAGGCCACCGATGGCCAACTGTTCGATGCGGTCATTGCGCCTTTCCGCCTCGCGGTGCCCGGAGCCCTGCACTGATGGCGACGTACGCGGTCGGCGACCTGCAAGGCTGCCTGGAACCTCTCAAGTGCCTGCTGGAGCGGGTTGCCTTCGACCCGGCCAAGGACCGCCTGTGGCTGGTCGGCGACCTGGTCAACCGCGGCCCGCAATCCCTGGAAACCCTGCGCTACCTCTATAGCCTGCGCGATGCCCTGGTGTGTGTACTGGGCAATCATGACCTGCACCTGTTGGCTGTCGGCAAAAACATCGAGCGCCTGAAAAAGGGTGACACCCTGCGGGAAATCCTCGAAGCGCCGGACTGTGCCGAGTTGCTCGACTGGGTTCGCCGGCAAAAGCTCATGCATTACGACGAAGCGCGCAACATGGCCTTGGTCCATGCCGGTATCCCGCCACAGTGGACGTTGAAGAAGGCACTCAAGTGCGCGGCCGAAGTCGAAAGCGCCCTGGCTGATGACAACCTGTACGCCACCTACCTCGACGGCATGTACGGCAACGAGCCCGTGAAGTGGGATAACGATCTCACGAGCGTGACCCGCCTGCGCGTCATCACCAACTACTTCACGCGCATGCGCTTCTGCACCGCTGAAGGCAAGCTGGACCTCAAGAGCAAGGAAGGCGCCGACACGGCGCTGCCGGGCTACAAGCCATGGTTCGCGCATAAAGAACGCAAGACCCGCGACACACAGATCATCTTCGGTCACTGGGCGGCCCTGGAAGGCCAGTGCGAAGAGCCCGGCGTGTTTGCCCTCGACACCGGTTGCGTGTGGGGCGGCGCCATGACCCTGATGAACATCGACACTGGCGAGCGCCTGAGCTGCCAGTGCGAATCTCCCCTTTCCGTTACCCTGCCGGCCGCCAAGCCCTAGGAGCCCCCGTGAGCGAATTCAAACGTATCCCCCCCGAACAAGCCCAGGCCCTGCGCGAACAAGGTGCCGTGGTGGTCGATATCCGCGACCAGCCGACTTACGTGGCGGCCCACATCAAGGGCGCCCAGCACCTGGACAACGTCAACATTGCCGATTTCATTCGCGCCGCCGACCTCGATGCGCCCGTGATCGTCGCCTGCTACCACGGCAATTCCAGCCAGAGCGCAGCGGCTTATCTGATCAGCCAGGGCTTCTCCGACGTCTACAGCCTGGACGGCGGCTTTGAGCTGTGGCGTACGACGTATCCTGCGGAAATTGCCTCCGGCGATTCGCAATAATTTTTTTCACACCCCGCTACCCCGCGTGACGCTTGGCCTCGCGCCGTTTCTGACGAACGGCGCAGCCAAACTAATTACGCATCGCGCCTTGACCTCCCCGATTCCGAACTATCCTTAAGCGCAGGCCATCCGAATCAGGGGAGAGCCGGTACACCGGCGTGCGGGTCATCGGTAGCGTTTCAGGGTGTTCTGGGGGGAAAACGGCCATTGGCGATCGCCAATGGCTGCCAGCATCGACTGATTGATCCGGCGTCGGCTCCACGTATCGAGCGAGGTGACGACGTCATGAGTATTTTTAGCCACTTCCAACAACGCTTCGAGTCCACACGGCAAGAAGAACTCACGCTGCAAGAGTATCTCGAACTGTGCAAACAGGACCGCAGTGCCTACGCGTCTGCCGCCGAACGCCTGCTGCTGGCAATTGGCGAGCCGGAGCTGGTAGACACCTCGAACAATTCGCGCCTGTCGCGAATATTCTCCAACAAGGTGATCCGGCGCTACCCGGCCTTTGAAGACTTCCACGGCATGGAAGAATGCATCGACCAGATCGTCTCCTACTTCCGCCATGCCGCCCAAGGCCTGGAAGAGAAGAAACAGATCCTCTATCTGCTCGGCCCCGTCGGCGGCGGCAAGTCGTCCCTGGCCGAAAAGCTCAAACAACTGATCGAGAAGGTGCCCTTCTACGCCATCAAGGGTTCTCCGGTTTTCGAATCGCCTTTGGGGTTGTTCAACGCCACGGAAGATGGCGCGATCCTCGAAGAGGACTTCGGTATCCCACGGCGCTATCTCAACACCATCATGTCGCCCTGGGCCACCAAGCGCCTGGCCGAGTTCGGCGGCGATATCAGCCAGTTCCGCGTGGTCAAGCTCTACCCGTCGATCCTCAACCAGATTGGCGTGGCCAAGACCGAACCGGGCGACGAGAACAACCAGGACATCTCGGCGCTGGTGGGTAAGGTCGATATCCGCAAACTGGAGGAATTCCCACAGAACGACGCCGACGCCTACAGCTACTCGGGCGCACTGTGCCGGGCCAACCAAGGCCTGATGGAGTTCGTGGAGATGTTCAAGGCACCGATCAAGGTGCTGCACCCACTGCTCACCGCCACCCAGGAAGGCAACTACAACAGCACCGAGGGCTTGGGCGCGATTCCGTTCACCGGGATCCTGCTGGCCCACTCCAACGAGTCGGAATGGCACACCTTCCGCAACAACAAGAACAACGAAGCTTTCATCGACCGGATCTACATCGTCAAGGTGCCGTACTGCCTGCGGGTCAGCGATGAGATCAAGATCTACGACAAGCTGCTGTTCAACAGCTCCCTGGCCAAGGCTCACTGCGCGCCCGACACCCTGAAGATGCTGGCCCAGTTCACGGTGCTGTCGCGCCTCAAGGAGCCGGAGAACTCGAACATCTACTCGAAGATGCGCGTGTACGACGGCGAAAACCTCAAGGACACCGACCCCAAGGCCAAGTCGATCCAGGAATACCGCGACAGTGCCGGCGTGGACGAGGGTATGAACGGCCTCTCGACACGGTTCGCGTTCAAGATCCTGTCCAAGGTCTTCAACTTCGACCCGCACGAGATTGCCGCCAACCCGGTGCACCTGCTCTACGTGCTGGAACAGCAGATCGAACAGGAGCAATTCCAGGCCGAAACCCGTGAACGCTACCTGCGCTTCCTCAAGGAATACCTGGCGCCGCGCTACATCGAGTTCATCGGCAAGGAAATCCAGACGGCGTACCTGGAGTCCTACAGCGAGTACGGCCAGAACATCTTCGACCGCTACGTGCTGTACGCCGACTTCTGGATCCAGGACCAGGAATACCGCGACCCGGAAACCGGCGAAATCCTCAACCGCGTGGCTCTCAACGAAGAACTGGAGAAAATCGAGAAACCGGCCGGCATCAGCAATCCGAAGGATTTCCGCAACGAGATCGTCAACTTCGTGCTGCGCGCCCGTGCCAACAACAACGGCAAGAACCCCACCTGGCTCAGCTACGAGAAACTGCGGGTGGTCATCGAGAAGAAAATGTTCTCCAACACCGAGGATCTGCTGCCGGTCATCAGCTTCAACGCCAAGGCCAGCAAGGAGGATCAGCAAAAACACAACGACTTCGTCACACGAATGGTCGAGCGTGGCTACACCGACAAACAGGTACGGTTGCTCTCCGAGTGGTACCTGCGGGTGCGCAAATCGCAGTAAGGCAGCCACAGGCGTGCACTGCCGGGCCAAGCGCCCGGCAGCTGACCGCTTGTCTCTAAGCTTCCAGCGCGTAGCGTGAAGCTTGTAACGTGAAGCTGCCCGGAGGGCTCCCCATGAGCTATGTGATCGACCGACGCCTCAATGGCAAGAACAAGAGCACGGTAAACCGCCAGCGTTTCCTGCGCCGTTACCGTGACCACATCAAAAAGGCCGTGGAAGAGGCCGTGAGCCGCCGTTCCATCACCGACATGGAACATGGCGAACAGATCAGCATTCCTGGCCGGGACATCGACGAACCGGTGCTGCACCATGGCCGGGGCGGCAAACAGACCGTCGTGCACCCCGGCAACAAGGAATTCACCACCGGCGAGCATATCCAGCGGCCCCAGGGCGGAGGCGGCGGCAAGGGCCCGGGCAAGGCCGGCAATTCCGGCGAGGGCATGGATGAGTTCGTGTTCCAGATTACCCAGGAAGAATTTCTCGAATTCATGTTCGAAGACCTGGAGTTGCCCAACCTGGTCAAACGCAACCTGACCGGCACCGACACCTTCAAGACCGTGCGCGCCGGGATCAGCAACGAAGGCAACCCATCCCGCATCAATATCATCCGCACGCTGCGCTCGGCCCACGCACGGCGCATCGCCCTGTCCGGCAGCAGCCGCGCAAAGCTGAAGGAGGCCAAGGAAGAGCTGGCACGCTTGAAACGCGAAGAACCGGACAACTTCGGCGATATCCAGGAAATCGAAGCCGAAATCGAGAAACTCAGTGCGCGCATTCATCGCGTGCCGTTCCTCGACACCTTTGACCTGAAGTACAACCTGCTGGTCAAACAGCCCAACCCCAGCTCCAAGGCGGTGATGTTCTGCCTGATGGACGTGTCCGGCTCCATGACCCAGGCCACCAAGGACATTGCCAAGCGCTTCTTTATCCTGCTGTACCTGTTCCTCAAGCGGAACTACGACAAGATCGATGTGGTGTTCATCCGCCATCACACCAGCGCCCGGGAAGTGGACGAGGAAGAGTTTTTCTACTCGAGGGAAACCGGCGGCACCATCGTTTCCAGCGCATTGAAACTGATGCAGGAGATCATGGCCGAGCGCTACCCCGCCAACGAGTGGAACATCTACGCGGCCCAGGCCTCCGACGGCGACAACTGGAACGACGACTCGCCGATCTGCCGCGACATCCTGATCAACCAGATCATGCCATTTGTGCAGTACTACACGTACGTTGAAATCACCCCCCGTGAGCACCAGGCCCTGTGGTTCGAATACGAGCGCATCGGCGAAGCCTTTGCCGACACGTTCGCCCAGCAGCAACTGGTCTCGGCCGGCGATATCTACCCGGTCTTCCGTGAACTCTTCCAGCGCAGGTTAGTGACATGACCGCCAAAAAAGAGCAAAAACGCCAACCGATCTCCACAGGGTCCGAGTGGACCTTCGAGCTGATCCAGGCCTACGACCGGGAAATCAGCCGCATCGCGGCGGGTTATGCCCTGGACACCTATCCCAACCAGATCGAAGTGATCACCGCCGAACAGATGATGGACGCCTACGCCTCCGTCGGCATGCCCTTGGGCTACCACCACTGGTCCTACGGCAAACACTTCCTCAGCACCGAAAAGTCCTACAGCCGCGGCCAGATGGGCCTGGCCTACGAGATCGTGATCAACTCCGACCCGTGCATCGCCTACCTGATGGAAGAAAACACCATCTGCATGCAGGCACTCGTAGTGGCCCATGCCTGCTACGGGCATAACAGCTTCTTCAAGGGCAACTACCTTTTCCGCACCTGGACCGACGCCAGCTCGATCATCGATTACCTCGTGTTCGCCAAGCAGTACATCATGCAATGCGAGGAACGCCACGGTATCGATGCAGTGGAAGACCTGCTCGACTCCTGCCATGCCCTGATGAACTACGGCGTGGACCGCTACAAGCGCCCCTACCCGATCTCTGCCGAGGAAGAACGTCTGCGCCAGAAGGAGCGCGAGGAGCATCTGCAGAAACAGATCAATGACCTGTGGCGCACCATCCCTAAAAAGACAGGCAAGAACAGCGACAAGGACAACGCTCGCTTCCCCGCCGAACCTCAGGAAAACATCCTGTATTTCCTGGAAAAACACGCGCCACTGCTTGAGCCTTGGCAACGGGAAATCGTGCGCATCGTGCGCAAGATCGCCCAATACTTTTATCCACAGCGCCAGACCCAGGTGATGAACGAAGGCTGGGCCACCTTCTGGCACTACACGCTGATGAACGACCTGTACGACGAAGGCCTGGTCACCGACGGCTTCATGATGGAGTTCCTGACCTCCCACACCAGTGTGGTGTTCCAGCCAGGCTTCGACAGCCCGTACTACAACGGTATCAACCCGTATGCACTGGGCTTTGCCATGTACCGCGACATTCGCCGCATGTGCGAGCACCCTACCGAAGAAGACCGCCGCTGGTTCCCGGAGATCGCCGGTAGCGACTGGCTGTCGACCATCAAATTCGCCATGAGCAGCTTCAAGGACGAGAGTTTCATCCTGCAGTACCTGTCACCCCAGGTGATTCGTGACCTCAAGCTGTTCAGCATCCTTGATGACGACCTTAAAGATGACCTGGTGGTGCCCGCCATCCACGACGAACCCGGCTACCGCACCATCCGTGAAACCCTGGCGGCGCAGTACAACCTGGGCAACCGTGAGCCCAATGTGCAGATCTACAGCATCGATGTGCGCGGCGACCGCTCGCTGACCCTGCGCCACCAGCAGCACGACCGTAAACCCTTGGGCGAATCTACCGAGGAGGTACTCAAGCACCTGCATCGCCTGTGGGGGTTCGATATTCACCTGGAGACCCTGCAGGGCGACCAGGTGATGAAAACCCATCACGTACCACCGCGCACCGATCACAACGACAACGACTACGGCCGCCTGGACCTGGCCGTCGTTCATCTCTGAAACTGCAAAGCCTCCATTGGCCAGTCACAGGCGGTATCCTGTGCCGCTAATGGAGGCTTTTTCATGAAAATCTACAAAGTCGGCGGTGCCGTGCGTGACCGCCTGCTGGGCATCAAGGTCACCGATATCGACCGCGTTGTCGTGGGCGCGACGGCTGAAGAGATGCTCGCCAAAGGCTACAAGCCGGTCGGCGCTGACTTCCCGGTGTTCCTGGACCCAAAAAATGGCGACGAATACGCCCTCGCCCGTACCGAACGCAAGAGCGGCCGGGGCTATGGCGGCTTTGTGTTTCATGCCAGCCCAGAAGTAACCCTGGAAGAAGACCTGATTCGTCGTGACCTGACTATCAACGCGATGGCAGAGGATGACGACGGCATCCTGACGGACCCCTATCACGGCAAGCGCGATCTTGACGCCCGCATTCTGCGCCACGTATCCCCCGCGTTCGCCGAAGATCCACTACGAGTGCTGCGCGTTGCCCGCTTTGCAGCACGCTATGCCCACCTTGGGTTTACGGTCGCGCCGGATACCCTGGCGCTAATGCGTCAACTCAGCGAATCTGGCGAGCTTGAGGCGTTGACACCCGAGCGCAGCTGGAAGGAAATCTCCCGCGCCCTGATGGAAGATCAGCCACAGGTGTTTATCCAGGTACTGCGTGACTGCGGCGCCCTGAAAACCCTGATGCCCGAAGTCGATGCGCTGTTTGGCGTGCCACAACCCGAAATCCATCACCCGGAAATAGACACCGGCGTGCATACGTTAAGCGTGCTGGAACAGGCTGCCCTGCATAAACAACCGCTGACCGTGCGCTGGGCTTGCCTGCTGCATGACGTGGGCAAAGGCCTGACACCTGTGGATAAGTTGCCGCAGCATATTGCCCATGAACACACAGGTTTGAAGCTGATCAAGGCGGTCAACGAACGTTTTAAAGTCCCAAGGGATTGTCAGGAACTGGCGCTGCTGGTGGGCCAATATCACACCCATGGCCATCGTGCCTTGGAGCTGAGGGCCTCGACGCTGCTGGAGTTACTGCAGAGTTTCGACGTGTACCGTCGGCCGCAGCGCTTTGAGGAGTTTGTGGTGGCGTGCGAGATGGATGCGCGGGGTCGCAAGGGGCTTGAGCAGCGTAGTTACCCACAGGCAGATTATTTGCGTGGTGCGGCGAAGGCTGCCCGCGAAGTCGCCGTTGCGCCACTGCTGGAGAAAGGTTTCAAAGGCCCGGAATTGGGCGAAGCGCTGAAGCGCGAAAGGCTCAAGGCACTCAAAATCTACAAGGAACACCACGCCCCGTAGGAGTCCGGCTTGCCGGCGATAGCGTCCGTAGGATTGCCATCGCCGGCATGCCGGGCTCCTACAGGGGGGCGTTTGGCGCGGAGATCAGGGTGGTCGGGGTCAGTTGCTGGCCCTGCCATTCGAACGCAACAGGCGCCAGCACCTGGTCGATTTGCGCATCACGCCACAGTTCGGCCAGGGTTTTGCCCGCTTCCGGATGGATGCGCTCCGGCGCCATCAACGACAGCGGCCATAACACAAAAGCGTTTTTCAGGATCTCGGCGCGGGGCAGGACCAGACCATCGAAGTTGCCCACCAAGTCGCCGTACAGCAATACGTCGATATCCAGTGGCAAGCCTTTGCGATCCGGCGCATAGCGGCCATTGTCGGCCTCGATGAATTTCAATCGGCGATCCAGCTCCATCAACGACAGGTCGGTGCAGGCCGAGACCACCAGATTGAAGAACGGCCCGCTCTTGATACCGACCGGCTGGCTTTCGAACACCGCCGAGCAGCGCACATCCGTCAAGAAACTCGCCAATGCATCAAGGCCGGCGCAAAGGTGAGACTCGCGCTCGATGTTGCTGCCAAGGCCAAGGTAAACCTGAGTTAGCGACATCCGCGCTCGATCTCCACGCCCACGCCCCTGGCAGCCGGCACGGCCCCTGGCTTGGTCAACTTGAGGTGCAGCCAGGGAATCTGGAACTCACTCATCAGCACTTCGGCCAGGCGTTCGGCGAAGGTTTCTACCAGCTGGAACTGGGATTGCTCGGCAAAGGCTTGGATGCGTGCGGACACGCTGGCGTAATCCAGGGCCAGGGTCAGGTCGTCACCGGCGGCGGCCGGGCGGTTATCCCAGGCGAAACTCAGGTCCAGGCGCAGGCATTGCTTGATGCCGCGCTCCCAGTCGTAGGCCCCGATCACGGTGTCGACTTCCAGGCCTTCGATAAACACTCTGTCCAAGCACTCTTCTCCGCAGCACGACAAGGGCGCGATGCCCCGTTAGAATCAGGGCGTCCTCGCCCGGAATAGTTAGCATGTTTTGGTCACTGGCGATTCTCGCCTACCTGCTCGGCTCGCTGTCCTTCGCCATTTTGCTCAGCCGCCTGACGGGAAATCCCGACCCGCGAATGAGTGGCTCAGGCAATGCCGGCGCCACCAATATGTTGCGCCTGGCCGGCAAAAAGCTCGCGGTGCTGACCCTGCTCGGCGACCTGTGCAAGGGCCTGCTGCCCGTGCTGATCGCCCACCTCGCCGGCCTTACCCTGCAACAACAAGCCTGGATTGGCGTGTGCGCCGTCCTGGGCCATCTGTTTCCACTGTACTTCCGCTTTCGCGGCGGCAAAGGTGTAGCGACGGCGGCCGGCATGTTGCTGGGGATCTACCCACCCGCCGCATTGCTGGCCGTGCTCGCCTGGCTGCTGACGTTCTACCTGACCCGCACCAGCTCACTCGCCGCGCTGATCGCAACGCCCCTGACCCTGCCGCTACTGGCCTGGCAGGAACCGGCAGCGCTGTTGCCGATGAGCGTGCTGACACTGCTGATCGTCTGGCGCCACCGGGGCAATTTACGCGACCTGTTTGCCGGGCGCGAACGGCATTTTTAAATACCGTCGATGAACCCAGCCCAGGCTGACCCCTTACAACGGTGAAAGCTGCTCCATCGGCCAGCGTGCCTGCACGCTGATCGCCAGGCTTTCATGCTGCCCGGCCTGCAGGCGTTGGCAACCGGCGTAGGCGATCATCGCGCCGTTGTCGGTGCAGAACTCAGGGCGTGCGTAGAACACATCGCCCTTCATGTCGCCGAGCATTTTTTCCAGCGAAGCACGCAACGCCTTGTTGGCACTCACGCCGCCTGCGATCACCAGGCGCTTCATACCCGCCTGTTTCAGGGCGCGCTTGCACTTGATGGTCAAAGTCTCCACCACGGCCTGCTGGAACGCCAGTGCGATGTCGCAACGGGCTTGCTCGCCGTCGTCCCCGGCGCTGACGCTCTGCTGCCAGGTGTTCAACGCGGAGGTTTTCAAACCGCTGAAGCTGAACATCAGGCCCGGGCGATCGCACATCGGGCGCGGGAAGATATAGCGGCCGGCAACGCCTTTTTCGGCGAGACGGGCGATTTCCGGGCCACCGGGATAATTGAGGCCCATCATCTTCGCGGTTTTGTCGAAGGCTTCGCCGGCCGCGTCATCCAGGGATTCACCCAGCAGGGTGTATTGGCCGATGCCGTCCACCTGAACGAGCTGCGTATGGCCGCCGGAAACCAACAAAGCGACGAACGGGAACTCAGGTGGTGTTTTTTCCAGCATGGGCGCCAGCAAATGGCCTTCCATGTGGTGTACACCGAGCGCCGGAATGCCCCAGGCAAACGCCAGGGCCTGGGCGCAAGAGGCCCCAACCAGCAGGGCTCCGACCAATCCGGGGCCTGCGGTGTAGGCAATGGCGTCGATCTCGGTCGGCACGCACCCGGCCTCATCCAGCACCTGGCGAATCAACGGCAGCATGCGCTTGACGTGATCGCGGCTGGCCAACTCCGGCACCACGCCGCCATAAGCACGGTGCAGGTCGATCTGACTGAACAGTGCGTCGGCCAAGAGCCCGCGTTCACTGTCATAAAGTGCGACACCGGTTTCGTCGCAGGAGGTTTCAAGTCCCAGTACTAGCATGGGTTTGCGCCTTGTAGAGGCTGAATTCGAAGGCGCGCATAATAGTCGCCACTCCCCCTCCCGACTAGCGGTTTTCGATCAGAGGCTTTGCATTCCGGGCAATGAGGGGTTAACATCCGCAACCCTTAAAAACCGACGACCTCAGCCGCGAATTGTTTGCGACGAGAACGTTGATCCCGGTAATGAAAGAAGGTAGCTCTGGATGCCAGCCGTCAAAGTTAAAGAGAACGAACCCTTCGACGTAGCTCTGCGTCGTTTCAAGCGCTCCTGCGAAAAAGCCGGTGTACTGGCTGAAGTTCGTAGCCGCGAATTTTACGAGAAGCCAACTTCTGAGCGTAAGCGTAAAGCAGCAGCCGCTGTTAAGCGTCACGCCAAGAAAGTTCAGCGCGAACAGCGCCGCGCCGTTCGTCTGTACTAATACACAGACGTTCGTAGCAAGCTTCTGCCAAGCCCGGCCCTCAGCCGGGCTAATGGCATTTGCGGATATCGCTTGATGCTTCACTGTTGACGCCGCACATGCGACCGAGACAACTGCTTCACACGTCAGGACTGGCTCTTTTGCCAGCGGTGCACGTCTCTTCTGACGAGCCTATCAAGGCTACTGACGAGCACACTTATTCTTCAAACAGACGATCAACTGTATCGACTGTGCCCGACGATGAGCTTCCGAGGCCGCATTGGCCAAGACCGGACGCCGGGGCAACATTTCCATGCCAAAAACCTGATTGAAACTAACGTCAGTGAATGAACGGCAGATACACTTCCTGAATGCCCACGCAGACAACTGATGATCGAGCTACGCAATACGCGCGCTTGAGCATTTGATGGGCCCTCATTGACACGCAGTGATGACGAGAACGCCATGGCCGGGCTGATTCCCCAGAGCTTTATTGACGACCTTCTGAACCGCACCGACATCGTCGATGTTGTCAGCTCGCGCGTGCAACTGAAAAAAGCCGGCAAGAACTACACCGCCTGCTGCCCATTCCATAAAGAAAAGACTCCATCCTTCAGCGTCAGCCCCGACAAGCAGTTCTATTACTGCTTCGGCTGCGGCGCAGGCGGCAACGCCTTGGGCTTTCTCATGGACCACGACAACCTGGACTTCCCCCAGGCGATCGAGGACCTGGCAAAAGCCGCCGGCATGGAAGTCCCTCGCGAAGAAAGCGGGCGCTCGCACAAACCGCGTCAGCCCACCGATTCGCCGCTGTACCCGCTGCTGACTGCCGCTGCCGAGTTTTACCGTCAGGCGCTTAAAAGCCATCCGCAGCGCAAGGCCGCCGTCGACTACCTCAAGGGCCGCGGCCTTACCGGTGAAATCGCCCGCGACTTTGGCCTGGGGTTCGCCCCGCCTGGCTGGGACAACCTGTACAAGCACCTGAGCAGTGACACTCTCCAGCAAAAAGCCATGATCGACGCCGGCTTGCTGGTGGAAAACGCCGAGACCGGCAAGCGCTATGACCGCTTCCGCGACCGGGTAATGTTCCCGATCCGCGACAGCCGGGGCCGCATCATCGCCTTTGGTGGCCGGGTACTGGGGGACGACAAACCCAAGTACCTGAACTCCCCGGAAACGCCGGTCTTCCACAAAGGCCAGGAACTCTATGGCCTGTTCGAGGCGCGCAAGAACAATCGCAACCTCGACGAAATCATCGTGGTTGAAGGCTATATGGACGTGATCGCGCTCGCCCAACAGGGCCTGCGCAATGCCGTCGCGACCTTGGGTACCGCGACCAGCGAAGAACACATGAAGCGCCTGTTTCGCGTGGTGCCCAGCGTGCTGTTTTGCTTTGACGGCGACCAGGCGGGCCGCAATGCCGCCTGGCGTGCCCTGGAGGCAACACTGTCGAGCCTGCAGGACGGGCGCCGCGCGCGCTTCCTGTTCCTGCCCGAAGGCGAAGACCCGGACACCCTGGTGCGCTCCGAAGGCACCGACGCGTTCCGCGCGCGCATCAATCAACATGCGCAGCCGCTGGCGGACTATTTCTTCCAGCAGCTGACCGAAGAAGCCGACCCGCGCTCCCTCGAGGGTAAGGCCCATATGGCCACGCTCGCGGCGCCGCTGATCGACAAAGTCCCCGGCGCCAACCTGAAATCGCTGATGCGCATGCGCCTGCAGGAAATCACCGGGTTGAGCGGCGAAGCCGTCAGCCAACTGGTGCACAGCGCACCGCACGATGCACCGCCACCGACCTACGACCCCGGCATGGATTACGACGCCATGCCGGACTATTCAGACTTCCACCAACCGCAGGAGGCCTACGCACCCCAGCAGGAGTGGACACCGAAAAAGTCGGGTGGCGACGGCAAGAAATGGGACAAGAAACCGTGGAGCAAGAACGGCAAGCGAGGCGACCGCGATGAAGCCTACGCACCGCGCACGCCCGTTGCCGTAGAAGCGCCTACACTGATCGCGCTGCGCACGCTCATCCACCACCCGCAACTGGCGGAAAAGGTCGAAAGCGCCGATCACTTTGCCAACGCAAGCAACACTTACGCCCAGGTGCTGATCGCGCTGATCGAGGCGGTACAGAAAAATCCTAAGCTAAACTCAATTCAATTGATGGCGCGCTGGCACGGCACCGAACAGGGCCGCCTTCTGAAGGCGCTTGCGGAAAAGGAGTGGCTAATTGACGGCGAAAACCTTGAACAACAGTTTTTAGACACCATTACTAGGTTATCCGCGGGTCAGCACACGCAGACCCTCGACGAACTCATCAAGAGAGCAAGGCAGCCGGGATTGTCGGCTGAAGAGCAAATTCAGATAGCAAAACAGATGCGCGACCTCTTAAAACAGAATGTTTCCGCATCAAACCCGACCTCAGCTGGCGTGTGAGGTCATAGCTCGGGTATAATCCTCGGCTTGTTTTTTGCCCGCCAAGACCTTCAGTGGATAGGGTGTTATGTCCGGAAAAGCGCAACAGCAGTCTCGTATCAAAGAGTTGATCGTTCTCGGTCGTGAGCAGGGTTACCTGACTTACGCGGAGGTCAACGACCACCTGCCTGAGGATATTTCAGATCCAGAGCAGGTGGAAGACATCATCCGCATGATCAACGACATGGGGATCAACGTATTCGAAGCTGCGCCAGATAAGGATTCCCTTATGCTGGCTGACGCCGATACCGACGAAGCCGCCGCTGAAGAAGCTGCCGCCGCGTTGGCTGCGGTGGAGACCGATATCGGCCGTACGACTGACCCTGTGCGCATGTACATGCGTGAAATGGGCACGGTCGAGCTGCTGACTCGCGAAGGCGAAATCGAAATCGCCAAGCGTATCGAAGAGGGCATCCGTGAAGTGATGGGCGCAATCGCGCACTTCCCTGGCACGGTTGACCACATTCTCTCCGAGTACAACCGCGTGACCACCGAAGGTGGCCGCCTGTCCGACGTCTTGAGCGGTTATATCGACCCGGACGACGGCATTGCCCCGCCTGCCGCCGAAGTACCGCCGCCTGTCGATGCGAAAGCTGCGAAAGCTGACGACGATTCCGATGACGACGATGCTGAAGCCAGCAGCGACGACGAAGAAGAAGTCGAAAGCGGTCCGGACCCGATCATCGCAGCCCAGCGTTTCGGTGCGGTGTCCGATCAGATGGAAGTCACCCGCAAGGCGCTGAAGAAGCACGGCCGCACCAACAAGCAGGCAATCGCCGAGCTGTTGGCCCTGGCTGAACTGTTCATGCCGATCAAGCTGGTGCCCAAGCAATTCGAAGGCCTGGTTGAGCGCGTTCGCAGCGCCCTTGAGCGTCTGCGTGCACAAGAGCGTGCGATCATGCAGCTCTGTGTCCGCGATGCGCGCATGCCGCGTGCCGATTTCCTGCGCCAGTTCCCGGGCAACGAAGTTGACGAAAGCTGGTCCGACGCACTGGCCAAGGGCAAGGCGAAATACGCTGAAGCCATCGGCCGCCTGCAACCGGATATCATCCGTTGCCAGCAGAAGCTGACTGCACTCGAGACCGAAACCGGTCTGACGATTGCCGAGATCAAGGACATCAACCGTCGCATGTCGATCGGTGAGGCCAAGGCCCGCCGCGCGAAGAAAGAGATGGTTGAAGCGAACTTGCGTCTGGTGATCTCCATCGCCAAGAAGTACACCAACCGTGGCCTGCAATTCCTCGACCTGATCCAGGAAGGCAACATCGGCTTGATGAAGGCTGTGGACAAGTTCGAATACCGTCGTGGCTACAAGTTCTCGACCTATGCCACCTGGTGGATCCGTCAGGCGATCACTCGCTCGATCGCCGACCAGGCCCGCACCATCCGTATTCCGGTGCACATGATCGAGACGATCAACAAGCTCAACCGTATTTCCCGGCAGATGTTGCAGGAAATGGGTCGCGAACCGACTCCGGAAGAGCTGGGCGAACGCATGGAAATGCCTGAGGACAAGATCCGCAAGGTATTGAAGATCGCTAAAGAGCCGATCTCCATGGAAACCCCGATCGGTGATGATGAAGACTCCCATCTGGGTGACTTCATCGAAGACTCGACCATGCAGTCGCCAATCGATGTCGCCACCGTTGAGAGCTTGAAAGAAGCGACCCGCGACGTACTGTCCGGCCTCACTGCCCGTGAAGCCAAGGTACTGCGCATGCGTTTCGGCATCGACATGAATACCGACCACACCCTTGAGGAAGTCGGTAAGCAGTTTGACGTGACCCGCGAGCGGATCCGTCAGATCGAAGCCAAAGCGCTGCGCAAGTTGCGCCACCCGACGCGAAGCGAGCATCTGCGCTCCTTCCTCGACGAGTGATACCAGAACCCCCGGCCCAGGCCGGGGGTTTTGTTTTGTATCGATAAAATCCTTCGCAGCACCTCCCTCCCGCAATGCCCGTCTACACTCGAAACATTCCCCGTGCCATAACGAGACCGTTATGCCCAGATTGCCGACTGTGTTACTGCTGTCGCTGCTGACCTGGACCGCAACGGCTGGCGCGTTGACTCTTACTGATGATGAGCGTGGCTGGTTGGCGGACCATCAGGAGCTGCGCCTGGGCGTGGACGCGTCCTGGCCACCGTTTGAATACCGCGACGAAAATGGCCGCTACCAAGGTTTGGCGGCTGACTATGTGCGCCTGATACAGGACCGCTTGGGCGTCAGGATCAAGCTGATCGAGCCGGCAAACTGGACCGCTGTGTTGGAGCAGGCCAAAAACAACCAGCTGGATTTGCTGCCCGGTATCATGTCCACCCCGGAGCGCCAGAGCTACCTGGCGTTTACGCGCCCGTACCTGGACTTCCCCATCGTCATCCTCGCCCATGAAGGCGGCGCGAAACCGCGCAACCTCAAGGACCTGTACGGGCTCAAGATCGCCGTGGTGGAGAACTACGCCCCCCACGAATTGCTGCGCACTCACCACCCCGACCTCAACCTGGTGGCCATGCCTAATGTCAGCTCCACCCTGCAAGCCCTGGCCACGGACGAAGTGGACGCGGTGGTGGGCGACCTGGCTTCCAGCGTCTGGAGCCTGCGTCAGCTCAAGCTCGACGGTTTATATGTCAGCGGAGAAACGCCCTACCGCTATCAACTGGCGATGGGCGTGCCACGGGACGGGAAAATGCTGGTGGGCATTCTGGACAAAGTCCTCGCCGACCTCAGTTCGGATGAAACCGATGCCATCCAGCAGCACTGGGTAGGCAGTTTTACCGATCACCGTACGTTCTGGGCGGACCTGCTGCTGTACGGCCTGCCAGCCGTATTACTGCTGAGCACCGTGCTGGCCATCGTGATTCGGATCAATCGCCGACTCAGTTCGGAAATTTCCCGCCGCGTGGCCCTTGAGCAGGAACTGCGCAGCAGCGAATACCACTATCGCGGCCTGGTGGAGAGCCTGTCCGCCATCGCCTGGGAAGCCAGCATGACTGATTTCACCTACAGCTACGTTTCCCCCCACGCCGAGGAACTGCTGGGCTACCCGCGGGCGCACTGGCTGATCCCGGGCTTCTGGCGCAACATCATCCACCCCGCCGACCTGACGCGCGCCGAAGCCTACTGCTACCGCGAAACCCGCGCCAACCGCGACCACAGCCTGGATTATCGCGTCATCACCGCTGATGGCCGCTGCCTGTGGGTGCGGGATATTGTCAGCCTGATCGAGCACGGGCATGAGCCGGTACTGCGTGGCTTGATGATCGACATCAGCGAAGCCAAGCGCACCGAGGAAGCACTGCAGCTGTCCGAGCAGAAATTCGCCTCAGTGTTCCAGCAATGCCCGGACATCCTGGTGATCGCACGGCTGTCGGATGGCTGCCTGCTGGAGGTCAACAAGGCCTTTGAGGACCAGATCGGCCTGAGCGCTGCCGACGTTGTCGGCAAAACCGCCACCGAGCTGAATATCTGGGGCATCCAGGGGGTCGGTCCCGACCTGCTGCAACGGGTGCAGACCACCAGCATTCGCAACCTGGAAATGCCCTTTTTACGCAGCAACGGCCAGGCCTTCATCGGGCTGATCTCGGCCGAACCGTTCCAACTCGACACCACCGAAGCCCTGGTGGTGGTGGTACGCGACATCACCCAACTCAAGGAAACCCAGCAACAACTGCAGACCTCCGAAGAGAAGTTCGCCAAGGCGTTCCATGCCTCGCCCGACGGCTTGCTGCTCAGCCGCCAGCGCGATGGGCTGCTGATTGAAGTGAACGAAGGCTTCAGCCGCCTCACCGGGTTCACCAGCGCAACTTCCCTGGACCAGTCCACGCTCGACCTGGGTATCTGGGTCGACCTCAACGAACGCAAGCATATGCTGGAGCTGATGCAGCGCGACGGTTTCGTACGCGACTTCATCTGCCATATCCGGCGCGCCGACGGCCTGATTCGCCTGTGCGAGCTGTCCAGTCGCCCGCTGCCCATCGGCGATGAAGATTGCATGCTCACCATCGCCCGCGACATCACCGACCGCCAGCTAATGCAGGAAAAACTCCAGCAAGCCGCCACTGTGTTCGAGAGCACGGCCGAGGGCGTGCTGATCACCGACACCCGCCAGAACATCAGTGCCGTGAACCGCGCATTCACCGAAATCACCGGCTACAGCGAAGTCGAGGCCCTCGGCCACACCCCGCGCCTGCTCGCGTCCGGCCTGCACGACAGCGCGTTCTACGCCGCGATGTGGCACCAACTGACGGCTCAGGGGCATTGGCAGGGCGAGATCTCCAACCGTCGCAAGAATGGCGAGCTGTACCCCAGCTGGCTGACGATCAGTGCCGTGCGCAACCGCGACCAGTTGATCACCCACTTTGTTGCGGTGTTTGCCGATATTTCCAGCCTCAAACTGGCCCAGGCCCGTCTCGACTACCAGGCCCACCACGACCCACTGACCGGCCTGCCCAACCGCACGCTGTTCGAAAGCCGCTTGCAAGCCGCCCTCAACGGCCATCAGGAAACCGGTAAACAGGGTGCCGTGCTGTTTCTGGACCTGGACCGCTTCAAACACATCAACGACAGCCTCGGCCATCCCATCGGCGACCTGTTGCTCAAGGACATCGCCGTGCGCCTCAAGGAGCAACTGCGCGATATCGACACGGTGGCCCGCCTGGGCGGCGACGAATTCATCATCCTGCTGCCGGGCCTGCAACACGCCAGCGACGCCGAACACCTGGCCAATAAGCTGCTGGCGTGCTTCACCCCACCGTTCCAGGCCGGCGAGCACGAGTTCTTTATCAGCGCCAGTATCGGCACCAGCCTTTACCCCCAGGACGGCACCGACGTCGCCACCCTGGTCAAGAACGCCGACGCGGCGATGTACCGCTCCAAGGCCAAGGGTCGCAACCGGGTCGAAAGCTACACCCGCGACCTCACCGCCCAGGCCAACGAGCGCGTCGCACTGGAGCATGAACTGCGCCGCGCGATAGAACGCGAGGAACTGAGCCTCTACTACCAACCCAAACAGAGCCTGCTGACTCAGGAATTGATCGGCGCCGAAGCCCTGATCCGCTGGCATCACCCGACCTTTGGCGAAGTGCCGCCCGAGCATTTCATTGCCCTGGCCGAAGAGAACGGCATGATCCTGCAGATTGGCGACTGGGTGCTGGAGCAAGCCTGCCGGCAAATGTCCGCCTGGAGAGAGGCCTTCGATGATTTCGGCCCGCTGTCGGTCAACCTCGCCGGCGCACAACTGCGCCACCCCGGCTTGCTGGCACGCATCGAGCAATTGCTGCGCGACTACCGCCTCGACCCCGGCAACCTGCAATTGGAGATTACCGAAAACTTCATCATGAGCCAGGCCGAGGAGGCCCTGGAGGTGCTGCACCAGCTCAAGCGCCTGGGTGTGCAACTGGCTATCGATGATTTTGGCACCGGCTACTCATCCCTCAGCTACCTCAAGCGCCTGCCGCTGGACTTCCTGAAGATCGACCAATCCTTCGTGCGCGGCCTGCCCGACGACCCCCACGACGCCGCCATCGTGCGCGCCATCATCGCCCTGGGCCACAGCATGCAATTCACCATCATCGCCGAAGGCGTGGAGAACCCCGCCCAGCAAGCCTTCCTGGCCGCAGAAGGCTGCGAGCAGATGCAAGGCTACATCGTCAGCCTGCCCCTGCCGCCCGAGCTGTTTGCCGCTACCTTCCTTCGTATGAGCCTTGAGGATTTTTCGGATAGCACAGCGGAGAAACCATCGCTATAATCCGCGACCTGTTACAGGGCCTATAGCTCAGTTGGTCAGAGCAGAGGACTCATAATCCTTTGGTCCACGGTTCAAGTCCGTGTGGGCCCACCAAACAAGAAAGCCGCGCATTGCGCGGCTTTTGTGTGTCTGGAAGGCTGTAATATACCGCCCCATTGCCGCCCGCATTGGAGCCCTCCCCTTGCCCATCCTCGATGAAATCGACCGCCAACTGATCGCTGCCCTGCAGATCAACGCCCGCGAAAGCGTCGCCATGCTTGCCCGGCAGTTGGGTATCGCACGCACAACGGTGACGTCGCGCCTGGCGCGGCTGGAGAAGACCCAGGTGATCACCGGGTACGGTGTGCGACTGGGCCAACGGGTGGTCGACGGCGGCTTGCAGGCGTATGTGGGCATTACCGTGCAGGCGCGCTCGGGCAAGGACGTGCTGCGCAAGCTCAGTGCCATGGCCCAGGTCCAGCAACTGTGCGCGGTGAGTGGCGAGTTCGACTATGTGGCGTGGCTGCGCACCGATTCGCCGGAACAGCTGGATCAACTGCTGGACCAGATCGGCAGTGTCGACGGCGTGGAGAAAACTACCACGTCGATCATCCTCAGTAACAAATTGGATCGTGGACAGCCAATCTGACCGTCGACTTCGTCACTCTGACTAAAAACAATTCATTACGACAACACTTTGCGTCTTATTAACGGGCGCAAGGCTCCCTAAACTGGCTGCCATCTTTTCCTATACTCAGCGGGACGTGCCCCGCCGAGTTGCCAGCCAGGTTTGCCATGAACGAACTCAACAAGAACAATCGCCACCCTGCAGACGGTAAGAAACCCATCACCATCTTCGGCCCGGATTTCCCGTTTGCCTTTGATGACTGGATCGAGCACCCGGCCGGGCTCGGCAGCATCCCCGCCGCCAACCACGGTGCCGAAGTGGCGATCGTCGGCGCGGGCATCGCAGGCCTGGTGGCCGCTTACGAGTTGATGAAGCTGGGCCTCAAGCCGGTGGTGTACGAGGCCTCGAAGATGGGCGGCCGCTTGCGCTCCCAGGCCTTCGAAGGCGCCGAAGGCATCATCGCCGAGCTGGGCGGCATGCGGTTCCCTGTGTCGTCCACCGCGTTCTACCACTATGTGGACAAGCTGGGCCTGGAGACCAAACCCTTCCCCAACCCGCTGACACCCGCCTCTGGCAGCACGGTGATCGACCTCGAAGGCCAGACCCACTACGCGCAAAAACTCTCCGACCTGCCCGTGCTGTTCCAGGAAGTGGCCGACGCCTGGGCCGATGCCCTGGAAGCGGGCTCGCAGTTCGGCGATATCCAACAAGCCATCCGCGACCGCGACGTACCGCGCCTCAAGGAACTGTGGAACAAGCTGGTCCCCCTGTGGGACGACCGCACCTTCTACGACTTCGTCGCCACCTCCAAGGCGTTCGCCAAGCTCTCGTTTGCGCACCGCGAAGTGTTTGGCCAGGTGGGTTTCGGCACCGGTGGCTGGGACTCGGACTTCCCCAACTCCATGCTGGAAATCTTCCGCGTGGTGATGACCAACTGCGACGACCATCAGCACCTCGTCGTCGGCGGCGTCGCGCAGGTGCCCATGGGCATCTGGCGCCATGTGCCAGAGCGCTGCGCCCACTGGCCGGCCGGCACCAGCCTGAGTTCGCTGCACCGCGGTGCGCCGCGCGCCGGGGTGAAACGCATTGCCCACGCACCGGATGGCCGTTTCGCGGTCACCGACAACTACGGCGACACCCGCGAATACGCCGCCGTGCTGACCACCTGCCAAAGCTGGCTGCTGACCACCCAGATCGAATGCGATGAAACCTTGTTCTCGCAAAAAATGTGGATGGCCCTCGACCGCACCCGCTACATGCAATCATCGAAGACCTTCGTGATGGTCGATCGCCCGTTCTGGAAAGACAAAGACCCGGAAACCGGCCGCGACCTGATGAGTATGACCCTCACCGATCGCCTCACCCGTGGCACTTACCTGTTCGACAACGGCGACGACAAGCCGGGGGTCATCTGCCTGTCGTACTCGTGGATGAGCGATGCGCTGAAAATGCTGCCGCAACCCATCGACAAACGCGTGAAGCTGGCCCTGGATGCGCTGAAAAAGATCTACCCGAACGTCGACATCAAGGCGCGCATCATCGGCGACCCGATCACCGTGTCCTGGGAGGCTGACCCGCACTTCCTCGGCGCCTTCAAAGGCGCCCTGCCTGGCCACTATCGCTACAACCAGCGCATGTATGCGCACTTCATGCAGAAGGACATGCCCGCCGAACAGCGCGGGATCTTTATCGCCGGTGATGACGTCTCCTGGACGCCCGCGTGGGTGGAGGGCGCGGTGCAGACCTCGCTGAACGCCGTGTGGGGCATCATGACCCACTTCGGCGGCAGCACTCACTCCGAGAACCCGGGGCCTGGGGATGTGTTCGACGAAATCGGGCCGATCGCCCTGGCCGACTGAGGAACTCAACATGCGTGTTGCCTTGTACCAATGCCCGCCACTGCCGCTGGACGTCGCCGGCAACCTCACGCGCCTGCATCAATTGGCGCACGAGGCCTCTGGCGCCGATGTACTGGTGCTGCCGGAGATGTTTCTCAGCGGCTACAACATCGGCGCAGAAGCGGTGGGCGCCCTGGCCGAGGCGCAGGATGGGCCGTCGGCACAGGCCATTGCCGAGCTGGCCAAAAGCGCCGGGCTGGCGATTCTCTACGGTTACCCGGAGCGTGCCGAAGACGGGCAGATCTACAACGCCGTGCAACTGATCGACGCCCAGGGCCAGCGCCTGTGCAACTACCGCAAGACGCACCTGTTCGGCGACCTGGACCACTCGATGTTCAGTGCCGGCGAGGATGACTTCCCGCTGGTGGAACTCAACGGCTGGAAGCTCGGTTTCCTGATCTGCTACGACCTGGAGTTTCCGGAAAACACCCGGCGCCTGGCCCTGGCCGGCGCCGAGCTGATCCTGGTGCCCACCGCCAACATGGTGCCCTTCGACTTTGTCGCCGATGTCACCGTGCGGGCGCGGGCGTTTGAAAACCAGTGTTATGTGGCCTACGCCAACTATTGTGGGCACGAAGGTGAGATCCAGTACTGCGGTCAAAGCAGCATCGCCGCGCCGAACGGCCAGCGCATCGCCCAGGCGGGGCTGGATGAAGCCTTGATCGTTGGCACCCTGGAGCGTCAATCGATCCTCGATGCCCGCGCCGCCAACCACTACCTGCAAGACCGTCGCCCCGAACTCTACGGCGCACTGCACAAACCCTGAACCAGCCGGTTTGTTAACATGGGCACTTCCAACGTTTCGGAAGTGCCCATGCCCGCGCCGGCCCACCCTCATCACCTTCACCTGACCCTGGCCAACGGCTTGCGGGTTTCCCTGCGTCATGCGCCGCGCCTGAAGCGTTGCGCTGCTGTGCTACAGGTGGCTGCCGGCAGCCATGACGTGCCTTTGGCATGGCCGGGGCTGGCGCATTTTCTTGAGCATCTGTTGTTTCTGGAGACTGAGCGCTTTCCTGCGGGCGAAGGGCTGATGGCCTACGTGCAACGCCACGGGGGCCAGGTCAACGCCAGCACGCGCGAACGCACCACGGACTTCTTCTTTGAACTGCCCGAGCCGACGTTTGCCGGTGGCCTGGACCGGCTGGCGCACATGCTGGCCCAGCCTCGCCTAGCAGTGGAAGACCAGTTGCGCGAACGCGAGGTGTTGCACGCGGAGTTTGTCGCCTGGAGCCAGGATGCCAAGGCGCAGCAGCAAGTGGCTTTGCTGCAAGGCTTGGCGGCGGACCATCCGCTGCGAGGGTTTCATGCGGGCAACCGCGACAGCCTACCGGTTGAGCGTGAGACCTTTCAGCAGGCATTGCGAGAATTCCATACCCGCTTTTATCAGAGCGGGCAGATGACCCTGAGCCTGGCCGGGCCACAGTCGCTGCAAACACTCCAAGCCCTGGCACAGCAGTTCAGCGAGCAACTGCCCTCCGGCCACCGACAACCGCAGGCCAATCCGCCCGCCCTGATGCCCGGGCCAACGCCCAGCTATCAGCACCTGGCCGGCGATCATCTGCATCAGGTCATCACCGGTGATGCGCCCCGAGAGGCCCTGGATTTTCTCTGCACCTGGCTCAACGCTTCGGCGCAGGGCGGGCTGCTGGCCGAACTGAAAACATGTCAGCTGGCCACGGCAGTGCAGGCCAGCGTGCTGTATCACTTCGCGGGGCAAGCCGTGTTGGATATCGACATTACGCTCAGCCCCGACGGCGCATCACCGACCCAGATCGAGGCATTGCTGCACGACTGGCTGAGCTTTTTCGCACACAGCGATTGGACGGCCCTGCAGGAGGAGTTCACCCTGCTGGCCGCTCGTCAACAACAGGTCCAGGGCGCCCTGGCATTGGCGCGAAACAATCAGGCAGCCCTGTCACAACAGAGCCTCGCTGCCCTCAAGACCCTGCTGGACGCACTGCACCTCAAGCCCGCCACGCATGCCTGGCAACTGCCGCCACCCAACCCGTTCCTGCGGGCGGCGGTGAAAGAAGAACGTGCTGGGCTGATCCGCGGCCAGACCAGCGCCCACCGGGGCTTGCGCACCTTTGCCCAGGATCGCTCCCGTGGTCGGCGTGACGTGTCGGCGCTGACATTCAGCCAGGCGCTGGCAGACGACGGTGATGAAGGCGCGCTGTACGTGCAATGGCAGGGTGCCCCTGCTGGCCTGGAAGGTGCCTTGCAGCCCCTGCGTGAGAACGCTCGCCAGGCCGGCGTGGAAATATCGTTCGAAACCGTAGGCCATGACTGGTTGGTGAAGCTGGTCGGGCTGCACGACCCCATGCCGGCTGTCCTGGAGGCGTTGGCGCAAAGCCTGAACCAAGCTCACGAGGCACCTTCAACCAACACGCCCATGATTGCCATCCGGGAATTACTCAAGGCGCTGCCCGCTTTTCTCACGGCCCACCCTCTGGACAGTAAGGCTTCATGGGCCACTGCTCGCTGGCAAGCCCAGGGGCTGGGGTTTCCCGCCTCGGTGGAGGCCGCACTCAAAACGGCGGCGGCGCGCTTGCCCGGCCAGCCAGCCAACCTTGAGCACTCACCTGTGACGTTGGGCGGGCTTCATTGGCATGAGGTGAAAACCGATTCCAGCGAAGCCGCACTGTTGCTGTTCTGCCCAGCACCGAGCCAAACCCTGGCCGATGAGGCCGCGTGGCGGCTGCTCGGCCACCTGCTCCAAGGACCGTTCTACCAACGCCTGCGGGTCGAACTGCAAATCGGCTACGCCGTGTTCAGCGGTATCCGACAGATCAACGGGCAAGCCGGCCTGCTATTTGGCGTGCAATCCCCTGACGTAGCGCTGGAAGGCATCGTTGATCACCTGCAAACCTTTCTTCAGCAGGTGCCGGCGCTGATCGACGGCAGCCCTGACTTGGGCCATCAGGCGTTGGCACAGCAGTTCTCACCTCAAACGCTGCCGATTGCCCAAGCTGCCGAGCTGGTCTGGCAGGCACGATTGGCCGGCCATCCGTCGGGATACCTTGAAGCCCTTCAACAACAGATCCAAGCCTGCACCCGCGAAGACCTGCAACACGCCGCACGGCAACTGAACGCGGCTACAGGCGGCTGGCGCTGTGTCGCCAATGGCCCGCGAACTTCAGATAGCTGGCAGGTAGCAGATTGATCATTGCCGTCTCTGCAACAGGCTTTTTCCGCCGAGACAGCGCTAACTCGACAAGAATTGGGTAACATTCCTATGCAATATCTGAACATCTCCGACTGGAGGTGGACTATATGTATTACTTAGTAGTGAACGTCCCATCCCTTGGTAGGAGTATGAATATGACCTGGTCCAAACCTGCTTACACTGATCTGCGCATCGGTTTCGAAGTCACCATGTACTTCGCCAGCCGTTAATCCGCTGGGTAATACAACGCCTCGGTTCGCCCGGGGCGTTTTTGTTTTGAGCTTTGCTTGATGGAGTTGCCATGTTTGTCCAGATTCTAGGTTCCGCCGCTGGCGGTGGTTTCCCGCAGTGGAACTGCAACTGCGTCAACTGCGCGGGTTTTCGCGACGGCAGCCTGCGGGCCCAGGCGCGTACCCAGTCGTCCATCGCGATCTCCGACGACGGCGTGAACTGGGTACTGTGCAACGCCTCACCGGATATCCGTGCGCAACTCCAGGGCTTTGCCCCGATGCAACCCGGCCGCGCCCTGCGTGACACCGGCATCAGTGCGATCATCCTGATGGACAGCCAGATCGACCACACCACCGGCCTGCTCAGCCTGCGCGAAGGCTGCCCTCACCAGGTGTGGTGCACCGACATGGTCCATGAAGACTTGAGCACCGGCTTCCCGCTGTTCACCATGCTCACCCATTGGAACGGCGGCCTTGCCTGGAACCGCATCGAGCTGGATAAAAGCTTCACCGTCCCGGCCTGCCCCAACCTGCGCTTTACCCCATTGCCACTGCGCAGCGCCGCGCCACCCTATTCACCGCACCGCTTCGACCCGCACCCGGGCGACAACATCGGCCTGATCGTCGAAGACCTGCGCACCGGCGGCAAACTGTTCTACGCCCCGGGTCTGGGCAAGGTCGACGCACCGTTGCTGGAGATCATGGCCGCCAGCGACTGCCTGCTGGTGGACGGCACGATGTGGGACGACGACGAAATGCAACGCCGTGGTGTTGGCACCCGCACCGGCCGCGAGATGGGCCACCTGGCCCAGAATGGCCCTGGCGGCATGTTGGAAGTGCTGGAGCAATTGCCAGAGCAGCGCAAAGTGCTTATCCACATCAACAACACCAACCCGATCCTCGATGAAGATTCCCCCGAGCGCGCGGAGTTGGTGCGGCGTAATGTCGAAGTGGCTTACGACGGCATGAGCATCGAACTGTAGGAGCGACCGAAATGACTGACACGCCGTTGACCACCACTGAATTCGAAGCCGCCCTGCGCGCCAAGGGCGCCTTCTACCATATCCATCACCCCTACCATGTGGCGATGTATGAAGGCCGCGCTACCCGTGAGCAGATCCAGGGCTGGGTCGCCAACCGCTTCTACTACCAGGTGAACATCCCCCTGAAAGACGCCGCGATCCTGGCCAATTGCCCGGACCGTGAGATCCGCCGCGAGTGGATCCAGCGCCTACTCGACCACGACGGTGCCCCGGGTGAAGACGGCGGCATCGAAGCCTGGCTGCGCCTGGGCCAGGCCGTGGGCCTCGACCCGGACCAATTGCGCTCCCAGGAGCTGGTGTTGCCCGGCGTGCGGTTTGCGGTGGATGCCTACGTCAACTTCGCCCGTCGCGCCAGTTGGCAGGAGGCGGCCAGCAGCTCGCTGACCGAGCTGTTTGCGCCGCAGATCCACCAGTCGCGCCTCGATAGCTGGCCGCAGCATTACCCCTGGATCGACCCGGCCGGCTACGAGTACTTCCGCACTCGCCTGGGCCAGGCCCGTCGCGATGTGGAGCACGGCCTGGCAATCACGCTGCAGCACTACACCACCCGTGAAGGCCAGGAGCGCATGCTGGAAATCCTGCAGTTCAAACTGGACATTTTGTGGAGCATGCTCGATGCCATGAGCATGGCCTATGAACTCAAGCGCCCTCCGTATCACAGCGTGACCGACGCGCGGGTGTGGCATAAAGGGATCACCCTATGAGCTTTGATCGCAGCAAGACACCCGCATGGCGCCCTGGCTATCGCTTCCAGTACGAACCGGCGCAAAAAGGCCATGTGCTGCTCTACCCCGAGGGCATGATCAAGCTCAACGACAGCGCCGCGTTGATCGGTGGCTTGATCGACGGCGAGCGCGATGTGGCCGCGATTATCGCCGAGCTGGATCAGCAGTTTCCCGGCGTGCCTGAACTCGGTGAAGACATCGAGCAATTCATGGAGGTCGCCCGTGCTGAGCACTGGATCACCCTTACCTGAAAAACCGGCCATCGGCCTGCCGCTGTGGTTGCTCGCCGAGCTGACCTACCGCTGCCCGTTGCAGTGCCCGTATTGCTCCAACCCGCTGGATTTTGCCGAGCAGGGCAAGGAGCTGAGCACCGAGCAGTGGATCAAGGTATTTCGTGAGGCGCGGGAAATGGGCGCGGCGCAACTGGGGTTCTCTGGCGGCGAACCGCTGGTGCGCCAGGACCTGGCCGAGTTGATTGGCGAGGCGCGCAAACTGGGGTTCTACACCAACCTGATCACTTCCGGCATCGGCTTGACCGAACAGAAGATCAGCGACTTCAAGAAAGCCGGCCTGGATCATATCCAGATCAGCTTCCAAGCCAGCGACGAACAGGTGAACAACCTGCTGGCCGGCTCTAAAAAAGCCTTCGCACAAAAGCTGGAAATGGCCCGCGCGGTGAAGGCCCATGGCTACCCGATGGTGCTCAACTTCGTGACCCATCGGCACAACATCGACAAGATCGACCGCATCATCGAGCTGTGCATCGCCCTGGAGGCGGACTTTGTCGAGCTTGCCACCTGCCAGTTCTACGGCTGGGCCCAGCTCAATCGCGTGGGGCTGTTGCCGACCCGGGAGCAGTTGGTGCGCGCCGAACGCATCACCAACGAATACCGGGCCAAACTGGAAGCCGAAGGCCACCCGTGCAAGCTGATCTTCGTCACGCCGGACTACTACGAAGAGCGCCCGAAAGCCTGCATGAATGGCTGGGGCAGCATCTTTCTGACAGTCACACCCGACGGCACTGCCCTGCCGTGCCATGGTGCCCGACAGATGCCGGTGCAATTTCCCAACGTGCGTGACCACAGCATGCAGCACATCTGGTACGACTCGTTCGGCTTCAATCGCTTTCGCGGCTACGACTGGATGCCCGAGCCGTGCCGCTCATGCGACGAAAAGGAAAAGGACTTTGGCGGCTGCCGTTGCCAGGCGTTCATGCTCACGGGCGATGCGAGCAATGCCGACCCGGTGTGCAGCAAGTCCGAGCAGCACGGCATCATCCTTCAAGCGCGGGAAGACGCCGAGCACGCCACCCAGACCATCGAGCAACTGGCCTTTCGCAATGAACGCAACTCACGGCTCATCGCAAAAGGCTGACGGCCTCAGCGTTTGGCGATGATGTACACCGCGTGCACGATGCCCGGGATGTAACCGCACAAGGTCAGCAGGATGTTCAGCCAGAACGCGCCGCCGAAGCCTACTTGCAGGAACACACCCAGTGGTGGCAACAGAATGGCGATGATGATTCGAATGAAATCCATGGGGTCAGCTCCAAAAAATCGGCTCGTGTGAGCCGTTAAGCTAATCGACCTTGGCGGTGTGTGAGGGTTCAGTGAAATCTGGCGTTGGGCCATCTATGCCTGCGCAGACAAAAAAACGCCCCCAGCCAAAAGAATCAGGCCGGAGGCGCCGCG
The DNA here is from genome assembly GCF_013386585.1 of Pseudomonas sp. P7548. Taxonomy (GTDB): domain Bacteria; phylum Pseudomonadota; class Gammaproteobacteria; order Pseudomonadales; family Pseudomonadaceae; genus Aquipseudomonas. The sequence goes on along the minus strand of NZ_JACARO010000017.1, from coordinate 124,979 downwards.
TATACCGCGAGACGGTTCAGGAAATCAGGTTTAAACAGCAATACCCTTGCGGCATTGCAGTTGTGCGGTGCGCACGCGGGCGAAAGCGCGGGCCAGGCGCAGGAGCATTTCGTCGATGTTGCTTTTGCTCACGGTCAGCGCTGGGGTGAAGCGCAGGCAGTTGGGTTGCGGGGCATTGAGGATCAGGCCTTCATGCAGTGCGGCTTTTACCACTGCATCCGCAGAATCATCCGATAAGGTCAGGCCCCACATCAGGCCATGACCGCGCAGTTGGCCGTGGTCGTAGCGGTAGGCCAGGCGAGCAAGCCCTTCGCCCAGGTACAGGCCGAACTCACGCACGTGTTCAAGAAAGCCGTGTTCCAACACGGCATCAAGTATCGCCCCACCCGCCGAGGCCATCAGCGCATTGCCATGATGGGTGCCTTCCAATTCGCCCACCTCGAAACAGCAGGCTTTGCCACGTGCCAGCAGGGCTGCCAACGGAACGCCGCCACCCAGGCCTTTGCCGAGCGTGACAATGTCGGCACGCACACCGTACTGCTGCTCGGCGAGCAGCGTGCCGCAGCGCCCCATGCCGGTTTGCACTTCGTCGAGGATCAGCAGGATCCCCAATTCCCGGCACAGGCGTTCAACGCCCTTGAGGTAGTGTTCGGTCGCGGGAATCACGCCGGCTTCGCCCTGGATCGGTTCGAGCAGGATAGCGACGGTGTGCGCATCGACTGCCGCGTGCAGGGCCGGCAGGTCGTTGAAGGGCACATGGCTGAACCCCGGCAATTGCGGCTCAAAGCGGTTTTGCGGGCCGCCCGCCGACGCCGACATCGCCGCAAAGCTGCGCCCATGGTTGCCGGCGCTGGCGCTGATGATTCGATAGGCACCGTTGCGATGCAATTGGCCCCACTTGCGCGCCAGCTTGATCGCGGCTTCAACGGCCTCGGAGCCACTGTTGAGCAAGTAGGCCTGGTCGCTGCCCGTGCGGTGGCACAGGCGTTCAGCGAGGTTGAGTTGGGCGCGGTTGTGCAGGCCATTGCCTGGGTTGATCAAGGACTGGGCTTGATCGGCCAGCGCCCTGATCAAGGCTTGCGGGCTGTGGCCGAGGCTGTTGGCGCCGTTGCCCTGGCTGAAATCCAGGTAGGCACGCTCATCACTGTCCCACAGCCAAGAGCCCTGGCCGCGCACGAAGACTTGAGGTGGGCGTGCCACGGTCGGCATCAGGAACTCACTGGAAGGATTGTTGCTGGAAGCCTCCAGGACCAAATCGTCCAGGCTCGGCGCGGGGCGACGGAACAGATTCATAGCTCACCTGTAATAGCAACGGGACCTTGGTCGGTGCGCCCCGTAATCACGGGTGTGAGATTTATTGCCTTGCCTATGTAAACGCCATCAACAAAAACGCTGTTCATTGTCCGATCCGGCCCTGTAAGCCCTGCGAATAGGCGCTAGACTAGGCGCCCAAGGGGCCAGCGGCCATTTCGATTTTCCAGCTTTTTCGATAAGTAAGTCTTATGGATTTCAAGCAACTGCGTTATTTCGTCGCGGTGTATGAGGAAGGCCACGTCGGCCGTGCTGCGGAACGCCTGTCGATCTCCCAGCCAGCCCTGTCGCAACAGATTCGCCAGCTGGAACAGAACCTCGATGTGAGTCTGTTCGAGCGCAGCAGCAAACGCCTGCTGCCCACCCTCGCTGCGCACACCTTGTATAACCACGCGCTGCCGTTGATCGACGGCATGCAACACGCCGTCGAAGCCCTGCGCAACTTCAAGGGCCAGGCGATGCGCACCCTGGCCATCGGCGTGCTGCAAACCGTGCACACCAGCCTGGTGCCGCAAATGCTCGAACGGGTGCGCAAGGCCCAGCCGCACCTGGTGGTGCAGATCTATGAATTGACGGGGTTGGAGATTGAGCGGCGTTTGCTCAACGGCTCGCTGGATATCGGCATCAGCTACCTGCCACCGCGCCAGCCTGGGCTGCATGGCGTGCTGCTGTACGAAGATGAGTTGAAAGTGGTCATCCCCGAGGACCATCCCCTGCGGGAATTCAAGAAGGTCTCGCTGAAACAGGCGGCCGAATTGCCGATGTTGTTGTTGGGGGAAGAGTTTCAGGTCCGGCAGATCTGGCAGGGCCAACTGTCCAACCTAGGGCGGCGCCCGCAGGTGCAGGCAGAGCTCAATACCATGGTGGGGATTCTCGACAGCCTGCCCCATACCCAACTTGCTACCGTGTTACCGGGGCGCTCACAGGATGAGCACAACAGCCAATTGCTGCTGTGGAAGCCGTTGAGTGAACCGAGGGTGCCGCTGAAAGTGGGCCTGGTGTGCCGCGACGTGCAGCGCCAGCAAGCGACGGTGGCGTTGCTGCGCACCTTGCTGGAAGACGTGATGAATGCCCCGCAGGCGCCTGCCTGAACTTTTTCGCGGGCAAAAGAAAACCCCGCCGAAGCGGGGCTTTGCAGACTGTTTCCCTGACATCCATTTCACTCCGCCGTCCTGGCAGAATCCTACGTGTCCGTGTTGTTGCTTTGCGCTTCCTGCGCGACGTCCATGTGAAGTAGATTATCGATGGATCCAATTTGGCGATAGAGGACGAATAGCAGCACGTCACGTAAGAGAATGCTTACACGCCCTCCCGCCCCTTAAAACAGTGCCTCATCCAGCAGGAACAGTGATTCACTGCCGGCTTTTACCGATGCACTCAGCGAGTGAATCCGCGGCAACAGGCGCGCAAAGTAGAACCGCGCAGTGCCCAGCTTGCTGGCGTAGAAGTCTTCCTCAGCCTCTTTGCCCCACGCGGCCTTGGCCATGCGCGCCCACATGTAGGCGTACGCCATGTAGCCAAAGGCGTGCAGGTATTCCACCGAAGCCGCACCGATTTCATTCGGGTTGGTCTTGGCGCGATCCAGCACCCAGGCGGTCAATTCGTCGAGGTTATCCACCGCCGCGCTGAGCGGACGGGTGAACTCACCCAGCTCGGCGCCTGCGGTGGCAATGAACTGGCGGATCTCGTCGGCGAACAACGCATAGAACGCCCCACCGCTGCCGACGATCTTGCGCCCCATCAAGTCCAGCGCCTGAATGCCGTTGGTGCCTTCGTAGATCTGAGTGATGCGCACATCACGCACCAGCTGTTCCTGGCCCCATTCGCGGATGTAACCGTGGCCGCCGAATACCTGCTGGCCCATCACGGTGGTTTCCAGGCCGAGGTCGCTGAGGAAGGCCTTGGCGACTGGGGTCAACAACGCCACCAGATTGTCTGCCCGCTCGCGGGCGGCGGCATCCTCACTGAATTTGGCAATGTCCAGCTGCGTCGCCACGTAAGTCGAAAACGCGCGTCCACCCTCGTTCGCCGCCTTCATGGTCAACAGCATGCGACGCACGTCGGGGTGCACGATGATCGGGTCGGCGACCTTGTCTTTGGCCTGGGCGCCCAGCGGGGAGCGGCTCTGTAGACGGTCGCGCGCGTACTCAATGGCGTTCTGGTAAGAACGCTCACCGGACGCCAAGCCCTGGATACCCACGCCCAGACGCTCGTAGTTCATCATGGTGAACATCGCCGCGAGGCCACGGTTGGGCTCGCCCACCAGGTAACCCACGGCACCGTCGAAGTTCATCACGCAGGTGGCGGACGCCTGGATGCCCATCTTGTGCTCGATGGAGCCACAGCTCACCAGGTTGCGCGCGCCCAGGCTGCCGTCGGCATTGACCATGAATTTGGGCACCAGGAACAACGAAATGCCCTTGGGACCAGCCGGCGCGTCCGGCAACTTGGCCAGCACCAGGTGGATGATGTTTTCGGTGAGGTCGTGCTCGCCACCGGTGATAAAGATCTTGGTGCCGCTGATGGTGTAGGAACCGTCCGCCTGAGGCTCGGCCTTGGTGCGGATAATCCCCAGGTCGGTGCCCGCATGGGCTTCGGTCAAGCACATGGAACCGGCCCACTCGCCGGAGTACATCTTCGGCAGGTACGTGGCCTTGAGTTCTTCACTGGCGTGGGTGTTGATCGACACGCACGCGCCGGAGGTCAGCATCGGGTACAACCCGAAGGCCAGGCTCGACGAGTTGATCATCTCTTCCACCTGGGCCGACACCGCCTTGGGCATGCCCATTCCGCCGAACACAGGGTCACCGCCGACACCGACCCAACCGCCTTCTGCGTAGGTTTTATAGGCCTGTGGATAACCATCCGGGGTAAAGACCGCCGTGTCTTCCCAGCGGCAGCCTTGTTCATCGCCAGCGCGGCTGATCGGGGCGATGGATTTGGCCGTGACCTTGCCGGCTTCTTCGAGGATGGCTTCAACCGTTTCGGCGTCGACGGTGTCTGCCAATGCCGGCAATTGGGCCCAAGTCTTGGCGACCTCAAAGACTTCATTGAGGACGAAGCGCATATCACGCAGCGGCGCTTTGTAATCAGCCATGGCAAACCTCGTGAGAACGTGAAAAGTAATTCGGTAAGAGTCGGTTTTACAGGGTCAGAGTGTACCCGAACAACTTTTCAGACACATAGGGTCCTTTTGTGACCATTCAGTATTTACAAGTCACACTTGCAGCAAATGTGGGAGCGGGCTTGCTCGCGAATGCGCTTTGTCAGTCACCCGATTTGTTGACTGATCCGCCGCATTCGCGAGCAAGCCCGCTCCCACAGTTAAACGACGCGGTGCCAGCGCCTAAAGGGCAAACAACTGAGCAGGTAAGCTCATCAGGCATTCGCTGCCCGCCTCCACAGCTGCGCGATGGGTTGCCGTACGCGGCAGCAGGCGCTTGAAGTAGAAGTCGCAGGTGGCAAGCTTGGCTTCGGCGAACTCACTGTCATCGTGTGCCTGAGCCGCAATCGCCATGCGCAACCACAGATAGGCCAGGATGATGTAACCGCTGTACATCAGGTAATCCGCAGCCGCAGCTCCCACTTCGTCGGGGTTTTTCATCGCCGCCATGCCGACCTTCATGGTCAACTCACCCCATTCCCCATTCAGTTGCTCGAGCTGCGCCACATAGACCTTGAGCTGCGGATGCTCGGCATTCGCCACGCAGAACTTATGCACAATCTTGGTAAACCCGCGCAGCAACTTACCCTGGCTACCCAGCACCTTGCGCCCCAGCAGGTCGAGGGCCTGAATGCCATTGGTGCCCTCATAGATGGGTGCGATACGCGCATCGCGTGCCAGCTGCTCCATGCCCCATTCGCGAATGTAACCGTGGCCGCCGAAGATCTGCATGCCGTGATTGGTCACTTCCAGGCCGGTGTCGGTCATAAAGGCCTTGCAGATCGGCGTGAGGAACGCCAGCAAGTCTTCAGCCTCCTGACGCTGGCCCGCGTCAGGGCTCAGGTGCGCGGTGTCGAGCAACTGCGCGGTGAAGTAGGTCAGCGCCCGGTTGCCTTCGTTGAAGGCCTTCATGGTCAGCAGCATGCGCCGTACGTCGGGGTGCACGATGATCGGGTCGGCGGCTTTTTCCGGGGCCTTGGCACCGGTCAGCGAGCGCATCTGCAGGCGGTCGTTGGCGTACTTGATCGCACCCTGGAAACTCGCCTCACCGTTGCACAGCCCCTGCATGCCGGTGCCCAGGCGCGCGTGGTTCATCATGGTGAACATGCAGTTGAGGCCTTTGTTCGGTTCACCGATCAAAAAGCCCTTGGCCCCGTCGAAATTCAGCACGCAGGTGGCCGAGCCCTTGATACCCATCTTGTGCTCGATGGAGCCGCAGTGCACCGCATTGCGCTCACCGGAATCGGCATGGAACTTGGGCACGATAAACAGCGAGATGCCCTTGGTACCCGCCGGCGCATCCGGCAGCTTGGCCAGCACTAAGTGGATGATATTGGCGCTCATGTCGTGCTCGCCGGCCGAGATGAAGATCTTGCTGCCGGTGACCGCATAGCTGCCGTCCGCCTGGGGCACGGCGCGGGTCTTGATCAGGCCCAGGTCGGTGCCGCAATGGGCTTCGGTGAGGCACATGGTGCCGGTCCACTCCCCGGCCGTCAGTTTGGTCAAGAAGGTGTCTTTTTGTTCGGCAGTGCCATGGGCGTGGATCGCCGACATCGCGCCGTGGGTCAGCCCCGGGTACATGCCCCATGAGGTGTTGCTGGAACCGATCATCTCGCTCAGCACCAGGCCCAGTGACTGCGGCAAGCCCTGGCCCCCGTAGGCCGGATCGGCCGCCACGCCATGCCAGCCGCCTTCCACGTACTGGGCGAAAGCTTCCTTGAACCCCTTGGGCGTGGTGACCACGCCATTGTCGAAATGGCAGCCCTCTTCATCACCGCTGCGGTTGAGCGGTGCGAGGACGTTCTCACAGAATTTCGCGCCTTCTTCGAGGATCGCGCTGACCATGTCAGGGCTGGCGTCGGTGGCGCCCAGGGCCGCGTAGTGGCCGTGGAAATCAAACACGTGGTCGATCAGAAAGCGCATGTCGCGCAGGGGAGCTTTGTACTCAGGCATGGCAATGTCTCCGGCAGCAGATGGTTTCAACCTACTGCCGGCCACCGCCGTGAACAATGACTGTAGCGCTGCTGAATACAGCGCCATCACTCAACCGGCAGCACCTTCCGTGCGCACCGCGCCGCGCCGGGTTTGCCCGGAGGCGACCACGCAGTTACGCCCGGCGCCCTTGGCCGCGTACAGCGCCTGGTCGGCGGATTTGAGCACTTCTTCAGGGGTGCGCTGCTCGGCCTGGCGTTCGGCCACGCCGATGCTGATGGTCACCGAGACACTCGATGCACCGCTGCCCGCACGGCGCTGGCGGCCCTGATGATCGTCCTGTGGGCGGTCCGAGTTGCGCAGCTTGATGTCGTAGTCAGCGATGATCTCGCGGATTTCCTCCAGATGCGGCATGCACTCGTCCAGGGTCTTGCCGGCAAACACCACGGCAAACTCTTCCCCACCATACCGGTACGCCCGCCCGCCACCGTTGACCTTGGACAGCTTGCTCGCCACCAGGCGCAGCACCTGGTCGCCCACGTCGTGGCCATGGGTGTCGTTGAAGCGCTTGAAGTGGTCGACGTCGCTCATCGCCAGCACATAGTTGCGCCCCAGGCGTTGCATGCGCTCGTTGAGTGCACGCCGCCCCGGCAGGCCGGTCAGCTCGTCGCGAAAGGCCATCTGGTAGGCCTCGTGGGCTACACCCGCCGCAATCATCAGCATTACCTGGCTGCACATGATGTTCAGGGTGAACGGCAGGATGAAGGTTTGCGGCAACATCCAGAACATCCCCAGCAACCCGACCATTTGCGCCGCATGCAACGGGCGTGGCTGATACCAATACTGCGCCGCCAGGGTCAGGAAGCCGATCAGGAACATCGGGTACGACAGCTGGATCAAGCTCATCCAACTGCCATGCAGCGCCGGCCAGCGGATCTCCGCCAACCAGGCCAGCAGCGCCTGTGGGTAACTCTGCTCCAGCGCCAGCGCCACGCTGCCGACGGCAAACAGCACGGCGCAGCGAGCGACAAAATCGCGGAACAGGTGGGTCTTTTCCTGCCACAGCGCGTAGATGCTGAACAACAGCGGCAACAGCAGGCAACACAGGTGGAACACCACGGCCGCGTCTTCGCGCACGCGGCCGTTGTCACGGTAGAAGTCGGTCTGGGTATCGAGCAGGAAGTAGGCGATGTACACCGTGATCATCAGGAACAGTTCACGCTGGCGCCGATACACCGCGCAGTACGAACCGCCGAGCAACAGCACCAGGGTCGGCAGCACGTTGAACAGCGAGGTGAAGAAGACGTTGAGGTCCTTGACGTACGCAGCCGAGAGCCCGGCCAGCAACAGCAGTAACGAAGGTAGGAAATGACTGAAACGTACAGCGGACACGCGTGACAAGGGTAAAACTCCGACCCGCAAAAAATGATGGCACTGTGCCTTTATACTGACAGTTAAGCACAACCTGGCACGCATGTATCACATTGCCATCACTGTAACGGCAGCCGAGCAGAATCCCTGAGCGCTGTACTGTGGTTTTTTCTCACCCATAAAAAAACCGCCGCACCCAAGGGGCGCGGCGGCTTCACGAGAACTCGGTAAGGCTTAGTAAGCCAGGCCGAAGTCTTCTTCTTTCATGTCCATCAGGTTGTTGGCGCCCGACAGCATGGTGGCCACGTGGGTACGGGTACGTGGCAGGATACGCTGGAAGTAGAAGCGCGCGGTCTGCAGCTTGGCGGTGTAGAACGCTTCTTCGGTGGTGCCGGCAGCCAGTTTCTCGGCCGCCAGGCGCGCCATGTCGGCCCAGAAGTACGCCAGGCACGCGTAGCCGGAGTACATCAGGTAGTCCACCGAGGCGGCACCCACTTCTTCACGGTCTTTCATCGCGGCCATACCGACCTTCATGGTCAACTCGCCCCACTCTTTGTTCAGTGCCGCCAGCGGTGCGACGAACTCTTTGACGGCTTCGTTGCCTTCGTTGGCCTGGCAGAACTTGTGCACGATCTTGGTGAAGCCCTTGAGCGCTTCGCCCTGGGTCATCAGCACTTTACGGCCCAGCAGGTCGAGAGCCTGGATGCCGGTAGTGCCTTCGTACAGCATCGAAATGCGGCTGTCGCGAACGTTCTGCTCCATGCCCCACTCGGCGATGAAGCCGTGGCCACCGTAGATCTGCACGCCGTGGTTGGCCGACTCGAAGCCGACTTCGGTCATGAAAGCCTTGGCGATCGGGGTCATGAACGCCAGCAGGCCGTCGGCCTGTTTCTTGGCTTCGTCGTCGGTGCCGTATTTGACGATGTCCACTTGCTTGGCGGTGAAGTACACCATCGCACGGTTGCCTTCGGCGAAGGCTTTCATGGTCAACAGCATGCGGCGCACGTCAGGGTGCACGATGATCGGGTCAGCGGCTTTGTCCGGCGCTTTCGGGCCAGTCAGGGAGCGCATTTGCAGGCGATCACGCGCGTATTTCAGGCCGCCCTGGAAGCCGATCTCGGCGTGGGACAGGCCTTGCAGTGCGGTGCCCAAGCGAGCGGTGTTCATAAAGGTGAACATGCAGTTCAGGCCTTTGTTCGCCGGGCCGATCAGGAAACCGGTGGCCGCGTCGAAGTTCATCACGCAGGTGGCGTTGCCGTGGATGCCCATCTTGTGTTCCAGCGAACCACAGCTCACCGCGTTGCGCTCGCCAATCGAACCGTCGGCGTTCGGCAGGAATTTGGGCACGATGAACAGCGAGATGCCTTTGGTGCCGGCCGGTGCGTCCGGCAGGCGGGCCAGCACGATGTGGACGATGTTGTCGGCCATGTCGTGTTCACCGGCCGAGATGAAGATCTTGGTGCCGGAGACTTTGTAGGAACCGTCGGCTTGAGGCTCGGCCTTGGTGCGCAGCATGCCCAGGTCGGTGCCGCAGTGTGGCTCGGTCAGGCACATGGTGCCGGTCCATTCGCCCGACACCAGTTTGGTCAGGTAGGCCTCTTGCTGCTCGGGGGTGCCGTGCTCGGAAATCGTGTTCATCGCACCATGGGACAAGCCCGGGTACATGCCCCACGACCAGTTGGCGGCGCCCACCATTTCGCTCACGGCCAGGCCCAGGGATTCCGGCAGGCCTTGGCCGCCGTGCTCCACGTCGTGGGCCAGGCTTGGCCAGCCACCTTCGACGAATTGTTTGTAGGCTTCTTTGAAACCAGTAGGGGTCTTAACGCCTGACTCACTCCAGGTGCAGCCTTCGATGTCACCCACGCGGTTCAACGGGGCCAGCACTTGCTCACAGAACTTGGCGCCTTCTTCAAGGATGGCGTCAACCATGTCCGGGGTAGCGTCCTGGCAAGCCGGCAGGCTCTGATAGTGCGCTTCATAGCCAAGCAGTTCGTCACGAACGAAGCGAATATCACGCAAGGGGGCCTTGTAGTCAGGCATAGCGATAAACCTCTGCTGATGAATCTGGAATGAACAACCGCGTGGATTTGTTATGGCGGTCAAACAGGTGTTTGAAACATACGTTTACGACCTGGGGATGTCAAGCGTCGTCCGGGCGCCGTTTGTCATGACATGAATCAAACGCGCACGCGCCGACGTCTGCGACGGGTTGCCACAGGGCTTTCCAAAGAGAATAGAAGTTCAGGGGAATGGCGCAGAACAAATGTGGGAGCTGGCTTGCCTGCGATGCAGACGGCGCGAAGTATCAGGAAAACCGAGTAGAAGCTATCGCAGGCAAGCCAGCTCCCACAGAAGAGCCGGCATGTCTGAAGAGAGGGGATTAAGCGTAGGTATCGATCAAGGTGCCGAGCATTTCATCCGACGCCTTGGCGACTTTGGCGCCCAGCTCCACTTGAAACTTACCTTGGGCCAGTTCGACCATGTTGCTCGCCGAGTTGGTGGGCTGAGCACGATCGTTGGCTTGCAGACGGTCACTTTGCGCGTCCGAGGGCTGGGTCGTTGCGGCGCTGGCAATTTTGCCGGCAGCCTGATCGACACGGTTCTGCCCGGTCTGAATGCTGCTCAGTCCCGAATAAAACGCGCTGCTTCCAGAGATTTCCATGGCGTAAGCCTGCCTTTAGAGAATCGTGAACCTGAATTGAAGCAGAGATCCTGGCAAAACACCCGTCAAAAACACTAATGGCATAATGCCTTCGCGATAGCCAAAATCAGTCAAGCAGGTCCAGCTCCAGGTATTCGGCCACCGCTTCAGCCCCGGCGTGCTTGAGTTTAGGCACACGGCCCAGGCACGGCGCAGGCAACCTTTCGGCGAGAGTGGCGAGGTTTTCTTCCAGACGAGAGGTCTTGGGGTCGATGATATTCGCCACCCAACCGGCCAGCGGCAAACCGTCCCGCGCAATGGCTTCAGCCGTGAGCAACGCATGGCTGATGCAGCCCAGGCGCACGCCCACCACCAGAATGACCGGCAGCTTGAGCGCCATGGCCAGGTCCGACAGGTTGCTCTGGTCAGCCAACGGCACACGCCAGCCGCCCGCGCCTTCGATCAGGGTGAAGTCCGCGTGTTTGCCGAGGATGTGCTGCATGGGCTTGAGCAACGATTGCACCGTGAGCGCCACGCCTGCTTCACGCGCCGCCAGGTGTGGCGCGATAGCCGGTTCGAACGCCACCGGATTGACCTCGGCATAACTCAACGGCAACGAACACTCGGCCAGCAACGCCAACGCATCGGCGTTGCGCAAACCTTTAGGCGTGACCTGGCAACCCGACGCCACCGGCTTGCCGGCGGCGGTGCTTTTGCCCGCCAACCGCGCGGCGTGCAGCAGGCCTGCGGCGACCGTGGTCTTGCCGACATCGGTGTCGGTGCCGGTGATGAAGTAAGCGGCGCTCATAGAGGTTTCTCCAGTACGGCGTACACCACTTGGTAAGTCGCCGGCAGGCCCTGAGCCTGGCGGAACTGCTCGTAAGCGTTGACCAGTGCAACAATCCGCTCGCGGCCCGTCAACCCTCCCGGGCGGCCCGGGTTGAGGTTATGGGCGCCCAGCGCTTTCAATTCATGGGTCAGGCTGCGCACGTCCGGGTAATGCAGGACATGGGGTTGGCGCTCCAGGCTGATCACCCGCAGGCCGCTGCCGGCGCACACCTGTTGATACACCTCGAAGGTACGGAAACGGTTGACGTGGACCAGGCCATCCACCGCGCGCCAGCTGTCACGCAACTCGCCCAGGGTGCCCACGCACAGGCTCGCAAAAGCCAGCACGCCACCCGGCTGCAGCACGCGATAGGCCTCACTGAGCACCGCCTCGAAGTTCGCACACCACTGCACTGCCAGGCTGGAGAAGATCAGCCCGCAGCTTTCATCCTGTAGTGGCAAGCGTTCGGCATCACCCGCGATAAAGTGCTCGGCACCGCCCAAAGGCCTGGCGTGATTGAGCATGCCCTCGGCGATATCCAGCGCAACGCCTTGGCTGGCGGGCAAGCGCTCATTGAGCACACGGCTGAAATATCCCGTGCCACAGCCCATATCCAGCCAGCGTTGCGGCGAAATGTCGGCCGGCAAACGCGCCAACAGCTCACCGCCCACCGTCCGCTGCAACTCGGCCACACTGTCGTAGCTGGCGGCCGCACGGGAGAACGACGCGGCAACCTGGCGCTTGTCGGGCAAGGCGCCGGGCAGTGAAGGGTGGGATAGATCAGTCATCGACGCACTCATGCAAAAAAGCCTGGATGGCCCCCGCTACACCGTGGGGATCTTCCAGAAGAAAAGCGTGGCCGGCCTGTTCAATCAGGCCGATTTCGACATCGGGCAGCAGGGTCAGCAGGTCGCTGGCCGCTTCGGCCGGCACCAAGCCGTCCAGCCCAGCAAACAGATGCATCTGCGGGCCACGGTAGGCGAGCAGCGCTTCACGGGTATCCAGTTGCGCCAGCAATTCAAGGCCCGGCATCAGCACGCTGGAAGGCGAGTTCGGTGCGCCGCTGACCAGCAAGCGCGACAGCCCACGCGGATCCTCGGCGCCCTTGGCACACAACAGGCCGAAACGTTTGAGGGTGACCTGGGAATCGGCATGGCACCCGGCCAGGAAGGCATCGAACGTCTCGGCGGGCATCGCGTTCGGCCAGCCCTCGTGGGCGACAAAACACGGGTTGCTGGCCAGGGTCAGCAGGCCACAGCAGCGCTCGCCGCGCCGTGCGGCCAGCTCGGAGGCGAGCATGCCACCCAGGGACCAGCCGCCCAACCAGGCGTTGTCCGGCAGCGTGGCGTCGAGTTCGTCGAGCCATTCATCAAGGTCGCTGGAATCCAATACGGGCAGCGGCTCGATCTGCACCCGCAAGTGTTCATCCAAGCCCTGTAAGGCGGCGGCCAGAGGCTCCAGCGGCGATACACCGAGGCCCCAGCCGGGCAGCAATATCAGTCGATCACGCATGGTCGGGCTCCGTGGCGCCTAACAAGCGGAAACACTCTTCCAATGCGCTTAACAATAGCTGCACCTGCGCCTCGGTGTGAGCCGCCGTCAACGTCACGCGCAAACGGGCGCTGCCAGCGGGTACGGTGGGTGGGCGGATGGCGGTCACCATCAAGCCGCGCTCACGCAACATCTGCGACAGGCGCACGGCCTTGGCGCTGTCGCCGATCAGGATCGGCTGGATCGGCGTGAAGCTGTCCATCAAGTCCAGGCCAAGCTGCTCGGCCCCTTGGCGGAACTGGCGGATCAAGCCATTGAGGTGCTCGCGCCGCCAGTGTTCGGTCCGCAGCAGCTCAAGGCTTTTCAAGGTGGCGCAGGCCAGCGCTGGTGGCTGGCTGGTGGTGTAGATATACGGCCGGGCGAACTGGATGAGGCTTTCGATCAGCTCTTCACTGCCGGCCACAAACGCGCCTGCAGTTCCGAATGCCTTGCCCAGGGTGCCGACCAACACCGGCACATCTTCCTGGCTCAAGCCGAAGTGCTCGACGATCCCGCCGCCGGTGGCTCCCAATGGACCAAAACCGTGGGCATCATCCACCATCAACCAGGCGCCTTTTGCGCGCGCTTCGCGGGCCAGTGCGGGCAAGTCGGCCAGGTCGCCGTCCATGCTGAACACGCCATCGGTGACCACCAGCGTATTGCCGGTGGCCTTCTCCAGGCGCTTGATCAGGCTACCGACATCGTTGTGCAGGTAACGATTGAAACGCGCGCCGGAGAGCAAGCCGGCGTCCAGCAAGGAGGCGTGGTTCAGGCGGTCTTCGAGCACCGTATCGCCCTGCCCCACCAACGCCGTGACGGCGCCGAGGTTGGCCATGTAGCCCGTGGTAAACAGCAAAGCGCGGGGGCGGCCCGTGAGGTCAGCCAGGGCTTCTTCCAGTTCATGGTGCGGCGTAGCGTGCCCCACCACCAAGTGCGAAGCACCACCGCCCACACCCCAGCGGGACGCACCGGCACGCCAGGCTTCGATCACGTGCGGGTGATTGGCCAGGCCCAGGTAGTCGTTGTTGCAGAACGCCAGCAGCGACTGGCCGTCCACCACCACTTCCGGGCCTTGGGGGCTGTCGAGCAGCGGGCGTTGACGATAAAGGTGTTCGGAACGGCGGGCAGCGAGGCGCGCGGCGAGATCAAAAGACATGCTGGCCTCGATTAAGCAGACTGAACGCGGTTCAACTGTGGGAGCGGGCTTGCTCGCGAAGACGGTGTGTCAGCCAGCACATACATCAACTGAAAGACCGCTTTCGCGAGCAAGCCCGCTCCCACAGTTGGATCGCATTCCAAAGTGAGATCACGGGGTCAAACAACAGCGTTGTAGAACTGCTCGCTGCTCTTCTGCTCCACCAGCGCCTGCTCGATCGCAGCCTGGTGCACTTCGTCGGCATGCTCTTCACGGGCTTCCGGCAAAATCCCGAGGCGCGAGAACAGTTGCATGTCCTTGTCGGCCTGCGGGTTGGCGGTGGTCAGCAGCTTGTCGCCGTAGAAGATCGAGTTGGCGCCGGCGAAAAACGCCAGGGCCTGCATTTGCTCGTTCATCGCCTCGCGACCGGCCGACAGGCGCACGTGGGACTGCGGCATCAGGATGCGCGCCACGGCCAGCATGCGGATGAAATCAAACGGGTCGATGTCTTCGGCGTTTTCCAGAGGGGTACCGGCCACTTTCACCAGCATGTTGATCGGCACCGATTCCGGGTGCTCCGGCAAGTTCGCCAGCTGGATCAGCAGGTTGGCGCGGTCGTCGAGGGACTCGCCCATGCCGAGGATGCCGCCCGAGCAGATCTTCATCCCCGAATCACGCACGTAGGCCAGGGTTTGCAGGCGCTCGCTGTAGGTGCGGGTGGTGATGATGCTGCCGTAGAACTCCGGCGAGGTGTCCAGGTTGTGGTTGTAGTAGTCGAGGCCAGCCTGGGCCAGGGCTTCGGTCTGGTCCTGGTCGAGACGGCCGAGGGTCATGCAAGTTTCCAGGCCCATGGCCTTCACGCCTTTGACCATCTGCAGCACGTAGGGCATGTCTTTGGCCGACGGGTGTTTCCAGGCGGCGCCCATGCAGAAGCGGGTCGAACCGATGGCCTTGGCGCGAGCGGCCTCTTCGAGGACCTTCTGCACTTCCATCAGTTTTTCTTTTTCCAGGCCAGTGTTGTAGTGGCCCGACTGCGGACAATATTTGCAATCTTCCGGGCAGGCGCCGGTTTTGATCGACAACAGGGTCGACACCTGCACACGGTTGGCGTCGAAGTGCGCGCGGTGCACGGTCTGCGCCTGGAACAACAGGTCGTTGAACGGCTGCACGAACAGCGCTTTGACTTCGGCGAGGGACCAATCGTGACGCAGGGTGGCAGAGGTGCTGGCGCTCATGGGCGATTCCTTGATTATGCTTTGGCAAGCGCTGCGGGAAGGGCAATACCCACAGGCACGACACGGATGCTCGGCATATTTAAGGAAGATTCATGCACTGTCAACCAGACTACAAACACCAGGTTTACATCTGGTCAACAAACAACCAAATCTGTTTAATCTGCGATGAAAGCACAGATTCCGCCGATCCTGTGTGCAACGTCTGCGAAACAGAGCTGCCTTGGCTGATAGAGCAGTGCAGCGTGTGCGCCCTGCCGCTGCCGATGGATGGCCTGATCTGCGGCCAATGTCAGAAAAACCCGCCGTCCTTTAAACAGGTCATCGCACCCTGGACCTACAGCTTCCCGATCGATACCTTGATCAGCCGCTTCAAGCACCAGGCACGCTGGCCACTCGGGCACCTGCTGGGGCATTTGCTCGGCCGACACCTGCAACACCGTCTCGACAGTGGCGAGCTGGTGCGCCCCGATTGCCTGCTGCCCGTGCCCATGGCGAACAAGCGCCTGCGTGAACGCGGCTTCAACCAGGCCTGGATGCTGGCACGTTGGCTCAGTACGGCCCTCGATATCCCCCACGATGAACACCTGTTGTTACGCCCCCATGAAACCGTCGCCCAACAGGCCCTCGACGCCAAGACACGCAAGCGCAACCTGCTCGGCGCCTTCGCCCTGGCGCCTGATGCCCGAGTACAGGGGCGCCACTTTGCCTTGGTGGACGATGTGCTCACCACAGGTGCCACCGCCCACAGCCTGGCCCGGTTGCTGATGAGCGCGGGCGCACGCGCGGTGGACGTCTACTGCCTGGCCCGCACGCCAAAACCAGGCCCGTGACTTGACTCCTCAGCCCGGCGCCTGCAACGTCCGCCCATCTCACCACAGCGAATCCCCATGTCTCTGCCCACCTCCCTCAGCCAACACATCATTCGCCGCCCCCAGCGCATCGCCCTGCTGGCGCACATCGCCGAACAAGGCTCGATCACCCGCGCCGCCAAAAGCGCCGGCTTGAGCTACAAGGCCGCATGGGACGCCATCGATGAGCTGAACAACCTGGCGCAGAAACCGTTGGTGGAGCGTAGCGTCGGTGGCAAAGGCGGCGGCGGTGCCAAGCTGACGGCCGAAGGTGAGCGCGTGTTGCGCCTGTACCAACGCCTGCAAGTGTTGCAGGCCGAAATACTGGGCTCAGATGAAGATGCCAGCGACTTCAACCTGCTGGGCCGGTTGATGCTGCGCACCAGTGCGCGCAACCAGTTGCATGGCCAGGTGATCGCCATCGACAGCCATGGCCGCAATGACCTGATCCGCCTGCAATTGGCGGGCGACCTGAGTCTGGATGCCCAGATCACCCATGACAGCACGCACCGGCTGGAACTGGAGCCGGGTGTGGAAGTGGTCGCCTTGATCAAGGCCGGCTGGCTGGAACTGCTCGCCCCCGGGCAACCTGCAACACCTGGACACAATTGCATGAGCGGTATTATCGAGACGATTCTCGACGCCGAGGACGGCCCCAGCGAGGTGCGCATCACCCTGCCCAACGGCCAGGTTTTATGCGCCCTGGCGCAGCCTGCCGCGCTCAGGGCACTCGGTGCGGCAGAAGGCCAGCCGATCCAGGTGCAATTCGCTCCCAGCCATGTGTTGCTCGGCACGCCGGTGTAGCCGGCCGCCCGACTTCAAACCGCAACAATTTCGTCACAAGCGCTCCTTAAGGTGTCTGCAAAAACCGCAGGGAGCCTGAAATGAGCCTATTAGAAGAAAACCAAGCCACCGACCTGGAACAGATGGTCGGCCTCACCCGCCGCCGCTTTATCGGCGCCGGCGCCCTGTGCGGGGCCGCGATGTTCCTGGGGGGCAACCTGCTGACTCGCAGCGCCATGGCCGTGAATGCCGCCACCGCCAGCCCGCTGCTGGGCTTTACCAGCATCGGCGCCGCCACCAGCGACGCGATCACCTTGCCGCCCGGCTATAGCGCCTCGGTGCTGATCAGTTGGGGCCAACCCTTGAGCAAGGGCGCCCCGGCCTTCGACCCGTCCGGTAATGGCACGGCAGCGGCCCAGGAGCAGCAGTTCGGCGACAACAACGACGGCATGAGCCTGTTCGCCTTCCCGGGCGACGACAATCGCGCGCTCATGGCCATCAACAATGAATACACCAATTACCGCTACCTCTATGCCCACGGCGGCGCGCCGCAATCGGCCGAAGACGTGCGCAAGGCCTTGGCCAGCGAAGGCGTGTCGGTGATCGAAGTGCGGCGCAAGGGCGACACCTGGCAGTTCGTCCAGGACTCGCGCTACAACCGCCGCATCCACGGCAACTCGCCGATCCGCCTCAGCGGCCCGGCCGCCGGCCACGACTGGCTCAAGACCGCTGCCGACAAGTCCGGCAAGAAAGCCCTGGGCACCTTCCAGAACTGCGCCAACGGCAAGACCCCGTGGGGCACTTACCTGACGTGCGAAGAGAACTTCACCGACTGCTTTGGCAGCAGCAACCCACAACAAGCGTTCGATGCCGGGCAAAAACGCTACGGCGTGGTTGCCGCCAGCAAAGACATCAACTGGCACCCGCACGATCCGCGCTTTGACCTGGCCAAGAACCCCAACGAACTCAACCGCCATGGCTGGGTGGTGGAAATCGACCCGTTCGACCCCAAATCCACACCGGTCAAGCGCACCGCCCTGGGCCGCTTCAAGCATGAAAACGCCGCGCTGGCCGAAACCCGCGACGGCCGCGCCGTGGTGTACATGGGCGACGACGAACGCGGCGAGTTCATCTACAAGTTCATCAGCCGCGACAAGATCAACCACAAGAACCCCAAGGCCAACAAAGACCTGCTCGACCACGGCACCTTGTACGTGGCGATCTTCGACGCCGGCGACGGCAACGCCGACCACCCCAAAGGCAAGGGCCAATGGGTGGAGCTGACCCACGGCAAAAACGGCATTGATGCCAGCACCGGGTTTGCCAGCCAGGCCGAGGTGTTGATCCACGCGCGCCTGGCCGCCAGCGTGGTGAAAGCCACACGCATGGACCGCCCGGAATGGATCGTGGTGAGCCCCAAGGATGGCCAGGTCTATTGCACCCTGACCAACAACGCCAAGCGCGGCGAGGAAGGCCAGCCGGTGGGCGGCCCCAACCCACGGGAGAAAAACGTCTACGGCCAGATCCTGCGCTGGAAGGCCGACGCCGATAACCACGGCGCGACGACATTCACCTGGGACCTGTTTGTAGTGGCGGGCAACCCGGGCGTGCACGCCGGTACGCCGAAGGGCGGCTCGTCCAACATCAACCCGCAGAACATGTTCAACAGCCCCGATGGCCTGGGGTTCGACAAAGCCGGCCGCTTGTGGATCCTGACGGACGGCGACTACAGCAACGCGGGCGATTTCGCCGGCATGGGCAACAACCAGATGCTGTGTGCCGACCCGAGCACCGGTGAAATCCGCCGTTTCATGGTAGGACCGGTGGCCTGTGAGGTGACGGGCATCAGCTTCTCGCCGGATCAGAAAACCTTGTTCGTGGGCATCCAGCATCCGGGTGAGACCGGCGGTTCGACCTGGCCGGAGCATTTGCCGAATGGCAAGCCGCGCTCGTCGGTGATGGCGATTCGACGGGATGACGGCGGGATCGTCGGCGCCTGATAGGGCCTCATCGCAGGCAAGCCAGCTCCCACATTCGACCGTATTCCAAAGGTGGAACTCGGTCGAATGTGGGAGCTGGCTTGCCTGCGAAGGCGTCCGCACAGCCACCACCTATCGATGCTGTTACCATACCCGGCCGGACGCGGCGCCCTGCTGCGCGCAGGAGTTCGCATGGCCCACCCGTTTGAAACACTCACCCCCGACCTGGTACTCGACGCTGTCGAAAGCATCGGCTTTCTCAGCGACGCGCGCGTTCTGGCGCTCAACAGCTACGAAAACCGCGTCTACCAGGTGGGCATCGAAGATTCCGAACCGCTGATCGCCAAGTTCTACCGGCCTCAGCGCTGGACCAACGAAGCGATCCTGGAAGAACACCGCTTCACCTTCGAACTGGCTGAATGCGAAGTACCGGTGGTCGCGCCACTGATCCACAACGGCGAAAGCCTGTTCGAACACGCGGGTTTCCGCTTCACCCTGTTCCCCCGCCGTGGTGGCCGCGCGCCGGAGCCAGGTAATCTCGACCAGTTGTATCGCCTTGGGCAATTGCTCGGGCGCCTGCATGCGGTGGGCTCCACCCGTCCGTTCGAACACCGCGAAGCGCTGGGTGTTAAGAACTTCGGCCAGGACTCCCTGACCACCCTGCTGGAAGGCAACTTCATCCCCAAGAGCCTGCTGCCGGCCTACGAGTCCGTGGCCCGCGACCTGCTCAAGCGCGTGGAAGAGGTGTACAAGGCCACGCCGCACAAGAACATCCGCATGCACGGCGACTGCCACCCCGGCAACATGATGTGCCGTGACGAGATGTTCCACATCGTCGACCTCGACGACTGCCGCATGGGCCCGGCGGTGCAGGACCTGTGGATGATGCTCGCCGGCGACCGCCAGGAATGCCTGGGGCAGTTGTCGGAATTGATGGACGGTTACCAGGAGTTCCACGATTTCGACCCGCGTGAACTGGCCCTGATCGAGCCCCTGCGCGCGCTGCGTCTGATGCATTACAGCGCCTGGCTGGCACGGCGCTGGGATGACCCGGCGTTCCCCCACAGCTTCCCGTGGTTTGGCAGCGAACGCTATTGGGGCGATCAGGTGCTGGCCTTGCGCGAGCAACTGGCGGCCCTCAACGAAGAGCCCCTCAAACTCTTCTGACTCACACTCGACCTGTAGGAGCCGGCTTGCCGGCGATAGCATCCTCAAGATCACCGCCGCCCTCACTGGCGTATCGCCGGCAAGCCAGCTCCTACAGGGGATGTGGGAACAGGGTCGGGGCCATTTTTCAGCACACATTGCCTGACAAATATCCTTACAATCGCGCTTTGTTAGCTGCCTAAGCAAGGATTCTGCAATGCAACCCGCCAACCCCCGCAAGGGGTACATCCTGGGCCTGAGCGCCTACGTCATTTGGGGCCTGTTCCCGATCTACTTCAAAGCCATCGCCAGTGTGCCTGCCGCCGAGATCATCGTGCACCGCGTGCTGTGGTCGGCGTTGTTCGGTGGTTTGTTGCTCTTGGTATGGAAACACCCAGGCTGGTTGCGCGAACTGCTCGACAACCCCAAGCGCTTGGCCATCCTGGCGCTCAGTGGGTCATTGATTGCGGGCAACTGGCTGACCTATGTGTGGTCGGTGAACAGCGGGCGCATGCTGGAAGCGAGCCTGGGTTACTACATCAACCCTTTGGTGAATGTGCTGCTTGGCATGCTGCTGCTTGGCGAACGCCTGCGCCGCTTGCAGTGGGTTGCCGTCGGGCTGGCCGCGGTGGGCGTGGCGCAACAGGTGTGGCAGGTGGGCAGCCTGCCCTGGGTGTCGCTGGTGCTGGCGTTGACGTTCGGGTTCTACGGGCTGATCCGCAAACAGGCACCGGTCAAGGCGCTGCCGGGGCTGGTGGTGGAAACCTGGATGCTGGTGCCGATCGCCGTGGCCTGGCTGCTGTTCAACCCCACCGCACACAGCGCACAACTCGCGTTCTGGAGCACTTCCGAAGCCTGGTGGCTGGTGGCCGCAGGCCCGGTGACGCTGATCCCGCTGGTGTGTTTCAACGCCGCCGCACGGCATTTGCCCTACACCGCCCTGGGCTTTTTGCAGTACGTCGCACCGACGTTGGTACTGCTGGAGGCCGTGCTGCTGTTTGGCGAACACCTGGCGTCGAGCACGTTGATTGCCTTCGCCTTTATCTGGGCCGGCCTGGTGGTCTACAGCCTGGACGCGTGGCTGACTGTGCGCAAACGCTGATCAAATAACGTACAAACCTCTGCAAGCCACAGCGGGCGTGGCTTGCAGGCATCCACCCCAAGGTTATCCACAGCCTGATCCCCGCCATTTGTGCACAAGCCCTTGAAACTGCTCGTTTTTTGCTCAGCGGGCGAAGAAGCCCGGCCGGCATGGGCTG
This sequence comes from Pseudomonas sp. P7548, assembly GCF_013386585.1. Classification (GTDB taxonomy): domain Bacteria; phylum Pseudomonadota; class Gammaproteobacteria; order Pseudomonadales; family Pseudomonadaceae; genus Aquipseudomonas. The sequence continues at coordinate 103,817 of NZ_JACARO010000017.1, read as the reverse complement.
GCGCCGGGTCTCTACAGGTTATCCACAGGCCCATGCAAGATTTCCATGCATAACCTTGTGGATGGATTATTCCTCGTTGTGCAACTCCACCATCAAATCATCCGCCAGGGTTTCCAGGGACACCTGCAAGTCATCCAGGGATAACGTCGCCGGCACCTGCAACAGTGCCTCGGCGGTAAACAGCGGGTCGCCACTCATGGGCGCCGGGCGCACGTCGGTGCTCAGGCTTTCCAGGTTCACGCCCTGCTTGCTCAACAGCGCAGTGATCTCACGCACGATGCCCGAACGGTCATTGCCCACCAGCGTCATCATGATCGACTTGGAGGCCGACGCCTGCCCGCTACTGCCCTCGCCCACCAGCACACGGATGCCATGGGTGGACAAGTCTTCCAGCGCGCCCACCAATGCCTGACGGTTCTCCGTGGGAACGCTGACCCGCAAGATCCCGGCAAACTGCCCGGCCATATGGGCCATGCGGCTTTCCAGCCAATTGCCACCCTGGGCCGCAATGTTTTGCGCAATGCGTTCAACCAGCCCGGGTTTGTCGGCGGCGATAATTGTGAGTACAAGATGGTCCATGGCGAAATTCCTCAGGGGCATTGTTGTTCTATAGGCGCCGGCTTGCCGGCGATAGCGGCCCGATGATCGCCGCAAGGCCCAAGGGCCTTATCCCTACAAAGTGGACGCACAGGTCCATGAAAACAAATCGTGTACCATTTTTATATTTATCTGGAACAATCCGGTAGTTTTTTGAGAACATCCCGTTCCCCACTGTGACCGAATGTCACAGGTGGGTCGCTAAACGACGTATTTGGTCTGATTTTCACAACCGCAAGTCATCATGTAGTATGCCCAATCGCGCACTACATAACGTTAGGTCGATGTCTGCCAAGGCACCAACGCATCGCGATAACCCGCCAGCCCAGCCGCCTGAACGGCATGTACTGGGGGATCGGGTTCGTGGTTTAAATGGCCAGAGGCTTCATTGGTAAATTGAAAAGCTGAAAAGCGCATAAGCTCCGAAGAGTGAGGCAAGAGATGACTGAACACGTTCAAGTCGGTGGCCTGCAGGTCGCCAAAGTCCTGTTCGACTTCGTGAACAACGAAGCCATTCCCGGTACCGGCATCACCGCCGAGCAGTTCTGGGCCGGCGCCGACAAGGTCATCCACGACCTGGCACCGAAGAACAAAGCCCTACTCGCCAAACGCGACGATTTCCAAGCGCGGATCGATACCTGGCACCAAACCCACGCCGGCCAGGCCCACAACCCGGTGGCCTACAAAGCCTTCCTGCAAGACATCGGATACCTGCTGCCAGAAGCCGCAGACTTCCAAGCCACGACCCAAAACGTCGATGACGAAATCGCCCGCATGGCCGGCCCACAGCTGGTCGTACCGGTGATGAATGCCCGTTTCGCCCTCAACGCCTCCAATGCGCGCTGGGGCTCGTTGTACGATGCGCTGTATGGCACCGACGCCATCAGCGAAGCCAATGGTGCCGAAAAGGGCCAGGGCTACAACAAAGTGCGTGGCGACAAGGTGATCGCCTTTGCCCGCGCCTTCCTCGACGAAGCCGCGCCGCTCACTGCTGGCAGCCACGTCGACTCTACCGGCTACAAGATCGTTGATGGCAAGCTGATCGTCAGCCTCAAGGGCGGCAGCAATAGCGGCCTGCGGGATGATGCGCAGTTGATCGGTTTCCAGGGCCCTGCGGCAGAGCCGATTGCGATCCTGCTGAAACACAACGGCCTGCACTTCGAAATCCAGATCGACGCCAGCACCCCGGTCGGCCAGACCGACGCCGCCGGCGTCAAAGACGTGCTGATGGAAGCCGCGCTGACCACCATCATGGACTGCGAAGACTCCGTGGCCGCCGTCGATGCCGACGACAAAGTCGTGATCTACCGCAACTGGCTCGGCCTGATGAAGGGCGACCTGGCCGAAGAAGTGGCCAAGGGCGGCAAGACCTTCACCCGCACCATGAACCCTGACCGCGTCTACACCGGCGTGAATGGCCAGGACGTGACCTTGCATGGCCGTTCGCTGTTGTTCGTGCGCAACGTTGGCCATTTGATGACCATCGACGCGATCCTCGACAAAGACGGCAACGAAGTGCCGGAAGGCATTCTCGACGGCCTGGTCACCAGCCTGGCGGCGATTCACAGCCTCAACGGCACCAGCAGCCGCAAGAACAGCCACACCGGTTCGGTGTACATCGTGAAGCCGAAGATGCACGGCCCGGAAGAAGCCGCGTTCACCAACGAGCTGTTCGGCCGCATCGAAGACGTCCTGAACCTGCCACGCAACACACTGAAAGTCGGGATCATGGACGAGGAGCGCCGTACCACGGTCAACCTCAAGGCCTGCATCAAGGCGGCCAGCGAGCGCGTGGTGTTCATCAACACCGGCTTCCTCGACCGCACCGGCGACGAGATCCACACCTCCATGGAAGCGGGCGCGATGGTGCGCAAAGCCGCCATGAAGGCCGAAAAGTGGATCGGCGCCTACGAAAACTGGAACGTCGACATCGGCCTGAGCACCGGCCTGCAAGGTCGCGCACAGATCGGTAAAGGCATGTGGGCCATGCCCGACCTGATGGCGGCGATGCTCGAACAGAAAATCGCCCACCCATTGGCCGGCGCCAACACGGCTTGGGTACCGTCGCCGACGGCGGCTGCGCTGCACGCACTGCATTACCACAAGGTCGATGTGTTCGCCCGCCAGGCAGAACTGGCCAAGCGTGAACGCGCGTCGGTGGACGACATCCTGACCATTCCTCTGGCCACCAACACCGATTGGTCTGACGAAGAAATCCGCAACGAGCTGGACAACAACGCCCAGGGCATCCTGGGTTACGTGGTGCGCTGGATCGACCAAGGCGTTGGCTGCTCGAAGGTGCCGGACATCAACGACGTGGGCCTGATGGAAGACCGCGCCACCCTGCGCATCTCCAGCCAGCACATCGCCAACTGGCTGCGCCACGGTATCGTCAACGAAGCCCAGGTGCTGGAAAGCCTCAAGCGCATGGCGCCGGTGGTGGACCGTCAGAATGCCGGGGATAAGCTGTACCGCCCGCTGGCGCCGGACTTCGACAGCAACATCGCGTTCCAGGCAGCGGTGGAGTTGGTGATTGAAGGCACCAAGCAACCCAACGGCTACACCGAGCCGGTGTTGCACCGTCGGCGCCGGGAGTTCAAGGCCAAGAACGGTCTGTAAATGAAAAAAGCCCCGGTCGAAAGATCGGGGCTTTTTCTTTGGGACCGCATCTTCACCAAAAAATCAGGACGCCATTCCCAATTCCCGCTTCACCATCTTCGCCAGCTTCACGCTATCGATCGGCTTCAGCAAGAAGTCCACCACGCTCAAATGCATCGCATCGATCACATCCGGCGCTTCGGCGTCACCCGACATGATGATGATCGGCAACGCCGCCCGTGTGGATTCGCGCACTTGTCGGATCAGTTCCAAGCCATTGCTGGGTGCCATGCGCAGGTCAGTAATGAGCAAACCAATGGAGCTGCTGGACTTCAGCAAGTCCCACGCCGCCTCGCCGCTGTCGGCGGTCATGCAGCGAATGCCGTCCAGCCCCAGGATTTCCGCCAGCAATTCACGCGCGTCCTTGTCGTCGTCGACAATCAACACCCGTTGCGGCGGTAAATCAGGCTCCAGCATCACGGCGCTCAGCGCCTCGCGCTCGGCATCACTCAAAATATCGTGGTCGGACATACGGTTCTCAGCAGTTCTCATCAATCTCCCAGCACACTCGTCAGACATCTGCGGAAGGGCGATCAATGTGCACTTCGTCGGAAAGTTTGCCTAGTGGGCGTTCTACGGGTTTTGGACGATAGTCATGTAAGGTTTTTCCCTAGTCGTGAGTGGTTTTACCAGTACCTAGACTTACGTCCAATGGGCACCCGCTGCGCAGGAGTTGACCATGCCTGACGATAACGACAAAAAAACTGCGGTCACTGTTATGAGTAAAGCTGATGCTTTCACGCAGGCGGGGAAAACCGCCGTGTTGCAGAACATCCACGGCACCCTGCAATTCCTGCAACGCTTCCCACCGTTCAACCAGATGGAACACGCGCACCTGGCGTTCCTGGTAGAACAGTGCCAATTACGCTTCTACGGCCCCGGAGACAGCATCCTCAAGCCCTCGGGCGGGCCTGTGGAACACTTCTATATCGTCAAGCAGGGCCGCGTCGTGGGCGAGCGGCCGGATTCCACCGAAACCACCTTCGAAATCACCACCGGCGAGTGCTTCCCGCTGGCTGCCTTGCTGGGTGAACGAGCGACCCGCACCGAGCACAAGGCCGCCGAAGACACCTTCTGCCTGCAACTGAACAAGCCGGCGTTCATCAAGCTGTTCGCGCTTTCCAGCCCGTTTCGTGACTTTGCCCTGCGCGGCGTCAGCAGCCTGCTCGACCAGGTCAACCAGCAGGTCCAGCAGAAAGCCGTGGAGACCCTCGGCACCCAATACTCACTGAACACGCGCCTGGGCGAATTGGCCATGCGCCACCCGGTCACCTGCAGCCCGAATACGCCGCTGCGCGAGGCGGTGACGCTGATGCATGAGCAACAGGTGGGCAGCATCGTGATCGTCGATGAACACAAGACGCCTCTGGGCATCTTTACCCTGCGCGACCTGCGCCAGGTGGTGGCCGATGGCACCAGCGACTTCAATCAGGTCATAGAAGGTCATATGACCCAAGCGCCCTTCTTTTTAACACCGGACCACAGCGCCTTCGACGCCGCGATCGCCATGACCGAGCGGCATATCGCCCACGTGTGCCTGGTCAAGGACCAGCGCTTGTGCGGCGTGGTGTCCGAGCGCGACCTGTTTTCCCTGCAACGCGTCGACCTGGTGCACCTGGCCCGCACCATCCGCAATGCGCCCCGGGTGGAGAACCTGGTGGCGATTCGCGGTGAGATCGGGCAGTTGGTCGAGCGCATGCTGGCCCACGGCGCGTCATCAACCCAGATCACCCACATCATTACGCTGCTCAACGATCACACCGTGTGCCGGGTGATCGAGTTGACCCTCGCCGAAAAAGGCGACCCCGGCGTGCCGTTCAGTTGGTTGTGTTTCGGCAGCGAAGGCCGTCGTGAGCAGACGCTGTTCACCGACCAGGACAACGGCATTCTGTTCGACGCCAAGGACGCGGCCGAGGCGGCGGCGATCCGTGGGCGACTGTTGCCACTGGCCCAGCAGATCAACCAGAGCCTGGCGCTGTGCGGGTTCAGCCTGTGCAAGGGCAACATCATGGCCGGCAACCCCGAGCTGTGCCTGTCGCGGGCAGAATGGGCGCGGCGTTTTGCGGCATTCATTCGCGAGGCCACGCCGGAGAACCTGCTGGGCTCGAGCATTTATTTCGACCTGCGGGTGGTGTGGGGCGATGAGCGCGGCTGCGAGCAACTGCGCCAGGGCATTCTTGATCAAGTGGCGGACAACCGGTTGTTCCAGCGCATGCTGGCCGAGAACGCCCTGCGCCATCGCCCGCCCGTGGGGCGCTTCCGTGAGTTTGTACTGACGCGCAAAGGCGGTGAGAAAGCCACCCTGGACCTCAAGGTGCAAGGCCTCACACCCTTTGTCGACGGTGCGCGCCTGCTGGCCCTGGCCAACGGCATTCCCGCCAACAACACGCTGGAACGCCTGCGCCAGCTGGTGGCCAAGGAAGTGATCGAGCCCCTGGACGGCGCAGCGTACGAAGAGGCGTATCACTTCATCCAGCAAACCCGCATGCAGCAGCATCAGTTGCAGACCCGTGAGAACCAGCCGTATTCCAACCGCGTCGACCCCGACAGCCTCAACCACCTGGACCGGCGCATCCTGCGTGAATCCCTGCGCCAGGCCCAACGCCTGCAAGCCAGCCTGACCTTGCGGTATCAACTGTGAGGCTGTTCAACTGGTTGCGCCCGAAAAAACCCGGGCTCGATGCAACACAACAACAGCGCCTGGCCCAACTGCCTGCGGCCGGCGCATTGGGCGACGGCGCACTGCACAGCCAACGCTGGGTCGTGGTGGACCTGGAAACCAGCGGGCTGAACCTCAACCGAGACCAGGTGCTGTCCATCGGCGCGGTAGTGATCGAAGACGGCGCCGTGGACTTCTCGCAGATGTTCGAGCGCACCCTGCAACGGGCCGAGACCAAACTCAGCCCCAGCGTACTGATCCATGGCCTGGGGCCCAGCGCCATCGCCGCCGGCAGCGACCCGGTGGAGGCGCTGCTGGATTTCATGGCGTTTGTCGGTGATAGCCCATTGCTTGCGTTTCATGCGCCGTTCGATCAACACATGCTCTGCAGGGCACTCAAGGACAGCCTGGGTTACCGCCTGGCGCACCCGTTTCTCGACGTGGCCGACCTCGCCCCGCTGCTGTGCCCTGATGCGAACATCCGTGAAGCCGGGCTCGACGATTGGACCCGGCACTTCAAGCTGCACGTAGGCGAACGCCATCACGCCAGTGCCGATGCCTTGGCCACGGCGGAGCTGATGCTGATCCTGTTCAGCCGCGCACGCCAACAGCACATCGACACACCGCAGGCGTTGCAAGAGCGTTTGAGTCAATGGAAACGGCGCAAGCAAGCGCCATCGTTTTAATAGCATTGCCCGACAGACGCCAATTGCGCCCATCCGGCGCCTCTGACACAATCGCGAATAATTCTCGTTAGTTTAAACCTTTTGTTTATTCGGTGATGCCTTGTCGTCGGTCCAGAACCCACACAGTGAGCTTGTTGGCGCGTTGTATCGCGACCATCGTGGCTGGCTGTTGGCCTGGCTGCGGCGCAACGTGGCCTGCCCGAGTCGCGCCGAAGACCTGAGCCAGGACACCTTCATGCGCCTGCTGGGCCGTGACGAGTTGCGCGCACCCCGCGAGCCACGGGCGTTCCTGGTGGCAATCGCCAAAGGGCTACTGTTCGACTACTTCCGCCGCGCGGCCCTCGAACAGGCCTACCTCACCGAATTGATGCTGATCCCGGAAAGCGAACACCCTTCGCCCGAAGAACAGCAACTGATCCTCGAAGACCTCAAGGCCATCGACCGCCTGCTCGGCAAGCTGTCGAGCAAGGCTCGCGCCGCCTTCCTCTACAACCGCCTCGACGGCCTGGGCCATGCAGAAATCGCCCAGCGCCTCGGCGTCTCCGTTCCCCGCGTGCGCCAGTACCTGGCCCAGGGCATTCGCCAGTGCTACATCGCGCTGTATGGCGAGCCGCTGTGACAAGCTCCCGGCCGGTTTCGGCCCGTGTGCTGGACGCCGCGATTGCCTGGCAACTGTCCCTCGACTCGGGGGACGGCAGTGCGGTGGAGCGTGAAGAATTCGCCAAATGGCTGGCCAGCGATGAAGAACACGCCCGCGCCTGGCGCCAACTGGGCATGCTCGACCAGCGTTTCAGCGTGGCCTCAGGCCCGGCGCGGGCGGCACTGTTGCAGTCGCGCGAAGGCATTCGCCAGCGGGTGCGCAAGCTGGGCGGCGGCCTGGCCAGTGTTGCGCTGGTGATCGGCCTGGCGTTGTTTGCCGGTGAGCGCTATGTGCCAATCCACTATTGGATGGCTGATCAACGCACTGCGACAGGCGAGCAACGCACGCTGAAACTGGCGGACGGTACGCTGATCAACCTCAACACCCACAGCGCCATTGACGTGCGTTTTGATGAAAAGCGCCGGCTGATCGTATTGCAGGAAGGCGAGATTCTGGTCGAGACCGGCCACAACGACGCCCGCCCCTTCTATGTGCAAACCCGCGACGGCAACCTGCGCGCCCTGGGAACACGGTTTATCGTCAAGCGCGAAGACGACGCCACGCGCCTGAGCGTGCTGCAATCAGCCGTGGCCGCCCAGCCCGAGGCGTTGCACCAGGAACAGATCTTCAAGGAAGGTCAGCAAGTGCTGATGCGCAGCGACGGCCTGGGCCCTGCGCTGGCCGTCACCCCCGCCACCGACGCCTGGACCCGCGGCATGCTGGTAGTGGACAACGCGCGCCTGGGCGATGTGGTTGACGAGTTGAGCCGCTACCGCACCGGTTACCTGGGTGTGGATAAGAACGTGGCGGACCTGCGGATTACCGGCAGCTTCCCGCTGCATGACACCACCCTGGCACTCAATGCCCTGCTGCCCACCTTGCCGGTGCAGATCGAGCAGCACACGCCGTGGTGGGTGACGGTCAAGGCCAAGCCTTAGGTTCGGCGGTGCCTGGGCTATTGCTATCGCAGGCAAGCCAGCTCCCACATTTTGACCGTGTGAACCCAATCAAATGTGGGAGCTGGCTTGCCTGCGAAGAGGCCCTCAAGGCCCTCCAAAAAAATATTTTCACCCCGCCCTATCACTTTTCAATTCTCGTTCGGCACCTAGGCAATTGAGAAATATTTCCATTCAGGAGCCGCCCTATGTCCCGCACGCTAGACACCTTGTTGCGCCCCAGCCTGTTAGCCGTGGCCATTGCCTTGAGCACCCCGCTGGCCAGTACTGCACTGATGGCAGCCGAACAAGCCTCGAACGTGCGCGCCTACAACCTGCCGGCGGCGCCGCTGGCCACCACGTTGAACCAGATCGCCAGCCAGGCCGGCCTGGCGCTGACCCTCAACCCGGCGCTGGCCTCGGGCAAGACCTCGGCACCGGTCAAAGGCCAGTTCGACCCACAGGGCGCGCTGCGTGAAGCCCTGCGTGGCACCGGTTTGCAGCTGGAGCAAAGCAGTGCCGGCACCTTCACCCTGGTTGCGATCCCCGACGGTGTGGTGGCCCTGCCGGAAACCAGCATCACCGGGCAAGACGCCAATTACGAAAGCGCCTGGGGCCCGGTGCAGGGCTACCTGGCGACCCGTACCGCCGCTGGCACCAAGACCGACACGGCGCTGGTCGAAGCACCGCGCTCGATTTCCGTCGCCACCCGCCAGCAGATGCAGGACCGCAACGTCCAGAACCTGGATGACGCCGTCAAATACATGCCCGGTATCGTGTCCGCCAGCTACGGCAGCGACACCCGTTACGACTGGATGCGTGTGCGCGGCTTCGAACCCACTCAGTTCCTCGACGGCCTGCCGCTGCCACGCGGTGTGTACGCCAACCCGAAAGCGGAAACCTGGAACCTCGACCGCCTCGCCCTGCTGCGCGGCCCGGCGTCTTCGATTTACGGCCAGACCCCACCCGGTGGCCTGCTGGACATGGTCAGCCGCCGTCCCAGCGCCGAGTCGAGCAATGCCGTGCAGGTGCAATACGGCAGCGACAACTACCGTCAGATCAACTTCGCCAGCACCGGCAAGATCGATGACGAAGGCCAGTTCCTCTATGGTCTCAGCGGCGTGGTACGGGATGCCGGCACCCAGGTCGATCACATCGACAACAAGCGCTACAACATCGCGCCGAGCCTGACCTGGAACATCGACCCGGATACGAAGCTGACCTTCCTGTCGCAGTTCACTCGCGACGATACCGGTGCTACTAGCCAGTTCCTGCCTATCGTGGGCACCAAAATTCATTCGCCATTGGGCGAAGTGTCACACCACAAGAACCTCGGCGACCCAGACTACGAGTTCTACGACCGTACCTACTACGCACTGGGGTATGCGTTCGAACATCGCTTCAATGACACTTGGCAGTTCAAACAGAACCTGCGCTACACAAAGTCGGAGTTGTCTTTCCAACAACTGACCGTGGGTGCCTATGCCTATGCCCCCGTAGATGCCGCAGGCAATATGGATCGTCTCTCAACCAATGTTGACGAGAACATCGGACAGTTCGCTGTAGATAACAATTTCCAGGCCGACTTCGCCACTGGCGACATCACCCACACCCTCCTACTGGGCCTTGATCACCAGCGTACCGACACCTCTTACTTGTCGATTTACGGAGGCGCCGGACGCGTCAATATCTTCAACCCGATCAACAGCACGCCAGTAGTACGTCCTTTGCGCTCCGATGCGTTTTACGACTACAACCAGAAGACTGTGCAGACTGGCCTCTACGCGCAAGACCAGATGGCCCTGGACAAATGGCGCCTGACCCTCGGTGGCCGTGAAGACTGGGTGCACCAAGGCACCACCTACTTCAATAAAAAAGACGCCACCAATACCGACCGCAGCAAAAACTTCAGCGGCAACGCGGCGATCAGCTACGTATTCGATTCCGGCTTCGTGCCGTACCTGTCCTATGCCGAGTCGTTTCAACCTGCGAGCAACGCCAGCGTCGACCCGTTGACGTCCTACAAGCCCACCGAAGGCAAACAATGGGAACTGGGGATCAAGTATCAGCCACCCGGCTCCAACACACTGCTGAGCGCAGCGGTCTACGACCTGACCCAGAAAAACGTGTTGGTGACCCGAATTGGTTCGGGTAGCCAGTCAATCACTGATCAAGCAGGCGAAGTGAAGGTCAAAGGCTTGGAGCTGGAAGCGGTATCTGACGTCACCGAAAACCTCAAGGTCATTGCCTCCTACACCTTGTCTAAGTCCGAAGTTCAAACAGGCATCTACAAAGGTAATCGCCTGCAACTGATACCTAACCAGCAGGCGTCGTTGTGGACAGACTACACCTGGCACAACGGCGTGCTCGACGGCTTCGGCATCGGCTTCGGTGCGCGCTACACCGGTAACACCTATGGCGACCAGGCCAACACCTGGCTGGGCAAGTCCGATGCCTACACCGTATTCGACGGAGCCGTTCACTACGACCTCGGTCGTCTCGATAACAGCCTCAAAGGTGCATCGGTGAAGTTGAATGCCACGAACCTGTTCAACAAGGACTACATTTCCACCTGCGACGCGTCTTACTGCTACTTCGGCGACCAACGCAGTGTCGTCGCCAGCGCCACCTACCAGTGGTAATCGGCTGAGTTCATCACCAGGCCGCCCCAATGGGCGGCTTTGGTGTGTCTGAAGGTTGAAAAAATGAAAAGCAAAACCATCCGCCGCTGGTCCTTCATCCACACCTGGACCAGCCTGATCTGCACGGTGTTCCTGTTGCTGCTCGCCCTTACCGGCCTGCCGCTGGTGTTTCACCACGAGATCGACCACCTGCTGGGCAACGAGCCGGAACTGGCGCAGATGCCCGCCGACACGCCGCAGCTCAACCTGGAGCAACTGGTGGCCAAGGCCCAGGCCCATCGCCCCGGCGAAGCCATGCAGTACCTGGCTTGGGACGAAGACGACAAGAACGGCGTGATCGCAATCATGGCCGCCACGGCCGGCACCGAACCCAATTCGTCGCACACTTTCATGCTCGATGCGCGCACCGGCGAAGCCGTGGAAACCCCTGCGGCCAATGGCGGGCTGACGCTGTTCCTGCTGCGCTTGCATGTGGATATGTTCGCCGGCCTGCCGGGCAAGCTGTTGCTGGCGTTCATGGGCATTCTGTTTGTGGTGGCGATTGTCTCGGGCACGGTGTTGTACCTGCCGTTCATGCGCCGCTTGAAGTTCGCCACCGTGCGCCAGGACAAGTCCACCCGCCTGCGCTGGCTCGACCTGCATAACCTGATCGGCGTGGTCACCCTGACCTGGGCGCTGGTGGTGGGCGTGACGGGCGTGATCAGCGCCTGCGCCGACCTGATCATCTCCGCCTGGCGCCAGGACAGCCTCAGCGCGATGATCGAGCCGTACAAGAACGCTCCGCCGCTGACCCAGCGAGCCCCGGCCACCGAGTTGCTGGCCATCGCCGCCAAGGCTGCGCCCGGCATGGAGCCGGACTTCATCGCCTTCCCCGGCACACGCTTTTCCAGCGAGCACCATTACGCGGTGTTCATGAAAGGCAGCACCCACCTCACCTCGCACCTGCTCACGCCAGTGCTGATCGACGCCAGCACCCTGGCCGTCACCGCCATCGCCGAACGGCCGTGGTACATGGACGCCATGGGCATGTCCCAGCCGCTGCACTTTGGCGACTATGGCGGCATGCCGATGAAGATTCTGTGGGCGGTGCTGGATGTGCTGACCATCATCGTGCTGGGCAGCGGGGTCTACCTGTGGATCGTGCGGCGCAAGGCGGCCAAGCCATGAAGCCGCGGCAGTCGAGTTTCTGGAAGGTGTTTGGCATTCCCCTCGGGATTGGTGTGCTCAGTGCGGCGGGGTTGTTTGCGGCGTTGCTGGGGGATGGGCTGTGGGATTCGCTCAGCTGGGTGGGGTTGGGGATTCCCACTGGCATTGGCGTATGGGGGTTAGTTAAGCGGCGCGGCTGAGGGCGCTTTCGCGAGCAAGCCCGCTCCCACATTCGAGCGCATTTCATCTGAAAATACGCGGTCGAATGTGGGAGCGGGCTTGCTCGCGAAGAGGCCTTCAAAAACACCCGCAATATCTCTAGGCTAGCCACTGCCCAACGTGAGGTGTACCCATGTCCGCTCCCAGCATGACCTTGTTCCACAACCCCGCTTCACCCTTTGTCCGCAAAGTGCGCGTGCTGTTGATCGAAACCGGCCAGCAGGACCGTGTGGCCCTGCAGGCCTGCATGCCGACACCAGTCGCCCCGGACGCCCAGGTGGTGCAAGGCAACCCCGTGGGCAAGATCCCGGCCCTGCGCCTGGCCGACGGGTCGGCACTGCACGACAGCCGGGTGATCCTCGACTACCTGGACCACCAGCACGTCGGCAACCCGCTGATCCCTCGTGACGGCTCCGCCCGCTGGCGCCGCCTGACCCTGGCGTCGATGGCCGACGGCATCATGGATGCCGCCGTGCTGGTGCGTTACGAGACCGCCATGCGCCCGGTGGAAAAACACTGGGACCAATGGCTCGACGAGCAGCGCAACAAGATCCGCCGCACCCTCGCCGAGCTGGAGCAGGACGCGATTGCCGAGCTGAGCAGCCATTTCGACATCGCGGCGATCAGCGTGGCATGCGCCTTGGGTTACCTGGACTTCCGTCACCCCGACCTGCAATGGCGCCAGGACAACCCCAAGCTTGCCGCCTGGTACGCCGAGGTCAGCCAGCGCCCTTCGATGCTGGAAACTCAACCGCCAGCCTAACGCCCACCACTGATCCCTTGTGGGAGCGGGCTTGCTCGCGAATGCGGTTTTTCAGTAACGGATGCGTTGACTGGCACACCGCTTTCGCGAGCAAGCCCGCTCCCACATTGGGCAGTGGCGTGGTTGAGGTAGTCGATCATCCGCGCCTTCATCTGCTGATCCTCACGCAACCCGATCATTGCACCGCCTCCAGGTCAAACTGCAACGGCTCGACCGCCTTGCGCTTGCCCACGCCATACCAATCCAGCTTGCGCGTCAGCACCATCACCGTACCCAACAGGCCGAACAGCAGCAGCGAGCCCATCAGCAGCGCGTAATCCTCGGCACTCAGCAACCCGTACAACAAGCCATACAACGCCGCCAACCCCACCGAAAAGCCCAGGCCGTGGCTGACGCTGCGCAGCACATGGCACACGTAGAAACCAATCAACAACACACAGGCGCTGGCCGAGATGAAGTAGGCCATGGCAAAGCCGATGTGCTCAGACAACGACAACAACAGCAGGTAGAAAAACGCCAGCGCAAATCCCACCAACGCGTATTGCACCGGGTGCACGGCCAGGCTCTTGAGTACCTCGAACAGGAAGAAGCCGGCAAAGGTCAGGGCGATGAACAGCAGCGCGTATTTGATCGCACGGTCGCTCTTGAGGTACTGGTCCACCGGGTCGATGAAATTGACGCCAAAGCCACGGTTGCTGAAGTCTTTGCAGCCCTGCCCGTCGAGGCAGCTTTGCAGCGCCTGCTCAAGGTTGGTGGAGAAGAATGAGGTTTGCCAGGTGGCGCTGAAGCCCTGGTCACTGACCTCACGCTGGGCCGGCAGGAAGTTGCCGATAAAGCTGGGGTGCGGCCAGTTGGACGCCAGGGTCACCTGGCTGGTCTTGCCCACCGGTACGACTTGCAGCTGTTCGGTGCCTTGCAGGCGCAGGTCGAAAGCGAACTCCACCACGTAGGGCTTCTTGCTGTCTTGCTGCGGCAGCGCCACGTGCACGCCTTCACCCAGCCAATCCACCTGGGAGCCCGGTTCGAACGCCAGGCGCTGGTTGCCCAGTTCCAGCTTCAGCGCGTTTTCGATGCCGCGAATATCGCTGATGCCCACCGCCAGAAACGCCGGTTCGAAGCGGTAATCCGTGAAATCTTCCGTGATGCCCAATTGCGCAGGGACTTCAAAACGTCCGCCGATGCGGGTGTCGGCATGGAACAGCCGCGCCTGGTAGATGCCCCGTGCGCGCAGTTCGGTCTGCACTTTGCCGTCGAGCTCAAATCGATCCGGCAGGAAATACAGACGACCGCGCTCTTCACGGGTTTCTTCGTAGCGTTTGTTGAGCTTTTCATTGAGTTTCCACTCACGCACGGTCTTGCGATAAGGCACCACCATCACCGGGCCGGTGAGGCGCTGGCTGTAGCTGGAGCTGCGGGCGATGTCCATCAATACGCCGTCGCGCAGCTGCTGGCGGTCGCTGATGATGCCGTTGATCATCAGCAACGGAATCAGCAACAGCAGGATCAGCAGCGCAATGGCGCCAAGTTTGAAAAGCAGACTGCGGTTCATGGGTCTCTCCCTGTTTTGATGGGGAGAGTCTGGGCAGCCTGTGTGGGCGATTTATGTGGGCAATGTGGAGACTGTGTGGAGATGCAGCACCACTTGCACGCCGCCGTCGACATTACCGATCTGCAACGCGCCGCCGTGCAGCTTCATCACTTCCTCGACAAAGTTGAGGCCAAGCCCCGTGCTTTTGCGCCCGCTGGCCGGGCGTGGCAACGAGTAGAAGCGCTCGCTCAGGCGTGGCAAGGCGTAGTCGGGGATCGCGGCCGCCTGGTTGAACAGGCTGACTTGCACGTCGTGGTGCCGGACTTGGGCGCTGAACGTCAAGGTGCCGCCCTGTGGCGTGAAATCCAGCGCATTGTCCAGCAGATTGCCCAGGGCCTGGCGAAGCAGGAAGGGTTCGCCATACACCTTCACATCCGCGCTGATCACCTGCTCGACCTGCAAGCCGGCGCCTTCGATCCGCGCACATTGGGCCTTGAGCACGTCGTCGACCATGGCGGCCAGCGGGATACTCGCCTGCTCCTCAAGGCCCTGGCGCTGCTCCACCTGCGCCAGGTTCAACAGCCGCTCGATCAACTGCTGCAGGCGCGCACTTTCGCTGTCGATATTGCCGACAAACCGCTGCTGCTGCTCGCGACTCATATCGCCCTGCAACAGCTCCGCCGCCCCTCGAATGGCCGCCAGCGGGCTTTTCAATTCATGGGTCAGGGTGTGCACGTAATGCTCGACGTAGGCCTTGCCCTCCAGCTGCGTGCGCATGTGCTCAACGGCGGTGGACAGTTGCTTCAACTCGCCGCCCCGGTAATGCGGCAACTCGGCGCGCCGGCCTTCGCTGACGGCCTCTGCGTAAGCCGTGAGCCGGCGCAGCGCCACGCTCAGCCACCACGACAGCACTGCACCCAGCAACAGACCGAGGACCACCAACCCGGCGCCGTACCACAACAGGCGACGTTCCGTGCGATCAACATAGGGCTGCAACGAGCTGTTGGGCTTGGCCACGGTGACCACGCCGATGATCTGCCCGTTGTCGCGGATCGGCGCGCCCACGTGCATCACCGACGACGCCGGGTCATCCAGTTCGCTGCGGGTGGAGCGGGCGCCGTACTCGCCGCGCAGGGTCAGGTACACGTCGTTCCACTTGGAATAGTCCTGGCCCACCGCCTCGCCCGTGGAGTCGAGCAACACGGTGCCCTGGGCGTCGGTCACGTAGATGCGATGGTTGACCTGATTCTTCGGCAAGCCCCAGATGGTCGCGCCCGGCTGGCGGTTGCCGTAGGCCTTGAGCAGTTCGGGCCAGTGACTCTGGCCGAGGGTGCCGTTCTTCACGTCATCGCGCAGGATCTCGGCCAGCAGGTTGGCGGTGTCCACCAGGGTTTCTTCGGTGGACTGGCGCACGCCCGGGCGGATCTCCTTCATCACCGTGCTGAGCACAAAGTAGCCGGTGAGGCCGATAAACAGCGCGTACACCAGGAAGATCCGCAGCCCCAGGCGCATCAGCTGTTGCTCGGGCTGTAGCTGTAACCGAGGCCGCGATGGGTCTGGATCGGCTCGGCATCGGCCGCCACGGTCCGCAGTTTGCTGCGCAGGCTCTTGATATGGCTGTCGATATTGCGCTCATAACCCGCATCCGCCGCCACGCCCACCGCATCGAGCAATTGCTCGCGGCTGAACACCCGCTCGGGTTGCTCCAGCAGGCTCTGCAACAGACGGAACTCATGGCGCGTCAGGCTCAACGGCTGGCCGCGATAGGCGATCTGCATGCGCTCCAGATCCACCTGAAACACCGTGGGCGCAGTGCCCGGGCCGATGCGCTTGAGGATCGCCCTGACCCGCGCCGTCACCTCACGAGGGCTGAACGGCTTGACCACATAATCGTCGGCGCCGATCTCCAGCCCCACCACCCGGTCGATCTCACCATCCCGCGCGCTGAGGAACATCACCGGCACTTCACTGAATCGGCGCAGTTGCTTGCAGGTTTCAAAGCCCGTGATGTCCGGCAGCCCAATGTCGAGGATGATCAGGTCGGCCGGCGTCTGGCGCTGATGGGCCAGCGCTTCCTGGCCGAGGCTCAGCCAGGTGGTGGTGAAACCCTCGCCTTGCAGGGCGAATATCAGCGTGTCGGCGATGGCCGCTTCGTCTTCGACAATCAGGATATGCGCCATGGTGGTCCGTCAGCAGTCCGGTTTGTCAGCAGTGTAACGACGTGCCGGGTTTACCGCTGCGCCGAATTCACGCAGGGCCTTGGCACCGATCAGCAGCGGGTAGTTGAAGCTGCTGCGGTCGGTGAGGTTGACCTCGACGGTGCGCTTGACGTTGCCCAGGCACATTTCCAGGTCGATCACCGGGCGCTTGGCCACAGTGGCCTCGTCCTTGTCGTCGTCTTCATCGGCGCGGCTCTTGATCTTGCTGATGCGCGACACCTTGTGTTCGTAGACCTTGTCACTCGCATCCTTGCCGCCGAGGCGGAAGCGCACCCAGTCGTCACCGTCACGCTGGAAGGTTTCGATGTTGCGCGCAGAGAGCGAGGCGGTCAGGGCGCCGGTGTCCATCTTGGCCTTGAAGGTCTGGCCGATCTCCGGCAATTGGATGTATTCGTAGCGACCGTAGAGGGTCGGTTCGGCGGCCATGACGGGCAAGGCAACCAGGGCAAAGGCGGCAAGGAGCAGTTTCACGAAGTGATTTCCTCGGAAAGAAGTAGGCGGATTCTAGACCGCAAAAGCGCCGGTTAGTTAGCTCGCTGGCAGCATACCCGGCACATTGTGAAACATTCGCCGGGCGATTTGCGATTTGGCCTCTAGACTCACCTCTCTTATGATGGCCCGCCCACCGGACTCCAAGAGTTGCTTATGCGCCGCCTGCTCACCGGCTGTTTCGTTACCCTGCTGCTATTGCTCAACACCCTGGTCCTGTTCGGCCCGTTGATGGTGTTTGCCCTGCTCAAGCTGGTTGCCCCCGGCCGCTTGCGCGACTACATGTCCTGGGCGGTGATGTGGATCGCCGAGACCTGGGCCGAAATCGACAAGCTGATCTTCTCGCTGTGCATCCCCACCCAATGGGACATTCGCGGCGGCGACGACCTGCGCGGTGACACCTCCTACCTGGTGATCAGCAACCACCAATCCTGGGTGGACATCCCGGCGCTGATCCAGACCCTCAACCGACGCACGCCCTTCTTCAAATTCTTCCTGAAAAAAGAGCTGATCTGGGTGCCCTTCCTGGGCCTGGCATGGTGGGCGCTGGACTACCCCTTCATGAAGCGATACACCAAAGCCTTCCTGGCCAAGCACCCGGAACTGGCGGGGCAGGACCTGAAAATCACCAAAGAAGCCTGCGAGCTGTTCAAGCGCCAGCCGGTGACGGTGGTCAATTACCTGGAAGGTACGCGATTCAGCGAAGCCAAGCGCAAACAGCAGGACTCACCGTTTGCCCGGTTGCTCAAGCCCAAAGCGGGCGGCGTGGCATTTGTACTGGCGGCGATGGGCGAACAGCTGGACGCGATCCTTGACGTCACCGTGGTGTATCCACAGGAGAAGATCCCGGGTTTCTGGGACTTGATCAGTGGCGCCGTGCCGAAGGTGATCATTGATATCCGCACTCGCGAACTGGACCCGGCGTTGTGGCAGGGGGATTACGAGAATGATCCGGCGTTTCGCCAGACCGTCCAGAACTGGGTGAACCAGCTCTGGATGGAAAAGGACGCGCGCATCGAACAACTGCGCGCGCAAGGGCGTTAACCGCCAGTGCCCCAAGCCTGCGCCAGCTTGCCCAGCACCGACTCGCTGGCACCCTGGCCGCCCAGGTATTGCAGGATCACCGGGGCAAACTGGCCGATCATCCCACTGTCCATGCCCAGCGCGCTGAACGCGGTGTTCAGGTCGCTGGTGTTCTTCACATTACCCAGCAGGCCATCCAGGCCGCTGGTCTTGCTGCCGCCGCTCTGGCCGAGCATCCCGCTCAAGGCACCGAGGCTGCCCAGGGAATTGCTCCCCGAGAGTTGATCCAGGCCCGGCACGCTTTTGCCCAGTTGTGAATAATCGGTGCTGCTCAGTTGGTTCTTGGCCAGGCCCAGCATGGCGCCGGTGCCGCCTACCGCTTGCTCTGGCGTGACGTTCAATTGCGAGGTCAGGGCGCTGAGCAGACCGGCGGTCTGTGAGCTGGGCGCCGCTGCCGCCGCCTTGTTGTTGCCCTGGGCGCCGGAGACGGCATTGGCCACGTCACCGAGGCTGAAACCTGCGGCAAACACCGGGCCAGCGGCCACGCTCAGCAGGCAGGACAGGGCAAAACCGCGTGAAATCTTCATCAAGACAACCTCTGAAAGTAGGAGCTAAAAAGCAGGCGTTTGACTGACAGTTCCAAAGGAATGTTCCCACTCCGAGATGAGTTCAGAAAAAGCTGCATCCGGATTACGTGCTCGCGCGTATATCAGGCATGCACCGCCCGGAGTCGGATGGAATGAATGCAAGCGCTGAACTACCCTCTGCCTACCGTGCGCAGTCCCGTCGCTCTCGTTCGAGTGCTTGGAGAAGCCCTATTTCCATCAACGATGCTGATCCGCTGCGGCCCTTGCTGGCCCAATGTGCCCTAGGCAACCGCCAGGCGTTCGAAACCCTTTACCGCAGTGTCTCACCGCGCCTGCACGGCGTGGCCTTGCGTTTCATGGGGCGCCCTGACCTGGCCGAAGAAGTGCTGCAGGAAGCCTTTGTGCGCATCTGGTACAACGCCTCGCGCTACGAAGCCCACCTGGCCGCGCCGATGACCTGGATGGTCAACATCACCCGCAACCTGGCTATCGACCAGCTGCGCAAACGCCGTGAACAACCCCTGGCCGACGGCCAACAGGACGCCCTGCTCGACGATAGCCCCAGCGCCCACGACCGCCTCGACAGCGAGCGCGAGGCCCACGCCCTCAACCGCTGCCTCGACACCCTGGACGGCATGCAACGCCAGTCGATCACCGTGGCTTACTTCCAGGGCCTGTCGTGCTCCGAGTTGGCCGACCACCTGGCCGCGCCCCTGGGTTCGGTCAAATCCTGGATCCGTCGCGGCATGGAGCGCCTGCGCAGGTGCCTTGAATCATGAACTACCAGACCACCGCCCTGCGCCGCGCCCTCGCCGCCGACTACGCCATCGGGTTGATGCCCGCCACGGCACGCCGGCGTTTTGATGCCCTGCTGCTGGAGGATGCCGCGCTGCGCGTCGAGCTTGGCCATTGGCAGGACGCGCTTGCCAGCCTGACCGGCGCGTTGCCCGAACGGCCGGTGCCGGAACATGTGTGGGCAGGCATCAAGGCGCGCATCGAACCGCAGGTGCTGCAGATGCCGGCGAAGAAGCCGTTCTGGATGAGTGTTCGCGTACTGGTCGCCGCCTGTGCGGTGGGGATGACGCTGTTGGTGGGCGTGCTGTACCAACGCGACATCGGCCCCGAGTACAGCGCCACACTGGCCAGTGCCAACCAGCAACCGGCGCTGCAGATCCAGGCGTTTGGCGATCACTTACAAGTGGAGGCGCTGTCACTGGCCGCCGTGGAACCCACGCGCGTCTTGGAACTGTGGGCTATCCCGGCTGGCGGTAAGCCGGTGTCCCTGGGCCTAGTGCCTGTTGCCGGCAAAGGTCGAATTCAGTTGAGCAAGGAGCAGCAGGCATTGCTCGCCGCCCCGCTAACCCTCGCCGTCAGCCTGGAACCAAAAGGTGGCTCGCCAACCGGCCAACCAACCGGCCCCGTGCTGTACCAGGGCGCGCTGGCGACTCGCTGACACCACTAAACCTCTGTGGGAGCGGGCTTGCTCGCGAATGCGGTGGATCAGTCATGTAAGTGTCGACTGACACAGCGCCTTCGCGAGCAAGCCCGCTCCCACATTGGATCTTCTCCGGCTGGGCGACTTGCTCCCGGCGTAGAATGGCGCTTGCAGGCGTAAACAGCAGAAACAAACAGGGCGACGGCGTGTCGCTCTTTCCCCTCCCGGAAGTAGCCGATTCCCCGGAACCCTAGCGCCGTTACAGCCCACCCAGGGCAGCCTATATCTGGCAACCCTACTCAGGAGCTGTAACCCACATGATCGGATTGATCCCCAACTTCTTTGCTGTATTCAGTGCCATCAGCAGCCAGCAACCGCGCAATCAGGTCATCGACTTGGGCCAATGCCCTGCCATCCGCGACATTCAATCAAAACCTTACACGGACCCCGACCTGCCCCCTCCATATGGCGAGGGTTATCAATACTCCGCCACGGCCAACGGCAAGACGTGGACCGGGCAAACCGCCGCAACAGAGGACGACTACCTGAGCCCGGAGTACCAACTTAAGGCCGAAGAAATCAATGAGCGCAACGGCAAAGTTCATTGTGACTATGGCGGCAAGCGCTTGATTAAAAACGGTGAGGTGGCTAATCCCTATCTGCGACTCTCAACCCTCAAGTAACCCATAAAAAATGGCGACCTCCAGGGTCGCCATTTTTTCAGCCTTGCACGTTACGCCGCACTGAACAGCTTGTGCGGATCGATCACAAACTTCTTCGGCACACCCGCATCGAACTCGCCATAACCGCGCGGCGCGTCATCCAGGCTGATCACCTGCACGCCCACGATCTCGGCGATGTTGATACGGTCCCACATGATCGCCTGCATCAACTGACGGTTGTACTTCATCACCGGAGTTTGCCCAGTGTGGAAGCTGTGGGACTTGGCCCAACCGAGGCCAAAGCGAATGCTCAGGCTGCCCATTTTCGCGGCGGCATCCACGGCACCCGGGTCTTCGGTCACGTACAGGCCAGGAATACCGATCTTGCCTGCCACGCGCACCACGCCCATCAGCGAGTTCAGCACAGTGGCCGGCGCTTCGGCCTTCACGCCTTCATGGCCATGGCCACGGGCTTCGAAGCCCACGGCGTCGACGGCGCAATCCACTTCCGGCTCGCCCAGCAGGGCGGCGATCTGTTCGTGCAGCGGGGTGTCCTTGGACAGGTCGGCAATTTCAAACCCTTGCGCCTTGGCGTGGGCCAGGCGGATCGGGTTGACGTCACCGATGATCACTACCGCCGCGCCCAGCAGGCGGGCCGAAGCGGCAGCGGCCAGGCCAACCGGGCCGGCACCGGCGATGTACACGGTGCTGCCAGGGCCAACGCCAGCAGTTACAGCGCCGTGGTAGCCAGTCGGCAGGATGTCGGAGAGGCAGGTCAGGTCGCGGATTTTTTCCATGGCCTTGTCGCGGTCCGGCAGTTTGAGCAGGTTGAAGTCAGCGTACGGCACCAGCACGTACTCGGCTTGGCCACCGGTCCAATCGCCCATGTCAACGTAGCCGTAGGCCCCCCCGGCACGGGCAGGGTTAACGGTCAGGCACACGCCGGTGTGTTGTTCCTTGCAGGAGCGGCAGCGGCCGCAGGCCACGTTGAACGGCACGGACACCAGGTCGCCGATTTTCAGGTTCTCGACGTCGCTGCCCTTCTCGATCACTTCGCCGGTGATCTCGTGACCGAGCACCAGGCCGGTCTGGGCGGTGGTACGGCCGCGCACCATGTGTTGGTCGGAGCCGCAGATGTTGGTGGAGACCACGCGCAGGATGACGCCGTGCTCGATCTTCCTGCCACGGGGGTCCTGCATTTTGGGATAGTCGATTTTCTGTACTTCGACCTTGCCGTTGCCGAGATACACGACACCACGATTACCAGACATGCTTTCACCTCGCTGTTGTTTTTATGGAACCGCGTTGCCCAGGCAGGCAGCGCGTTTAAGTGCTCGGGTACAGATGCTGTTTTTGCTTTGTTAGTGAAGGCCTCTTCGCGAGCAAGCCTGCTCCCACATTCGACGGGGTTCCAAACTTGGAATGCGGTCGAATGTGGGAGCGGGCTTGCTCGCGAAGGCGCCCATCAGAGCACCACTGTTCTATTGGCGTTGAGAAACACCCGCCGCTCAATGTGATACCCAACCGCCCGGGCCAACGTCAGCCCTTCGATATCGCGCCCCTTGGCGATCAAGTCCTCGGGATAGTGGCTGTGATCCACCACCTCCACGCCCTGGGCGATGATCGGGCCTTCATCCAGGTCGTTGTTGATGTAATGCGCCGTGGCGCCCACCAGTTTCACCCCTTTGTTGTAAGCCTGGTGGTAGGGCTTGGCGCCCTTGAACCCCGGCAGCAACGAGTGGTGAATGTTGATGGCCTTGCCATCGAGCTTGCGGCACAGCTCCGGCGACAGCACTTGCATGTAGCGCGCAAGGATCACCAGCTCGGCGCCGGTGTCTTCCACCACCTGCCACACCTGACGCTCCTGGGACGGCTTGTCGTTGGGGTCGAGGGGGAAATGGTAGTAGGGAATCTGGTGCCAGTCGGCCAACGGCTTCAAATCGGGGTGGTTGGACACCACCGCGACCACGTCCATCGACAGTTGGCCGATGCGTTGGCGGTACAGCAGGTCGTTCAGGCAGTGATCGGCCTTGGAGACCATGATCACCACTTTTGGCCGATAGTTCGGCGCCGTCAGCTCGAAGATCATGCCAAAGGCTTCACCGCGCGTGGCCAGGCCATCGCGGAAGGCCTGCTCGTCAAACCCGTCGGGCTGGCGGAATTCCACGCGGATGAAGAACCGACCCGAAAGGCGGTCATCGAACGAGTGGTGCTCGGTGACGTAGCAGCCCTGCTCGAACAGGTAGCGGGTGACCGCATCCACCGTGCCGAGCACGCTGGGGCAGTCGGCGGTCAAAATCCATGTGTCGGGTGCGCGGCTCATTGCGGGTAACTCCTCAAGCAACTCCAGGCAACACACGCCCCGTAGGAGCCCGGCTTGCGGGCGATGGCGTCGGTGAGATCGCCATCGCCGGCAAGCCGGGCGCCTACGGGGTGAGCGTCATGTCAGGCTTCTACGCTCAGGCCGAACTCGGCCGACGCATCCTGCAGCCACAGCCACCAGTAGTCCGAGAAGCTGCGACGGATCAGCAGCTCCCAGGTGTCTTCGGCCGTGTGGCGGATCACCAATTGCGACTTGGCGAACACCGTGCCCACCGCCTTGCCCACCGGGAAGTTGTTGGGGTGCACGTCGTAGCTGGTGGACTTCATCAACACATCACGCACGTTCGGGCCGCGCAGTTCGAGGATCTGCTGGCCGCCGCTGACGTTGACGACCTGGATATGCAAATCACCCAGGGCGGCACGCAGGTTTTGCTCGGCGGCGAATTCTTCGCCGCTTGGCACAACGAGTAGCCACTCATCCGGGCCAAGCCATTGCAGGCTGGTTTCACCCTTGACGATGACTTGCAAGGCGCCTGGCAATTCGATGCCCAAGGCCTTGTGTACGCCGGCTGCGAAGGCGGCGTCATGGCCGTCGCCACGAATCGTCAGGTGGCCCAGGAGTTTCTTTTCACGCACGGTCACGCCGGCGTTCTTGCGGCCCTTGCCGACCAGGCTGGCGAGGTCGGCATGGTGCAGCGACGACTCGGCCTTGGCGCCGGAGGTGGGGCGTTGTTGGTAAACATTGGCTGCTGTCATAGAGCACCTGTTCTGAATGCTGTGGTGTCTGTTCGGCCCTCATCGCGAGCAAGCCCGGCTCCCACAGGGGAATGCATTCCAAATGTGGGAGCTGGCTTGCCTGCGATGCAGGCGACTCGGTCTGTCAGATGTTCTGGCGATCGCCTTTCGGGTCGAAGAACACCGAGGAAACAATCTCCGCCTCGATCACGCTGCCATCCGCCTGCGGTGAGAACACCCGCTCGCCCATGCGCTTCAAGCCGCCCTTCACCACCGCCATCGCGAACGAATAGCCGAGGGAGTTGTGGGCATAGCTTGAGGTGACGTGACCGACCATCTTCATCGGGATCGTCTGCTTCGGATCGAACACCAGTTGGGCGCCTTCCGGCAGCCACACTTTTGGATCGACCGGCTTCAAGCCCACCAGTTGCTTACGCTCTTCGCGCACGCAGTCTTCACGGTTCATGCCGCGCCAGCCGATCCACGAGAACGGTTTGGTACGCCCCACGCACCAGCCCATGTTCAGGTCGTCCGGGGTCATCGAGCCGTCAGTGTCCTGGCCGACGATGATGAAGCCCTTCTCGGCCCGCAGCACGTGCATGGTTTCAGTGCCGTACGGGGTCAGGTTGTACTTCTTGCCCGCCTCGACGATTTTTTCCAACACGCCCATGGCGTAGTCGGCCTGCACGTTGACTTCGTACGACAGCTCACCGGTAAACGAGATCCGGAACACCCGAGCCGGTACGCCGCCGACCAAGCCTTCCTTCCAGGTCATGAACGGGAAGCCGTCCTTGTCCAGGTCGATGTCGGTCACTTCGCTCAACAGCTTGCGGCTGTTAGGCCCGGACAGGGTCATGGTCGCCCAGTGGTCAGTGACCGACGTGAAGTACACCTTCAGGTCTGGCCATTCGGTCTGCTGGTAGATTTCCAGCCACTGCAACACGCGCGCCGCGCCGCCGGTGGTGGTGGTCATCAGGAAGTGGTTGTCGGCGAGACAGGCGGTGACGCCGTCGTCGAAGACCATGCCGTCTTCCTTGCACATCAGACCGTAGCGCGCCTTGCCCACGTCAAGCTTGGTCCAGGCGTTGGAGTAAATGCGGTTGAGGAACTCACGCGCATCCGGGCCCTGGATATCGATTTTGCCGAGGGTGGACGCATCCAGCAGGCCGACGCTGTCGCGCACGGCCAGGCATTCGCGTTTCACCGCCGCATGCAGGTCTTCACCGTTGCGCGGGAAATACCAAGGGCGTTTCCACTGGCCGACGTCTTCAAACTCGGCGCCGTTCTTCACGTGCCAGGCTTGCAGTGCGGTGTAGCGTACCGGCTCGAAGATGTGCCCACAGTGACGGCCTGCTACCGCACCGAAAGTCACCGGCGTGTAGTTCGGGCGGAACATGGTGGTGCCCATCTGCGGGATGGTCACGTTCAGGGAGCGGGCGGCAATGGCCAGGCCGTTGACGTTGCCCAGCTTGCCCTGGTCGGTGCCGAAGCCCAGCGCGGTGTAGCGTTTGACGTGCTCGACCGACTCG
Source organism: Pseudomonas sp. P7548 (assembly GCF_013386585.1). GTDB lineage: Bacteria > Pseudomonadota > Gammaproteobacteria > Pseudomonadales > Pseudomonadaceae > Aquipseudomonas. The sequence goes on along the minus strand of NZ_JACARO010000017.1, from coordinate 78,343 downwards.
AAACCCTCGCGGGTCGCCAGTTCGATGGCGGCGGCGGTCACGTCGTTTTGCAGGTCGACAAATTGCTTCGGCGCCCGTGCAGTCGGTTTGTCATGCGGCACCTGGTACACGGCCAGGGTCGGTTCTTCCAGACGGCTCAAAGCCTTTGGCAGGGTGCCTTCCACCGGCGCAAAACCGGCTTCGCTGGCCGCGCGCACGCCGCCTTCAAAACCGTCCGCCAGGGAATCACCGAGGCCGTAGACGCCGTTGATGCCACCCACGCACACGCGCTTCTGCGGGGCTTCGCCCGGTACAAAACCGAGGATGTCTTCACGCCAGGTCGGCTTGCCGCCCAGGTGCGAAGCCAAGTGAACCACCGGGCTGTAACCGCCGGAGCTGGCCACCAGGTCGCACTCCAGCCACTCGCCGGGGCTGGTGACTTTGTGTGCTTTCACATCAATCGCGGCCACACGGGCGGCGGTGACGTGCTTGCTGCCACGGGCCTCGATCACGGCGCTGCCGGTGAGGATACGAATGCCTTTGGCGCGGGCTTCTTCCACCAGGGCGCCGCGTGGGTTGTGGCGCACATCGGCGACAGCCACCACGTGCAGGCCGGCATCCAACCAATCCAACGCAACACGGTAGGCGTGGTCGTTGTTGGTCGACAGCACCAGTTTCTTGCCCGGTGCCACGCCGTAACGGCGCACGTAGGTAGAGACCGCACCGGCCAGCATGTTGCCCGGCACATCGTTGTTGCCGTACACCAGCGGACGCTCGCACGCGCCGGTGGCCAGCACCACACGCTTGGCCCGTACACGGTGGATGCGCTGGCGCACCACACCAATCGGCGCACGGTCACCGAGGTGATCGGTGAGACGTTCGTGAATGGTCAGGAAGTTATGGTCGTGGTAGCCGTTGACAGTGGCGCGGGGCAGCAGCACCACGTCAGGCAGGGCTTTCAATTCAGCAATCACGCTGGCGACCCATTCGGCGGCCGGCTTGCCGTCGAGGCTTTCGCGGGAATCGAGCAGCGAGCCGCCGAACTCTTCCTGCTCATCGGCGAGGATCACGCGGGCACCGCTGCGCGCCGCTGCCAGTGCAGCAGCCAGGCCTGCAGGGCCGGCGCCGACGACCAGCACGTCGCAGTGACGGTTCATGTTGTCGTAGGTGTCCGGGTCGTTCTCGGTCGGCGAACGGCCCAGGCCAGCCGCCTTACGAATGTACTTCTCGTACGTCATCCAGAACGATTGCGGGTACATGAAGGTTTTGTAGTAGAAACCCGGCGGCATCAGCTTGCCGCCGACCTTGCCGAGAATGCCCATCACGTCATTATTGACGTTCGGCCAGCCGTTGGTGCTGGTGGCAACCAGGCCTTGGTACAGCGCCTGTTGCGTGGCGCGCACGTTAGGAATCTGAGTGGCTTCGGTGGCGCCGATCTGCAGCACCGCGTTCGGCTCTTCGGCGCCGGCTGCAAAGATGCCGCGAGGGCGCGAGTACTTGAAGCTGCGGCCGATGATGTCGACGCCGTTGGCCAGCAGGGCGGCGGCCAGGGTGTCGCCTTCAAAGCCTTTGTAGGTCTGGCCGTTGAAGCTGAAGGTCAGGACTTTATTACGGTCGATCCGGCCACCGTTGGACAGGCGATTGGTCTGGCTCATACCTTCTCTCCAGAGGCCTTGGCGGTGAATTGTGGCTTCTCACCGATCTTGTAGGTTTCAAGAATTTCGTAGGTCAGGGTGTCACGCGTGGCGTTGAAGTACTGGCGGCAACCGACAGCGTGAATCCACAGCTCGTGGTGCAGGCCACGGGGGTTATCGCGGAAGAACATGTAGTCGCCCCACTCTTCATCGGTGCAGGCATTCGGGTCCAGCGGGCGCGGGATGTGCGCTTGGCCGGACGCGTGGAATTCCTCTTCGGAGCGCAGTTCGCCACAGTGAGGACAGAAGATATGCAACATAGGGAATTTCTCCTGTTAGTGGGCGACGGCCGCAGCGCCGTGTTCGTCGATCAACGCACCGTTGTGGAAACGGTCGATGGAGAAAGGTGCCGCCAACGGGTGCATTTCACCCTTGGCCAGGCTGGCGGCAAACACGTTGCCTGAGCCTGGGGTGGCCTTGAAGCCACCGGTGCCCCAACCGCAGTTGAAGAACATGTTGGGTACCGGCGTCTTGGAGATGATCGGGCACGCATCCGGCGTGGTGTCGACGATGCCGCCCCACTGACGGTTCATGCGCACACGGGACAGCACCGGGAACATCTCGACGATGGCCTGGATGGTGTGTTCGATCACCGGGTACGAGCCACGCTGGCCGTAGCCGTTGTAGCCGTCGATACCGGCGCCGATCACCAGGTCGCCCTTGTCGGACTGGCTGATGTAGCCGTGCACGGCGTTGGACATGATCACGCTGTCGATAATCGGCTTGATCGGCTCCGACACCAACGCTTGCAGCGGGTGGGATTCGATCGGCAGGCGGAAGCCCGCCAGCGAAGCCATGTGCCCGGAGTTACCGGCCGTGACCACACCGACGCGCTTGGCGCCGATGAAGCCCTTGTTGGTTTCCACGCCGATGCACACGCCGTTTTCCTTGCGGAAGCCGATCACTTCGGTCTGCTGGATCAGGTCCACGCCCAGCGCGTCAGCCGCACGGGCAAAGCCCCAGGCCACGGCATCGTGACGGGCCACGCCGCCGCGACGTTGCACGGTGGCGCCGAGTACCGGGTAACGGGTGTTCTTGGAGCAGTCGAGGTACGGGATCTCGTCGGCCACTTGTTTGGCGTTGAGCAGTTCGCCGTCCACGCCGTTGAGGCGGTTGGCACTCACGCGGCGCTCGGAATCGCGGATGTCTTGCAGGGTGTGGCACAGGTTGTACACGCCACGCTGGGAGAACATCACGTTGTAGTTCAGGTCCTGGGACAGGCCTTCCCACAGTTTCATCGCGTGTTCGTACAGGTGCGCCGACTCGTCCCACAGGTAGTTGGAGCGCACGATGGTGGTGTTGCGCGCGGTGTTACCGCCGCCCAGCCAGCCTTTCTCGACCACGGCCACGTTGGTGATGCCGTGTTCTTTGGCCAGGTAGTAAGCGGTCGCCAGACCATGCCCGCCGCCGCCGACGATGACCACGTCGTAGACCTTCTTAGGTGTGGGCGTGCGCCACATCTTCTGCCAGTTTTCGTGGTGGCTGAGTGAGTGCTTGAAGAGGCCGAAGCCCGAGTAGCGTTGCATAGTCATTACTCCAAAACCGCGCTCAGCGATAAACCGGGAAATCAGCGCACAGGGCAGACACGTGCTTGGCCACGTTGGCCTCGACATCGGCGTCGCCGAGGTTGTCGAGGATGTCGCAGATCCAGCCGGCCAGTTCGATGCACTGCGGCACTTTGAAACCACGCGTGGTCACCGCCGGGGTGCCGATGCGCAGGCCCGAGGTCACGAACGGCGACTGCGGGTCATTCGGCACGGCGTTCTTGTTGACGGTGATGTGGGCGCGGCCTAGGGCGGCATCCGCCTCTTTGCCGGTCAGGCCCTGACGGATCAGGCTGACCAGGAACAGGTGGTTGTCGGTGCCGCCGGACACCACGTCATATCCACGCTTGATAAACACGCTGGCCATGGCCTGGGCGTTATCGATCACTTGCTGCTGATAGGCCTTGAAGCCAGGTTCCAGCGCTTCCTTGAAGCACACGGCCTTGCCGGCGATGACGTGCATCAGCGGGCCGCCCTGGGCGCCCGGGAACACGGCAGCGTTGAGTTTCTTTTCAATCTCTTCGTTGGCCTTGGCCAGGATCAAGCCGCCCCGTGGACCGCGCAGGGTCTTGTGGGTGGTGGTGGTGACCACATCGGCATACGGCAGCGGGTTCGGGTACAGGCCAGCGGCAACCAGGCCGGCGACGTGGGCCATGTCGACGAACAGCAGCGCGCCGACCTTGTCGGCGATCTGACGGAAGCGTGGGAAATCCAGGGTCTTGGAGTAGGCAGAGAAACCGGCCACGATCATTTTTGGCTGGTGTTCCACCGCTAGGCGCTCGACTTCGTCGTAGTCGATCAAGCCGGTGTCGGTGTTGATGCCGTATTGCACCGCGTTGTACAGCTTGCCCGAAGACGACACTTTGGCGCCGTGGGTCAGGTGACCGCCGTGGGCCAGGCTCATGCCCAGGATGGTGTCGCCGGCGTTGATCAGGGCCAGATACACGGCGCTGTTGGCCGAAGAGCCGGAGTGCGGCTGCACGTTGGCGTAATCGGCGCCGAACAGTTGCTTGGCGCGCTCGATGGCCAGGGCTTCGACCTTGTCCACGTGCTCGCAGCCACCGTAGTAGCGCTTGCCCGGGTAGCCTTCGGCGTATTTGTTGGTGAGGCCGCTGCCTTGCGCTTCCATCACACGTTTGCTGGTGTAGTTCTCTGACGCGATCAGCTCGATATGATCTTCCTGACGCTGTTCTTCGGCATTCATGGCCGCGAGCAGTGCGTCGTCATATCCCTGGATCTGGTCTTTTTTGCTGAACATCGCGTCTCTCCCAGCCTTTCGTATTGTTGAGGCCCTCGCAGGGCCCTTTGATGCGATGGTAGGGCTGGTGCAGACAGGTCAAATGCCTACGCACGCCACGCAAAGGTGCGTTTACGACATTAGATGAGCGACACGAAACAAATGTGGGAGCGGGCTTGCTCGCGAATGCGGCGGGTCAGCCAATACATGGGTTAACTGACCCACCGCATTCACGAGCAAGCCCGCTCCCACAGGGGGTTAGGCGATGATCTGGCGGACGAGTAACAGCAGCAGGAAATGCAGGGGATAGAGGGCATAAGCCCAACGCCGCATGGCCGGTGGCGAGACGTTTTTGGCACGTCGCAACAAGGCCAGGCCGGCCAATGGCGCAATCAGGCACGCGGCCAATCCCAACTTCGCCACCAGCGTGTCGCTATTGAGCAGAATTTGCCATTGGTTGGCGGCCATGCAGACCACACCCGGCAACAGGCTGAAATACCACGGGCGACGGAACACCAGCAGCACCCCCAACGGCAACAACACGCCGAAAAAACCGAACATCAGCTGCGTGGAAAAAACCGCCGCAATGGTGACGGCAATCAGCGCCAATCCTCGATCAAAAAGCGCCTTCTGCTGCCATCCTCGGGCAACCAGCAAGCCCAACGCCAAAGTCGGCAACACGTTCAACGTATCGGCATCATCGATAAACAGGCGGTACGGCACTTCGCTGATCACGCTGAACAGCAGCAGCCACCCCAGGTAGCGCCACTGGCCGGTCACGGGTGCATTTCGTGCGCGGTGCAGATTCGCTGCAATGGCCAGGCAAAACCACGGGAACGCCAGGCGCCCCGGCACGTACAGGCCATCCAGGCTCAAGCCGACATACCGCAGGTGGTCCAGCACCATGCACAGCAGCGCCAGCCACTTGAGCAGATCCAAAGCGCCATCCCGGACGCGTCCGACAGGAATCGTTTCAGTACCGTGCATAATTCCCCAGTGACTTTGCATTTACAGCGCGTGCGCACCCGCGACAATCTTGGTTACAGTGCGCACCAACATCGACCACAGGAATGGGCCATGACCGACAAGAGCCAACAATTTGCCAGCGACAACTATTCCGGCATCTGCCCGGAAGCCTGGGCCGCCATGGAACAAGCCAACCAGGGCCATCAGCGCGCCTATGGCGACGATGAATGGACCCACCGCGCGGCCGACGGTTTCCGCAACCTGTTTGAAACCGACTGCGAAGTGTTCTTCGCCTTCAACGGCACCGCCGCCAACTCCCTGGCGTTGTCGTCCTTGTGCCAGAGCTACCATAGCGTGATTTGCTCGGAAACCGCCCACGTCGAAACCGACGAATGCGGCGCGCCGGAGTTTTTCTCCAACGGTTCCAAGCTGCTCACCGCCCGTACCGAAAACGGCAAGCTGACGCCGGAGTCGATCCGCGAGATCGCCCTCAAGCGCCAGGACATCCACTACCCGAAACCCCGCGTGGTCACCCTGACCCAGGCCACCGAAGTGGGCAGCGTGTACACCCCGGATGAAATCCGCGCCATCAGCGTCACCTGCAAAGAGCTGGGCCTGAACCTGCACATGGACGGCGCGCGCTTCTCCAACGCCTGCGCATTCCTCGGCTGCTCGCCAGCGGACCTGACCTGGAAAGCCGGGGTAGACGTGCTGTGCTTTGGCGGCACCAAGAACGGCATGGCCGTGGGCGAAGCGATCCTGTTCTTCAACCACAAGCTGGCTGAAGACTTCGATTACCGTTGCAAACAGGCGGGCCAGCTGGCCTCGAAAATGCGCTTCCTCTCAGCCCCATGGGTGGGCTTGCTGGAAAACGACGCCTGGCTCAAACACGCGCGCCACGCCAACCTTTGCGCGCAGCTGCTGAGCAGCCTGGTGGCGGACATCCCCGGCGTGGAATTGATGTTCCCGGTGCAGGCCAACGGCGTGTTCCTGCAGCTGTCGGAACCGGCCATCGCCGCACTGACGGCCAAGGGCTGGCGCTTCTACACCTTCATCGGCAAAGGTGGCGCACGGTTCATGTGTGCGTGGGATACCGAGGAAGAGCGTGTAAGAGAACTGGCGGCGGATATTCGGGAAGTGATGGGGGCCTGATACTGGCGCAGTGCCGAGTCTGTTATTTGATATTTCTGACAGCATCACGCTGCATTTTCATTGTCTAGCCTCTTGGAACCCGGAAGGAAAACGCCGCTGCAGCGGCTCTCCTTTCGGGTACGACAACCTGCCGAATGACCGGCCGGAAATGGACATCCAACAGAGAGCTAAACCATGGAATATCAGAGCATCGGCAACACCCTCGAAAGCGACGGCAGCGTCAGCACCACCGTCATTGACTGGGATGAGTTCCGCAAGTACGCAAAAGTGGGCGACACCATCCGCGAGCCATCAAGGACATTGCGGATCTACGATAAAGCCTATGAATTGACAGCATCAGGCCAGCACTTCGTCGTCCACATCTACGCCCAGTAACCCCTAATGTGGGAGCGGGCTTGCTCGCGAATATGGAGTGTCAGTCACCAGATAAGCGACTGACACACTGCTTTCGCGAGCAAGCCCGCTCCCACACACGCCGGCTCCTACAGGGGGCGGTGCTAGCCTTCAGAATTCGATACGCACGTCGCCTTTCGGCACGCTGCAGCACGACAGGATGTAACCCTCGGCTTCGTCTTCCTCGGTGATCCCGCCGTTGTGGTCCATCTCGACTTCGCCACCCAGTTTCATCACCTTGCACGTGCCGCAGATGCCCATGCCGCAGGCTTTTGGAATCAACAGGCCAAGCTTGGCCGCGGCCGCATGCACGGTTTCGCCCGGGGCCACGCGAATGCTCTTGCCCGAGGCAATGAATTCCACCTGGTGCAGGTCCGCCAGGTCGATTTCCGGCGCGTCGGCGGCTTGTTCGGCCTGTTCGACCGCATCGGCACGGGCTTCCGGTGGCGTGGCACCGAAGGATTCCTCGTGATAACGCGTCATGTCGAACCCGGCCACTTCCAGCAGGCGCTTCACCGCATTCATGTAGGGCGTAGGCCCGCAGCAGAACACTTCGCGCTCCAGGAAGTCCGGCACCATCAGTTCGAGCATCTTGTGGTTCAGGTAACCACGATAACCGGCCCACGGCTCACCCAACCCGTGTTTCTCACAGATCAGGTGCAGGCTGAAGTTGTCGATCCGCGACGCCATGTGCTCCAGCTCGCGGTGATAGATGATGTCTTTGGGCGAGCGGGCGCTGTGGATAAACGTCATGTCGACATTCGCGTTGGTGTCGTAGAACCAACGCGCCATGGACATCACCGGGGTGATGCCCACGCCGCCGCTGAGGTACAGCACTTTCGGGCTTGGGAAGTCGATGGCATTGAACAGGCCCACCGGCCCGTGCACCGCCAGCTCCTGACCTTCATGAAGCGTGTCATGCAGCCAGTTGGACACCTTGCCACCCGGTACGCGCTTGATGGTCACCGAGAAGCTGTAAGGCACCGACGGTGAGCTGGAAATGGTGTAGGAGCGCATGATCGGCTGGCCTTCGATTTCCAGCTCCAGGGTGACGAACTGCCCCGGCTTGAAAAAGAACAGGATCGGCTGGTCGGCCATGAAGCAGAAGGTGCGCACGTCCCAGGTTTCCTGGATGACTTTGACGCAACGGACAATGTGCCGACCATTGGCCCAGGTCTGGGTGGTTACCGGATTCAGGAAATTATTGGACATGTTGTTCTCCACCGCCGACATCGGCCTTATGGTGGCGATTCTGCGTAACGCCAGAACCACCCATTTACCTATCTGCGACATTCACATACTTATCGCGACCAGCCCCCAACGACCTAGGGTTGCGCGTCGGGAACAGATTGGGCCATGTCGCCCATGGATAAGGTTCAGCCCATCGGCGGCCCCACACTCGCTCCCAACAACGACGCTTTCTTTACGCCTTGCTGCAAACCTGATTAGCCACTTATCTCGGCCACACAGAATGGCCATGAGGACCTACACGATGGACGTCACCGCAACCTTAAGCTTGGGCGATCCGCTGGAACCCGCACGCAAGGCCACCGCGCAAATGCTGCAAGAACGCGAGCGCACCTTTTCGCTGCCACAGCCGTTCTACTCTGATGAGCGGTTGTTTGATATCGACATGCAGGAGATCTTCCAGAAGGAGTGGTTGATCGCCGGCATGACCTGCGAGATCCCCACCAAAGGCAACTACCTGACCCTGCAAGTGGGCAAGAACCCGATCATCGTGATCCGTGGCGCCGAAGGCGTGGTGCATGCGTTCCACAACGTCTGCCGCCACCGTGGTTCGCGCTTGTGCACCAGCGACAAGGGCAAGGTCGCCAAACTCGTGTGCCACTACCACCAGTGGACCTACGAGCTGGACGGTCGCCTGCTGTTCGCCGGCACCGAGATGGGCGCCGACTTCGACATGAAGCAATACGGCCTGAAGCCGGTGAACGTGAAGACCGCAGGCGGCTACATCTTCATCAGCCTGTCGGAGAACCCGCCGGCCATCGATGACTTCCTGTCGACGCTCACCCACTACATGGAACCGTACGACATGGAAAACACCAAGGTGGCGGTGCAAACCACCTTGATGGAAAAGGCCAACTGGAAGCTAGTGCTGGAAAACAACCGCGAGTGCTACCACTGCAACGCGTCGCACCCCGAACTGCTGAAAACCCTGCTGGAATGGGACGACGTCACCGACCCGCGTGCCGACCAGGCCTTCAAGGACCACGTAGCCGCCTCCGCCGCTGCCTGGGATGCCGAGAAGATCCCTTACGCCCACGCCAGCTTCGGCCTGCGCAACCGTATCGTGCGCATGCCGCTGCTCAAGGGCACTGTGTCGATGACCATGGACGGCAAGCAAGGCTGCGCCAAGCTGATGGGGCGCATCAAGAACCCGGACCTGGGCTCGATGCGCATCCTGCACCTGCCGCACTCCTGGAACCACTGCATGGGCGACCACATCATCGTGTTCACCGTGTGGCCGATCAGCGCCCAGGAAACCATGGTCACCACCAAGTGGATCGTGCACAAGGACGCGGTGGAAGGTGTGGACTACGACCCGGCGCGCATGCGCGAAGTGTGGGACGCCACCAACGACCAGGACCGCCGCCTGGCCGAAGAGAACCAGCGTGGCATCAACTCCACCGCCTACCAGCCTGGCCCGTACTCCAAGACCTATGAGTTCGGCGTGGTGAACTTCGTGGACTGGTACAGCGAGCGCATGCTGAGCAACCTGGGGGCGGCGCCAGCGCCTTACCTCAAGGGTGTGGCAGTACACGAATAACAGAGCCCACAAAGACCACTGTGGGAGCTGGCTTGCCTGCGATAGCGGCGGTGAATTCACTGCAGTCATCGCAGCGGTGCGACGATTCGACAAGCCAGCTCCCACATTTGCATCTGCACAGTGTTCAACATTTGATCAACCCTCTTGAAACCCTTTAACGCCCGGCCCTCCAGCCGTTACCCAACAACTTATCCACAAAGCCACCCACAGCAATTGTGGGCAACTGTGCTATTCACCTGAATTTAATTGAAGAAAATCCGTGACTTATTCAAGTCATGGGGTTTCAGCATGCATTGCTCACTTATTGATCAAACACCTACAAGCCACGTAGGTAGAGGCCTGTAGCGGTACGCAAACACCTTATCCACAGACCCACCAACAGAGATTGGGTGTAACTTCAAAAACGTTGTGGAAAACCCCATCAAACCGTCATGAGCCGTGGGTTTTCACGGTTTCACAGTCAAATTGGTCGTTTTTTGCCCAAGCCTGTGTAAGCCACGTTTTATAAGGCTCTCAGCCGATAGCGAACATCTTATCCACAGAAGCGCCAACAGACTTTGGGGGCAAGTCTGTGTGTAAACGCCGTTGCGCACAGGGAAAAACCCAGAAAAAACCGCCAGTTAGCCTGGTTGTTTTTCGTACAGAGGACTACAGGGCTTGATTTGCAAGGGGTGTGGACAGCCGCGAACAGGTTATCCACAGACGGGTCAACAGGGATTGTGGGTAAGCCCATTGTAGAGCCGGCTTGCCGGCTCCTACAGGGGTTTGGGGGGGGTGTGGTTAGCGTACGACGCCTTCTTCAACGAGCAGCTTGAGGATGGCTTCGGCGCCCGCTTCCGGGCTAAGGCCTTTGAGCACTTGCCCGCCGCCGCCACTGGCCTTGGCGGTCGCGGCTTTCATCCGATCGGCACCGCTCTTGGCCTTGATCACCTTAAGACGCTTTGGCCGAGGTTTAGCCGGTTGCAGCACGGCGCCTGTGAATAACTCGTCCTCTTCCACCTCGACCTCGTGGGCTGCCAGCTCACCCCGTTGCGCAGGGCCGTAGGCACTTTGCCGAGGCTTGGGCGCGGCGTTATCCACCGTGGCCAGGAACGGCAAGCGCACCTTCAGACGGCGCCGCTGGCCGCGTGGCAAGGCTTGCAGCACATGAGCCACGCCACCGTCGATGGACTCCACTTGCGCCAGCCCGACGATCAACGGCCAGCCCAATTGTTCGGCGAGCAGGAATGGCAGCATGCCCGAGCCTTCGCCGGTTTCCGCCTGGCTGCCGGCGAGTACCACCTGGGCACCTGCCTCGCGCAGGTAGTCGCTGAGCACCGGCAAGGCATCGCTGCCTGCCGGTTGTTCCAGCACCTGCAGTTGGGGCAACCCCATGCCCAGGTAGCTGCGCAGGGTCGGCTCGTTGATGTTGCCGGCATGCAGCACCTGCAACTTATCCCCAGCCATTTGCAGGCCCAGTTCGACGGCGCGCGCGTCCTGCTCGGCACGGCGCGGGCGCCCGGAAGTCGGGTGGGCGCCGATGGACACAAGGCTGATTACATTCGTGGTCATGGCCAACTCCTTAAGCTGCGTCGCGCTTGGCGCCGTTGCGGTAAGCCTCGACCGCTGCGATCAAGGCGTGCAGGATCGCGGCGCTTTCGCCGATCACCGACAGGTCGGCACGCTTGATCATGTCGCAGCCAGGGTCCAGGTTGATCGCCACCACCTTGTCGCAGGCACCGATGCCCTGCAGGTGCTGGATCGCCCCGGAAATCCCCACCGCCACATACACCCGCGCCGTAACCCAGGTGCCACTGGCGCCGACCTGGCGATCACGCGCCATGAAGCCGTCGTCCACCGCCACCCGCGAAGCGCCTTCGGTAGCGCCCAGTGCAGCGGCGGTCTGGTGGAACAACGCCCAGTCCTTCACGCCGTTGCCGCCAGAGAAAATGAATTCCGCCTCGGCCATGGGAATCGCCGCCGGGTCCACCGCCACTGCGCCGAGGTCTTCAATACGCGGCAGGCTGCGGGCCAGGGGTGTGGATAACTCCACGGGCAAGGCTTCGTGCCGGGTTTCGCTGACCGGATCGGCGCACTCGGCGGCCGCCAGGATCAGGCGCGGCAGAGGGCGGGCCAAGTCTTCCTGGCCGGCACCGGCACGGCCGATGCACTCGTTACCCTTGATCTGCCAGACACGCGTGGCCGGGCGTTCCTGGAGGCTGGCGGCAAAGCGCCGTCCCAACTCACCGCCACCGCTGCGGCTGTCGGGCAGCAGCCAGTGACGCGGGTTGAATTGGTTATCCACAGCCCGCAGGCCCTGGACACGTTGTTCCGGTGAATAACCGTCGAATGCGTGACCTTCTAACACCAGCAGGCGGTCGACACCGGCCGCCGCGAAGGCCGTCTCCTTGTGCTCGCCAAACACCACCGCCAGCACCGCGCCGTCGCTGCCGGCCAACTGCCGCGCCAGGCCGAGCAAGTCGCGGTCGTGGCTGCTCAGGCGGCCGCCGACCATGTCCGGCACCACGTTGATGTAGAACGCAGGCGCTGGCACCTGGTGCAACGGCAACTGCACTTCCACCGCCGCCGTGCGCTTGGCCGCGCCGCCCTGCTGGGCGCCGCTGCGGTCGATGCGCTTGATGCCGTTGGGGCCGATAAAACCGACGCCATGTACATGCTTGCGGATGACGCCGTTGGGCCCCATCCAGCTGTGTTGCACCGGCTGCATCGCCGCATGCAGCGGGTGCAAGCGGTTGCGGGCAATCCATTCGGCCCGGGGGTCGCGGCGGATAATGTCGCTCATCAGTGCACCTCCGCAGGTTCACGCTTTAAAGGAGCTTTTGCCGGTGCGGCGTCTTCGAGCAATGCATCAGCAACAAGCTCGGCAATATCTTTGATCAGTGGGCGCGGTTCGACCACACCCTCAAGCATCGCCGTGCACTGTGGACAACCCACGGCCACCAGCTCGGCACCGGTTTCGCGGATGTCTTCCATGCGCATGTCCGGGATACGTTGCTTGCCGGGAATATCAGTGATCGGCGCCCCGCCACCGCCGCCGCAGCAGCGTGAACGGAAGCCCGAGCGCTGCATCTCCTTGACCTCGATACCCAGCGCCCGCAGCACTTGGCGCGGTGCCTCGTATTCGCCGTTGTAGCGGCCCAGGTAGCACGGGTCGTGATAGGTCACGCTACTGCCCTTGTGCTGGCCCAAGTTCAACGCGCCCTCGCCGATCAGCTCGGCCATGAAGGTGCTGTGGTGCTGCACGAGGTAGTTGCCGTTGAAGGCGCCGTACTCGTTTTTCAGCACGTGGAAACTGTGGGGATCGCAGGTGACGATGCGCTTGAAGCAGTACTTTTCCAGCGTCTGGATATTGCGCGTGGCCAGCAACTGGAACGTTGCTTCATCGCCCAGCCGGCGAGCCACGTCACCGCTGTCGCGCTCTTCCAGGCCGAGTACGGCAAAGTCGACATTGGCCGCTTTCAGCACTTTGACGAACGCACGCAAGGTGCGCTGGTTACGCATGTCGAAAGCGCCGTCGCCGACCCAGAACAGCACGTCGGTGGTGCCTTTTTCGCTGAGCAAAGGCAGGTTCAAATCCGCCGCCCAGTTCAGCCGCCCGCCCGGTGCAAAACCGCCGGGGTTGTCGGTGGCGATCAGGTTTTCCAGGACTTCGGCGCCCTTATTCGGGGTCGCGCCCTTTTCCAGGGTGAGGTGGCGGCGCATGTCGACGATGGCGTCCACGTGCTCGATCATCATCGGGCACTCTTCCACGCAAGCGCGGCAGGTGGTGCAGGACCACAGGGTCTCGGCATCCACCAGGCCGTTGACGATCGGCTGGTGCGGGTTGCCAGCATGTTCGCCAATGGCTTTGCCCGGGTAAGGGCTGCCGGCAAACTTGGCATCGGTACCACCGGCCAGGCCGACCACCATGTCCTGGATAAGTTTTTTCGGGTTCAGCGGTTGGCCGGCAGCGAACGCTGGGCACGCGGCTTCGCATTTACCGCACTGCACGCAGGCGTCAAAACCGAGCAGTTGGTTCCAAGTGAAATCCTTGGGTTTTTCCACGCCTAGGGGCGCGGTTTTATCGCTGAGGTCCAGCGGTTTCAAACCGGTGGAACGGCCACCGCCGAAGCGCTCGGCACGGCGGTGCCAGGCCAGGTGCAGTGCGCCGGCGAAGGCGTGCTTCATCGGGCCGCCCCAGGTCATGCCGAAGAACATTTCGGACACGCCCCACAGCACGCCCACACCGAGCAATGCCGCGAGCAACCAGCCGCCGAAGTCCGCCGGCAGAATCCCGGCCACCGGCAAGGTGACCAGGAAGAAGCTTACCGAGAACGCCATGAGGCTCTTCGGCAAGCGCATCCACGGGCCTTTGGACAGGCGTGACGGCGGATTGCGACGGCGCAGGTACACGAACGTGGCACCGACAAACATCAGCACCGAGGCCAACAGCAAGGCATAACCGAGGATGCGGTTATGCAGGCCGAAGCCATGCACCAGAATGGCGAGCAGCGCCGACAGCACAAAGCCCAACGCCGTGGCGACGTGGGTGTTGGCGATGTATTTGTCGCGGGCGACCACGTGGTGCAGGTCGACCATGTAGCGCTTGGGCATGGCCAATAGACCGCCCAGCAAGTCGACCTTGGACGCGCGGCCACGGCGCCACATGTTCACCCGGCGCAGGGCGCCGAGGACGGCAAGGCCCAGGGCGGCGAACAGCAGGATGGGAAGAAGGGTGTTCAGCATGGTGAAGCTCCCACATTTGACCGAGTTCACCTCGTCAGAAATCCTTGCACAAGCGCAGGGCGTCATAGATCGCAGCGTGGGTATTGCGCTGCGCCACACAGTCACCGATGCGGAACAGCAAGTACCCGTCACCCGCCTCGCTCAAGCACGGCTGCGGCTTGATCGCGAACAGCGCTTCGACGTCGATCTGGCCCTTGTTGCGCGAGCCTTCCTTGAGTGCGTAGTAGATGGCTTCGTCCGGGCGCACGCCGTTCTCGACGACCACCTGGTCCACCACCCGCTCCTCTTTGGCGCCGGTGTATTCGTTCTCCAGCACCGCCACCAGCTTGTCGCCTTCGCGGTAGACCTTTTCCAGCATCATGTCGCCGGTCATGATCACTTCTTTGGGGTACATGCTGCGGTAATAGGTGGGGAACGACGTACCGCCAATGGCCACGCCCGGCTTGATGTCGTCGGTGACGATCTCGACCTGGCTGCCTTTGTCGGCCAGGAAGTCGGCCACCGACATGCCGGTGAATTCGCAGATGGTGTCGTACACCAGCACGTTCTTGCCCGGCGCGACTTTGCCGTCGAGCACGTCCCAACTGCTGACGACCAAGCCTTCAGCCGCGCCCCAGTGCTCGTTCTGCTCGACGTTCGGAGTGCCACCGACCGCCAGCACCACCACGTCCGGACGCAAGTCCAGGATGGTATCGGCATCGGCCGCCACGCCCAGGCGCAGGTCGACTTTCAAGCGAGCCAGTTCCAGCTGGAACCAGCGCGTGATACCGGCGATCTGGTCACGCTGCGGCGCCTTGGACGCCGTGGTGATCTGCCCTCCGATAAATTCTTTTTTCTCGAACAGGGTCACATCGTGGCCACGCTCGGCGGCAACGCGCGCAGCTTCCATCCCGGCAGGGCCGGCCCCCACCACCACGACTTTGCGTTTTGGCCCGGTGGATTTTTCGATGATGTGCGGCACCCCCATGTATTCACGGGAGGTCGCGGCGTTCTGGATGCACAGCACATCCAGCCCTTGGTACTGGCGGTCGATGCAGTAGTTGGCGCCGACGCACTGTTTGATCTGGTCGATCTGGCCCATCTTGATCTTGGCGATCAGGTGCGGGTCGGCGATGTGTGCACGGGTCATACCGACCATGTCCACATAACCGCCTTCCAGAATCCGCGTGGCCTGGTTCGGGTCCTTGATGTTCTGCGCGTGCAGCACCGGCACCTTGACCACTTCCTTGATACCGGCCGCCAAGTGCAGGAATGGCTCCGGTGGATAACTCATGTTCGGGATCACGTTGGCCAGGGTGTTGTGCGTGTCACACCCCGAACCCACCACGCCGATGAAATCGAGCATGCCGGTGTCGTCGTAGTACTTGGCGATCTGCTTCATGTCCTCGTGGGACAAGCCGTCCGGGTGGAATTCGTCACCGCACAGGCGCATGCCCACGCAGAAGTCATCGCCCACTTCGGCGCGTACGGCCTTGAGCACTTCCAGGCCGAACTTCATGCGGCCTTCAAAGGTGCCACCCCATTCATCGGTACGCTTGTTGACCCGCGGGCTCCAGAACTGGTCGATCATGTGCTGGTGCACGGCGGACAGTTCCACGCCATCCAGGCCACCGGCCTTGGCACGGCGTGCAGCCTGGGCGTAGTTGCCGATCACGCGCCAGATTTCTTCTGGCTCGATGGTTTTGCACGTGGCACGGTGCACCGGCTCACGCACGCCAGACGGTGACATCAGCGTCGGCCAGTTGAAGCCGTCCCAACGCGAGCGACGGCCCATGTGGGTAATCTGGATCATGATCTTGGCGCCATGCTTGTGCATGGCGTCGGCGAGGTTCTGGAAGTGCGGGATGATGCGATCGGTGGACAAGTTCACCGAACTCCACCATTCCTGCGGGCTGTCGATGGCCACCACCGAGGAGCCGCCACAGATCGCCAGGCCGATGCCGCCCTTGGCTTTCTCTTCGTAGTACTTCACATAGCGGTCAGTGGTCATCCCGCCGTCGGTGGCATACACCTCGGCGTGGGCAGTGCTGAGTACGCGGTTGCGAATAGTCAGTTTGCCGATCTGGATCGGCTGGAACATTGCTTCGAAAGCCATGGCACGGTCCTCGGCTTACAACGGCTTGACGGTGAACAGGCCGTCATCGTGGCCCTCTTCGGAGCCTCCGTAGACTTGCTCTGCGACAGTGCGGATCTGGCTACCGCGCGCTTGAAGAATCTGGTCCATGGCGCCGGCAAACCAGCCGGTGAACATGTAGTCGACTTTGCGCCCGACCTTGCCGTACACGTAGACGAACGCCGAGTGTTCCAGCTTGACGCTGGCGGTGCCTTTGTCCAGGTCGATGTCCTGGATCTTGAACAGGCCCCAGCCGCGTTGCGACAGGCGCTTCATGTAGTGCTCGAACACCGCAACGCCTTCCAGGCCGTGGCATTCAGCTTCTTTCTCGCACCAGTGCCAGGCGGACTTGTAGCCGGCCTTGTAGAGGATTTCGGCATAAGCCTCGGCGCCCAGCACTTCTTCGATACCGATGTGGTTGTTGACGAAGAAATGGCGCGGCACGTACAGCATCGGCAGGGCGTCGGAGGTCCAGACACCGGTTTCGCTGTCGACTTCGATAGGCAATTGCGGGGCGATCTTGGCCATGGAAACTTAACTCCAGAAAATTCGTTTGGATGCCCGCTGCGCGGAAGGCAGCGGGTTAAGGATTAGGAGAGCGGTGGCTTATTCGCCCCAGACGTCTTTCAAGACGTTGACCCAGTTCTCGCCCATGATCTTGCGCACCACACGCTCGCTGTGACCGCGCTTGAGCAGGGTCTCGGTGAGGTTGGGGAACTCGCCCACGGTGCGGATGCCCAGCGGGTTGATGATCTTGCCGAAGCTGGTCAGGCGGCGGGCGTAGCCCTTGTCATGGGTCAGCATTTCGAAGAAATCCTGGCCATGGCCCTGGGTGAAGTCGGTGCCGATGCCGATGGCGTTTTCGCCGACGATGTTCATGGTGTATTCGATGGCTTCGGCGTAGTCGTCGATGGTCGAATCGATGCCCTTGGCCAGGAACGGCGCAAACATGGTCACGCCGACAAAACCGCCGTGGTCGGCGATGAACTTGAGTTCTTCATCGGACTTGTTGCGCGGGTGCTCTTTAAGCCCGGACGGCAGGCAGTGGGAGTAGCACACCGGTTTCTTGGATTCGAGGATGACTTCTTCGGACGTTTTGGAGCCCACGTGGGACAGGTCGCACATGATGCCGACACGGTTCATCTCGCCGACGACCTCACGGCCAAAGCCCGACAGGCCGCCGTCACGCTCGTAGCAGCCGGTGCCGACCAGGTTCTGGGTGTTGTAGCACATCTGCACCACCCCCACGCCGAGCTGCTTGAAGATCTCGACATAGCCCAGTTGGTCTTCGAAGGCATGGGCGTTCTGGAAGCCGAAGATGATGCCGGTCTTGCCCAGTTCCTTGGCGCGACGGATGTCTGCGGTGGTTTTCACCGGGATCACCAGGTCGCTGTTTTCACGGATCAGGGTCTGGCTGGCCACGATGTTATTGATGGTGGCCTGGAACCCTTCCCACACCGACACAGTGCAGTTGGCGGCGGTAAGGCCGCCTTTGCGCATGTCCTCGAACAGGTCGCGGTTCCACTTGGCAATAATCAGCCCGTCGATAACGATGCTGTCGGCGTGCAATTCGGCTGGGCTCATCAGGCGTCCCCTTATTGGCGATTCATGCGCCGAATCGTCTGCCGGCGCTTTGGGGCCAGCATATGCCCAGGGGCCGACAGAGCCGGGTGCAAAAACGACAGGGGAATTGCCGAAAGCGTCAATCCACGACAAAGGCTGCTATGACACGTCTGACTGGCAGCTGTTATTTGTCTTACGCTTGGGCCAGAATTCCGCATCACCTGATATGAGACGGCGCAATGAAATCGATTTTCCTGGCTTTGGCACTCATCGCAACCACCGCACACGCGGCTGAAGACACCGACAACACGCCGTGCGATGGCATCGAAAACGACAAGCAAACCCTGGAATGCGCCACCTACAACAAAACCACCGCCGAGCAATTGCTCAAGGACAACTACCAGGGCCTGCTCGAACGCATGGGTTCGACCTACGGCAGCAACAAGTCGCAGCTCGCCGACATTACCGCTCGTCTGAAGGATGCCCAGCAGAAGTGGGAAAAACTGCGTGACGCCGATTGCGCCGTGGACACCTTCCCGGCGGTGAACGGCACCAAGGCATACGCGATCCAGCAGAACGACTGCCTGGCGCGGATGAGTGATGAGCGATCGGAATTTTTGGAGTCGATCGGGCAGGAATAAGCGACAATCCCCGCCACTTTCTCTCTGAAACAAGGCGACTCATGAAGACTTGCGGCATCGAAATCAAAGGCAGCGAAGCCATCATCGCTGTCGCTTCCCTGGACAACGGGGCGCTGGCCCACGTCGCCCTGGCCACCAAGAAAATCGCTCTGGAAGACGACGATGAAGCGGCCAACGTCAAAGCCTTCGCCGCTCAAGTGAAGGCGTTTGTGCAGGACAACGCCATCGAGCGTATCGCCATCAAGAAGCGCAGCAAGAAAGGCGAATTTGCCGGGGGCCCGACCACGTTCAAGATTGAAGGGGTGTTTCAGCTGCTCGACGGTGTGGAGGTGACGCTGCTGTCGCCGCAGACCATTAATGCGCAGAATAAGAAGCACAACTTCGAGTTGCCGGCAACGCTGAACAAGTACCAGCACGAAGCCTACAAAGCGGCATGCTCGGCCCTGCTGAAAAAATAAGCCACGCCGCCTATCCACTGTGGGAGCTGGCTTGCCTACGATAGCGGTACATCCGTTGACATCTATCGCGCTGACCCACCGCCATCGCAGGCAAGCCTGCTCCCACATTTGATTTGAGTTGCCCCTTAGTCAGGTGTACGGCGCTTGTGCTTCAGCCAATCTCCAAACGTCTTGTCCTCCAGGGCATACCCGCCCCGGCTCGATTTCCACACCAGTTCTTTGTCACGCAGGGCATCGATGCAGGCCTGAATCGTCTGGGTGCCCGGCACTACGTCGCTGCCCATCTCTTCCAGCGCCTTGCTGACTGCCGCCAGGGTGCTGTCGGTAAACGGCGCGAACGATTCGTTGTTTTGCGAACGCTCCACCATCACGTCCAGCACGGCACGTTGGGGAATAGTGAGATTGTTCCAGGCGCTTTCAAATTCGGTCCACACGCCCGCGCGCAGTAACTCGGCGCGGCTGTGCAGCAGTTGGCCCAGGTTGCTGGCCTCGCCCAGCTCCAGCGCCACTTCACCGATGATGGTGCGCAACATCTCTGGACGCCGGCCCACCAACTCAAAGGCCTCATCGATATCGGCCGCGTTGAATTGGTTGGTCTTGGCCAGATTTGCGTTGAGGTGCGCGGTGTAAGCCTGGGTGAACGCTTTGCCCAACAGTGGAAACGGCGTGATGCTGGAGCCGAAGAACGGCTGACTTTTACCCAATACCAAGTGGGCCAGCTTGTCGCGGTTGGAACCGGTGAACACCAGGTGCAAACCACTGCCGTCCTCGTCTCTACCTTGGTTTAGCTGGTCCCGGGCGGCCTTCAGCGCGAACATCGCATTGATGCCTGAATCGCTGGTCAGCGCGTGCTGCGCCTCATCAATCACCAGCACGACGGGTTTTTCCGCAGCGTGGTGCAGCAGCTCCAGCGCCTGGGTCAATGTTGCGCCAACAGGCAATTGCGGTTTGCTGAAGTCCCAGGACAGTGTCCGCAGAAAGCTCAGTTTTTCGATGCCAATGTTCTTGGCCAGCTTGCGGATGCCCTTTTCATAGGGCACCAGCGCGGCGGCAATTGCGCTGGCAATCAACTCTGCTGGATCTTTCTCTTTGTCCGCCCACAGGTCGACATACACGGCCAGCCAGCCTCGAAACTGGCACTCCGGGATCAGGTCTTCACGTAGAAAGGTACTTTTGCCTGTTCGGCGCGGTGCGGCGAGAAACAGGCCAGAGGTGAAATCCTGAATGCCAGCCCCCACCAGGCCGTCGGCAATGCTGCTAGCCAGGGCGGGGCGGCGGAATACAAAGCCGGTGTGCTTGGACATGGTTTTATACTCAATTATTCAAAGAACTATAAATTATAGTCATGAGTATAATTGACTATAATTGCCCGTCAAACCACCTCCCGTCGCCGATCCTCCCTCGGGCACTTGGCAAACCGCGCCCGGTAGCTGCGGGTGAAATACGACGGCGACTCAAACCCGCAGGCAATACTCACTTCCAGCACGCTCATGTCGCTCTGGCGCAAGAGCTGCCGGGCTTTTTCCAGGCGCAGGCCGAGGTAGAAGTTGCTGGGGGTATCGTTCAAATGCAGACGAAACAGGCGCTCCAGCTGGCGGCGGGTCACTTTGATCGCTTCCGCCAGGGCCAGGGTGCTCAAGGGCGGCTCAGTGTGCTGCTCCATCTCACCAATCACCTGCACCAGCTTTTTGTTGTTGATGCCATAGCGTGTGGCGATCTGCATGCGCTGGTGGTCTTTGCGCGGGCGGATGCGGCCGAGCACGAACTGTTCGGACACCTGGATCGCCAGTTCCGGGCCATGGGCCTGGGCGATCAGGTCGAGCATCAGGTCGATGGAGGCCGTCCCGCCGGCGCAGGTGATGCGGCGGCGGTCGATCTCGAACAGTTCCTGGGTCACGGTGAGCTGTGGATAAGATTCCTTGAAGGCGTCGATGGCTTCCCAATGCAGGGTCAGGCGGTGGCCGTCCAGCAAGCCCGCTTCGGCGAGCACGCAAGCGCCGGTGTCGATGGCGCCCAGGGTCACGCCGTCGTGATCGAGGCGGCGCAGCCAGTGTTCCAGGGCGGGTGTGGCGAACTGCAACGGTTCGAAGCCTGCCACGACTAACAACGTCGCGCCCTTTTTCAGCGGCTCCAGCGCAGCGTCGGCGTTGACCGACATGCCATTGCTCGCCAGCACCGCGCCACCGTCGGCACTCAGCACATGCCAGCGGTACAGCTCGCCACGAAAGCGGTTGGCCACCCGCAGCGGTTCCAGCGCAGAGATAAAGCCAATGGCCGAGAAACCCGGCATCAGCAAAAAGTAGAAATCCTGGGACATGGTGGCGCTCTCGTAGGACGGGCAGCGTGGCACTGTGATACTCCCGTTCTCGGGTGGATTCAAGGGGGCAGGTCGCTGCAGTGCAAGAGCTGGTCGCCGCCGTGCGTTTTGTCGCCCCCAAAGCTACGTAACTTGGCATCACGGCGCACAAAGACGCCGGACCCCACAATAACGACCTGCCGAGGGATCCACCATGAACCGACTGATCAGCCGCTGCGTGCTCGCACTCAGCGCCAGCGCCATCTTGAGCACCAACGTACTGGCCGCCGACGCGGCGTCCTGCCAGAACGTGCGCATGGGCGTGGTGAACTGGACCGACGTAATCGCCACCAGCGCCATGACCCAAGTGTTGCTCGACGGCCTCGGCTACAAGACCAAACAGACCAGTGCCTCCCAGCAAATCATCTTCGCCGGCATCCGCGACCAACGCCTGGACCTGTTCCTGGGCTACTGGAACCCGCTGATGACCCAGACCATCACGCCGTTCGTCGACGCCAAGCAGGTCAAGGTCCTCGACAAGCCGAGCCTGGAAGACGCGCGCGCCACCCTGGCCGTGCCGACTTACCTGGCCGACAAGGGTTTGAAGACCTTCGCCGACATCGCCAAGTTCGAAAAAGAACTGGGCGGCAAGATCTACGGCATCGAACCAGGCTCGGGCGCCAACACCCAGATCAAGGCGATGATCGCCAAGAACCAGTTCGGCCTGGGCAAGTTCCAGCTGGTGGAGTCCAGCGAAGCCGGCATGCTCGCCGCCGTCGACCGCGCCGTGCGCCGTAAGGAAGCCGTGGTGTTCTTCGGCTGGGCGCCGCACCCGATGAACGTCAACGTCGCCATGACCTACCTCACCGGTAGCGACGACGCCCTGGGCCCGAACGAAGGCATGGCCACGGTATGGAGCGTGACGTCGCCGACCTACGCCGAACAGTGCCCCAACGTGCACAAACTGCTGACCAACCTCACCTTCACCGCCGCCGACGAGAGCCGGATGATGCAGCCGTTGCTGGACCACAAGGACGCCATCGAGTCCGCCAAGCAGTGGCTCAAGGATCACCCGCAAGACCAGGCCCGCTGGCTGGAAGGCGTGACCACCTTCGACGGCAAGCCGGCCGCCGCCAACCTGCAATTGACCAGCAAATAACCTGATTCGAATCACCGTTTCGCAGCCGCTCCTGGCTGCGAACGGCACCACTACGCCCGCCTGTAAGGAACCGCCTCATGAACCACGACGTCATCATCACCTGCGCACTCACCGGTGCTGGCGACACGACCAGCAAAAGCCCACACGTGCCGGTCACTCCCAAACAAATCGCCGCCGCGGCGGTAGAAGCCGCCAAGGCCGGCGCCACGGTTGTGCACTGCCATGTGCGTGACCCGCAAACCGGCAAGTTCAGCCGCGACGTGGCCCTGTACCGCGAAGTGATGGAGCGCATCCGCGAGGCCGACATCGACATCATCGTCAACCTCACCGCCGGCATGGGCGGCGACCTGGAGATCGGCGGCGGCGAGAACCCGATGGAGTTCGGCCCCAACACCGACCTGGTCGGCCCATTGACCCGCCTGGCCCATGTGGAAGAGCTGCTGCCGGAAATCTGCACCCTGGACTGCGGCACCCTGAACTTCGGTGATGGCGACACCATTTACGTCTCCACCCCTGCGCAACTGCGGGCCGGCGCCAAACGCATCCAGGAGCTGGGTGTGAAGGCCGAGCTGGAAATCTTCGACACCGGGCACCTGTGGTTCGCCAAGCAGATGATCAAAGAAGGCCTGCTGGACGACCCGCTGTTCCAACTGTGCCTGGGCATCCCATGGGGCGCACCGGCCGACACCACCACCATGAAGGCCATGGTCGACAACTTGCCGGCCAACGCCGTGTGGGCAGGCTTCGGCATCGGCCGCATGCAAATGCCGATGGCCGCGCAAGCGGTGCTGCTGGGCGGCAACGTGCGGGTCGGCCTGGAAGACAACCTGTGGCTGGACAAGGGTGTGCTCGCCACCAACGGCCAGCTGGTGGAACGCGCCAGTGAAATCCTCAGCCGCCTGGGCGCACGGGTCATGACCCCGGCCGAAGGGCGCGTGAAGATGGGCCTGACCAAACGCGGCTGATACCTGTCACAACCGAATCGAAATGTGGGAGCGGGCTTGCTCGCGAATGCGGTGAATCAGTCGATACATTGGATGACTGACACTGCGCATTCGCGAGCAAGCCCGCTCCCACATTGGGTTTTTGGTGTGTTTGTCAGAGCGGGTAGTTTTTCAGTTCCCGGGCAATCACCATCCGCTGAATCTCGCTGGTCCCTTCGTAAATCTGCGTGATCCGCGCATCCCGGTAGTAACGCTCAACCGGGTAATCCTCCAGGTACCCATACCCGCCGTGAATCTGCATGGCCGAGGAGCAGACCTTTTCGGCCATTTCCGAGGCAAACAATTTGGCCTGGGACGCTTCCGACAGGCACGGCTTGCCGGCGCTGCGCAGGCGCGCAGCATGCAGGATCAGCAGGCGTGCGGCATTGAGCCGGGTCTGCATATCGGCCAGCAGGTTGGCAATGCTCTGATGCTCAATGATCGCCTGGTTGAATTGCACACGGTCGCGGGCGTAGGCCAACGCAGCTTCGAAGGCGGCACGGGCGATCCCCAGGGCTTGGGCGGCAATGCCAATGCGACCGCCTTCCAAGTTGGACAGGGCGATGGCCAGGCCTTTGCCACGCTCGCCCAGCAGGTTGGCTTCGGGCACGGTGCACTGGTTGAGGGTGACGGCGCAGGTGTCTGACGCCCGAATACCCATTTTGTGTTCCGTTCGGTCGACCACAAAGCCCGGCGTATCCGTTGGCACCAGGAACGCCGAGATGCCTTTCTTGCCCAGATCCGGGTCGGTGACCGCAAACACGATGGCCAGCTTGGCGCGCTTGCCGTTGCTGACAAATTGCTTGGCGCCGTTGATCACCCATTGGCCGTCGCGCAGTTCGGCGCGGGTGCGCAGGTTGTGGGCTTCGGAGCCGGCCTGGGGTTCGGTGAGGCAGAAGCAGCCAATCGCCTGGCCACTGGCGAGGTCAGCCAGCCAGGTCTGTTTCTGCTCGGTGGTGCCGTAGTTGAGGATCGGCCCGCAACCCACTGAATTATGGATACTCATCAGGGCACCCGTAGCACCATCGCCGGCTGAAATCTCTTCCACCGCCAGGGCATACGCCACGTAGTCGACATAGGTGCCGCCCCATTCCTCGGGAACCACCATGCCCAGCAGGCCCAGCTCGCCCATCTTGGCAACCAGCCCATCGTCGATCCAGCCGGCTTTTTCCCAGGCTTGGGCGTGGGGGGCAATTTCGCCACGGGCAAAGTCGCGCGCCATGTCGCGAATCATCACTTGTTCTTCTGTGTATTCAATGTCTTGCATGTCTTATTGAACCTTTTGCGCGAAGTCGTGAAAGAAGCTCTCGACGTGGGTGGCGTCCAGCCCGTGCAACGTGGGCGGGTTCCAGCGCGGGGTTTTGTCCTTGTCGATGATCAGGGCGCGAACGCCTTCGATCAGGTCGCCGCGCTCGAACCACTGGCGATCCAGGTGCAGTTCCAGGGCGAAGCACTGTTCCAGCGGCAGACGGCGGCCACGGCGGAGCATTTCCAGGGTCACGGCCATGGCCAGCGGGGAACGGGTTTGCATCAGGTCGGCAGTGGCCAGCGCCCATTCGTGGCTGTCGGCAACGGTGACGGCACGCAGTTGCTCGACGATGCTCGGCACGTCCGGCAACGCGAAGAAGTGGTCGATGACGGGGCGCAGGGCGGCGAGGGGCGCGTCCGGCAGTTGTTGCACGGCGAGCTTGGCGAGTACGCCTTGCAAGTCCTTGAGGGGAGAGTCGTGCCACTGCAGGCGGTCGAGTTTCTGGTCAAGCTCGGCGAGTTTGGTGCTGTCGAGAAACCAATCGGCCAACCCGCAATACAGGGCGTCTGCGGCACGAATCTGCACGCCGGTCACGCCGAGGTAAATGCCCAGTTCACCCGGGATACGCGGCAGGAAGTAACTGCCGCCCACGTCAGGGAAGTAACCGATGGCGACTTCCGGCATCGCCAGGCGGCTGCGTTCGGTCACCACCCGCAGGTCGGCACCTTGCACCAGGCCCATGCCGCCGCCGAGGACAAAGCCATCCATCAGGGCCAGCACGGGTTTGCGGTAATGATGGATAGCCAGGTCGAGGGCGTACTCCTCGACGAAGAAGTCTTGGTGCAGGGTGTCGCCACCTTTGAAACTGTCGTACAGGGAGCGGATGTCGCCCCCGGCACAGAAGGCTTTTTCGCCGGCACCGCGCAGGACCACGGCGTACACCTGCGGGTCATCGGCCCAGGCCTGCAGCTGCCGCGTCAGGCTGCGCACCATGTCCAGGGTAATGGCGTTCAAGCCCGCCGGGCGGTTGAGGGTGAGGTGGCCGATATGGTTGCGAACGTCGGCCAGTACCTCGTCTTGAAGAATGTCGGCGCGGCTTGCTTCGGATGAAACCTGAGCAGTCATCTCTAACTCCCTGCTTTTATTGTTCTTTATCAAGATGTTCGTAGGCGAACTCTCTCGCGATCGTACCAGTGCAAATTTGCCCAGTACAACCGTGAATCATGCAGGTCGTTTTTGCATATTTGCAGGGAACTCAAGCGGCCCGATGGGCCAGCACTTCACCGATGCTGCGCCGCCGCGCATGACCTTCAGCCGCGTGGATCAACTGCTCAAGCTCGGTGGGTTCGATGTCGTAGAACTGCTCCATTTCAGCCAGCGCCAGCTTCAGATCAACCGCCGTGATCGTGGGGTCGGTGGCGGGCGCCGGGGTGCCTAACACAACGGCGGGCGATTCTGCGGCGCCTTTTGGGTAGCGTGTACGGGTGGCATTGTTGTAGGCCAGCGCGCACACCAGCAAGGCCGCGGCACCGAGCATGACCGCTGGCAGTTCGTACCAGCCAAGGCTGGCGGACGCCGGGTCGGCCAACACCAGGGTCATGGCCAGCCCGCCTGCGGGTGGGTGCAGGCAACGCAGCCAGCACATCAGCACCACCGTCATGCCCGCCGCCAGGCAGGCGCTGCCCAAGGTGCGCCCCAGCACCCGTGCCACCAGCAGCGCGACAACGGCGGCACACAAGTAGCTGCCGATGATCGACCACGGCTGCGCGAGGGCGCCGGACGACACCGCGAACAGCAGCACTGCCGAAGCCCCGAGAGGCCCGAGCAGGTGCATCGCCACCTCCATGCCAAACACGTGGGCGCAGGCCCAGACACTGAGCATCGTGCCCAGGGCCATGCCGATGGCGGCGCGGCTCCATTCGGCAGGGCGCGTATTGATTGCAGCGGGGATCAGGCGAGCGAGCATTGAAGAGGGTCCATAAACAGCGGGCGAAAAAAAAGGCTTGCCTGGTTTCCCGGAAAAGCCCTTTGAAAGTTCCAACATTTGGGGGAGGAACTTGTGCAGTGTGCCGACCCTGCGAGCAGGGCGCCAATGCATATTAATGAGGGTTCAATGCAATAATAATGCAGTTAAAGGGCCGCACCAAACGGAATCAGGCGTACGCTGTGCAAGGTTGGAATGTTTACCTTGCCCAGTACCCGTCTATCCGTTTCTTCGTTGAACAGGTGTTTTTGCAGGTTTTCCCTGAGTTCTGGGTCATCCGCCAACGGCCCCTTCAACGCCACCAGAGCATCGCGCAAGCCCATCAGGCGATCCAGCGAAGGCACCGGCAGGGTCACTCGTTCATCTCCCACAGTCTTCTCCTCTCAGTCAAAAACCATCACGGCAGGGATGGCCTACAGCGTCCTTGTTGTTATGCGGGTGCGCTAAAACAGGCCCATCGAGAGGCTCTCTTATGGCCGGGTGGTAGATAGTTAAGGCACCTGGCGAAAGAGTCTACAGCCGGGTTTTGGGTGCCGGAAGAGGCGGGTCCCCAGCCATTACGCATAGGGCTGTAGGATGATTCTTGGCGATAAGAATGCAAAACGCCCACTCCGTGAAGAGTGGGCGCTGTTTCTCACAGAGCCACAGGAAACGCCTTTATGGCGGAGTGGTTTTAGCCAAGTGCAGCAACACATAAGGGTTCTTGTCGAACTCCCCGGTGAGCGTCGGCGTGATGGAGCGAAAGCGCGGATCTTGCAACTCCTCGTAATCCTCCTGGCTCATCACCAGCCAGGCCGGGCCTTGCACCGGTGCGAGCTCGGCAGGCAACTGGGTGAACAGCGGCACCCGGTCGCAGTCGAGGTTGACCATCAGCTTGATGGCCTTGGCATCTTTACCCAGGGCATGCAACACCACCGGCGCCGGCTGGCTGTTGATCTGCGCCTTGACCGCCAGGCTGAAGGTGCGCGTGTCATAGAGGCTGCGCTCAAGGGGCTCGACCACCACGATATAGGTCGCCCAGATTGCCAGTACCGCCGCCAACGCCGGGCCTGCCGGGCGCAGCCGAGCCTTGAACAACGCCAGCAATGCGAGCACTTGCAGTACGCCAAGCACGGCCAAGATCGGTGTCAGGCTACCCAGCTGCTCTGCGTAACGGCGACGCGCAACCAGCAGGCCGATGGCCAACAGCGCGGGCAACAACGTCCAGATACCCAGCATCAGGTTGCGCAACCCGGCAAACAGCCGCCCCTGGGTGACCTGGAACGGGTACGCCGCAATGATCGCCGCCATGGGCAGCATTGGCAGTATGTAGCGGGCTTTCTTCGCTTGGGGAACCGACAGGCCGAGCATCACCAGCAAACCTGCTGCTGCGCAGTACAACACCAGCTGC
The DNA here is from genome assembly GCF_013386585.1 of Pseudomonas sp. P7548. Lineage (GTDB taxonomy): Bacteria > Pseudomonadota > Gammaproteobacteria > Pseudomonadales > Pseudomonadaceae > Aquipseudomonas. Next base: position 50,029 of record NZ_JACARO010000017.1, on the reverse strand, counting down.
AGCGCCGGATCGGGTGCCCGTCGCCCACTTGCCGCCACCGCCAGCAGCACCAGCAGCGCCACCGGGTAGGCCAGGGCGTAGTTGCCGATCGAGCTGGTGAAGTAATACAACACACCGCTGGAGCCTTCGGTGCCGTCCATGCGCCCCAGAAACTGCATGCGAATCACATCCCGCATGAAGTCTTCACCGCCGCTCATCTTGGCCAGCAGCAACAGCAGGCCGACACAGGCCGCCAGCAGGGCCAGGGCCAGCAGGCCGAAGCTGAACAACTGACGCCATTGGCGGTTGATCAAGTAATAGCTGCACAGCACGCCGGTGGGAATCACCAGGCCGATGGGCCCACGGATCGCAAAGCCGACGATCAGCAGCAGGAACAGCCAGTGCAGGCGTTTGCCCGCGCCGAAGTGGTCATGGGCGTAACCCAGGTAGAACACCGTCAACGCCACGGCCGCGAGCATCTGGTCGAGGGACACCGCACGGGTTTCGCTGATGAAGGTGCTGCTGAGCAGCAACATCGCCACGCTCAGCAGGCCCCAACGCGGAGAGTAGGGCGCCGTGAGGCGGTACACCAGCACCACGATCAGCGCCGAAGCGATGGCCGTGGGCAACCAGGCCGTAAAGCTGGTGACCTGCCCCAGGGGCAGGGAGAACAGCCATGTCAGCAGGGTCGAGGTGGCCAGGTAGTCGGCGTAGGGTTGTCCGTAGGTGGTCGGGAAAAAACTGGGCCCATGGCGCAGCATTTCCTGGGCGAACACCACAAAGCGTGAGTCGAACCCGATGATTGCCTGGTGCCAGTTACCGGCAATGAACAGCAGCAGCGCCAAGAGCCCGAGCCCCAGCGACTGGTGGCGGACCGTGGCAGTGAGCCGGGACGGATGAGCTTTGTTCACGTATCAGGCTTCCTGAACCTGCGGCACCCACTGTTGCTGGGGGATTGGCAATTCACAGGAGTCACCACGCCCAATCGGGAAGTACTTGAAGCCTTTGCGCGACAGGCGCTCGCCGTCGTACAGGTTGCGGCCGTCGAAGATCACCGGGGTTTTCAGGCGCTGGTGGATCAGGTCGAAGTCCGGGGCCTTGAACTGCTGCCATTCGGTGCAGACGATCAACGCGTCGGCGCCGCTCAGTGCCGATTCCGGGGTGCCCAGCAGCGTCAGGCGCGATTCGTCGCCGTAGATGCGCTGGGTTTCCTGCATGGCTTCAGGGTCGAAGGCACGTACATTGGCGCCGGCGGCCCACAGGGCTTCCATCAGCACGCGGCTGGGCGCATCGCGCATGTCATCGGTGTTGGGCTTGAACGCCAGGCCCCACAGGGCGAAGGTCTTGCCCTTCAACTCGCCTTTGAAATAGGCGTTGATGCGTTCGAACAGCTTGCTCTTCTGGCGCTGGTTGATGGCTTCGACGGCTTCCAGCAGGTCGCTGGAGCAGTTGGCCTCTTTGGCGCTGTGGATCAGGGCGCGCATATCCTTGGGGAAACACGATCCGCCGTAGCCGCAGCCCGGGTAAATAAAGTGGTAGCCGATGCGCGAGTCGGCACCGATGCCCAGGCGCACGGCTTCGATGTCGGCGCCCAGGTGCTCGGCCAGTTCAGCGATCTGGTTGATAAAGCTGATCTTGGTGGCCAGCATGCAGTTAGCAGCGTACTTGGTCAGTTCGGCGCTGCGCAGGTCCATGAAGATGATGCGGTCGTGGTTGCGGTTGAACGGCGCGTACAGGTCGCGCATCACCTCGCGCACCTCTTCACGCTCACAACCGATGATGATCCGGTCCGGACGGCGGCAGTCGGCAACGGCCGAGCCTTCCTTGAGGAATTCCGGGTTGGAGACGATATCGAAGTCCAGGTGACGACCGGCCACGCGCAGGTTCTTCTCAATGTGCGCGCGCAGGGTGTCGCCGGTGCCCACGGGTACGGTGGACTTTTCTACCAGGATCACCGGTTCCACACGGTGACGGGACACCGCGTCGCCGACCGACAGCACGTACTTCAAGTCGGCCGAGCCGTCTTCGTCGGAGGGTGTACCCACGGCGATGAACAGCACTTCACCGTGTTCCACGGCGAGTTTTTCGTCGTGGGTGAAATGCAGGCGCCCGCTTTCCAGGTTTTCCTTCACCATCGCGGCCAGCCCCGGCTCGAAGATGGTCACATGGCCTTTTTGCAGCGATTCGACCTTGTTCTTGTCAACGTCCATGCAGATGACATCGTGACCGACTTCGGCCAATACGGTGGCCTGCACCAGACCGACGTAACCACTACCAAATACACTGATTTTCATGGGGCATTCCTGGGACTTGTGGTGCTAGCACGACGAGAGTTAATAACCAGTACACCGAGGATGACCAACGCCACCCCCAGGGTTTTTGAAAGCGAGAAATGTTCGTTGAACACCGGCAGGCTGGCGGCCAGCAGGTACACCAACGCGTAGCTGATGCTGAGCAGCGAATACGCACGGCCCAGGGGCAGGTCCTTGAGCGCGCCGAGCCAGCAGAGCATGGACAGCGCATAGGCGATGATCGCCAGGATCACCACGCCCAGGGCACCAAGGTCGATGGCATTGGTGCTGAAGGCCGTCAACCATTCGGTCGGCAGGGGCAGGCGTGTCATGCTCCAGCGCATGCCCAACTGGGCGGCGCTGACCAGGCCGACGCTGCCCAGGGCCAGGGCAAAACCACGAACCCGGCTCATACCTGACGCCCCAGCAACACGACCCCGGCGATTACCAGGGCCACACCCAGCCAGTGGCGGCCATCGATGTGTTCGTGGAACACAAAGCGTGCCATCAGCGTGACCAGCACAAAGTTCAGGCTGAGCATGGGGTAGGCAATGCCCACTTCCAGGCGCTGCAATACCAGCAACCAGACCAACAGGCCCAGGCCCAGGCAGATCAGTGCCGACCACAGCCACGGCGAGCGCAGTTTCAGCGCCCAGCCGTCGGGCTGATCACGCCAGCTTTCTACGGCAAATTTTTGCGAAACCTGACCCATGCAGGTGAGCAGGCAGGCGCCCAATAGCAGCAACAGTGTGATCATGGTGCGACCTGAGGGAAGATCAGGATCACGATGTTGCCTTGCTCGTAACGCTTGCCATCCTGGGGCAGCAAGTTCACCTCAGCGACTTCATCGTCACCCTTGACGCGCATCACCACGCCGACCGGGCCTTGTTTGCGCGCCTCGCTCATCCATTGCTGGACCTGGCTGATGTCCACCTTGCGATGGGCCGTGTCTGCGAAAGCAAGACCGTATTTCACTTCACCGACGGTGTTGTAGAGGGTTACGTCCGGACGGTGCAGGCGCCATGCCAAGGCCGATGCGGCGCCCAGGTCATTGCTCAGCAGTGCGGTGGTCGGTTGCAGTTCCTGCAGGTGATCAATGATGAATGGGTCCGGGGTCTTGTTGTACACCACCGAATGGGGCAGTGCGGCCGGCACCAGGGCCACCAGCAGCCAGCTGCCGATGGCGGGTGCCGCCCAGAGTTTCAAGGGGCGCGCGGCGTGCAGCAGGTTGACCAGGATCCAGCCGAACAAGAAGGTAAACACCAGCACCAGGCTGAGGGTTTCCTGACCGTGCTCGTACACCGGCTTCTTCATTTGGAACCAGCTGAGGGCCAGCATCGCCACCAATCCAATCACCAGGTTCAACCAGCCGTTGATACACAGCACGCGGCCACGGTTCTGGGCCAGCTTGTCGGCCAGGGTCGAACCCATCAACAACGCCAGGGGCAACAGGCACGGCATGATGTAGGAGGGCAGCTTGCCCTTGGCCAGGCTGAAGAACGCCAGGGGCATCAACAGCCACAGCAGCAGGAAGGCGGTTTTTGGCAGGCGCTTGTCGTGCCAGGCCTGTTTGACCGTGGACGGCAGCAGCGCCACCCAGGGCAGCGAGAACGCCACCAGCAGCGGCAGGTAGTACCAGAACGGCTCGGCATGCTGGGCGTCTTCACCGGCAAAGCGTTGGATATGCTCGTGCCAGAAGAAGAAGTTCCAGTAGTCCGGCTCCTGCAGGTGCACGGCCAGCGCCCACGGCAGGCTCACGACAATCGCCACGACCACCGCCACCAGGCCGTAGCCGAGCAGTTCACGGAAACGCTTCTGCCAGATGGCGTAGGGCAGGGCGATGAGCACCGGTAGCAACCAGGCCAGGAAACCCTTGGTCATGAAGCCCATGCCACAGGCAAAACCCAGCAAGGCCCAGGCACCCAGGCGGCCACGGCGGGTGGTGTTGTCGAAGCAGAACCACAACGCGACGCCGGTCAGGTTGACCCAGAAGGTGAACTGCGGGTCGAGGTTCGCATAGCCGCCCAGCAGGGCCACACTGGCGAAACTCATGTAGAGCACGGTGCTGACCAGGCTCTTGCGCGGGTCATTCCACAGCCGGCGCGACACCAGGTACACCAGCAGAATGCTCAGGCCGGTGCTCAAGGCGGAGGCAAAGCGCACGCCGAACAGGTTCTGCCCGAAGATCGCCTGGCCCAGCGCGATCATCCAGTAGCCGGCGGCGGGTTTTTCAAAGTAGCGGATGCCCATGAAGTGCGGCGAGGCCCACTTGCCGGTCAACAGCATTTCCTGGCTGATCTGCGCGTAGCGGGTTTCATCCGGGATCCACAGGCCATGGGTGGCCAGCGGCAACAGGTAAAACACGCCAAACGCCAACAGGAGCAGGGGCAATGCCAGGCGCCGGATCATGCTTGTTGCACTCCGAGCCAACCCTCGCGCCCAGGCAGGGCGCCACGCACCAGCTGTTGCTGGGGCAGGGTGGTCACATCGGCGGGCAACAGCTCGCCCAGCGGTTTGAAATCGATGCCGCGCTGCCCTGCCTGGGCAAGCAACTGGCGAAAATCGTTAGCCATCAGAATCCCTTCTACTTCAGCGTGAATCGTGTAGACGTTCAGCTTGGACTCGGCAAAGCGGTCCAGAATGAAGCCGTTGAAGTCTTTGGCAGCCACGACCGGCCCGACGACTTCGTCGAAGGTCGGCAGGTCTACCGGAATTTGTGGGGTGCCCGCGCTGCCATCGGCCAAGGTTGGACGAAACAGGCTGGTGCCCCGGCAATCACTGTTGTAGCGAAAGTTGAAACCTTGCTTGGCTTGCACCACGCGTTCATCGGCGCGCCAGCCGGCGGCCGCTGAACAATCGATACGCTCGCCGAGGATGTCGCTGAGGGTGTCGACGCCACGGCGGATCTGTTCGATCAGCTGTGCCTCGCTCCAGCGCCCGGTATTGGCTTGCCAGCCGTGGTGGTCCCACGCGTGCAGGCCCACTTCATGCCCGGCAGCCTTGGCCTGGCGCATCAAGTGCCCCAGGTCGCGGCCAATCGGCTTGCCTGGCCAGGCGGTGCCGGCCAGCAAGATGTCCAGGCCATACAGACCGACGGCGTTGGAGCGCAGCATCTTCCACAGGAACTGCGGGCGGATGAGGCGCCACAAGTGGCGCCCCATGTTGTCCGGCCCAACGCTGAAGAAGAATGTTGCCTTGACCCCGGCTTCATCCAGGGATTCAAGCAACCGTGGCACACCTTCACGGGTGCCACGGTAGGTGTCGACGTCGATGCGAAGGCCTGCCTGCATTACTTCTTGTCCGCGATTTCGAGCATGGCTTCTTTCAGGAAGAAGTCCAGGGTGTTACCGATGGTCTCGCTCATCTCGACGGTCGGCTCCCAGTTCAGCAGGCGCTTGGCGTTTTCGATGCTTGGCTTGCGGTGTGCCACGTCCTGGTAACCAGTGCCGTAGAACGCCTTGCTTTCCACGTCGCGGAAACCGGCGAACGGAGGGAAGTTGCTACGCAGCGGGTGCGCCTCGAACTGACGCAGCAGTTCTTCGCCCAGCTGACGAATGCTGGCTTCGTTTTCCGGGTTGCCGATGTTGACGATCTGGCCGTCGCACACGCCGTTTTCGTTATCAATGATGCGTGCCAGGGCTTCGATACCGTCGGCGATGTCAGTGAAGCAACGTTTTTGCTCGCCGCCGTCGAACAGACGGATCGGAGTACCTTCCACCAGGTTCAGGATCAACTGGGTAATTGCACGGGAGCTGCCGATACGCGCCGAATCCAGGCGGTCCAGTCGCGGGCCCATCCAGTTGAACGGACGGAACAGGGTGAATTTCAGGCCTTTGTCGCCGTAGGCCCAGATCACGCGGTCCAGCAGTTGCTTGGAGACCGAGTAGATCCAGCGCTGCTTGTTGACCGGGCCGACCACCAGGTTGGAGGTGTCTTCGTCAAAGTACTGGTCCTGGCACATGCCATACACTTCGGAGGTCGACGGGAAGATCACGCGCTTGTTGTACTTCACGCAGTAGCGAACCAGCTTCAGGTTCTCTTCGAAGTCGAGCTCGAACACGCGCAGCGGGTTACGGGTGTATTCGATTGGGGTAGCGATGGCCACCAGTGGCAGCACCACGTCGCACTTCTTGATGTGGTACTCGATCCACTCGGTGTGGATGCTGATGTCGCCTTCCACGTAGTGGAAGTTCGGGTGGCTGCGCAGGCGCTCGATGGCGTCGGAACCGATGTCCAGGCCGTAGATTTCATAGCGGTCGTCACGCAGCAGGCGCTCGGACAGGTGGTTACCGATAAAGCCGTTCACACCCAGGATCAGTACGCGGGTACGGCGTGGCTTGCGACCGGACTCAGCACCGCGCAGCACGGAACCGTCTACCAGGCCCAGGGCATCGGCCAGGGCAGGGCCGGCCAGGAACAGGCCGTCGGCGTTGCGTTGGCCGAACTTGACCACAAGGGAGTCTTCGCCGCAGGCAATGCGCAGCGGGTTGACGCTGATCACACGGCCTGGCGCCAGGCCTTCGTTGCCCTTGACCACGTCGGCTTGCCACACGATCAGCTTGTGCTCGCCCACGGCGCAGAAGGCGCCCGGGTACGGTTGAGTCACGGCGCGAACCAGGTTGAACAGTTCTTCAGCCGGCTTTTTCCAGTCCAGTTTGCCATCAGCCGCGGTGCGGCGGCCGAAGTAGCTGGCCTGGCTTTCGTCTTGGGCGGTTTCGCTCAGTTTGCCGGCAACCAATTGTGGCAGGGCATCGCGCAGCAGGTTGGCGGCGGCGTCACGCAGCTTGGCGTGCAGGGTCAGGCCGGTGTCGGTGCGGTCGATGATGACTTTTTGCTGGGCCAGGATCGCGCCGGCATCGGCGCGCTTGACCATGCGGTGCAGGGTCACGCCGGTTTCGGTCTCGCCATTGACCAGCACCCAGTTGGCCGGGGCGCGGCCACGGTATTTCGGCAGCAGAGAACCGTGCAGGTTGAACGCGCCTTTCTTGGCGGTGGCCAGCAGCGCTTCGCTCAGCAGGTTGCGGTAGTAGAAGGAGAAGATGAAATCCGGGTTCAGCTTGGCGATGCGCTCGATCCACAGCGGGTGGTTGGCGTCTTCCGGTGCATGCACCGGGATGCCGTTGCGGGCGCAGAGTTGGGCGACGGAGCCGTAGAAGTTGTTTTCCTTGGGGTCGTCGGCATGGGTGAACACGGCAGCAATGTCGTAGCCGGCAGTCAGCAGGGCTTCAATGCCTGCACAGCCAATATCGTGGTAAGCGAAGACAACGGCTTTTGAATTCATGACGAAACCTGATCGGAAGGAGAAGTAGAAGTGGAGGTATGGGAAGACACCAGGCCGTCAACGACGACCACGGGTGCCGGTGCTGCCGGTGTGTTGCGCAGCACTTTTTCGATAAAGAAGCGCGGGCGGGCCCGCACGTCGCTGTACATGCGGCCCAGGTATTCACCCAAGAGGCCCATGCCGATGAACTGGCCACCGGTGAACACGAACAGCACCGCAAACAATACGAACATGCCGTCGCCGGCCCATTGCGCGCCGAAGGCCAGGCGCAACACGATCAGGGCAATGGCGAACAGTACGCCGAGGGCCGCCAGGCTGAAGCCGACCACGGAGAGCAGACGCAATGGCGTGGTGGTCATGCAGGTCAGCAGGTCGAACATCAGGCTGATGAGGCGCATCGGGCTGTATTTGGACTCGCCGTGCTCGCGCTCGGCGTGGTGCACCAGGATTTCCGTGGTGTGGCGGGCAAAGCCGTTGGCCAGGATCGGGATAAAGGTGCTGCGCTCGCGGCAGGCGAGCATGGCGTCGACGATGGTGCGGCGGTAGGCACGCAGCATGCAGCCGTAGTCGGTCATGGCCACGCCGGTGGAGCGTTGCACGGCCAGGTTGATCAGGCGCGAAGGCCAGCGGCGGAAGGCCGAGTCCTGGCGGTTGTTGCGCACGGTGGCGACCACGTCGTAGCCCAGGGCGGCTTGCTCGACCAGGCGGGGGATTTCTTCGGGCGGGTTCTGCAGGTCGGCGTCGAGGGTGATCACCACCTCGCCACGGCACTGCTCGAAGCCGGCCATGATCGCCGCGTGCTGGCCGTAGTTGCGGTTGAGGATCACCGCCACCACGTTGCTGCCGTCTTCTGCGGCAGCGTCTTCCAGCAGTTGGGCCGAATTGTCGCGACTACCATCATCGACCAGGATGATTTCGTATTCGTAGGCCAGTTGCTTGCAGGCTGCCGTCGTGCGACGCAGCAATTCAGGCAGGCTCTCTTGTTCGTTGTAGACCGGGATAACGATCGACACGCAATGAATAGGGTAGGGTTTCAAAGATTCATGACCTCGGGGCTAGAGCAGGTTGGAGCGTGAAAACGGCAGTAACCAGTGGCTGAAACTCAGTGAACTGATTAAACATGGCGTGGGGTTGCGGCATTCATTCGACGTTCCTGAGGACGGGCATTGGTTTCTTCCATGGGCTAGCTGAGTAAAGACGAAAGTTGTGAAAGGTAAAGCGTAATCAACAGGTTAGTCGTAGAACACGCGGCTTGTTCTCAAGTCCTGGGGCAGAGATTAAGCGGAAAAATGTTGAACGAATATGAAAGGCTGATGAAAAACTCGTTTATTTGACAGGTAGACAGCTAGGGTTCAGCTAAGCGACTGACACGCCAACGGATACTGTTTGCGGGCAAAACCCGAGGGTTTTCCCTAGGGCGTCGAGTGCTCGTTGTTTTATTCAACAATCTTCTCTGCATTGGCCTTCAAGTGCCGGTAAAGTAAGCCATCTCTTGCCAGGGTACTCGGATGAATAGCGTGCAGCTTTTGCGCGGCCAGTTGCGGCCGGCGTTGATGGGATTGTTGATGGCCGTGGCCTGTGTCACCACCGTGCGGGCCGATGACGGCGTGGCGCTGACCAGCATCGACCAGGTGCCGGACGGCGTGGAAGTCCGTGGCAAGCAGGTCGCGGCCTACACCTGGGACGACCATCAGGGCAAGAACCTGTTGGTGCTCGCCGAGCAGGTCAGCGAGCGCGACGATGACGGCACTCAATCGGCGTTTGTCTACGCGGCGCAGTACCTGCTGAGTGGCGACCATCCCAAGCGCGTCTGGATGCTCTACGACGACGTGCAACACTGCCAATTCGATGCATCGTTGCGCTTTGACATGGCGGCCACCAAGGTCACCGACCTCTCCGGCGACGGTATCACCCAGGCCACCGTGGGCTATTCACGCACCTGCACCAGTGACGTCAGCCCCAACGAATTCAAGTTGATCATGCACGTGGGCAAGTCCCAGAAGTACCGATTGCGCGGTGTCGACCGCGTGGGCGCCAGCTGGTGGGATGAGGAGGCCGGCGCCCTGCGCGGCATGCCGCTGCCCAAGGATTGCAGCGTGGCGGCGCAACAGGCGCTGGTCAGCCAGTACAAGGAACAGGGCACCGAATTGCCGCTGCCGGGCTGCTACAGCGAAGAGAAGGATTTCGCCAAGGCGCCGGAGGGTTACCTCACGTTCATGCGCCAGCACTGGTTTGCACTGATGCAGAAACAGGACGCCGACTGGAGCCAGTCCCAGGCTCAGCCGCAGGACCCGACCGACGACGAAGAGTAAGCCGTGATTTTGTGCCAGGGCTGATCGTGGGGTAGACTCGGCCCTCGCCAATTCACTAAATACCTCTATTAAACAAAGGCTTGTTAGAGGTATTTAATCCAAAGGCTGATCTACCTTGACTGAGTCTATCCGCAACCCGCTGACCCTTTACCTCACCCGCCTGGCGCCCTCCAGCCAGTTGACCATGCGCTACGTGCTGCAAGATGCGGCCGACCGCCTGGGCTTTGAAGACATCAACCTCGAAGACATCGACTGGCATTTGCTGCAGCCAGAGCACGTGATTGCCCTGGTGGCCGCGCTGCGCGAGGACGGCTATGCGCCGAACACCTCGTCGCTGTACGTTAACGCGGTGCGCGGCGTGATGAATGAGGCCTGGCGGATGAGCCTGATCAGCCAGGACCATTTGCTGAAAATGCGCTCGGTGAAGGCGGCTCCCGGCACTCGCCTGGGCCAGGGCCGCAACCTGCGCCGTACGCTGATCCGCGAAATGATGGCAGCCTGCGCCGCCGACCCGCGTCCCCAGGGCCTGCGGGATGCTGCGGTGATCGGCATCCTGTATGGCTCGGGCATGCGCAAGTCGGAATCGGTCAACCTGGACCTGGCCCAGGTCAACTTTGACGAACGCAGCCTGCGGGTGACCGGCAAGGGCAACAAGGAATTGATCAAGTATGCGCCGGCCTGGGCCTTTGAAAAGCTGCAAGCGTGGCTGGCATTTCGTCGCGAACAGCTCAAGGAGGGGGAGCAGGACGATGCTTTCCTGTTCAACCGCATTCGCCGGGGCAGCCACATTACCCGCGAGCGCATCACCAAGCATGCGATCTACTACATTGCCCGCCAGCGCGGCGAACAGGTGGGGGTGAAGATCATGCCTCACGATTTCCGCCGTTCCTTCATCACCCGGGTGATCGAAGAACACGACCTGTCGATCGCGCAGAAACTGGCGCATCACACCAACATCCAGACCACCGCCAGCTATGACGTGCGTGAGGACAACGAGCGGCGCCGCGCCGTCGACCGGTTTGACCTGTAGTGCGGATCAACCGTGCTGGCAGGCGTTGCCGACGCGCACGTAGTCCAGCTCATGGCGCACGCCCTGGCTGTCCACGTACACCACGTGGCCCTTGACCGGCCCGCAGGCGGTCGATGCCGCGCTGGTGTTGCGCACGGCCTTGGCGATGTCCAGGTCTTCGGAATAATCGTCGGCCTGGGTGGCCGGCGCGTTGGCCCCGGGGCTGGGCGCATCCTGGGCGGCGGCGACGGTGCTGAACAGGCTCAGCACAGCGGCAATAAGCACATAACGCATGATGACCTCCAGCACCGATCGATAACGGTTTGACTGTGATCGTCATTCTATAAAGCCCGCCTATACGCCAGAAGGCATTGCGGCCGATACCGGACATCAGCCAAAACAATAGAAGTTTAAGCTTATGCATAAACGGTATTTCCATGCCGATGCTTAGGCTTCTTAAGATCACGTCATAACTCGTTATGACAAGTGACCTTGATGAACGAATCCGCCGTTGCCTTATCCCCGCTGTCCAGCATTCCCCTGCATGCCCAACTGCGTGATTTGTTGCGCAGCGGCATCCTGGATGGCCAATACGCCCCCAATACGCAGATGCCGTCCGAAGCCGAGTTGGGCGCGCGCTTCAAGGTCAGCCGGATCACCGTGCGCCAAGCCTTGGGCGACCTGCAGAAAGAAGGGCTGATCTTCAAGATTCACGGCAAAGGCACCTTCGTGTCCAAACCCAAGGCCTACCAGAACGTCAGCACCCTGCAAGGCTTGGCCGAATCCATGACCGAACGCGGCTATGAAGTGATCAACCGCTTGCGCAGCTTTCGCTTTGTGCCCGCTGACAAGCAAGTGGCCGAGCGCCTCGGCTTGGAGGAGGGCACCACGGTGGCGCAGATCAAGCGGGTGCGCCTGATCAACCGCGAGCCGGTGTCCCTGGAGATCACCTACCTCAACCAGGCAGTGGGCGAACGCCTGGAAAAAGCCGACCTGGTCACCCGCGACATCTTCCTGATCCTGGAAAACGACTGCGGCCTGCAACTGGGCCATGCCGACGTCGCTATTGATGCAGTCCTGGCCGACAGCGACCTGACCCAGGCGCTGAACGTTGAACCCGGCTCGCCGATCATGCACATCGAGCGCCTGACCCACACCGCCGACGGCCAGCCCGTGGACTTCGAGCACCTGTATTACCGTGGCGATGCGTTCCAGTACCGCCTGCGTATCGACCGCGAGCGAGGAACCCGCCCATGAGCCGCCAGACCCTGGAACTGGAATACGACATCGTGGTGATTGGCGGCGGTACGGCCGGCCCCATGGCCGCGATCAAGGCCAAGGAAGCCAACCGCGACCTGCGCGTGCTGCTGATCGACAAAGCCAACGTCAAGCGCAGCGGCGCGATCAGCATGGGCATGGACGGGCTGAACAACGCGATCATCCCGGGCCATTCGACGCCCGAGCAGTACACCAAGGAAATCACCATCGCCAACGACGGCATCGTCAACCAGGCGGCGGTGTATGCCTACGCCACCCACAGTTTCGAGACCATCGAGCAACTGGACCGCTGGGGTGTGAAGTTCGAGAAGGATGAGACCGGCGACTACGCGGTGAAGAAGGTCCACCACATGGGTGCCTACGTGCTGCCCATGCCCGAAGGCCACGACATCAAGAAAGTCCTGTACCGACAGCTCAAGCGTGCCCGGGTGAACATCACCAACCGTCTGGTGTGCACGCGCCTGCTGACCGACAGCGAAGGCGCGGTGAATGGGGTGATGGGCTTTGACTGCCGCACGGCGGACTTCCAGGTGATCAAGGCCAAGGCGGTGATCCTCTGCTGCGGCGCGGCCGGCCGCCTGGGCCTGCCGTCTTCGGGCTACCTGATGGGCACCTATGAAAACCCCACCAACGCCGGCGACGGCTACGCCATGGCCTACCACGCCGGGGCGGAGCTGGCGAACCTGGAATGTTTCCAGATCAACCCCCTGATCAAGGACTACAACGGCCCGGCCTGCGCCTACGTCACCGGCCCGTTGGGCGGTTACACGGCCAACAACAAAGGTGAACGCTTCATCGAGTGCGACTACTGGAGCGGCCAGATGATGTGGGAGTTCCACCAGGAGCTGGAAAGCGGCAACGGTCCGGTGTTCTTGAAGCTGGACCACTTGGCCGAGGAAACCATCCAGAACATTGAGCAGATCCTGCACAGCAATGAGCGCCCCAGCCGGGGCCAGTTCCACGCCAACCGGGGTACGGATTACCGCAGCGACATGGTGGAAATGCACATCTCCGAGATCGGCTTTTGCAGCGGGCATTCGGCCTCGGGCGTGTGGGTGAATGAACGTGCGGAAACCTCGGTAAAAGGCCTGTATTCGGCGGGCGACATGGCGGCGGTGCCGCACAACTACATGCTCGGCGCGTTTACCTATGGCTGGTTTGCCGGCACCAACGCTGCGCAGTACGTGGCTGAGCGAGAGTTCAGTGCGGTCAGCGCTGAACAAGTCGCCGCCGAACAGTCCCGGGTGTACGCGCCACTGGACCGCGACACCGGGCTGCCACCGGCCCAGGTCGAATACAAGCTGCGTCGCTTCGTGAATGACTACCTGCAACCGCCCAAGGTCACCCGCAAGATGGAGATCGGCCTGCAGCGCTTTGGCGATATCCAGCGCGACCTGGACCAGATGAAGGCCCACAACCCTCACGAATTGATGCGCGCCATGGAAACCAGTGTGATCCGTGATTGCGCCGAGATGGCTGCCCGCGCTTCGCTGTACCGCGCCGAAAGCCGCTGGGGCCTGTACCACCATCGTGTCGATCACCCGCTGCGCAATGATGCCGACTGGTTTTGCCATTGCCACCTGAAAAAGGGTGAAGACGGGCAGATGGTCAGCTTCAAGAAGCCGGTAGAGCCCTACGTAATCCCCCTGGACGCCGACGAGCTGCAAGCCTATGACCGCCTGCGTGTCGGTGCCGCCTGAGGCAATCCGTAATACCTGCAGAGAGCGCAAAAGCGCCAAGGACACCGTGAAATGGCCTACCAGCCCCAGGAAATATTCTTCCGCTCCAACGCGCCGGTGACGATCGACGAAGACAAGTGCATCGCCGAAAAGGGCTGCACGGTGTGCGTCGACGTGTGCCCCATGGACCTGCTGGCAATCAACCCGGCCACGCAGAAGGCCTACATGGCCTTCGACGAGTGCTGGTACTGCATGCCCTGCGAGAAGGATTGCCCCACCGGCGCCGTCAAGGTCGAGATCCCGTACCTGCTGCGCTGAGTGTGTTGATTCAAAGCCATCCGCCTACACCGGACGCCCATGCTGCACCCCCTCGTTTCCCACCGTGCCCGATCACGGCGGAGACGATCCTATAACCATGATTCGAGGGGAAATACCCAATGTTCTTGCGCGCAACCGTTGCCAGCCTGGTGCTGGCCTCCCTGAGCCTGTCCGTGCAGGCCCAGACCATCCGGGTGGCCATCGGCACCCAGGACACCACCATCAATTGCGCCGCTGGCGGCCTGCTGATCCGCGAACTGGGGCTGCTGGACAAATATTTGCCCCACGACGGCCAATACAAGGACGCCACCTACGATATCCAGTGGAAGAACTTCACCAGCGGTGCGCCACTGACCAATGAAATGGTCGCCGGCAAGCTCGACTTCGGCGCCATGGCCGACTTCCCCGGGGCGTTCAACGGCGTGGCCTATGAAACGGCGGGCAAGCACAGCCTGTTTATCAGTGTGCTGTCGGGCAATATCAAGGGCAGCGGCAATGGCATCGTGGTGCCGGCAGGGTCTTCGGCCCAGTCCCTGGCAGACCTCAAAGGCAAGACCCTCTCCGTGCCGTTCGCCTCCACGGCCCACGGCATGCTGCTGCGTGCCGTGGCTGCCCAGGGCTGGGACCCGCTCAAGGACGTGAACATCATCGCCCAGGCGCCTGAAGTCGCCGGGTCGGCGTTGCAGGCTGACAAGATCGACGCTCACGCCGACTTTGTGCCGTTCGCCGAGTTGTTCCCCAACCGTGGCTTTGCCCGCAAGATCTACGACGGCTCGCAATCCAACACCCCGACTTTCCACGGTGCCCTGGTGGATGAACGCTATGCGCGCCAGTACCCCGAAGTGGTGGTCGCCTACCTGCGTGCGAGTATCGAGGCCAATCAATTGCTCGCCGCAGAGCCTGAAAAGTACAGCGAACTGATCGAAAAAGTCACCGGCGTGGAGGCCGAGGTCAACTACCTGTTCCACGGGCCGCTGGGTGTGCAAACCCGTGACCTCAGCTGGAAGCCGGAATACCGCCAGGCCGTGGGCACGGCCATCGACACCCTCAAGCTGCTGAAAAAGGCCGACCGTGGCCTGGACCTCAACACCTTCATTGACGACCAGTACATCCGCGCTGCCTTTAAGGCGTCGGGCCTGGATTATCAAGCGCAACTGGCCAACTACGCCCAGGCGCCGCTCAAGGCCAACGATGCGCTCACGGGCAAGCCCATCACCGACTGGACCCACGTCGCGCAGATCTGGGTCAAGGGCGAGCCCAAGGTACGTGACTACGCCTCGGCCGAAGCGGCGTTCAGCGCACTGGCCAGTTTGAAAAAAGACGGCAAGGCCGTGCGTGCGGTGTACGCCCAGGCCCAAGACAGCGGCATCAAGCTATTGGCCAGCCAGGCCTGGTTTGCCAGTGATCGCCAGGGCAAGTTGAGTGCCTTCCTGCTCAAGGGCCAGGCGCAGCAATTCGCCGATGCCCAGGGCGGCCAGGTGTTTGACTTCACTCGCGCCGGCGCCCAAGCCGTCGCCGGTCGCTGACAGGAACATGCCCATGCCAACTGCCGCTTATCGCTGGCTGCCCCGGGCCAGTTCCTTGCTGGTGTGCCTGCTGTTCTGGCAACTCGCCGCCAGCCATCACTGGAACCTGTGGCTGGTGACCTTCGCCAATGTGCCCACGCCTGGCGCCGTGCTGGAGGCGGCGCTGGCCCTGGTGGACTCGGGCAAGCTGGCCCGGCACCTGGGGGCCAGCCTGGGCCGGGTGTTTGAAGGTTACTTGGTGGCGGTGCTGGTGGGCATCGGGTTGGGGATCGCCATCGGCCGCTGGAAGTGGGCCGAAGATGTCTTGCTGCCGCCGCTGGAGGTGATCCGCCCGATTCCTGCGGTGGCGTGGATTCCCCTGGCGATCCTGATGTTCCCGTCGTCGGAACTGTCGATGGTGTTCATCACCTTCACCGGCGCGCTGTTTCCGATTTTGCTCAATACCGTGCATGGCGTTGAAGGGGTGGACCCTCGATTGATCGCCTCGGCACGCAGCCTGGGGGCAGGGCGCGGTGCCATCCTGCGCGAAGTGATCGTGCCGGGCGCTGCGCCGAGCATCATCACTGGCCTTGCCATTGGCATGGGCACGTCGTGGTTCTGCCTGGTGACGGCCGAGATGATCTCGGGGCAGTTCGGTATCGGTTACTACACCTGGGAGTCATACACCTTGCAGAACTATGCCGACATCGTGGTCGGCATGTTGTTGATCGGCGTACTGGGCATGGGCAGCAGTTGGCTGGTCAAGTGCCTGGGCGCGGCATTCACCCCTTGGCATCGCCTGCGAGGTAAAGCCTGATGGAAGGTCGTATAGCAATCAGCGGGTTGTCGATTGTGCTGGGCGAAAAAGCCCAGGCTTTTGAGGCGGTCAAAGCACTTGATTGCAGCATCGAGCCGGGCCAGTTCGTGTGCATCCTGGGCCCGTCGGGCTGCGGCAAGTCCACCTTGCTGGGGGCGCTGGCTGGCCACCTGGTGCCGAGCCAGGGCACTTTGCACATGGACGGGCAGGCGGTGTCCGGGCCGTCCCAGCAGCGTGGCATGGTGTTTCAGCAACACACGCTGTTCCCCTGGCGCAGTGTGCGTGAGAACGTCGCGTTCGGCCTGAAGATGCGCGGCGTCGGCAAGGCCGAGCGGTTGGCGGCGGCGGATGAAATCCTCGCACTGGTGGGGCTGGAAGGCTTTGCCGAACGCTGGCCGAATCAATTGTCGGGCGGTATGCAGCAACGGGTGGAAATCGCTCGGGTGCTGATCAATCGCCCGCGCCTGTTGCTGATGGACGAACCGTTTGGCGCGCTGGACGCGTTGACACGCATGAAGATGCAGGCGTTGTTGCTGGATATCTGGACGCAGATCCGCACCACCGTGGTGTTTGTCACCCATGACATCGATGAAGCGTTGTTCCTGGCCGACCGCATTCTGGTGATGAGCCCGCGCCCAGGCCGCATTATCGAAGACTTCACCCTGGACTTCCCACGCCCGCGCCACACCGGGCTGATGACCACCCCTGAATTTACCCACCTCAAGCGCCACTGCCTGGAACTGCTGCACCACGAAGATGGACGCCAGTTGCCCCGGTTGAACCCGCTTGGGTTGCCCATTGATCATTCCATACCGCGATTTGCCATATGACCTATAACCCCGAAATAGAAGCCCTGCGCCCGCGCCTGCAGGCATCGGACGCTGCCATGCGACGCATTGCCCTGATCGACCTGGCCGACCTGGAAGAACCCGACGGCCTGGCATGGCTGGTGGACAGCCTGCGCCAGGACCCGGCCGTGGAAGTGCGCGCCCAAGCCGCCGCCTTGCTGGAAGCCTGGGAAGAGGATGAGGTGGTGCAGGCACTGTGCGAGGCGCTGACCGATGCGGAACCTGCGGTGCGCGAGGCGGCCGCGCAAAGCTTGAGCGTCTTGAAGACGGCCCAGGCAGGCGCGGTGTTGTTGCCCTGGGCCGAGCACGCCGACGTGAGCGTGCGCACCGCCGTCTTTCGTGCCTTGCGCGAGTTGCGCCTGGAGGCTGCTGCGCCTTCGGCGTTGCGGGCGCTGGCGGACGCCGATGCGGGTATCCGCCGCGAAGCCGTGGGTGTGCTCGGTTGGCTCAAACACCTGCCCGCGCTGGAAGCGTTGGCCAGATTGGCCAGCAGCGACCCGGACACAGAAGTACGCCGCGCTGCCACCGGTGCCCTCGGCCTGGCCAGCGATGAGCAGGTGTTGCCAGCGTTGTACCGGGCCCTGCTGGACCCAGCGTGGCAAGTGCGTGAAGAGGCGGCGACCACCCTGGGCAAAGTCGGCAGTCACAGCGCCGGCGAAGCACTGGTTGGCGCATTGAGCGATGAATACTGGCAAGTGCGCTTGCGGGCCACCCGCAGCCTGGGGCGGTTACGCTATGCGCCGGCGCTCGACGCACTCGTCCAGGCGTTGGGCCACAGCATCAGCAACCTGCGCAAGGAAGCGGCGTTGTCATTGGGTGAGTTGGGCGATCGCCAGGCGTTGAGTGCCCTGCGGGATGCGGCCGACGACGCCGACCCGGAAGTGCGCAAGGCGGTGCGGATCGCCCTGGCGCAACTGCAATGACCACCGCTCCCAGCGGGATTGGCAAAGGCGCTGACGGGCGATTGCGCCTGGAGTGGGCCGACGGCACCCAGTGGATCGAGCACGCGCGATTGCGTCGCGAATGCCCGTGCTCACAATGCCGGGCGTTCCGCTTGCGCGGCAGCCAACCCAGGGTGTCGGACGCCGTGCGTGTGCTGCAGATCCACCCACAGGGCTATGGCGTGCAACTGGTGTTCAGCGATGGGCACGAGCGTGGTATCTACCCGTGGGCGTACCTGGCCGGCCTGGGCAGCGACGCCTAGCGCAGCCGGCAGATACCGGCCTTGTCGATCAAGTGGTCGAGCACCGCCAGGGCGGCGATCGACAGGGATTTACGGTTCGGGTACACCGCATAGAACCCCTCGGTGGGCAGGTAGTATTCCGGCAGTACGCGTATCAGGTCCTTTTGATCGAATTGGGTGGTCACGTTGTTCAGCAGGGCAATTCCCAAGCCCTGGTGGGCCGCGTTGATCAGACCCAGCATCGAGTCCGAAGAAAACCGGCCACGAATAGGCACGCTGTGGGTTTCATCGCCACGCATCAGCGTCAACAGGTTTTCGTGGGTCTTGCCCAGGTACTGCAAATGTTCGTGGCCCATCAAGTCATCCAAGGTGTGCGGCGTGCCCTGTGTGGCCAAGTAGTGCGTGCTGGCATATAAACCCAAGGTCACGTCGCGCAACTTGTGTATGACATAACTGGTTTTTTTCGGTTTACCTACGCGCAGCAGTAGATCGATACCTTCTTCAGTCAAGTTGGGTTCTATATCCGAGACGATCAGCTCCAGCTCGATCACCGGGTACTTGTCGAGAAAGACTTGCAAGAAGTTAGTGTCGGAGTATTCAAAGAAACTGGTGGACACATGCACCCTAACTTTGCCACGGGGTTCGCCGTCCATGTGTTTGATGGATTCTATCGCGGCATGAAGGGCGTCGATATTAGTGCAACTGTGCTGGTATAACCGCTCGCCGGCTGCGGTGCAGCGCAGGGCGCGGGTAGAACGGAACAACAGCGGCGTGCCCATCATCTGCTCCAGGCTGGCCAGGCGGCGCCCCAGTGTATTGGCGGGCATGTCCAGTTTTTTACTGGCCAGCGCAAGGCTGCCGCTGCGCACGATTTGAACGAAGATAGCCACATCATCCAGCATAACGACCCTAGGCGCTCAGGTGAGCGAAATACGTAAGACGCCAAGCAGTACGCTATAGCGGAATTAGTTGTAATCGATGAAGTTTCAGGGGCCGCGATAGTACGGTTTGAGCGTCTAATAATAAATACCTAAATATGGATTTCACTCCTCCATATTTGGATTTTTCATGTTTCGTTTATTCTTTGTTCAGCCAATGATATTGTGCGATGGCATTTTGACTCATCGCCAAGTAACAGCCTGGTTGTTTATCGAGCAAAGTGCTCCATTAACTTAAATCTGCCCCCAGACGCTATCGCACACCTGCGAGGCGTCGGCGTTTCTGCGCGCCGAGCAAACGGGAGCAACGAGGTTGTTACTTATGTCGCGTGGATTTGCCCTGGAACATCTGACTGTGCGCCGCAAGCTGGGCTTGGGCTTTGGTTTGCTTTTGGCATTTGCGGTGCTGCTGGCACTGACGGGGTTGTACGCCTTGCGCAGCGACGGCCAATCGCTCAAGCGCATCAACCGGCTGGGCAATCTGTTCGACCAGACCGTGTTCTCCCGTGACGCCAACTTTGTGTATGCCTTGACCGCAGACGCCACCCAATTGACCCGACACGATGCCAGCCTCGGGCAGATGGAAAAGCTGCTCGCCGGGATCGTCGCCGACGTGCACGCCGGGCAGTGGCCCCAGGAAGACCTGGCCAAGATCCGCCGCCTGGATGACAAGCTGCGCGCTTACATGAAAGCCCATGATGCGGTGGAAGTCGGCGTCAATGCAGGCCCCACGGTGCTCAAGTTGAATGCCGATCTAGCTGCCCTGCAAGATGAAATCAATGTGCTCTACGACGTTGAAGCGGTGCGGGCCAAGCGCCGTGTCGAAGCGGTGGTGATCGTGCTCGGCTCGCTGACGTTACTGGCCTTGCTGTTCGGCGGGTTGCTCGCGTGGCGCATTGGCCGGCAGATTGTCGCGCCATTGCAACAGACCCTTGAGGCGGCCGAACGCATCGCCAATGGCGACCTGACCGTGGAACTGCACAGCGAGCGTGCCGACGAACTGGGCCAGTTGCTGCGTTCGATCAACCATATGAGCCACCGCCTGCGCGACGTGATGGCACTGATCGGCGGCAGTTCTCATCGGCTGGCCGCATCCGCCAGCCAGTTTGCCGCAATCACCGTGCAAACCCGCGCGGGCATCCATAGCCAGAAGACCGAGACTGACCAGGTGGCGACCGCCATGGCCGGGATGACCACCACCGTGCTGGAAGTGGCACGCCATTCCGAACAGGCCGCCCAGGCTGCCAAGGAGGCCGACACCCAGGCCAGCAGCGCCTTGCAGGTGTCACAGCAGGCCGTGGAGCAGATTGAAACCTTGGCGCGGGACGTGGGTATGTCGGCCGAGTCGATGACCCGTCTGTATAAAGAGAGCGAGCGCATTGGCGGCGTGCTGGATGTGATCAAGACGGTGGCCGGGCAAACCAACCTGCTGGCGCTCAACGCGGCCATCGAAGCGGCCAGGGCAGGGGAGGCGGGCCGCGGTTTTGCCGTGGTCGCCGACGAGGTACGCAGCCTGGCCAAACGCACCCAGCAATCCTCCGAAGAAATCGAGAACCTGATTGCCGGGCTGCAACGCATTGCCGAGGAAAGCTCGCGGCGCATGCAGGCCAGCGTGGTGCAGACCCAGTCTACGGTGATCGGCGTGCGCGACACCGGTGAAGCACTGGCGACCATTACCCGCCAAGTGGCGGGTATCCAGCACATGAGCCTGTTGATCGCCACGGCGGCGGAAGAGCAGGCCAGCGTGGCGGACACCATCCAACGCAGCGTCATGACCGTGCGCGAAGTGGCCGACCAGTCGGCGCAGGCCAGCGCCGAGATGGCCGATTCCAGCACCGACCTGGCCCAGTTGGGCGGCGAACTGCAGAACCTGGTCAAGCGGTTCAAGGTGTAACCCATGGCAGAGGCGCTCGAACACCGCAGTTGGCTGTTGCCCGACGATGCACCCGTGCGCAGGCATCGGCTGCGTGCCTTGTCCCGGTTGGGCAAGGTGTCCCTCAGTTTTGTGCTGATTCACCTGCTGGTGACCCTGTTGTTTACCGTCAGCGGTTATCGCTTCAAGGCCGCGGCCGATGACGCGCTGCTGGGTACGCGCCTGAGCGCCATTGTGCAGGCGCTGCCGGTGGTGATCGGCGATGACTACCTGGGCGAACTGCTGGGTGACGGACCGTTCGATGAGCCACGCTACCAGGCGATGTTGCAGCGCCTGGACGGCTACGCCAAAAAAGCCGGGGTGGATTCGATCTACGTGCTCACCCAGCGCGGGGGCCACACGCTGTTCGTGATGGACTCGGCCAATACCGCCGAGATCGCCAGCGGGCGCTACGGCCAGCATTTGGGCCACTACGACAGCGCGCCGCCAGAACTTAACGAAGTGTTTGCACAACGCCGCAGCCGGTTTGTGGAATACAGCGACCAGTTCGGCGATTTTCGCTCGCTCTTCCTGCCCATCAGAGGGCCGCACGGCAGTCAATTGGTGCTGGGCGCGGACGTCAGCCTGGAGGCGATCAAGGCCGAACGCCGCGCGTGCCTGTTGCTGTTCCTCGGCATCGGCTTGACCACCTTTGTGTTGGGCTTGCTGGTGATTGCCAGCCGCGAGTTGCGCATCTCCGAGTTGGCGTTTGAAGACCCGCTGACCGGGCTGCCCAACCGCACGCGGTTCATCATGGACGTCAACCGGGCCATCGCTGCCGGCCATAGGCCGCTGTCGGGGCTGACCGTGGCGATCTTCGACATCTGCGACGTCAAGCGCATCAACGCGCTCTACGGCTACGGCGATGGCAACCTGCTGCTGCAAGGCGTGGCAAGAAGGCTGGCGGCGGTGCTGGGGGAGGGCGAGTTGCTGGCACGGCTGCCGTCGGACGGCTTTGCCTTGCTGCTGCGCTGCGACCAGGACATCTGCCTGGCGCGGCTGGCGCGCACCTTGGACAAACCGTTCAGGCTCGGCGGCCAGCACGCGGTGATGGTCAAGGCACGCCTGGGGTTGGCGCGCTACCCGATCCACGGGCGCAGTGTGCAGGACTTGTTGTGTTACGCCGAAGTGGCGCTGGATGCCGCCAGTCACCAGGCGGTGAGCCATGTGTTCTATGACCCGGAACTGGAGCAGCGGCGTTTGCAGTCGATGGCGTTGCTGGATGATTTCGACCAAGCCATCGAGGCCGGTGAATTGCGCGTGTTCCTGCAGCCCAAGGCGCGTTTGAGCGACGGCCATATCGGCGCAGCAGAAGCGTTGGTGCGCTGGGAACACCCGCGCCTGGGCCTGATTGCCCCGGGTGTGTTCCTGCCGATCATCGAGGACAACGGTCGGATCTGCGCCCTGAGCCTGTGGCTGTTGCGCGAGTGCATGCAGTTGAGCCGGGCATGTGACCTGCGCATCAGCGTCAACTTGAGTGTGCAGGATTTGGAGTCGCCGACGTTCCCGACTCAGGTCCAGGCCTTGCTGGCACAGACCGGCGCCGATGCGGCGCAGTTGTGCCTGGAGATCACCGAGTCCAGCGCCATGCGCAACCCTGAGCAAGCGTTGGTGACGCTGACCCAGTTGCGCCAGTTGGGGTTCTCGCT
The DNA here is from genome assembly GCF_013386585.1 of Pseudomonas sp. P7548. Lineage (GTDB taxonomy): Bacteria > Pseudomonadota > Gammaproteobacteria > Pseudomonadales > Pseudomonadaceae > Aquipseudomonas. Next base: position 27,030 of record NZ_JACARO010000017.1, on the reverse strand, counting down.
GGCGATCGACGACTTTGGCACCGGCTATTCATCGCTGGCTTACTTGTCTCGGCTACCGGTGGACGAACTGAAGATCGACCGCTCGTTCATCACCCAGTTACACCAGCCCGAGCAACAGGAAATCGTGCGGGCCATTATTCAACTGGGCCTGATCATGAACCTGCGGCTGGTGGCCGAAGGGGTCGAAGACCGGCAGGTGTGCACGCTGCTGGCCAGCTTTGGTTGCCATGAAGTCCAGGGTTACGTGATCGCCCGGCCGATGCCGGCCCAAGTGTTTCTCACTTGGCTGGCGGTACGTGCCGGGCATTGGACGCCAGATGCGCTGGCAGACGGCGCAAGGTCCACAGCGTAACCAGCATCGCCGCCAGGGCACACAGCGCAATGCCCACCACCATTGGTGCCGGGGTGTGGTCGGCAAACACGCCAACCACACTCATGCACGCCGCCGCCGTGATCATCTGGATCGCGCCCAGCAGGGCCGACGCCGAGCCAGCTACCGCACCGTGATCCTCCAGGGACAACACGCCGGCTGCCGGCAACAGCAGGCCGAGAAAACCGAAACCGATGAACAGCAGTGTCATCATCACGGCCAGGCTGTTGCCCCACACCAGGGTGACAGCCAACACCGCCATCACCGCCGCCACGGCCATCACCGAACTGCGGATCACCCGCGCCAGGCCAAAGCGCGCGCTCAGGCGCGCGGTAAGTTGGCTCATGGCGAAGAACGACGCGGCGTTGAGGGCGAAGCACAGGCTGAACTGGGTGGGCGTCAGGCCGTAGTACTCGATGTACACGAACGGCGCGCTGCCGATGAACACAAAGAAAGTGGCCAGGCCAAACCCGCTGACCACTGCCAGCCCGATAAACACCGGGTCGCGCAGCAATGCGCCGTAGCTGCCGATGGCCGAGCCGAGGGTCTTGCCCAGGCGCCGCTCGGCCGGGTGGGTTTCGGGTAACTGCACGGCGGTCATGACCAGGCACAGCACCGCCACGACAGCCAGCGCCACAAACACTTCACGCCAACTCCACAACGAAATCACCACGCTGCCGGCCAACGGCGCAAGGATCGGCGACACGCTCATCACCAGCATCAGCAGCGCCATCAGGCGCGCGGCCTCATGGCCGGTGTACAGGTCGCGCACGATCGCCCGGGGAATCACCATCCCGGCACACGCGCCGAAGGCCTGCAAGGCGCGAAAACCGATCAACACTTCAATGTTGGGTGCCAATGCACAGCCGACACTGGCCACGGTAAAAATCACCAGCCCCGCATAAATCGGCAGCTTGCGCCCGAACACATCGCTGATCGGCCCGTAGAACAACTGGCACACGCCGATGACCATGAAGAACACGGTAAGGCTCATCTGCACGGCGGCCGGCGAAGCCTGCAGGCTGGCGCCCAGGGTGGGCAGGGCAGGGAGGTAGCTGTCGATGGCGAACGGGCCGATGGCGGTGATCAACCCCAGGAGCAGGGCGAGGTGTGCGATGCTTCGAGACATGGGACATCCGGGGCAGGGCGACAAAAAAGAGTGCCAGCTTAGGGGGCGTACCGGGTGCATACAAGCGCCATTGACGTGGGGGCGGCCCTGACGTTGAAGAAGGCCGACGCAAAAGCATTGGGATGTTCAATTAATGTAAACCAGGAACTGAAAACTATTTGGCCAGTGGGTTACTTTTAGTGGGAGCAAAAACACACCGCTGCTCTTGGCTCAGTTTTAACGGAGGATTAGTGAAGACTCGGCCGCAGTAAGTTTCTTTGAGATAAAACGTCCGATCCGATTGAGTCGGGGCGGCCTGAATCATTTCGGAATTTGTGGTTGCGAAACAGTATTTAGATACGTTCGCAATGTGATCCCTGTCGAGCTGTACATATTTAGCAGGACAAAGCAGTAGGGTTTCGCCGAATTTGAACAGCGGAAAGGCCAAAATAGTAATATTTTTTCCTTCATCATTTAATTCCTTGAGCTTCCAGAGCTCTTTATCCAGCGTCGCCTTAGGGTATTTCTTACTGACGATATATTCAGAGACTTGCGGGTTGCGTAACTTGACTGCCGATGCGGCCGAATAAGCAACCAGCCCGAATAGAGAGGGTGACATCACAAGGAATGCAAAGATCGCAAAACAGACTGCCTTGAAGGTGTTCAAAACTTTTTTTGTAAGATCGCCCTCCGTGTTGTAGTAGGTAATTGTTGGAATGCAGAGTAGGACCATCCAAGCAACCGAGATGGCCATGATGAGATACTCTCCTGATTGCGTCGAGCCCTCTGGATGCGACCAAGAGATAAACGTTGTAGGGTATATTCCCATTATTACGGTAAGCAGAAAGAGTATCGATGCGCCAATAATCATGGTGGCTGCCCGGACGGAGTACCAGCTTTTTCCTTCTATTTTTTTTAGATAAATTGACCTCTTCAGGTGTGTACCTGCGACCATAAAAGATATACCCAAAAATCCGAGCAGCCACACCACCAAAAATGACCAGGCGAAATTTTCTGAAGTGAGTTTATACGCGCCCAGAATCATAACGCCAAACCCTCCCGCCATAAGGAAAGCTAGACGGGGTGTTAGCTTCGCTGCGTCGCTGGTTGATAGGCTGAAAAGCGAAATCATTCCAGTAAACACAACCGCTGGTGTGATAACACATAGCAATGCCGCCATCAGAATTAGAGCCCCGCAGGCTAACCAAGTGAACATTGCAGGGCTTACTGCAACCGAGGGCATAAATAAATCCACTCGCTGAATGACGTAAAGATAAATATATAAAGTGAGAATAGCTGCGCCTAAAGCGTAAAGGGATATCGCGCCAGCGATGATTTTCCAATACTTCGGTGCCTTCCGAAGTATTTTACGCATTAACTTCTTTGTTTCAGAGGGCTGGCCAGGGGTTTCTGGCAGGCTGAATGCGGGTTGGTTCAAGGACTTTTCCTCTGGTTGAATTATCGATAGGTCGGTTAGGGCACATTGATCGAGAGAACAGATAAACCGGGCGTACGGCCCGTATGCAGAATAATCGGCAGCATCGAAACAAACTTTACTCACAAGCATTAAAACGTCGCGACATTTTCATTTCCATGGGGAGGGACCGCTCCCTCATACAGGATTCCTGAATCCGCTTCATGTAGAGAAGGGGGTTACCCATTGATAGAGTCGTATGGCACAGGCTATTCGGAGAGTGTGTATTAGCGAGACAGATGGGTGATTGGAGTGAGGTTTCCGGGCCCGGCGCGATGATTTTTCTAGGTGCAGATAATTAGCGCAGGGTTTTAGCGTAACGCTAAGTCTGCTCTTAATCAGTCAACCAATTCTCTGAAGTTCATGTCATGAGCACCCATAATTTTGTGCACAGTTTCTGCTCGGCCCATACCGAATAATTGAAGATAACTCAACTAAATAGTCATTTAGTTGAGTTGGCTATCACGGCAGGGGGCTCAAGGCTGGGAGAGGGCGGCAGTACGTCGTTCAGCGATGCGTTCAACGGTTTGCATATGCTCCGTTCCCCATTGGCAAAGCGCCCCCAGCGCCGTAGCCAGGGAATGCCCGAAAGGGGTCAGCGAGTACTCGACCTTGGGCGGTATTTCCTGGAAATCCACGCGAGAGATGATCTCGTCGCGCTCCAACTCCTTGAGTTGCTGGATCAGCACCTTATCGGTTACGCCGCCAATCGCGCGTCTTAATTCACCGTATCGATGAACATTTTGCGCCAGGTTGAACAGCACCAGGGGCTTCCATTTGCCGCCAATCACCGCCAAGGCGGCTTCGAGCCCGCAATTGAATGAGTTATTGGCCATGATCGAGAAGGCTCCACATAGGGTACTTACTAAAAGGTGCATACTATTCAAAAAAATAGCGCAGATCTACAGTTGGGCCTCAACCTTATTCTTTGGAGTTCACCATGAGCAGGCTCAACGGAAAAATCGCAGTCATCACCGGCGGCAACAGCGGCATCGGCCTGGCAACCGCCATTCGTTTTGCGGCGGAAGGCGCCCAAGTCGTCATTGTAGGACGCCGGCAAGAGGAGCTGGACAAAGCGCTGCAACTGATCGGTCCTGAAGCCATTGCCATACAAGGCGACATTTCAAAACTGGACGACCTTGATCGCGTGTTTACGCGAGTCAAAGCCGCCAAGGGCCGAGTTGATGTGCTGTTTGCCAACGCAGGCCTGGGGGATTTCCAGCCGATCGGCGCGATCACAGAAGAGTCGTTTGACCGAACCTTCGGCATCAATGTCAAAGGCACGCTATTCACCGTACAAAAAGCCTTGCCACTGATGAGCGCCGGCAGCTCGGTGATCCTGACCGGATCGACCACAGGCACCATGGGCACACCGGCATTCAGTGTGTACAGCGCGACAAAAGCGGCGCTGCGTAATTTTGCCAGGAGCTGGGCGCTGGACCTTAAAGGCACGGGCATTCGCGTCAACGTGCTGTCGCCAGGGCCAATCTCGACACCAGGCTTGGACCTCGCGCTTTCAGGCACAGGCCAGAAGGAAGCGATTATTAACGACATGACCGCGCAGGTACCGTTGAACCGCATTGGCAAGCCGGAAGAAGTTGCAGCGGCAGCCTTGTTCCTGGCATCGGATGAGAGCAGCTTCATGACGGGCAGTGAAATGTTTGTTGATGGCGGGTTTGCTCAGGTTTGAGGGAGATGGGGGTTTTGCCTGTTGAAATCTGACGGGCACTGCCTCTGATTACGCAACACATAATTACGCATAATGTATATTATGTTAAATCATATGTCATATTGGAAATGTTCACGAGCCTCATAAGGTACTGATTCGACAAACCCGCTTCTGACGTCCAATCTCTCAACGGGCCATGTTCTTCGTGTTCATGGCGAGCCATTAAATGAGGTGGCTGCCGATGAAGCTGATTCAGTGCCATTAGCGTGTACCGCTGTTCGTGCAAGCTGGCAACGCAACCCCTTTCATCTCAGTCATTCCGCTCATCTGCATTCAAATCAAACTCAGGCACCGAACGCACAGTACAACACTGCTATGGCAAATCTGCGCGCGATTCGGGCTTTTTACACATACTCCGAAAGCAGAGCCCTAAAGTTCATCTGTGTCCTGCAAATAGAGCTCGATGAGAATGTGCGGGAGCACCAGCTTCATTTCAGGATAAGAAAGTCACCCAGAACCTCGGTGTTGAACCAGTGAGGATTCAGCTCTTCCAGTACTCCTTTGCCACCGATCCGTCCACTGAGCGCCAATGATCAGCGGTAAAGCTTTGCAAACACAGCACCCGCAGATATGGCGCTTTGATGGCGCGCATGTCTGATGATATAAACGAAGCGGTACGTTGTCGACTTCCTCGTACCCTGCTGTATGCCCCTACTTTCACTACTCCACCAGACAACCTAACGCATAGGATTTCGCATGGCCACTCCCTACTACCCAAGTCGTAAAGCATTTATCGAATCATTGGGTGCTACATGTAAAAACTGGACTTGGAGCTGGTCGTTTGTGAATCACCAAGAACGCAAGGTCATATTCGGCGCTTGGGATATTCATATAAACAGCGACCGTACACTCATACTTTGCGAAAGTTGGAAAATTGAGAATGGGCGCCGCAACAATGGCTACGAGCAGAGCGTCGAGCATCTCAGGCTAGTCACCGAGCAGGGATACGAGCTTTATGCGTTCAAAATTATGCACTCGGACGAACTCCAGGACGAGGACGGCGCAGGCCCCGCAAAGATCAAAGACTTTGAACGATTTATCACTCGTAAATGGCTGCTTCAGCAGAAAGGTCAATGGTACGCGTGTGAGGCACCACCAACACCTGCAATCCCTGAAGAGGTCAGTCAGCCAGAACTCTACCTAGAGGGAGCGCTGCGAGAGGTAAAGGTTAACGCATACGAGCGCAATGCTCAGGCCCGGGAAGCATGTATTCAGCATCACAAGGCCGTGTGCGCAGCTTGTAAATTTGACTTCGGCTCTGTCTATGGCGAGATTGCCAAAGAGCTTATCCATGTTCATCACATCGTACCTCTGGCCACGATCGGAGAGGAATACAAGCTCGATCCAATAACCGATTTGATACCGCTGTGTCCGAACTGCCATGCAGTCGTACATCGCGGGGCCGAGGTTTTGAGCATAGATGAGCTAAAAGAAGTCTTAGCCACAGCAAATGCAGGGATGCCTGGTCTTGTAGCAATCAATAATACGCAGCACTGCCCTGAACAGTGATTTAGGAATGAAACTTCGCCACTGTTTCCACCCTAGGTAATAATGTCATTGTCCGTTTTAAGATTCGCATGGTCTAAAATTCGCGACCATCAGGTAAGTAAGTACGCCCTACTATTGATTGCTCCTGTCGTTGTAAAACCGTTGGATTTCACCCCTACTAGGAGGCCGATCCATTTGCGGCTGAAGGGGCTTTGGGGGTTGCCTCTGGTTGTTGCAGGGGTGTGGGCGACCTTGGCCGGCATCAGCCTAGAGTGGGCCTATGGAAGCTCCGCTGAGCCTGGAGCATCGATTCCCGATGCATTGAAGATCCTTGATCGCCTCAAAAATATGACCTGGCTGCTAGTCACTACTTCTACTGTAATCTTGCTATACAGCATTAGCATTCTACGTTGGGGATTCCACTGTGCTGCGATCCGGCTGCTGAGGAGATGGTTTCCCACTATTAGCCTGCCGCACTGTCTTTTCTTTGTCGTCAATACATCAGGATGGGGGATGTGGCTCGCCATCTACGGATTTGGCATATTTCAAGCGATCAAATGGTGGGTAAGTGCAGGCAAACCTACCTATGTGTTGGACGCCAGTAACTTGACCGAATCGTTGTTACACCTAGCCGTTCTTTGTGCCTTGGGTGGGTTGCTTAATCTGACAACCCGAAATAGTAATGCAGGGTTGCGAGCGCTTTATGGAGGGCATCGAGGACTCAGCTTTTTGGTCACCCTCGTAGGTATCCTTATGATGTTCCTCATTGGCAGTAGCCTATTAATACTCGGTCAGCTTCAGCGGTAGAGTGAAGAACTGTGTGCACGAATTGTACATGCACCCTCCTCTGTAACCTGGACTGTCCGAGCGTAATCTATTAGCTCATTACTAGGAGCACGCCCCAAATATGGAAACTCAAGTGCTCAGCACCTATGCCAAAGGAGACCGATTCGAAGCGCGGGTCTTTGAATTCCTCTCTCGTGAAATTAATGAAGGTCGCTTTTATACCTTCCGACCTGATTGCTGCAAAATTTTCAGGAAGAAAGGCTACTATTCGCGTGACCGAGAAGACTTGATTATCTTTGACATTTCGGTCGAAGTGTTCCTGCCTGGCTTTGAGACTCCATCATTACTCGTGCTCATAGAGTGCAAGAATTACAGCGGCACAGTGTCTGTAGGGGATATCGAAGAGTTCGGATCTAAGATCAGCCAAGTGGCCGGCTTCAATGCCAAGGGTATTTTTGCGTCCGCAAGTGCTTTTCAATCCGGGACGTTCAACGTCGCTCGAAACCGAGGCTTCGGTGTTTTGCGTTACTTCGATCAATCTGAGTTTCGATGGGAACTTCCTCGCGCCTTGCTAACCGGCGAACGCAGCGCTAAAGCCCGTAAGCGCGCAGAGATTGAATATGCCTTAACCCAGACGGATTTTCGGCCTACCGTTTATAGCGCCTATGCTGTAACTCATACTGGTTTTGCCGATGGTTGGGAGGGCATCTGGAAAGGTCTCGACTTGGAGAGTGCTTTTAGCAAGAACGACCTTAGCCTGATTCGTCAGCCCACATTTATTTCAACACCTAGGGTTGCGTTCATTTCGCGTGACAAAATAGATCGCTTGGCTCAGCAGGCTTTGAAATCCATTTCATACATCCGGGGAGAGGTCGATCTTACTAAGCTAGTGTCTAGGGAGGCTGATGTCAGCGGACTGTCCGTGAGCTTCTTAGAGGACTCGGGCTCAGCGCTCGGCAGTATCACGTTCAGCCCGCTTGAAATCAAAATCTTCGCAGTAGACTCCCAATCCCACTTGGCCCGATTCACACTAGCCCATGAGTTGGGACATCACGCTCTAGGCCATAAACGCTACATGACACGAGAAGCCATCCGAGCCCAGGACATTGACCAGAGTCAGCTCATCACCATCCCTAAGGGGGAAGTTGAGCGGTTAGAGTGGCAAGCAAATACGTTTGCTTCATGTCTCTTAATGCCTAAAGACGAATTTCAGGCTGCGTTTGGGTTGTTACTACAGCATCTTGGTATCCGGAACCGTGGTCACGGCCTTCTGTATCTAGACAGTCAGAGGGACAACGTCATCCAGTTTCATGCCGTATGCAACTCACTGAGCAAGTATTTTAACGTTTCGAAGACAGCGATACGTTTGCGCATGTTGGCATTAGAACTGTTGGTAGAGGCTGGTCGGCAGGCCTGAAAGATTTGCATCGGAAGGGAAATCTATGTCCCGTGTTTGAGCGGTGCTTGGCGTTAATCAAGACTGCGATACAACGGAAAATGACGATCAGCAGAACTCAGTATGCATATGCTTGGCGAGGTGAAATACGGGACAACTCTTACGATAAACCGCAACTCTCCCCTGTATCCAACAAGCTACCAAAGGAGTACCGGTCAGGCGACCTACGACGCCACAGCTACCCAATCACTCCAAAACATCAATCACCCGAATCACCCGATCATCCACCCCCTGCCCACTCCCCTTCTTCTCCCTACGATCATTAATCCACCCCCCAACCTGAGCAGCAAACTCCGCTGGCGACTTGCGCCCAACCTTCCGCGCAAGATCAAGAATGGTCTGTTGGGCCAGCGCGTCTTCCATACGCTTCTGCGCCGTCATCATGGCCGCATGGACTGAGCAATGACCCTCCAGCGCCCACGCCGGTGGCGCACCCTCAAACAACGCGCAGCGCCCGCGGATCTCGCGGCAATTGAAGATGAGTTTCTGGCCGTCGATTGCGTTGACGATATCGAGCAGGCTGATTTCGTCAGACGGCCTGGACAGCTTGAATCCGCCGCGTACGCCTTCGGTGGCCACGACCAGTTTGGCCTTGGCCAGCTTGGTGAAAATCTTCCCGAGGTAATCCAGGGGCACACCTTGCAACTCTGCGAGGTCGCGCACGCTGGCCTCTCGGCTTTCGCCGCCATCGCCCACCAGGAAAATCAGGCAATGAATGCCGTATTCGACGCCCGCGCTGTAAAGAGACATGCCAATCTCCGACTTAATTAGTCGCACAACCTAACAGAAAACCGTGGGGCAATCCAGCTCACAACGCGTTAAACCACTGTTTTCCAGACACCAGACCGCTATGCCAAGAGCCCCATTTCGTAAGGCTTTGGAGACTTTTCCCTCGTCGTTTAAAGCACAGCCTCGCAAAAAATAACCTTGCACGGATTAACTACGACAAATATAGTCGCCGTTATCGAGCCACCCATCACCTCACCCTCAAGGTAAAAAAATGAAGCAGCACATTCTGATTATTGGCGCGGGTTTCGGCGGACTGTGGACGGCACTGAGCGCGACGCGCCTGTTCGACATCCATGACCGCAATGACATCGACGTAACCGTATTGGCCCCGCAAGCCGAGCTGCGCATCCGTCCGCGCTTTTACGAACCGGATGCTCACCAGCTGTTCGCGCCGATTGGCGAGCTGTTCGACGCGGTAGGCGTGACCTTCATCAAGGGCGCGGCCGAGACCATCGACGTCGAACAAAAACACGTCGGCTACCTTGATGCCTCCGGCAATCGGCAAGCGCTCAACTACGACAAGCTGGTGCTGGCCACCGGCAGCCGGCTCGCCATGCCAGGCACACCGGGTGTGGCGCAGCACGCCTTTGATGTCGACCAGATAGAGCAAGCCGTACGCCTGGAGACCCACCTCAAAGCGCTGGCAGACCGCCCCTACAGCAAGGGCCGCAATACGGTGGTTGTGGCTGGCGGCGGCTTCACCGGCATTGAAACGGCAACCGAAATGCCCGCACGTTTGCGCGCTATCCTGGGTGAAAACGCGGATGTCGAGGTGATCATCGTCGACCGCAGCGAAGCAATCGGTGCGTCGATGGGCGCTGAAATCGGCCAGTCAATCGCTGAGGCCAGCGCGGAGCTGGGTGTGAAGTGGCAGTTGAAATCCTCGGTGGTTGCCGTCGATGAAAATGGCGTCACCCTGGACAATGGCCAGCATCTGGAAGCCAGTACCGTGATCTGGACCACCGGCGTGCGCGCCAGCTCGCTGACCGAGCAGATCCCCGGTGAGCGGGATGCGCTCGGGCGCCTGCACGTGGATGCAAACCTCAAAGTCATCGGCCAACCCGATGTCTTCGCCACCGGCGATGTGGCTTACGCCGCCACCGATACGCTGGGCAACCACGCGTTGATGACCTGCCAGCATGCGATCATGCTGGGCCGTTACGCCGGCAATAATGTCGCCGCGCAGGTTCTGGGGGTGGATCCGACACCCTACAGCCAGCCCAAGTACGTGACCTGCCTGGACCTGGGTGGCTGGGGCGCGGTGTACACCGAGGGTTGGGATCGCCAGGTCAAGTTGACTCGCCAGGAAGGCAAATCGCTCAAGACCCAAATCAATACGGTGTGGATCTACCCTCCGGCTGCCAACCGTGAAGCGGCGTGGGCGGCGGCGGATCCATTGATCCCGATTGCCTGACAGGCCTTTGACGAGAGTGGCCGGTACCCATCCCGGCTCACCTCTCAACTAACAATCACCGCAATACGCCATAGATCTCAGCAACCACCTGCCTCGTCGCCTCCTCGATCGTCCCTTCATTACGGCATAACACCCATCCATGCGCGGCAGCCGCTCGCTCGAATGCCTCGGTACACGCGGTATGTTCTTGCAGCGAATGGATCACGGTACTGCCCAGTCCACGCCCGCGTGCGGCAGCCCTTGCCCACGAGATCTCGGGTGCAGTGACGACCCCGACATGCAGATCCGGCACTCGCACGTTTCGCTCGATGTTCAACCGCAGGATCTCTTCCATCGGGACGCTGCGGCGAAAGGCGGCATCCGACGGATACCAGCGGTCAATCAAGACAATACTGCCTGCTGGCTGCTTGGGCAGCACGTGTTGGGAGATCCAGGCGCGACTCTCCGCGAAACGCTCGCACACCGCCCACTCCAAATCCCGCCCCGGGTGTCTAGCGAGGGTGTTAACCAGGGCCATTGCTTCACTTCTATCGGGATCGTTATTTCGCTCGCACAGCCGGATCACCTTGTTGTTGTCAGCCCGAAGGGCTTTGGTAACGGCTTCCAACAGCGTGGTTTTACCCGTGCCCTTGGGCCCATCCAGAGAAATGAACAGTGATGGTTTCACTCATTGACCAACGATTGATAAAGGCATTGACGGACTCTAACTGAATTTCTGGAAAAGGTACGGCACGCCCATTCCGTCCCGGAATAAACGTTAGTCCCATTTGCGTACTACAGACGCTTCATTGCGCCCTTTAGCGTGCCTGCTTCGACGCCCACCAACGCCCCGCCAGTAAGGAACCCTTGATGCACAGACTATTCCGGACGATCCTCGTTTTCTCAGCACTGTCCCTGTCCATAGGGTCTGCTTTTGCGCAGTCGGTCGACACCACCCAACCGCATTCCAGCGAAGTCACCCTGGTCGATATTCCCGTCAGTCCGTCCCACAAGATCACCGTCGAGCGTCGCGGCAAGATCGTCCTGATTGGCATCAACCGGCCCAACATCCAGAACAGGCTTGATCCGGAAGCCTATCTGGCCCTCGCCAAAGCCTATTACGATTACGACCATGACCCTTCGCTGCGCGCCGCTGTGTTGTTCGGATACGGCGATAACTTTTCCCAGGGCGTAGACGTTGAGGGCTTCAAAGCCGTTGCCAGTTCGGGCGGCGTCACGCTCGGTGACGGACTTATCGACCCTCTCGGCAAGAAGATGCCTTTGCTCACCAAACCCTTGATCGTGGCGGTGCACGGCGACACCTGGAACCTGGCGCATGAGCTGTTTTTGGTTGCCGACATACGGGTCGCCGCGAACAACACCGACTTCGGGCAAGACGAAAACACTCACGGCCGTTTCCCGGGCGGTGGTTCGACGGTGCGCTTCGTGCGCGAAGCCGGCTGGGGCAACGCCATGCGCTACATTTTGACGGGCGATCATTGGACGGCCCGTGAGGCTTATCGTATGGGCACAGTCCAGGAGATTCCCGATCCACAGTCAGCGCTCGACAAGGCGATCGAGCTTGCGAACAAGATCGCCGCCAATGGGCCATTAGGCATCAAAGCCTCGCTGGTCACTGCGCATCGCGTGATCGACCCGGTGCAAGCTGAGGCGTTGTCCGGGTTGGATACGCAACGGGCAGCACTGTATAAATCCGAGGATTTCCAGGAGGGTCGCAAGGCCGAGGCTGAAGGGAGAACGCCGGTCTATCAGGGAAAATAGGTCCGCAATGGGAGCGCGCGGTTAAGCCCTTCGCACGCTCCGTCATTCAAATACACGCAGTATTTCTTCCAGCGTTTTCCCATTGTTTGCCCTAAAGGATCCCGCTTCACCAAAGATCACCTGAATGTCGGCCTTCGCGAAGAAATCCCCTGCGAGGAAGTCAGGCGACGTACTTTCCGGCAATACCAGATAAAGCCTGGTGTCAGTCGTACCGAATCGATGCTTGTAGTACGCCAGCTGGCCAAAAGCGGTATAGAGCTGGGGTGACATTGATGCGCTGGTTTTGACCTCAAAAATTGCTTTAGCTTTGTTAGACACCTTGTCTACCAGCGCTAGATCGACTTGGTGCTTGCCCACCTCCAGACCAGGGTAGCCGTCAACAAGGAGGTTCAACTTGCGATCGAGTGCGTTGCACAGCGGGCCATGTAAATACACGTAGTCAATCGTGTCAGCGTTTGGGGTGTAGGATTTGTCACCTTCGTACTCTTCGTTGGTTCGCCAGCCAACGTCGGGCTCTACGCTACCCTCCGGAGAAGAATCGGCAGCAGGATCATTCTGCGCATCCGCCTTCACACGTTCTTTCAGGCGTTTCACCTCATGGACAAATTCGGCGATGTCATTACGAATTGAGGGAGAGTCGGTCGACGTCACTGCGATCATCTCCGATGTGCGGTCGCTGTCATCGACCTCATGCAGCCAAAACCGGAAATGCTCAAGCGAAATTTCTCGTGGTACCCGCCCACGATAGGCAGTGAAAGTACCGCGATGGAAAACCATAGTCATTCCATCCTCGTTGGTCACAAGCACTCCGGAGATTCTGCGGTTCAGCTCGTATGGGATGTTAATTTCCGCATCGGGAAAAAGAGTTCCTCCCTCATGATTCAACTTGAACAAGTGAGCTTGGCGTCCCTCCCAAGGCGCGGGAATAGCGAACAACATTTCGCCCAGATCGGTCTCTAACGAGTAGGTGGGACAAGTGGCACGGTCCCCGCCGGGAAACGCCCATTCACGCTCAGACTCTGACTGGGCCAAAGCAATGAGTGTTTCTTGCAGCGAGCGGGTTCCTTTCTGAAGCTGATTGTTTGCAGTGATCGTCTTCACGTTCCAGCACCTCCCTGTAGACCATCGGATCATGGTGGGCGGCTTAGGCGCGCCCACCGATGGCAAAATGCCGATGATAGCACTTTGATGCACAGGCATTGAGGGGTGGACAATACAGATTCAGTTTCTACCCGTTGCGCCCAAACCTCTTAATCCCCAACCCCAAACTCTCTCGCAATGTCGTCCCCTCATACTTCGTCCGATACACCCCCCGCTCCTGCAACAACGGCACAACCTCCCGGGTAAACCGCGTGAACTGCTCCGGGTGCCCGATATAGATGTTGAACCCGTCCACCGCCCGCGCTTCAAACCAGTCCGCCATTTTCTGCGCCACGGTGTCCGCGCTGCCCACAAACGCCCCCGGGCGCAGTTGCCGGCCAAATTCCACGGCCTGGCGCAAGGTGAAGCCTTTCTCTCGCGCCTGATCAGCAATGCGTTTGGCCGCCGTGAAGAAACTGCTGCGCGCCGCTTCCAGGCTCTCCTGGGGAAACGGCGCATCCAGGTCGTACTGAGTGAAATCGTGCCAGCCAAAATTACGCCCGAACTCCTTCAACGCCAGTTCAAAGCTATGGTCGGCCTGATGGTAGTGCTGCTCGATTTCCCGAGCATGGGCGTCGGTATCGCCCACGTAAATCTCAGCGCCAGGCATGACCAGCAGTTGCCCGGGGTCACGGCCGTGCTGCTCTGCCCTGCCCTTTACCTCTTTATAGAACGCCTGGCCCTGCTCGATGCTGGCGGCATGGGTGAAGATGACATCGGCGGTGGCTGCGCCCAGGTCGCGGCCTTGCTCGGAGTCGCCGGCCTGGAAGATCACCGGCTGGCCTTGGGGTGAGCGTTGGATGTTCAACGGGCCGACCACGGAAAAATGTTCGCCCTTGTGGTTCAGGTTGTGCAGTTTGCTGGGGTCGAGGAATTGGCCGGTGCTGCGGTCGCGCACGAACGCATCGTCCTCGTAGGAGTGCCACAGTCCCTGCACCACCTGCACGTGTTCGGCGGCGCGGCCATAGCGAGTGTCGTAGTCGTAGTGTTCGTCACGGCTGTAGTTGCCGGCGGTACCGGCATCGCCACTGGTGACCACATTCCAGCCAGCGCGGCCTTTGCTGATCAGGTCCAGGGAGGCCAGGCGTCGGGCCACGTTATACGGCGAGTTATAGGACGTGGTCAGGGTGCCGACCAACCCGATATGCCGCGTGCTCACGGCCAACGCCGACAACAGCGTCAGCGGTTCCAGGCGATTGAGGTAATGAGATGGCGAACCGGGGGTGATGAACTGGCTGTCGACGATAAACACCAGGTCGAACAGCGCCGCCTCGGCCTGGCGGGCAATGTCGATGTACCAGTCGACGTTGACGCTGGCGTCGGCCGGCAATTGCGGGTCAAGCCACAGGTTGTGGCGGCCTGGCCCGCCGCAGCCCATGGTCAGGGCGCCGAGTTTCAGTTGTCGTTTGCTCATGTCAGGGGAATTCCTTGAGACGTTCAGGGCTGCTGTTGGGCGACGGCAGGTTGCAAGGACGCTGCAAAAGAGTCATCGAACAAGCTGGCTGCCGAGTACGACTTGACCAGGCCCTGGCCGGCGAAAAAGTCCACGGTTTTTTGCGCTTCCACCGGCGACTCGGCCGTCACCGGTTCCACCGTGGTGCGCGCCCGGGCAAACCAGGCGCGGGCGATGTCGGCGTCTGCTCGGGTGCGTTTGGCCCAGGCATCGGCATAAGCGTCGGCGTTGGCCGGGTTTTGGCGAGCCCACTCACGGGCTTTTTTCAGGCGCTGCAGGAAGTCGCTGATCGGTGCGCGCTTGGCGTCCACGGCCTTGGCGCTCGCGGCAATATAGCTCTGGGCGGGAATCAGGCCTTCGGCGGTGGCCAGCACGCGCGCGCCCTGCCGTTCCTGCTGTGTGACATAGGGTTCCCACGTGGCGATCACGTCCACCGAACCGCCCTCCAGGGCATGGGACGCATCCAGTGCGCTGAGGTAGCGCAGTTCCAGCGAGTCCACCGGCACGTTAGCGTTGGCGAGCGCCGTCAGCAGCAATTGCTGGCTCCAGGAACCTTTCCACACCGCAGCGCGCTTGCCGGAGAGGTCCGCCAGGCTGTGGATCGACGAATCCTTCTTCACCAGGATGGCCACGCCATCTAGGTTCTGCCGGGTAATGCCGATGACCTTGATCGGTGCGCCCAGTGCGCCGAGGAACAACACCGGCGCATCCCCCAGCAAGCCGATATCCAGGCTATTGGCATTGAGCGCTTCGGCCACCGGCGAACCGGCGGTAAATTGCTTCCACTCAAGGGTGTACGGCAGGTCATCCAATACCCCCGCCGCTTCCATCACGGCCTGGGCGTTGTAACTTTGGTCGCCCACCACCAGCGTTTGCGCGTTCGCGGCCAGGCACAGCAGTGCGGCGGCAAGCCCGGCCGCCAGTTTTGTCAGGTAACGCACGTTCGCTCCAGATGCCCTTTCGGGCACGTCAGGTCGATCCGCGTGCGCGGTCTCGGCAGTGTTGTAGGGCGGTCACAATGACGGCCAAACCCGCGCCTGTAAAATACTCATAATGCATATCCTAATTCTTTATAAATGCAGTAAATGCATTTTATGGCACTAGGCAGTCATCCTGACGCAGGCCCTCACATTGCGTAGCGCCAAGCACCACCTACACTGATTCAAACCCAGCGATTCCGGGCCCTTTTCTCACCGGGCCACGCCGATGCAGCTGCATTCATCGTTCAAAAAAACAGATCGATCAGAGCAACCATGAAAGAGCAGCCCCGGCAGCGTGCATCCAGCTCCAAACTGGTCGGTATTTCCCGACAGACACACCTTCTGGCGCCCTTGAGCCTGCTGTGCATCGCCTTGGCGGGCTGCACCGTCGGGCCGGATTTCACGCGACCGGATGTCCCTGCCGGTGCCGACTACCAACGCGAAAAACTCACCAGCACCGCCAAGGCCGACATCAATACCGGCGGCGCGGCCCAGCGGCTGGTGGCCGGCATGGATATTCCCGGGCAATGGTGGACGCTGTTCCGTTCGCCCACGCTCAACACCTTGATAGAAGAAGCCCTGCGCGCCAACCCGGACGTCAGCGCGGCGCAAGCCTCCTTGCGCCAGGCCAACGAGCTGGTCTACGCCGACCAGGCATCGCTGTTTCCCTCCGTCACCGCGAATGCCTCGAAAACCCGCGAGAAAGTCTCCGGCGTCACGGCGGGCTTGCCAGAGTCGCCCATCCTGACGGTCAGTTCAGCCTCCCTTAACGTGTCTTACGCACCGGACGTGTTCGGCGGCACGCGCCGGCAAATCGAGTCCACCACGGCGCAAGCCGACTACGAGCGTTTCCAGCTGGAGGCGACCTACCTGACGTTGACCGCGAATGTGGTCAACACCGCGATCAGCCTGGCCTCTCTACGCGACCAAGTCGCCGCCACCGAGGAAATCATCCGGTTGCAGGGCGGCCAGCTCGAACTGTTGCAGGCGCAGCGGCGACTCGGCGCCATCGGCGACAGCGACGTGTTGACCCAGCAGACCGCCCTGGCCCAAACCCGTGCGACGCTGCCGCCCTTGCAGAAGCAATTGGTGCAAACCCGCAACCAGTTGATGGCTTACCTGGGCCGGTTTCCGAACCAGGACCGTGGCGAGGCGTTCAATCTGGCGTCCCTGAACCTGCCGCAAGAGCTGCCGGTCAGCCTGCCCTCGGCGATCGTTGGTCAACGTCCGGATGTGCGCTCTGCCGAGGCGCAACTGCATCAGGCCAGCGCCAACATCGGTGTGGCGGTGGCCAACCAGTTGCCCCAGTTCAGCATTACCGGGTCCGTAGGGTCGACCGTGGCCAGCGGGACCAAACTGTTTTCTGCCGGCTCCGGTGTATGGAGCCTGGCCGGCGCCATCGCCCAGCCGATCTTCGATGCGGGCAAGCTGGAGCACCAGAAGCGCGCGGCCGTGGCCGCCTATGACGAGTCGGCAGCGCGCTATCGCGGCACCGTGATCACGGCATTCCAGGACGTGGCCAACTCACTGCGCGCACTCGACGCCGACGCCGATGCGCTCAACCAACAGGTGGTGGCCGAACGTTCCGCCCAGGCCAACCTTGATCTGGTGCAAGCCCAGTTCAAGGTCGGCGCCGTGGCCTACATCAACCTGCTCAACGCCCAGCAGACCTACCAGAACACCGTGCTGGCCCGGGTCAAGGCACAGGCGGCGCGCTACAGCGATACCACGGCGCTGTTCCAGGCCCTGGGCGGCGGCTGGTGGAACCGCACCGACGTCGATCCGGCCACCGCCGGCAAACCGGACCGGTTCGGCCTGCCCTCGTGGCAAGAAATCATGCCGGCCAAGAATGCGGCGCGCCTGAACTGAACCATTGAAACAGTGAGAACCTTCCATGGCTGACGTCAACACCGCCCCTGCCCTGCCCCACGAACCGGGCGCACCGCGCAAGCGCCGCTTGTGGCGGCCGATGCTGCTGATGATCCTGGTGGTGCTGGTGATTGTCGCGATCATCGCCGGGGTGAAGTACGTGCAGATTTCGGCACTGATCGCCCAGTCGAAAGTGCCCTTGCCCGCCGCCGTTGTGACCGCCCTGCACGTGCCATTCGAAGAATGGCAGCCCAACGTCTCTGCCGTGGGTTCGATGAAAGCGGTGCGCGGTGTGGACGTGACCACGGAAGTTGGCGGCATCGTACGCACCCTCGGCTTCAAGCCCGGGCAGGAAGTGGCCGCCCAGGCACTGCTGGTGCAGTTGAACGCCGACTCGGACATCGCCCAGCTGCATTCCCTTGAAGCCACCGCCGACCTGGCCGTGATCGTGCTCAAGCGCGACAAGGCCCAGTTGGCCGTCAACGCCATCTCCCAGGCCCAGGTCGACACCGACACCGCCGACTTGAAAGCCAAGCTCGCCGCCGCCGAACAACAACGGGCGCTGGTGGAGAAAAAATCCATCCGTGCACCCTTTGCCGGGCGCATCGGCATTACGGCAGTCAACCCAGGCCAGTACCTCAACCCCGGCGACAAGATCGCCACGTTGCAGACCTTTGACCCCATCTACATCGACTTCAGCGTGCCGCAGACCCAGCTGGAAGCCATCGCCATCGGCCAAGCCGTATCGGTCACGGCCGACGGGCTGACCAACCAGACCTTCACCGGCCGCGTCAGCACCATCGACACCCAGTTCGACGCCACTACGCGCAACGTCACCTTGGAAGCCACCGTCGACAACCCCAAGCAACGCCTGGTGCCTGGGATGTTCGCCCGCGCCGTGGTCAACGCGGGTAACCCGCAGCGTTACCTCACCGTGCCGCAAACTTCGGTCACCTATAACCCTTACGGCACCACCGTGTTCATCGCCACGTCGAGCAAGAACGACAAAGGCGAAGAGGTGCTCACGGCGCAACAGACCTTCATCACGACCGGACCGACCCGGGGCGATCAGGTGGCGATTCTGTCTGGCGTGAAGGAAGGCGACCTGTTGATCACCAGCGGCCAGATGAAGCTTAAAAATGGCTCGCCGGTGAAGATCGACAACAACGCCGCGCCGTTGAACGACCCCGCGCCGACTCCGCAAGAACACTAAGGGTGTCCCATGAAGCTTACCGATACCTTTATACATCGACCGGTCTGGGCGATTGTCGTCTCGCTGTTCATCCTGATCCTGGGGCTGCGCTCGATCTTCGAGTTGCCGGTGAATCAATGGCCGCGCACGGAAAACACCGTCGTCACCATCACCACCGCGTATTACGGCGCGGATGCGTCCACGGTCGCCGGCTTCATCACCCAGCCGCTGGAATCGGCCATCGCCCAGGCCCAGGGTATCGACTACCTGTCATCCACCAGTATCACCGGGGTCTCGACCATCACCGCCACCCTGCGGCTTAACTACGAGGCCAGCAAGGCGCTCACCGAGATCAACACCCAGGTCAACTCGGTCAAGAACCAGTTGCCGGCCCAGTCCCAGGAACCGGTGCTCACCGTGGCCGTCGGGCAAACCACTGACGCCATGTACCTGGGTTTCTACAGCGACACCTTGCCCACCAACAACATCACCGACTACCTGGTGCGGGTGGTCAAGCCCAAGCTGGATTCGCTGCAAGGCGTGCAAACAGCCGAAATCCTCGGCGGCCGCCAGTTTGCCCTGCGCGCCTGGCTCGACCCGAACAAGCTGGCGGCGCACAACGTATCGGCGCAGGACGTGTCCACCGCCCTGGCCAATAACAACTACCTGTCGGCCGTCGGCTCCACGCGCGGACAAACCGTCACGGTTGACCTCACGGCCGGCACCGATTTGCACACGGTGGATGAGTTCAAGCGCCTGGTCATCAAACAGAAAGGCGACGCCCTGGTGTACCTGGAAGACGTCGCCACCGTCACCCTCGGCGCCGAAAGCTACGACAGCAGCGTGGCGTTTTCCGGCAAGCGCTCGGTGTTTATCGGAATCAAGGCGGCGCCGAGTGCCAACATCCTGACCGTGGCCGAGAGCGTGCGTGAAGCTTTCCCGGAGCTGCAGTCCCAGTTGCCCAGCGGCGTACGCGGCGAGATCGTGTATGACTCCACGGCCTTCATCAACACCTCGATCTATGAAGTGGTGAAGACCCTGGTCGAGGCCATGATCATCGTCTCGGTGGTCATCTACCTGTTCCTCGGCTCGTTCCGCGCGGTGATCGTGCCGTTGGTGGCGATTCCGCTGTCGTTGGTCGGCACCTTTTTTGTCATGTACCTGCTGGGGTATTCCATCAACCTGTTGACCCTGCTCGCCCTGGTGCTGGCCATCGGGCTGGTGGTGGATGACGCCATCATCGTGGTGGAGAACGTCGACCGACATATCAAGGAAGAAGGCAAGAGCGTGCTGGACGCCGCGTTGACGGCGGCACGGGAACTGGGTGGGCCGATCCTGGCGATGACGGTGGTGCTGGTCGCCGCCTATGTGCCCATCGGCCTGCGTAGCGGCCTGACGGGTGCACTGTTCAAGGAGTTCTGTTTCTCGCTGGCCGGCGCGGTGACGGTGTCGGCCGTGGTTGCGTTGACCCTGTCGCCGATGATGACGTCCACACTGTTCAAGCCCGGGCAGGAAGAAGGACGCTTCGCCCGCCGCCTCGACGGCTATTTCGACTGGCTGCGCAAGCGTTACCACCGCGTCCTGTCAGGCGGGCTGGATATCTGGCCGGTGCTGGTGACCTTTGGGTTTGTGCTGTTCCTGCTGGTAGCCGCCAGTGGCATGACCGCCAAGAGCAAGCTATCACCCACCGAAGACCAAGGCCTGGTGTTCATGCAGATCAAAGGCCCGCCCACCGCCTCGCCGCAGCAGATGGAGCGCATTGCCGACCAGGCGTTCCAGATCGCCAACAAAGAGGCTGAATACGCGCAGATGTTCCAGCTGACCGGGTTGCCGATTCTCAACCAAGGCCTGGGCGGCGTACTGCTCAAGACCTGGGACGACCGCACCCGCTCCCAGGCCCAGTTGATCCTGGAACTGCAGCAAAAGTGGAACCAGGTGCCGGGCGCAACCATTGCCGCGTTCCCGCTGCCGTCGCTGCCAGGCGCCCAGGGCTTGCCCGTGCAATTCGTGATCACCACCACCGACTCAATCGAGAACCTCAACGAGGTGGCCCAGGCGGTAATGGCCGAAGCGCAGAAACAACAGCTGTTCTACTTCTCCGACATGGACCTGAAACTCGACAAACCCCAGGCCCGCCTGGTGGTCGACCGTGAAAAAATCGCCGCCCTGGGCATGACCCAGGCCGACGTCGGTGCCGCGTTATCCGCCGCCTTGGGTGGCAACTACGTGAACTACTTCTCCACTGCCGGGCGCTCGTACAAAGTGATTCCCCAGGTGTTGCAAGTCGACCGCCTGAACCCGGAGCAGATCCTCGATTACTACATCCGCACGCCGTCGGGCAGCATGATCCCGGCGCGTACGGTGGCGCATATCGAAACCTCCACGCAGCCGGAGTCGATCAACCACTTCCAGCAGCTCAATTCGGCAACCCTTTCGGGTGTGAGTGGCGTGGCCCAGGGCGAACTGCTGGCCAAACTCAACACCATCCTGAAAAACGTCGCGCCGTCGGGCTACACCTCTGATTTTTCCGGCGAATCGCGCCAGTTCATCCAGGAATCGGGAGGGTTTGTCGGGCTGTTGCTGTTCTCGATCCTGATCGTCTACCTGGCCCTGGCGTTCCAGTTCGAAAGCTTCCGCGATCCGGTGGTTATCCTGTTTTCGGTGCCTCCTGCCCTGTTTGGCGCGCTGGCTTTTATCACCATGGGCTACGCCTCGATCAACGTGTACACCCAAGTGGGCCTGGTGACGTTGTTGGGCTTGATCACCAAGCACGGCATTTTGATCGTGCAATTTGCCAATGAACTGCAACGCGCCGGGCGCAGCAAGCGCGAGGCTATTGAAGAAGCTGCAGCGGTTCGGCTGCGGCCCATTTTAATGACCACCGCCGCAATGGTGCTGGGCGTAGTGCCGCTGGTGTGGGCCTCCGGCGCTGGCGCGGCGGGCCGGCACGACATGGGCCTGGTGATTTTCAGCGGGCTGTCGATTGGTACCCTGCTGACGCTGTTCATGGTGCCGGCGATGTATATGTTCATTGGTGCCACGCACCATCACGAAGCAGAACAGCCAGTGCCGGAGTACCCGGTGCGAGGTTGATTGAGCACTTCAGCACAATCATCGAGCGCTTCAGCACAGCCCTCTATTCGGGGGCTGCCTAGAATCGACGCTCACCTCCCACCTGGACGCCTCCTGGATGAAACTCAACGCCTTTGTGCCCGCACTCGCCATCGCCCTGTCAGCCAGCAGCCACGCTGCCAGCTTCAGCCTCAGCAGCCCGGACATCGCTGACGGGCGCCCGCTGACCAAACAGCAAGAGTTCAGCGGCTTTGGCTGCAACGGTGACAACCTTTCCCCGGCGCTGGCCTGGAGCAACGCTCCCCAGGGCACTAAAAGTTACGCGATCACCGTCTATGACCCTGACGCTCCCACGGGTAGCGGATGGTGGCATTGGACGCTGGTCAATCTCCCGGTTTCCGTAAACAGCCTGCCGCGCAATGCCGGCATGCACCTTCCAGCCGGCGCCGTCGAAGGCCGCACGGATTACGGCAAGCCCGGTTTCGGCGGCGCATGCCCACCCGTGGGTGACAAACCCCATCGTTATCAATTCACGGTATGGGCGTTGAAAGTCGATAAGCTGCCGATCGACAATCAGGCCAGCGGTGCCCTGGTGGGCTACATGCTCAACGCCAACAGCCTGGCCAAGGCCACCCTCACGTCGCCCTACGGACGCTAGCCACGATGGATGCACACGACGCCCTGCAGCACCGCGAAAACATTCTCGAAAGCTGTGTGATCCAGGCCCGGCACCTTCACACCCTGCGGCGGGTGCCGATCTTCATGACGGCGTTGTGTCGTGTGCGCCAAGGGCAAAAGCGCTTGCAGTGGGACGAGCAGGAAATGCTCGCCGGCCCGCAGCATCTGGTGCTGATGCCGGCTGGACGTGAGCTGGGCGTGTCGAACTTCCCGGGGGCACAGGGTCACTACATCGCGGATGTGGTGTCGTTTCCGGTGTCGGTGTTGCGTCAGTTCATGGCCCGCTACGGCGAGCAATTCGCCCGTTCCGCGCCGGGGCATGTGAATACCGAGTTGTGTGTGCGCCTGGATAAACAGACCCGGCAAGCCTGGGATCAACTGTTGGTTGCACTGAATTCGGGCGCGCCCGCCGCGTTGTGCACGCACTATGGCGAAGCGGTCCTGCTGTGCCTGTGCTTGTCCGGCCAGGCGGGCCCGTTGTTGATGGGGCGCAATGATCCGCTGTCCGAACGCGTGCAGCGACTGATGATGAGCAATTTGTCCAAGGACTGGACGATTGCTGCCGCGGCCCATCAGTTGAATGTGGGTGAGTCCACGCTGCGCCGCCAGTTGGCCAACGAAGATGCGAGCTTTCGCTCGATCCTCGAAAATGTGCGGCTGGCAGCGGCCTTGCAGCGTTTGCAAACCTCTTCCGATCCGATTGGCGAGATCGCCAGCGCCTGTGGCTACGCCTCGCCTTCACGCTTTGCCGTGCGCTTCAAAACCCACTACGGGCTTTCACCAAGGGCACTGCGCGCCGCGATTTGACGGCGTTTCGTCTTGTCCATCGACTAACTGTGAACCCTGGATCCATGTGTTTGGCACATGCCTCATGCTCAAACGTCATAATCCCTTGTTCACCTGCATGGTAATCTCGCGCCACCACGAATAGACATTGATCGTCACAAGACGATGACCAGAGCCAGGAAACAACATGCCGAAAATCTCTCACTCAGCACTGCGCCGTAATTTCCGTGAACTGCTTGCAAAGCCGATCTGCGTAGAAACCGCCTCCGTCTTCGACCCCATGTCCGCCCGTATCGCGGCCGACCTGGGCTTTGAAGTCGGCATCCTCGGCGGTTCGGTCGCATCCTTGCAGGTACTGGCGGCACCCGATTTTGCGCTGATCACCCTGAGTGAGTTCGTCGAGCAAGCCACGCGGATCGGCCGTGTGGCCCAACTGCCATTCATTGCCGACGCCGACCACGGCTACGGTAACGCGTTGAACGTGATGCGCACCGTCGAAGAGCTCGAACGTGCCGGCGTCGCCGCGCTGACCATCGAAGACACCCTGCTGCCCGCACAATTCGGGCGCAAATCCACCGACCTGATCTCCATCGATGAAGGCATCGGCAAGGTCAAGGCCGCGCTGGAAGCCCGCGTCGACCCGGCGTTGTCCATCATCGCGCGCACCAATGCCGGCGTGCTGCCGACCGAAGACGTCATCGAACGCACCAAGGCCTACGAAAAAGCCGGCGCCGACGGGATCTGCATGGTCGGTGTCAAAGACTTCGATCACCTGGAGCAGATTGCGCAGAACCTCACGGTGCCGCTGATGCTGGTGACCTACGCCAACCCCAAGCTCAACGACAGCGAGCGCCTGGCCAAGCTGGGCGTGCGCATCGTGGTGGCCGGCCACGGCGCCTACTTCGCCTCGATCAAGGCCACCTACGACAGCCTGCGTGCCCAGCGCAACATCACGTCCAGCACCTCGAACCTCAGCGCCACCGAACTGACCCACACCTACACGCTGCCTGAAAGCTACGTGGCATGGGCCGAAGAATTCATGGATGTGAAAGAGTAACAACCCCGCCCTGCTCTCCTGCCAATGGCAGGAGAGCCCGCATCACTTCGTGAACATCCGGGCCACACGTGTGACGAATCTGGGCGCGCCGAAGATAGGCGCGTGAATCAGATGCCCTGGCCGCCAGACACTTCGATACGCTGGGCATTGACCCAGCGGTTGTTCTCGGACAACAGGCCGGCGATCATCGGGCCGATGTCATCCGGTACACCGGCACGCCCCAGGGCGGTCATGTCGGCGAAGATCTTGTTCACTTCCGGGTTGTCGCGCACCGCACCGCCGCCAAAATCCGTCTCGATGGCGCCCGGTGCCACGGTATTCACCGCAATCCCGCGACCGCCGAATTCCTTGGCCATGTACACCGACAGCACTTCCACCGCCGCTTTCACCGCCGCATAGGCCGCGTAGCCGGGGAACGATACGCGGGTGAGCCCGGTAGACAGGTTGACGATACGCCCGCCGTCGGCGATCAGCGGCAACAACGCCTGGGTGAGAAAGTAAACGCCCTTGAAGTGCACGTTGACCAGCCCGTCGAACTGCGCCTCGCGGGTGTGTTCGATCAGCGCGTAGTCACCGTGGCCGGCGTTGTTCACCAGGTGATCGAAACGGTCGCGCTGCCAGTGATGGCGCAGCACGTCAGCCAGCTCGCTGGCGAACGCGGCAAAACCGCTGACATTGCCAGTGTCCAAGGGCAGCGCCACGGCTTTGCGGCCCAAGGCCTGGATCTCGGCGACCACCGCCAGCGCATCGTCTGCACGGCGCTGATAGGTGACGATGACATCGCCGCCCTGGCGCGCAATGCTCAGGGCAGTGTTACGACCGAGACCGCGGCTGGCGCCGGTGACGAGGGTGATGTGGGTCATGGCAAGGCTCCTCTGTGGGTGTGGGCCCATGATAGGAAGCTGCCTGGCAGAAGGCGTTGCCGGAAACTGGAGGTTGTTTGCCTATTGCTGCCAATCAGGCCGAGGCCATGGCCCCGCCTTTAGCCGCCTCAACCTCCTTGATCGGCGGCAGGCCGAACATCCGCGCGTATTCGCGGTTGAACTGCGACACGCTTTCATAGCCCACATTGAACGCCGCGCTACTGGCCGAGGCCCCTTCGGCCATCATCAGGCGACGAGCCTCGATCAGGCGCAGGTTCTTCTGGAACTGCAGGGGTGACAACGAGGTGATCGCACGGAAATGCCGGTGGAACGACGACGGGCTCATGCCCGCCGTTGCGGCCAGTTGATCAACCGGCAGCGGTTGCTTGAAGTCTGCCCGCAGCACCGCGACCGCCCGTGCTACGCGATGGGCCTGGCCTTCTGCCCAACCCAACCTGCGGATCGCAGCGCCGTGACGGCCCACCAACAGCCAGTAATGCAGCTCACGTACCCGCTGTGCATACAGCACTGGAACGCACTCGGGAAAGTCGAGGGTACGCATCAAGCGCAAGGCGGCATCGACCACTTCGGCATCGGTGCGCTCGGCGGCTTTGAGCGGCGTGTCGACGCTCGACGGTTGCGGTTTCATCTGCAACGACAATTCGGCAATGACGGCCGGGTCCAGGTCGAGCACGATCGACAGGTAAGGCTCTTCGGCACTGGCCCGGGTGATCTGGCTGACGGTTGGGACATCGGCGGTGATCAACAGCGAGTCGCCCGCCTGGAAGGTATGGGTCTGCGTGCCCAGGGTCACGTCCTTGGCGCCCTGCAGCACCAGGCAGATCAGGGGGTTGGGCATGGCGTGGATCAGGCCGCTGGGCGTGGTCGAGCGAATGGTCGTCAAACCGGGAACCGGGGTCTGGGCGACACCTGCAGCGTCGGCGTTGGCCTCGACATACTGGCGCACAGCGTCGAGCAGTGTATGGGGCATCGGGATCATCCGTCCTGTGTCAAAACGCGCCGCGACTGAAAGTATGCGGCCAGACACAGATTAAGCGAAACGATGCCCTGCGTATCCACCTGCACCGACCAGGTCGGCACAGGTGACCCACGGTCAATAATTGGCGTTGGGGTTGCCCACGTCCACATAGCCATTTTTCGGTGCGATGATCACCTCCAGTGGCGGCGGCGTCACGCCGAAGCCCTTGAACTGGTCCGACAGCCCCTTGTACCAGTCCTCCTGTTGTTTCTTGCGTGCATTGTCAGCCTTGATATCGGCAATGATCGCGTAGATCAGCCCACCCACCGCCGCAATCCCGCCCACGGCGCCCGCCAGTGCACCGGCTGCGCCGCCGATGGCGCCGGCTGCTTCTGCCACGCCGGCTGCGACGGTGGTGATGCGCGGCACCACATAGGTGGCCACTTCTACCGCGCCGGCCACAGCCGACAACCCATTGAGACCGGCAAACGTGCCCTGGAAACCTGCCGCCACCTTGTCACCGCTTTGCGCCGCGTTCTTCGCCGAAATCGCCCCGGTAACCAACCCCAGCACGTTGCCCGCGACA
>NZ_JACARO010000161.1 GCF_013386585.1 Pseudomonas sp. P7548 | reverse complement strand
CGGTGCTGGAGGCCGACCAGGCAACCGACCTGGCCAACAAGCCGAAAACCACCAGCGACTCCCTCGCCGAAGTGTTCAAGAACCCGGCGATCTGGGCGTTTGGTTTGATCTACTTCTGCATCCAGAGCGGCGTGTACGCGATCAACTTCTGGCTGCCGTCGATCATCAAGAACCTGGGGTTCAGCGATAACCTGGTGATTGGTTGGCTCAGTGCGATTCCTTACTTGCTGGCGGCGGTGTTCATGCTGCTGGTGGGTCGCTCGGCGGACTTGCGCAAGGAGCGTCGCTGGCACCTGGTGGTGCCGATGCTGATGGGCGCGGTTGGCCTGGTGATCGCCGTGAATTTCGCCACCACCCCGGCGATTGCGATCCTGGGGCTGACCATCGCCACCATGGGCGCCCNNCGATGTTCTGGCCGGTGCCAACGGCAATGCTCAGTGCCGGCGCAGCGGCCGGTGGCTTGGCGTTGATCAACTCCATGGGCCAGATGGCCGGTTTCCTCAGCCCCTACATTGTGGGGTTTGTGAAGGATGCGACCGGGTCCACGGATGTGGCGTTGTACCTGCTGGCGGCGGTGATCGTGGCCGGCAGCGTATTGGCGCTGCGCATGACCCGCACCCTGAAGGCCTGACGCCCCCCTTGTAGGAGCCCGGCT
>NZ_JACARO010000160.1:4086-4324 GCF_013386585.1 Pseudomonas sp. P7548 | reverse complement strand
CGTTTCTAATCCATATGGACGACCATGACTGCGTCACTTGGGCATGAAAAATGCCTCTCTATAAGGCCAATAGCCATCCCCAATTCGCCCACCCGCCCCACCCCACCTAAACTCTGTCCAATATGTTTAACGGACAGAGGATTCACCCTCCTGGGCAAACGTCCCCCCAATCTCCCCGCCTGGCAATGGCGTAACTACCCACAAAACCATCAACACCCGACCAACCTGGCGTTGCACC
>NZ_JACARO010000160.1:0-4012 GCF_013386585.1 Pseudomonas sp. P7548 | reverse complement strand
GATCGTAAAGATGCGGTGCAGCGCCTGGTGGTCGAGCAGTTTGTGACCTTCCCACGCTTTGTATTAAGCGGCGGCTGGTGGCGTGCCTGGCGGCAACGCCATCGGCACTGAAACTCAGGCGAACACCACCACGGTCTGGCGGCTGATGGCGATCAATTCGCCGGTCGGGCTCCACAGCGCGGCTGCGGCGTGGCCGTAGCCGTCGCGGGCGTGCTCGATGTTGACGTAGTACTGGCACCAGTCGACGGTCGTCAGGTCTTGCAGGGGCTGGATGAACTCGATGGTCCAGGTCAGCGTGCTGCCGGGCGCGGGCTTTTTCAGATGGGGAAGCAGGGCCGGGGGCCAAGCGTCGACCAGGGCCAGGATATGCGACTCGGTCAACGGTTCTTCCTTCACATCGCCGCGCAAGCGTACCCAACCGCCCATGTCGCGAGATTTATTGCCGGTAAACGGCAGCCCGCCGACGCTCCAACGCATTGCTACGTGTTTCATGAACTCAGGCGTCACGCCCTTGATGTACGGCAGCTCCTGGCATTCATCCCAATGCTTGAAGGTCGGCGGCGCTTCACTGGCCACATCAATCTCTGACTCGCGGGATGCGCCAAAACTGGCTTGCACGAGGGTCGCCACTTCACCGTTCTGCACCACGCGACCCAACAATTGGCTGACGGCCTTGCCTTCGCGCAACACTTCAACCTGATAACTGGCGGGAACATCCGCTGTCACCGGGCCGACAAAGGTCACGGCCAATGACCGCAAAGGCCGGCCATCCGGCACCTTGGCGCGCAGGGCTTCGTACTGCAGTGCGGCGACCAGGCCACCAAAGGTTGCGCGCCCCTGAGCCCATTCGGCGGGGATGGTGACATCCAGCGGGTTGCGACGGGCAGCGTCGAGCAAATCACTAAAGCGCATGGCGACCTCACATCAGCTAAACAGATGGGGGGATGTTAACCATCGCGCCCTTGCGATACAGCGCCTATTCCGGCCAAAAACCGGACCGCTTCAGAAACAATCGGCGCTGAGCTTTTCCAGCACCCTGTCGGCCTGCCCTTCGGCCTTGGCCATGGTGCGATGCCAGGTCGCAACACAGGGCTGCAGGTCCGGTTGATGCTGGGCCTGAGCCAACCACTGCCAGCAGTCATGCCAATCACCGAGGGCGCCCTGGGCTTTTTTCAGTCGGGACATGGCGTTGGCGGGGAGTTTGTCCAGCTCGGGATAGGCTTCGGCGGCGTAGCGCACGCGCTTGATCAGCAACCGCAGGCGGTGGCGATCGTGATCTGGGTCTTTGAGTGCTTCATCGAGTTTCTGCCATTGCTTGGCCAAGCGTTTCTCGATGCGTGGGCGCAGCCCCTTGAGCAGCTTTTGATGCTCAGAGGCACGGAGAAAGCGCGGGAAGGCATCCAGGATGAGCAGCAGGTGAGCCAACTCCGGGCTTTGCGCCACGTGCCGATACGCATCGGGTTGCAAGCGCAAGCGCCGGTCTGCCGCCGCGTGATGGCCGTGCTGATGCAGATACGCCGCCAGGACCTCTCGGTCCCGCAGCGGCGTGGTGATCTGGCCGACCGTACTAGCCGCCAATTCAAGCTGCTCGACACCCGGCAGCCCGCGCAATGGGCGAAGGAGGCTGCGCAGGCGCCGCACGGTGGTGCGCAGGTCGTGCAAGGCTTCATCGTCGGTGACGGCGGCGAGGCGAGCCTGGCAGCTCAGTAACCCTACTTCCAGGCCAATGACCTGAGCGACTAACTGATCGACCAACGCTGACATCCCTTCCTCCCCTGACGATGAAGATCCCTGATCACGGCGACAGGTCAACGCCCGGCGCGCGACTCACGAATATAGAACCGCGCTTTCTCGGCCTTGTTGGAGCAGCCTTCAAACGCTTCGAATTGCTGTTGGGTCTTGGCACCGGTCAGCAAGGACAAGGCCTTAGAGTAGCTCACAGTGCCGGCAAAGCCTTCGGCCTTGGCCAGGTCCAGTTCATGCCACGCGGCATCCAGTTGCGTGCCGCAGCTGTCGCGGTACGCGGTTTTCCCGGCACAACCGGCCAGGGCCAACACGATCACAGGCACACACATCCAGGCTTTCATCGATGACACCTCAAATAAAGAAAAACAGTCGTACGTTGTAGACGTTGCCTACAAGAAAAAGTGCCTTGTCTGTCAGCCCCAAATCAAAAGCGTCTATCGCCAGAGCATACCCGAGCACCGCGCCCCGCCAGCAAAAATATTACCGCCCCAGGCGAAGATTGAAGGCGCCCCCTCAATGGGTGCATTGTGGGCACCTGCCTTGGGGAGGACATGGACCATGAAAAAACGTGTTGCCTTGGTATTGGGCTCCGGAGGGGCCCGAGGTTACGCCCACATCGGAGTGATCGAAGAGATCGAACGGCGCGGCTATGACATCGCCTGTGTCGCCGGTTGTTCCATGGGGGCCGTGGTCGGCGGGATCTACGCAGCCGGCAAACTGGAGGATTATCGAAACTGGATTGAAAGCCTCGACTACCTGGATGTGCTGCGCCTGGTGGACGTGAGTTTTCGCCTGGGGGCGATTCGTGGCGAGAAGGTCTTCGGGCAGATCCGCAAGATCGTCGGCGAGATCAACATCGAAGAACTGCGCATCCCCTACACCGCCGTCGCCACCGACCTCACCAACCAGCAGGAGATCTGGTTCCAGGAAGGCTGCCTGCACCAGGCCATGCGCGCCTCGGCCGCCATCCCCAGCCTGTTTACGCCGGTGATGCAAGGCAACCGCATGCTGGTGGACGGCGGCCTGCTCAACCCGCTGCCGATCGTGCCGGTGGTGTCGAGCCATTGCGACCTGATCATTGCGGTCAACCTCAACGCCACCAACCAGAAACACTATCACCTGCCGGTGATCCAGCGCCCGCCTGCGTTCAAGAGCCGCTTCAACAGCCTGGCCAAATCCCTGGGCTCGCACCTGCCCTTTCGACGCAAGCAGGCCGAGCAACTGATGAAGCTGGAACAGGAAGCCTTGCAGGCTGAAGCGGCAGAGATCAACCCGTGGCTGGAATCGGCCGAGCCCGAATCCCAGCAACCCGCCGCCGCGCCGGAAAAAGCCGGCGCGCCCAAGTCGGCGACCGGTTCGTTCATCATCGACAACGTGGGGCCCGCTTCACTGCTTGACCTGATCAACCAGAGTTTCGAGGTGATGCAGACGTCCTTGGCGCAGTACAAGATTGCCGGTTACCCGCCTGATGTGTTGATCAACGTGCCAAAGCGGGTGTGTCGGTTTTTTGAGTTCTACAAGGCGCCGGAGTTGATTGCGTTGGGACGGGAAATTGCCAGTGATACCTTGGATCGGTATGAGAGTGAGCAACACTGAGAACTTCGGTGTTGCTGATGACGCCATCGCAGGCAANNCGAATGTGGGGTGGCTTGCCGGCAATAGCGTCAGGCCAGACACCACAAACCTATGCGTTCAACAACCGATACCCCACCCCCGCCTCGGTCACGATAAAACGCGGCTGTGTCGGATCATCCGCCAGCTTCTGACGCAAATGCCCCACCACGATCCGCAAGTAGTGGCTGTCCTCGGTATGGGTCGGGCCCCAGATGTCCTTGAGCAATTGCTGCTGGGTGATCACACGGCCAGGATGCCTCGCCAGTTGCGCCAGCACCGCGTACTCCTTGCGGGTCAGGGCGACTTCAACACCGTCCAGCATCACCCGGCGATAGGCCAGGTCCACCGTCAGCGGGCCAAAATTCAACGCGGCTTCCTGGGCCTCCCCGGCCGGAGCCTGGCGCAATAGGGCACGTACGCGGGCGAGAAATTCCTGGATGCCAAACGGTTTAGTCACGTAGTCATTGGCGCCGCTGTCCAGCGCCTCGACTTTCTGCACTTCACTGGCCCGCACCGACAACACCAGCACCGGCACCGTCGACCACTCGCGAAACTCGCGCAACACCTGTTGCCCGTCCATGTCCGGCAAGCCCAGGTCGAGCACCAGCAAATCCGGCTTGCTCAACGCTGCTTGCGCCAGGCCTTCGTTGCC
>NZ_JACARO010000159.1 GCF_013386585.1 Pseudomonas sp. P7548 | reverse complement strand
CTGACACACCGCGGCGCGGGGCAAGCCCGCTCACTACAAGCCCTCGGGGTTGGCATCCTGTTGCTGTAGCGCATCCGCCAGAAAATCAAGAAACACCCGTACCCGTGGCGGCAGGTGGCGGCGGCTGGGGAACACGGCGTTGAGAAACAGGTAGTCGTTGGCATAAGGCTCCAGCAGGGCAATCAGGCGACCGTCGCGCAGGTCGTCCTGAATATCCCACAACGCCTTGAGCACTATGCCGCTGCCGCCCACCGCCCAATCATGGATCACCTCGGCGTTGTTGCTGAGCAGGGTGCCCTTGATCTGCACCTCCAGCCCATGGCCGTTTTCCTGGAAGGTCCAGCGATCAAAGATACGCCGGCCACGCACCAGGCGCAGGCAGTCGTGGTGCAGCAGGTCCTGGGGCGTCTGCGGCGTGCCGTGCTGCGCCAGGTAGTCAGGTGACGCGCACACTACGCGGCGGCTGGACAGCAGGCGGCGGCTGACCATGCCGGTGTCGCTGGGGTTGTCGGTCAACAGGCCTACATCCAAGTCGTCACCCGCTACGTCGGCGGGTGAATCGGAGAGCAGCAGTTCTACGGTGATACGCGGGTAGCGTCTGGAAAACTCGGCAATCAGCGGTGCAATTCGCCGTCGGCCGATTTCCAGGGGCGCACCTACGCGGATATGCCCGTGGGGCGTCTCCAGCCGTGTGCCCACTTCGGCCACCGCCGCGTCCAGCTCGTCGAGAATGAACAGCCCGCGCTCATGCAGCAGCGCGCCTTCTTCCGTCAGGCTGAAATGCCGTGAACCCCGGTTGATCAACCGCACCCCCAGGCGGCTTTCCAGCCCCGCCAGGCGCCGGCTCACGGCAGGCAGCGAACTGTGCAGGCGCCGCGCCGCCTCCGACAGGCTGCCCGCCGCCACGATGCGCACGAACAACCGCAGGTCACTGATCTCGTCCGCCATACCTTCCTTCCTATTTTTGCAAGGATGCCTTGATTTTTTAACGGCTATTCAGCCGCTCGCGTGCTCATCAGACTGCCACCAACCCGCTCTTAGCAAAGCCTTGAGCCCGATTCTGTTCATCTAGCGAGCCTCACCGTGAGCCATCTCAATTCTCACTCCGAAGACACTTCTGTTTCCACTGGGCGCAAACAATGGGCGCGCCTTGCGCTGTTTCTGGTCGCCTTTGTAATCATCGTCCTGGTGCTGCTTCAAGGGTTTCATTACTGGCGCAATGGGCGCTTTATCGAAAGCACCGACGACGCCTACATCAAGGCCGATTCCACCGTGATCGCGCCCAAGGTCGGCGGTTACATCAGTGCGCTGCCGGTCAACGACAACCAGCCGGTCAAGGCTGGCCAACTGCTGGCGACCATTGACGACCGCGACCTGCGCAACGCCCTCGACGACGCCCGTGCCAACGTCACGGCGGCAACGGCGGCCGTTGCGCAACTGGACGCCCAGGTGGTCGCGCAGGCGTCGATGATTCGCCAGGCCGACGCCCGCGTGGCGGCTGCCTCGGCGACGTTGAGCCTGTCGCGGCGCAACGACACGCGACGCCAGGCAATGGCCCGGGTCGGCTTTGGTTCCAACGAACAGGCCGATAACGCCGCTACCGACGCCAAGGCGCAGACCGCCAACCTGGAGGGGTTGCAGGCTGCTGCGCTGAGTGCCCGCCAGCACGTGGATGTTCTTGCCCGCCAGCGAGAGCGTGCAGTGGCGCGCCGGGACGCTGCCCAAGCCCAGCGTAACCAGGCCGAACTGAACCTGAGCTACACCCGCGTGGTGGCGCCGGTGGATGGCACCGTCGCGGCGCGCAGCGTGCGCACCGGGCAATTCGTCCAGCCGGGCACCCAGTTGATGGCGCTGGTGCCCCTGGCACAGGTGTATGTGGTCGCCAACTTCAAGGAGACCCAGTTGCTCAATGTGCACCCCGGCGAGTCGGTGCGGGTCAGTGTCGACACCTTTCCCGACCATGATCTAAGCGCCACCGTCGACACCCTGGCCCCGGCCAGCGGCGCGGAATTCAGCTTGCTGCCACCGGACAATGCCACGGGCAACTTCACCAAGATCGTGCAGCGGATCCCGGTGAAAATCCTGTTCAACGACGCGGGTGAACTGGCTGGGCGCCTGCGTCCCGGCATGTCCGTGACCGCCGCCATCGATACCCGGGCGCCACGCCATGAACCATGATCCTGTGAGCCTGCGCACCTGGGTGGCGGTGGTCGGCGCCGCGCTCGGCGCGTTCCTGGCGATCCTCAATATCCAGATAGTCAGCTCGTCCCTGAGCGATATCCAGGGCGCCATCGGTGCCGGCTCGGATGAAGGCGGCTGGATCACCACCGCCTACTTGGTCGCCGAAATCATCGTGATCCCCATGAGCGGCTGGCTGGCGCGGGTGTTCTCGACGCGCACGTACTTGCTGACCAACACCGTGCTGTTCCTGATCCTCACCGTGGCCTGCGCCTTTACCAAAAACCTCGGGCAGATGATCGTGGTGCGGGCCATGCAGGGCTTCGCCGGGGGCGTGCTGATTCCCTTGGCGTTCTCCATCATCATGACGCGCCTGCCGCCGTCCAAGCATGCGATCGGCCTGTCGATCTATTCGGTCTCGGCGATCTTCGCCCCCTCCATCGGGCCGGTGATCGGCGGCTACTTCAACCAGACCTTCGGCTGGCAGTCGATCTTCTACGTCAACCTGCTGCCCGGCTCGATCATGCTCGGCCTGTTGTGGTTTGCCCTGGACGCCGAACCGCGCCAGTTGCACCTGCTGCGCACGGGTGACTGGTGGGGCATCCTCAGCATTGCGATTGGCCTGGGTTGCCTGGAAACGGTGCTGGAGGAGGGCGAGAAAGACGACTGGTTCGGCTCGCCCTTTATCGTGCGCCTGAGTGTGATCGCAGCGGTGGCCCTGAGCGTGTTTGTGTGCGTGCAACTGCGTCGGCGCAATCCGCTGCTGCAATTGCGCCTGCTGGCGCGGCGCAACTTCGGCCTGGGCACCATGGCCAACTTCTTCTTTGGCCTGTCGATGTACACCTGGGTGTACATCATTCCGCTGTACCTGGCGCGTATCCATGGCTACAACTCCGAGCAGGTTGGCTATGTGCTGATCTGGATCGGCATCCCGCAATTGCTGATGCTGCCGCTGGTGCCCGCGCTGATGCGGCGTTTCGACCCGCGCAAGCTGGTGGCGGTGGGGTACCTGATCCTGATCGGCGGCAGCTTGCTGGCCACCCACCTGTCGATGAGTTTTGCCGGCCCGCAGTTCATCGCCTCCAGCCTGATCCGCGCCCTGGGCCAGGTGCTGGTGATGACGCCACTGTCGGCCATCGCCGTGGCGGGGATCGAGCGCGAACACGCAGGCTCCGCCGCCGCGCTGTTCAATATGACCCGCAACCTCGGCGGCGCCATCGGCATTGCGGTGTTGCAGACCTTCATGAGCAACAGCGGCAAGTACCACTCCGACGTGATCACCCCGCAGGTGTCGTTGCTCAATGACGCCACCCGACAACGGCTCGATGCGTTGACCCAGTGGTTTCTTGCGCGCGGCATCAGCGACCCGGAACTGGCGCGGCACCAGGCCATCGTCGAGGTGGGCCGGTTGATCCGCCGCGAGGCGTCGATCCTCGCGTTCAGCGACACCATCATTTTGCAGAGTGCGTTGTTGGGGCTTGCTTTCCTCGCCGTGCTTTTGCTGAAAAAAACCAGAACCGGCAACACCGGCGAGGCGCACTGACATGAATACTTCCTTCACACCCTTCACCCTGTTGCTGTTAAGCCTGGCGCTGGCCGGCTGCACGGTCGGCCCGGATTACTCGGCGCCCCAGCCACCCGAAGAGCAACACTACCTCGCCGATCCTCGGCAGGAAGCGCAACTCAATGAAGGCCAAGCGCTGCGTGAAGATTGGTGGACCTTGCTGGGCTCCCCCGACCTCAACCGCACCGTCGACCGCGCCCTGGCGCAGAACGGATCGCTGGTGATCGCCCGCGCCAACCTGGCCAAAGCCCGGGAAGGCGTGGCGATGGCCGACGGTGGGCGATTACCGCAGGTCGATGCCGGCGCCAGTGCGGGTCGGACCAAGGTCGGCGCCACGGCGTTCGGGCCACAGGCCGAAGACTTCCCGTTGTTCTCGGCCTATGGCGGCGGGCTGAGCGCGACCTATGACCTGGACCTGTTCGGCGGCGAGCGGCGTCAAGTGGAAATGGCCTCGGCCAATGTGCAGGTAGAACAACAGGCACTGAAAGCAGCGCGCCTGGAAGTCGCCGGCAACAGCGTGGGCGCCGCGCTGCGCATGGCCATGCTGAACGGGCAGGTGCAGGCCATCACTTCGGTGATCGAGGCCGATCAGCAGACCCTCGACCGCGTGAAACAGGCGGCCAAGGCTGGCGTGGCTTCAACCCTGGATGTGAGTTTGGCGCAAAGCCAGCTCGACCGAGACCGCGCACGCCTGCCGGTGCTGGCCCAGACGTTGGCGGTCAATCGCGGCGCGTTGACCACACTGGTCGGTGCCACCGAAACGCGCTGGACCGCACCGGACTTTGACTTGGCCT
The DNA here is from genome assembly GCF_013386585.1 of Pseudomonas sp. P7548. Classification (GTDB taxonomy): domain Bacteria; phylum Pseudomonadota; class Gammaproteobacteria; order Pseudomonadales; family Pseudomonadaceae; genus Aquipseudomonas. The sequence goes on along the minus strand of NZ_JACARO010000159.1, from coordinate 628 downwards.
CCCTCCAACTGCCCGAGCATGTCCCGGTGGCCGTCCCTTCCGAGCTGGTGCGCCTGCGCCCGGATATCCGGGCTGCCGAGGCCCGTTTGCAGGCGGCCAACGCCTGGGTCGGGGTGACCACGGCAGACCTGTACCCGCACCTGACCCTGAGCGCCAGCCTGAGTGACGAAGCCTTGTTTTCCGGCCCCGCCAGCTCTGCCTGGAACCTGCTCGGCGGGCTGGCCGGCCCGGTGTTCCATGGCGGCACGTTATCGGCGCGCCAACGGGCGGCCGAAGACGCCTATCAGGGCGCATTTGCGGCGTATCAGCAGACGGTGTTGCGTGCGTTCCAGCAGGTCGCCGTCAGCCTCCACGGCCTGCAAAACGCCGCGGATGAGGCACGTGCCGAGCAACAGGCCCTCGACTCGGCGACTGCTGCGCTGCGCCTGACCCAACAGGCGTATCACGTGGGCAGCGCTGGCCTGCTGCAAGTGGTGCAGGCCCAGCGCACTCAACAACTGGCGCAACTGAGGTGGGTGCAAGCCCGTGGAAACAGGTACCAGGAGACCGTCAACCTGTTCCTGGTCCTGGGCGGTGGTCATGCCTGAGACTGTAGTGAGCGGGCTTGCCCCGCGCGGCGGTGTGTCAG
>NZ_JACARO010000158.1 GCF_013386585.1 Pseudomonas sp. P7548 | reverse complement strand
TGCGCTTGAGGGTGGTCAACCAGTCGGCATGGGATTGGGCGGTCTGGGTGTCAGCCATCCACACGTGGGTGTTTTCAAACACCACCACGCCACCGACCACGGCCTTGATCGATGGGATCCACACAAAGGTGCGGTCCGGTTGCGGGCCGTCCAGGCCGACCACTTCCAGCGCCTGGCCTTCAAGCGTCAGGGTGTGGCCTTGCAGCACCTGGGGGATGACCAGCTTCGCCGGTTTGTCGGCGCCCAGTTTCGGGCCCCAGAATGCGAGTTTTTGCTCGGCGGTCGCCTTGATGTGGTCGACCACCGGCTGCGAGGCCAGCACCTTGGCGTCGGGGAAGGCGGTGGTCAGGACGTCGAGGCCGAAGTAGTAGTCCGGGTCGCCGTCGCTGACGTAGATGGTGGTCAGGTGCTTGCCGCTGGCGCGGATCTTCTGCACCAGGTCTTGCGCCTGGCCATTGCCGAACTGCGCATTCACCAGGATGACGTCATGCTCGCCACTGACCAGTACCGAACTCACCGGCATCATCGCCGAGGTGCCCGGGTTGTAGGCATCGAGCGTCAGGTCCGCGGCAGCGGCGTGGGCAGCAAAGGCCAGGGCGGCCATCGCGGTGGCCAACCGTTTGAAGGTCGAGATCATGTGCAGCTCCAGCGAGGGATAAGTGATGCACAGAGCTTAGTTGCACTAAACGTCACAAAAAATGCCATGCTTGAACATAGTTTGTTTCTAAAACCGGGCAAATCATGGACCGTCTTCAAGCAATGCGGGTGTTTGTCAGCGTAGTCGACCTGGGCAGCCAGTCGGCGGCGGCCGATCATCTGGACCTGTCGCGGCCGGTGGTGTCGCGCTACCTGGCTGAACTGGAAGACTGGGTGGGCGCACGCCTGATGCACCGCACCACGCGCAAGCTGAGCCTGACGACGGCCGGCAGTGAAATGCTGCCGCGCTGCCGACAGATGCTGGAGTTGTGCAACGACATGCAGGCTGCCGTCACCGAGCCCGATGAAGCC
>NZ_JACARO010000157.1 GCF_013386585.1 Pseudomonas sp. P7548 | reverse complement strand
CATCAACCCCGCCCCCAGCCCCATCGCCGCCAGGAACAACGGGTACGAAATCCACCAGGGCGTGCCCGCCGTCATCATGCTGAATTCCGACATGCCGCCCACACTGGCGATCAGGTTCAGCGGCAGGAACACCACGTTGATCAAGGTCAGCTTGCGCAGCAGGTTGTTCATGCTGTTGTTCATCAGGTTGCCGCGTGCGTCGATCAGCCCGGAGAACACGTTGGAGTAGATTTCGGCCTGCTTGTAGCACTGGTGGTTTTCGATGATCAGGTCGTCAATCAGACCCAGGGTCCGGGCGCTGAAGTGTTCCTTCTCGGCGTGGTTGCGCAGGCGCGTCAGCACGGCGCCGTTGCTGTGCAGGGCATTGATGTAATAGATCAGGCTCTCGCTGAGGCTGAACATCTGCATCAGGTGATGGTTGCTCATGGACGCGTTGAATTGCTGCTGCAACTCCCGTGCAACCAGCTTGATCACCTTGAGGTGGCCCAGGTAGTGGTGGATGTTGTTGAGCAGCAAGTCGAGCAGCACGTCCAGTGGCGTGTGCAAGGGGTGGCGCTTGCCCAAGCCGGTCAGCGGGGTTTCATCCGGGGCGATCACCAGCAGTCGGTCCGGTGAAAACAGCAAGCCGCAGGACGACACTTCGAATACGAGGCTGCCACCGCCGGAGTAGTTTTCCGGGCGTTTCCAGATCAGGAACAGGTTGTCGGGGTGGAACTCGATCCGTGAGACTTCGTCCGGGTCGAGCGCCGAGGCCAGCGCGTGCTCATCCTGCTTGTAATGGTCACGCAGCCTGTCTCGCTCGGCAGGGTCAGGGTCGTTGAACAACAGGATGGGGGCCTCGTCACTGTCCCCGCTGCGCAGCGTGCCATCGATCAGGTCAAAGCGCTGGATCATCGCCGGCTACCAGACCTGGCCTAGGCGCTTGAGCTCCAGGCGCCGCACAAACTCCTCCAGCACCAGGGCATACAGGTCGTCCTGCAAATAGGCGTCTTCGATGCCGGCGTCCATATTGGGGTTGTCGTTGACCTCAATCACCACCACCTTGTCACCGGATTGCTTGAGGTCCACGCCATACAGGCCGTCACCGATCAGGTTGGCGGTCTTCACGGCCAGCTCCACCACGGCCTTCGGCGCCTCGTGAACCGCCAATGTGCGGCATTCGCCGTTGATGTCCTGGCCGATAGCCTTGTGGTTGTAGATCTGCCAATGGCCCTTGGACATGAAGTACTGACAGGCGAAGATCGGCTTGCGGTTGAGTACGCCGATGCGCCAGTCGTACTCGGTGTAGAAAAACTCCTGGGCCAGCAACAGCACCGAATGTTCGAACAGCTCGGCGGTAGCCTTGAGCAGGGCCTCCTGGCTCTCCACCTTGATCACGCCACGGGAAAAACAACCGTCCGGGATCTTCAGCACCAAGGGGAAACCCAGGCGTTCGCCGACCCGTTCGAACTCTTCCGGTCGTTCCTTGTAGAGAATCTCGGTGGCGGGCATGCCCAATTGATGGCTGTTGAGCAGATCGGTGAGGTAGACCTTGTTGGTGCAGCGCAGGATCGACGTCGGGTCATCCATTACTACCAGGCCTTCGCTTTCGGCTTTCTTGGCGAAACGATAGGTGTGGTTGTCGACGCTGGTGGTCTCGCGGATCAGCAAGGCGTCGTACTCGGCGAGGCGCCCGTAGTCCTTGCGTTCGATCAGTTCCACGTCGATGCCCAGGCCCTTGCCGACCCGCACGAAGTTCTCCAGGGCACGGGCGTTGGATGGGGGCAGTTGCTCTTGAGGATCGTGAAGGATGGCCAGGTCATAACGGGCCAATCGGCGTGAACGGGGTTGGCGCCAGATCTTGCGGCTGAAGTTGTCGAGGGCGTGGGCGAATTGATCTTCCTGATCATCACGCAACTTGTGCAGCACGCCGGACTTGACCCCTTCGATATGCCAACCGTTGTTCTTTCTGAATTCAACTAAGAGGATCGGGCACGGGAAGGTTTCAAATAACTGGCGGGCCAGATCCTGCAACGGTTCTATATTGGTCCGACCAAAGTAAAGGGTCAGGGTAAACCCTTCGGTATTGCTGTAAAGGTGATGACTCAAGGCTTTATCGAGGGTTTTATCCAGGTCATCCAGCGCCAGCCCATACAGCGATTTTTTGGTCAGCTCACTGATGGTGCGCACCGACGGAATCACCTTGTGCCCCCGAGCTTCAGCCAGCAGCGAACAGTAGTAGCCATGCCCCAGGTACTTGTAGCTGCGGCACAGGTTGATCACCTGCACGCGCTTGCCGCTCTCGTTTTCCCGGGTCTGTTCCAGGTATTCCTGGGCGGTGACGATGTCTTCGCTGGGGAAGTAAGAGGCCCAATCTTCCTTGCGCTCGACAATGATCACGACTTGACTGGCCCCTTTGGGTGGTACGGAAAAATAACCTTTGTTAGTTATTGTCGCCGCGAGGGTTTGCTCGGATACTTCACGCCAATGACCTTGTACCGCCGACATAATATTTGATCCGCTTTAGAGAACTCGACCTTTTCTATTAAGCACGATCTTTTAGAGAAGTCCCGTTTCGTTACGCAACTTTTACGGCGGTTATATGGCTCTTTCCTTTCGCGTTGCAACACCGGCCGATGTGCCTGAACTGGTGGCCTTGGAACAGCACTGTTTCACCACCGACCGGCTCTCGCCGCGCAGTTTCCAGTGGATGGTCAGCCGCGCCCACGGGCAGTTGCTGGTGGCGGAAAATGACGAGCAATTGCTCGGCTACGCCCTGGTGCTGTTCCATCGCGGTACCTCATTGGCGCGCCTGTACTCCATCGCCATTGCCGAACACGCGCGCGGCATGGGCCTGGGCAAGCAATTGCTGGCCCGTATCGAGGCCTGCGCCATCAAGCACGACTGTGCCTACCTGCGCCTGGAAGTGCGCACCGACAACCCCGGCGCCCTCGCCCTCTACGAACGCACTGGCTACCGGCGCTTCGCCCTGATCAATGACTATTACGAAGACCACACCGCCGCCCTGCGCCTGGAAAAACGCATCCTGCAGCATCACACCGCACGCCCGCAGAGCGTGCCGTATTATCAACAGACCACCGACTTCACCTGTGGCGCCGCCTGCCTGCTGATGGCCATGGGCGCGCTGGTGCCTGGGCGTGTGGCACAGCGTCGCGAAGAGCTGCAGATCTGGCGCGAAGCAACCACCGTGTTCATGACCGCCGGCCATGGTGGTTGCAGCCCTCAGGGTTTGGCGCTGGCAGCCTGGCGCCGGGGCTTTCGGGTGCGGATGCAGGTGAATGTAAGCGGGCCGTTGTTTCTCGATGGCGTGCGCGACCCGCACAAAAAGGATGTGATGCGTGTGGTGCACGAGGCGTTCGAAGAGGAGTTGGCAGGCAGCGACGTCGAACAGGTGCTCGGCGGCGCCCTGGACTTGCCCCAGGTGCTGCAGGCAGGCGGGCAACCGCTGGTGTTGATCAGCAGCTACCGCCTCACGCGTTCCAAGTCGCCGCACTGGGTGATGGTCACCGATTGCGACGACGAGTTTGTCTACCTGCACGACCCGGACGTGGACCACAGCCAGCACCGTCAGCCCCTGGACTGCCAGCACCTGCCGGTCAGCCATGGGGCGTTCGAGCGCATGTGCCGGTTTGGCAACAACAAACTGCGGGCGGCGGTGGTGCTGTTTATGCCACCTGCTTGATCGCGGCCTGGGCTTCCAGCTCGCGCACCAGCGGCAACACGCGCTTGCCGAAGTACTCGACTTCTTCCTGGAAGTGCAGGAAGCCGGCGAGTACCAGGTCCACACCGACGGCCTTGAGCGCGACGATGCGCTCGGCAATCTGTTGCGGGGTGCCAATCAAGTTAGTCTTGAAGCCGTCGTTGTACTGCACCAGGTCTTCAAAGCTGGATTTGGCCCAGTTGCCCTCGCCCTCCGGTGAGGCCTTGCCCGCTTGCCTGGCCGCATCGCCAAAGGCATTCACGGCTTCCGGGTCGGCTTTTTCGATGATTTCGGCGAGCACGGCGCGGGCTTCTTCTTCGGTGTCACGGGCGATAACAAACGCATTCACGCCGACTTTGACCGAATGATTATTGGCGGCCGCCTTGGCGCGGATATCGTCGACCTGGGCCTTGATGCCTTCCGGGGTGTTGCCGTTGGTGAAATACCAGTCCGACACCCGCGCTGCCATGTCCCGCGCGGCCCGCGAGCTGCCGCCCTGGAACACCTCGGGCTGGCCCAGCGGCTTGGGCTTGAGGGTGTAGTTGTTGAAGCGGTAGAAGTCGCCTTTGAAGGTGAAGTCGTCCTGGGTCCAGATGCCCTTGAGGGCGCGGATGAACTCTTCGGAACGGCGATAACGCTCATCGTGTTCCAGCCAGTGTTCGCCGATGGCCTGGAACTCGCCCTTGAACCAGCCGCTGACGATGTTCACCGCAATGCGGCCGTTAGTCAGCTGGTCGATGGTCGCCAATTGCTTGGCCGCCAACGCCGGTTGCCACGGACCGGGCAGGATCGCTGCAATGACTTTCAGTTTGGTCGTCGCCGCCAGCAGCGCATGGCTGAACGCCACGGATTCATGCTGGTTCTCGGCGCCGTAGCCGGCGGTAAAGCGAATCTGCGTCAGGCCATATTCAAAGCCGGCCTCTTCGGCCAATTGCGCCAGTTTGCGGTTGTAGTCGATGCCCCAATGGGTGCGCTGTTCGATCTTGCTCACCACCAGCCCACCGCTGACGTTGGGCACCCAATAGGCAAATTTCACGGCTTGCTGACTCATCGGACGTTTCCTCGCACACAGGGATGTAGGAGGGTCAGAGCAGCAAGTGTGCCAGCACCGGCAAAGGCCCGGCGTACAGGCGCTGCATCAAGAAACCGCGCAATGAAGGCCTTTGTCGCGGGTGTCAGGGATCGCACCGCTTTGTCGTTCCACTGTTGCTGGCGCAACAGTCAGCCAGGGTTATAGCCCGTAAATACGAGGTGGAACACCCGGCACGGACTGTGCAATCGCCCTGGTACTTGAACACTGCCAAGGAGCTGCCTCCCATGACTGAGCAACACGTGATCAACCCGCTGTCCATCGGCGTCGACTACCCCACACTGGCCGCACGCTTTCGGCCGATCTTCCAGCGCATCGCCGAGGGTGCGGTTGAGCGCGAGCAAACCCGCACCCTGCCCTACGAACCCATCCGATGGCTCAAGGAGGCCGGCTTTGGCGCAGTGCGAGTGCCGGTGGAATATGGCGGTGGCGGCGCGTCCCTGCCCCAGTTGTTCGAACTGCTGATCGAACTCGCCGCTGCCGACTCCAACGTGCCCCAAGCCCTGCGCGGGCATTTCGCGTTCGCCGAAGACCGCCTGAATGCACCGCCCGGTGCCGGCCGCGACCTGTGGTTCAAGCGTTTTGTCGACGGCGATATCGTCGGCTGCGCCTGGACGGAAATCGGCGATGTCGCGATTGGCGATGTGGTAACCCAGGTCAGCCCGGACGGCGATCAGTGGACGCTCAACGGTGAGAAGTTCTACAGCACCGGCAGCCTGTTTTCGGACTGGATCGATGTGTACGCCCAGCGCAGCGACACCGGCGCCTCGGTGATCGCCGCCACGCGCACGCGACAGCCGGGCGTGGTGCAGAGCGATGATTGGGACGGGTTTGGTCAACGCACCACGGGCAGTGGCACCACGCGGTTTACCGATGCGGTGGTCGAGGCTGACAACGTCATCGACTTTGCGACCCGGTTCAAGTACCAGACGGCCTTCTACCAGTTGGTGCTGCTGGCGAGCCTGGCGGGTATCGGGCGTGCGGCGCTGAACGATGTGGCACGGCAGGTGCGTAGCCGTAAACGCATTTACAGCCATGGCAATGCGGCGCATGTGAGCCAGGATGCGCAGGTACAGCAGGTGGTGGGTGAGGTGGCGGCCCTGGTGTATGCGGCTGAGGCCAGTGCCTTAAAGGCGGCTGTTCCGGCGCAGCGGGCTTACCTGGCGCGGTTTTCGGGGGATGCGGTGTTGGAGCGGGAGGCCAATGTGGCGGCGGAGATTGAGTCGGCGACGGCGCAGGTGGTGGTGTCGCAGTTGGTTCAGCGGGCGACCACTGAGTTGTTCAATGCGCTGGGGGCTTCGGATGTGCGCCAGGGGAAAGCGCTGGATCGGCATTGGCGGAATGCGCGGACGGTGTCGTCGCATAATCCGGTGATTTACAAGGCGCGGATTGTGGGGGATTGGGTGGTGAATGGGAGTGAGCCGCCGTTTGTTTGGCAGATTGGGAATGGGCCGGGTAAGGGGTGAGGTTTGATTGGGGGCATATCCGTTTCTGCGGTAACGGCTGCTATGGGTTCCGCCCTTACGG
>NZ_JACARO010000156.1 GCF_013386585.1 Pseudomonas sp. P7548 | reverse complement strand
GGGGTGCGCAGGTTGTCTTCGAGCACGTAGTAGGTACCGTCGCCGTCGCGCACCAGGTCAACGCCCGAGATATGCGAGTAGATGTCGCGGTGCAGGTCCAGGCCGACCATGGCCTTCTGGTAGCCCTCGTTGCCCAGCACCTGGTCGGCAGGGATGATCCCAGCCTTGATGATGCGTTGGTCGTGGTAGATGTCGGCAAGGAACATGTTCAGTGCGTTGACGCGCTGGATGCAGCCACGTTCGATCACGGCCCATTCACTGGCGGGGATGCTGCGGGGGATGATGTCGAAGGGGATCAGGCGCTCGGTGTCTTGCTCGTCGCCATACAAGGTGAAGGTGATCCCGGCCCGATGGAACAGCAAATCGGCTTCGCG
>NZ_JACARO010000155.1 GCF_013386585.1 Pseudomonas sp. P7548 | reverse complement strand
GGAAGTTCCACGGGGTGATCGCTGCGGTCACGCCGATCGGCTGCTTGATCACGATCAGGCGCTTGTCAGGCTGGTGGCCGGGAATCACGTCACCGTAGATGCGCTTGGCTTCTTCGGCGAACCACTCGATGAAAGAAGCCGCGTAGGCGATTTCGCCCTTGGCTTCGGCCAGCGGCTTGCCTTGCTCGAGGGTCATCAGGCGACCGAGGTCGTCCTGGTTTTCGATCAGCAGTTCGAACCAACGGCGCAGCTTGTTGGCACGCTCCTTGGCGGTCAGTGCGCGCCAGGCCGGCAGGGCCTTGTCGGCGGCTTCGATGGCGCGGCGGGTTTCAGCGGCGCCCATCTTCGGCACGGTGCCGAGAATTTCGCCTGTGGCAGGGTTGTTGACCTTGATGGTCTGACCGTTGTCCGCATCGACCCAAGCGCCATCGATAAAGGCTTGCTGGCGGAACAACTGGGCATCTTTAAGCTGCATGTCGGCTTTCCTTAACAGCACCGCGCGCACGCGGAGCGAATTAGAGTTGTTGAAAGGCGCCTTGTGGGCTGCCGTCAGGGAAATCAGCCCCAGCGCACGAAAAAGTGAAAGGCGCACGGGAGACAGAGCGTTTGAAATCTCAAACGAATCCTAGGATCAATGGGGGGGCAGGGCAATAGTCTGTTCGAAAAAAAGAACGAAAACGGCGCTTTTGTCCAAGCTTTCGGATCAACGTACAAACGACAACACCCCCGGCGCGGGTGGGCGACGGGGGTGCTGGGGGACCTGCGGATTACGACTGGAACGATTTGAGGATGGTCAACAGGCTGGTCAGGTTGTCGGCCACGCCGCCCTGGGCGACTTT
>NZ_JACARO010000154.1 GCF_013386585.1 Pseudomonas sp. P7548 | reverse complement strand
TGGCCGCGTGGCGCCAATCAACACCAGCGACCACACCAGGCCCAGCACCACATGGATGCTGACCAGGCCGAAGGTCCAGGCGATCAGCGAATGGCCCTGGGGGATGAACTGCGGCAGGAACGACACGTAGAAGATCCCGACCTTGGGGTTCAGCACGTTGCCCAGCATGCCCTTGAGGAACCAGTTGCTGCCGGGCTTGCCGTCGGCTTCGGCCGGCGACAATGAACGGCGCGGGCGCAACAGCATGTTCAAGCCCAGCCAGGCCAGGTAGGCCGCGCCGCAGTATTTCAGTACGTTGAAGGCCACCTCCGACACGGCGATCAACGCGCCCAGGCCAAAGGCAACCGCCGCGCCCCAGAGCAGGCAGCCGGCATTGATCCCCAGGGTGGCCTGCAGCGCCTGGCGCTTGCCTTCCACCGTGGCGGTGCGCAGCACCAATGCCGTGTCGAGCCCCGGGGTGAGGGTCAGCAGGGTGGCGGCGAAGGTGAAGGCGAGGAGGTTATCGGCAATGGACATGGAGCGCAGGCCTCAAGGTGGATAGGGCACACGTTAACCGATCGGCAGCCAACGCGGAAAACCCCGGGACTTCCCGGCAAAAAACTTCATAATAGCGGCCATTTTGTTTAGCCCGTTATTCTGGTGTGCCCGCATGGAAATTAAGGTCAACTTTCTCGACAACCTACGACTTGAAGCCAAGTTCGACGATTTCACGGTGATTGCCGACCAGCCGATCCGCTACAAAGGCGACGGTTCGGCCCCGGGTCCGTTCGACTATTTCCTGGCGTCGTCGGCGTTGTGTGCGGCGTACTTTGTGAAGTTGTACTGCCAGACGCGCAACATCCCCACCGAGAACATCCGCCTGTCGCAGAACAACATCGTCGACCCGGAAAACCGCTACAACCAGATCTTCAAGATCCAGGTCGAGCTGCCGGCCGACATCTCCGACAAGGACCGCCAGGGCATCCTGCGCTCCATCGACCGTTGCACCGTGAAGAAAGTGGTGCAGGCCGGCCCCGAGTTCGTGATCGAGGAAGTGGAAAACCTCGACGCCGATGCCCAGGCCTTGCTGATGCCCAACTCGACCTCCGACGGCGGGACCTACATTGCGGGCAAGGACCTGCCGCTGGAGCAGACCATCGCCAACATGTCCGGCATTTTGGCGGGCTTGGGCATGAAGATCGAAATCGCCTCGTGGCGCAATATCGTGCCCAACGTGTGGTCGCTGCACATTCGCGACGCGCACTCGCCGATGTGTTTCACCAACGGCAAGGGCGCCACCAAGGAAGGCGCACTGGCGTCGGCCCTGGGCGAGTTCATCGAGCGGCTCAACTGCAACTTCTTCTACAACGACCAATTCTGGGGCGAGGAACTGGCCAACGCGCCGTTCGTGCATTACCCGGATGAGCGCTGGTTCCAGCCGGGCCCCAACGACGAGCTGCCAAGCGAAATTCTCGATGCCTACTGCCGCAAGGTCTACGACCGCGAGGGCGAATTGCGCGGTTCGCATCTGTTCGACACCAACTCGGGCAATGAGGCACGCGGCATTGTCTCGCTGCCGTTCGTGCGCCAGTCGGACGGTGAAGTGGTGTATTTCCCGTCCAACCTGATCGAAAACCTTTACCTGAGCAACGGCATGAGCGCCGGCAACACCCTGGCCGAAGCGCAGGTGCAGTGCCTGTCGGAGATCTTCGAACGGGCGGTGAAACGCGAAATCATCGAAGGTGAATTTGCCTTGCCGGACGTGCCTGCCGAAGTGCTGGCCAAGTACCCGGGTATCCTGGCCGGCATCCAGGGCCTGGAAGCGCAAGGGTTCCCGGTACTGGTCAAGGACGCGTCCCTGGGCGGTGAGTTTCCGGTGATGTGCGTGACCCTGATGAACCCGCGCACCGGTGGCGTGTTTGCCTCGTTTGGCGCGCACCCGAGCCTGGAAGTGGCGCTGGAGCGCAGCCTCACTGAGCTGCTGCAAGGCCGTAGCTTCGAAGGCCTGAACGACTTGCCGGCGCCGACCTTCGAAGCCCAGGCAGTGACCGAGCCGAACAACTTTGTCGAGCACTTCATCGACTCCAGCGGCGTGGTGTCGTGGCGCTTCTTCAGTGCTCAGTCGGATTACGAGTTTGTCGAGTGGGACTTCACCGGCCAGTGCGAAGACTCCAACGTCCAGGAAGCCGCAACCTTGTTCGGCATTCTCGAAGGCATGGGCAAGGAGTCGTACATGGCCGTGTACGAACACCTCGGCGCCACCGCCTGCCGCATCCTCGTGCCGGACTACTCGGAAATCTATCCGGTGGACGACCTGATCTGGGACAACACCAACAAGGCGCTGTTCTTCCGGGCCGACATCCTCAACCTGCACAGCCTCGACGACGATGAGTTGCAAGCGTTGCTTGAGCGCCTGATCGAAAGTGAGCTGGACGACTACACCGACATCACCACGCTGATCGGCATCGAATTCGACGACAACACCGCGTGGGGGCAGTTGACCATCCTGGAGTTGAAGCTGCTGATCTTCCTGGCCTTGAAACAATATGAAGAGGCCAAGGAGTGCGTGGAGATGTTCCTGCAGTACAACGACAACACCGTCGAACGCGGCCTGTTTTACCAGGCGATGAATGCGGTGCTGGAGATGGAACTGGACGACGATCTTGAGTTGGACGACTACGAAGCCAACTTCCGCCGCATGTTTGGCAATGAGCGTATGGACGCGGTGATTGGCTCGGTCACTGGTGACGTGCGCTTCTATGGCCTGACGCCGACCAGCCTGAAGCTCGAAGGTTTGGACCGCCATCAGCGCCTGATCGAAAGCTACAAGAAGCTGCACGCCGCGCGGGCCAACATCACCTCGGCCTGACACAAGGTCACCTGTGGGAGTTGTAGAGCTTTAGCGAGGCTGCGA
>NZ_JACARO010000153.1 GCF_013386585.1 Pseudomonas sp. P7548 | reverse complement strand
GCTCAATATATGGGATGCAAATTTATATATTGAGATATTTCAAAAGATGGGTTTATAGTCGGCTGCATCAGCACTCACTACCAAAAATAAAACAGGTGAAGCGATGCAGGCCCAACCGTTGTCATTACCCGCCGTGCCCGAGCCCACTTATGGTGAGCGGCTGAAGAACAAAGTAGTGATCATCACCGGCGCCGCCCAAGGCATTGGCGAGGCGATCGTCGCCTGCTTCCAGGCCCAGCAGGCACGCCTGGTGATCGCCGATATCCAGGGCGACAAGGTCGAAAAAGTCGCCGTCCACTGGCGCGAACGCGGTGCCGAGATTGTCGCGCAGCCCGTCGACATCACCTCCAAGGCGCAATGGCAGGCACTGGTCAATGTGGCCATCGAGCGCTTTGGCCGCGTGGACGTGCTGGTCAATTGCGCCGGGGTCAACGTATTCCGCGACCCCCTGGAAATGACTGACGAAGACTGGCGCCGCTGCTTCGCCATCGACCTCGACGGTGCCTGGTTCGGTTGTCGCACGGTGCTGCCGCACATGATCGAGCAGGGCATCGGCAACATCATCAATATCGCCTCCACCCATTCCAGCCACATCATCCCCGGCTGCTTTCCGTACCCCGTCGCCAAGCACGGCTTGCTGGGGCTGACCCGCGCCCTGGGCATCGAATACGCCCCCAAGGGCATTC
>NZ_JACARO010000016.1 GCF_013386585.1 Pseudomonas sp. P7548 | reverse complement strand
GGACAGGGCGGGCAGTTCACATTCCAGCTTGTAGAGCGCTGCGCGTCCTGCGCCGACATAGGCCTGCAAGTGCCCCATGGCGTGCCGCGCAACCTCGAAGTTCAGGCCGTCGAGCACGACAAGGATGACATTGTGCTTCATGGGGGCTGGAGCTCCGCAACAGGTGGTTTGACTCAAATTCTCTGGCGTAACCGGGTCAAAATGTGGGAGCTGGCTTGCCTGCGATAGCGGAGTATCAGTCGACATAGAGGCTGAATGTCAGACCACTATCGCAGGCAAGCCAGCTCCCACACCGGCCGCATTTCAGGCAGTGAGCCCGATTACTTCATTTCTACGATGACTTGCTCGTTCCACAGCTGAGGCAGCTTCTTGGAAGTCGCTTCCCAGGCATCAGCATCTTTGATTGGCTGCGGATTGGCCTTGGTGTACTGCTCGCCCGGGATCAGGTTCTTGGCGATATCGGCCGGCAGTTTCAGGTCGGTTTCAGCACGGATTGGACGCGCATTGCCTTTCGCCAGGTTGAGTTGGCCGGCATCGCTGAAGATGTATTCGCGGGTCAGCTTGGCGGCGTTCGGGTGCTTGGCGTATTTGTTGATGATGGTGGTGTAGCCGGATTTCACCGAGCCGTCCGATGGGATCAGCACCACGTAGTCATCCGGGTTGGCCATCTTGGCCTTGTAGCTCAGGCCGTTGAAGTCCCAGACCACGCCCACTTCGACTTCGCCTTTTTCCATGGTGGCGATGGTCGGGTTGGACAGCGAGAGACGGCCTTGCTGGGCGATCTTGGTGAAGAACTGCAGGCCAGGGGCGATGTTCTTTTCGTCGCCTTTATTGGCGATGGCGGCGGCCAGTACGCCGTTGGCCGCCTGGGCCGCGGTGCTCACGTCACCGATGGAGACCTTGTACTTGCCTTTTTGCAGGTCAGCCCAGCTGGTGGGCACTTCCGAGCCGTGCAGCAGCTTCTTGTTGACGATAAAGGCGATGGTACCGGTGTAGGCCAGCGCCCAGTGACCGTCCTTGTCTTTTGCCCAATCCGGCACCTGGGCCCAGGTGGACGGTTTGTACGGCTGGGTGACTTCCTGCTTCACCGCAATCGGACCGAACGCTGCGCCCACGTCGCCGATGTCGGCGCTGGCGTTGTCTTTCTCGGCCTTGAACTTGGCGATTTCCTGGGCCGAGCTCATGTCGGTGTCGATGTGCTTGAGGCCGTAGGTCTTGGCCAGGTCTTCCCAGGTGCCTTTCCAGTTGGCCCAGTCATCGGGCATGCCGACGCTGTTGACGGCGCCTTCCGCTTTCGCGGCAGCTTCCAGGGTTTTCAAATCGGTATCAGCAGCCATGGCGGCGGTGCACATGGCAATGGTCGAGCCTAACAGTGATGCCAGGAAAAGCTGTTTCATCCGAAGCTCCTTTGGGCGTGTTCAACGCTGCGTTTTTATGAACGATTGCGGGGGGCGATTCATCACTGATTTCTTGGGGCGCGTTGCGCCTGAAAGCCGGCCAGGCAAGGCGCAGTCCGCAGGTAAGGGTTGTTTCCTTGCCAAGGACTGCAACACAGCATGGCCGGTTTTCAGGCACAACCCGAAGGGCCGGGCCTGATTTTGCGCAGGGCTGCGTTTCTCGTCGCTTATTTGGAACAACCAAACCACGCTCCTCGCGCCTTGCCCTGCACAAAATCAGGTCCGGCGCGCCCCAATAAATCAGTGATGAATCGCCCCAGTTGGTCTAGGTCAGCAATACCTGAGCCAATCTAGGCGTGCCTGATGACAGTTTCATGTCGATGTCGTTTTTAAATCGCGGATGTCGCTGGTCGCAGAGTGAGCGTAGACCATGCCCAAATGCCCGCAGGCGTTCGACTTGGCCGATGTATTGCAGAGTGTGGGGCAGGGGCGTGAGAGGGGCTGTCATCTGTCGGTCATCTGTAATGCCTAGGCTGGCAGGCAACAGCTCAAGCCCTGATAGAGCGCGGTTTGTGCACCGAAGCGGTGCTGGTCTAGTCCAGATAGGTAACATTGATGCGTGATGAGGCAATCAAGGCGGTGACATCCATCGGCCTGGCGCTGCAAGAGCAGATCGACCACGGCCTGTTGCCGCCTGCGAGTAAATTGCCCGCCGAGCGCAAGCTCAGCGAGTTGTTTGGTACCACTCGCATTACGGTGCGGGAAGCCTTGTTACAACTGGAGGCCCAGGGGCAGATCTATCGCGAGGAGCGTCGCGGCTGGTTTGTCTCGCCACCCCGGCTGGCCTACAACCTGATGCAGCGCAGCCACTTTCACGCGATGGTCAGCGACCAGGGGCGGGTACCTTCCACCGAGGTGATTTCCGCGCGGCTGCAGCCGGCGTCGGCGGCGGTGTGTGCGTGGTTGCAGTTGCCGGCCTTGTCCAGTGTGATCCAGGTGTGCCGAGGCCGGCGCATTGACGGGCGCCTGGTGTTGTACGTGGAGCATTACCTGAACCCGCAGTATTTCCCGGGGATCCTGGAGTGTGACCTGAATCAGTCGATGACCGAGCTGTATGCCCGTCAATATGACTTGCACTATGGGCGGGTGCGTTTTGAAATTGTGCCGACTTCATTGCCTGTGGAAGCCGCCGCCGCGTTGCGCGTGTCGGTGGGCAGCCCGGGCTTGCGCATTGCCCGGGTCAATTACGATCAGCATCAGCGCTTGATCGACTGCGACCTGGAGTTCTGGCGACACGACGCCATCCACGTCGGCGTCGATGTCGCCTGACACCCACATCCTCTGTAGAGCCCACTTGTTGTGGCGAGGGAGCTTGCTCCCGTTCGACAGCGTAGCTGGAGCCGGCTTTTTGGGGGCGCTTCGCCCCCCAGCGGGAGCAAGCTCCCTCGCCACAAAAGCCGGCTCCTACAGGGTCAGGGCTTTGATCAGTGAATCCGTGTTGGTGGTGAGCTCTGCCACCGGATCCGCACTGTCCACCTCCAGCACCAGCAGTTGCGAGCCGCCTGCCGCGATGGCCGCTTTCACCGCCTCACTCGGCTGACGATGGTGCAACACCACCGCCACGTCGTTCTCCTTCAATTCGGCACTGAGTTTCTGCAAGGCCTCGGGCGTCCAGTCGGCGTCCGGTCGTGCATCTGTGCTCACTACTTCCAGGTTCAGGCTGCTGACCAGGTAGGCGAAGTGATCGCTCAAACTGACCACCGTGAGGTTGTCCGCCTTGGCCAGCCGCGCTTCGCTGTCGGCGGTGAGCTTGAGCAGGCGTTGCTTGAGGGCGGCGAGGTTGGCGTCGATTGTGGGCTTGGCGTCCGGCGCCAGGCGGCTGAGGTCGGCGGCGAGCACGTCGGCCATGCGCCCGAGGTTGTTGCTCGATTGCCACGGCTGACTGTTCAGGCCATCGGTGCTGCCGGGTTGCACGGCAATGCCGGGCAAACCGCCGTCCACCGGGCGTGCGGCATCCACTTCGACGATGCGGATATTGCTGCGCCGCGCCACCGGGTACAGCGGGTCATCCGCCCACAGCGAGCGCAGGCCGATGGCGGCGTCGGCGTCTTGCGCCAGCTTGCTCAGCGCCGGTGCGCCACGGCCGGTGAAATAGGACACCTGCCGCGAACCCGGCAGGTTGGCCGGGGCGGCGCGTTCGAGCTGTACGGCGGTGCCTTTGAGCAGCACTTCAGCCAGGCCATAGGTGATCGGCAACGAGGCCAGTACCTTGACCGGTTTTGCCGCGTGGGCAACCGGTTTGGGCGCTTCAGCCGCCATCAGTGGCGTGGTGAACAAGCAAGCGATGGCCAGGGCCAGAGGATGAAGAACGGAGCGCATTATCCAAGATTCCCTTTGAGGCTGGGCACGGTGCCGCGCGCAATGGCGGCAAAGGCGAAGGCGATACCGGCCACGAGGATGATCGCGGCACCGGACGGGATGGGCAGGTCGAAGATGATCGGCAACAGGATCCCGCACAGCGTGCTGACCGTGGCGATGATCACCGAGACCCAGAAGAAGCCCTTGAGCGATTGGCTCAGCAGGCGCGCTGCGGCGGCGGGGATCACCAGCAGGGCGCCCACCAGGATCGCGCCGATCACCTTCACCGCCGCCACGGTGATCAGCGTCACCAGGATCACGAACAGATAATCCAGGGTTTTCACCGCCACCCCGCGCACCGCCGCCAGTTGCGGATTGAAGCTGGCAAGCATGATGCGGTTGTACAGCGGCAACGCCAGCGCCATGACCAGCGAGCCGACAATCGCCAGCACCAGCAGGTCATTGCCATTCACCGTCAGCACTGAACCGAACAGTACGTTCTCCAGAATATGCACGTTGATCTTGCCCGCCAGGATCAGCAGCAGGCTGGCGCCCAAGGCCAGGGACACCGAGAGGAACACACCGATCAAGGTGTCGGGCGCCAACCCGGTGCGGTTGCGCAGGTAGTTGAGCAGGATGCCGAACAGCAGGCAGTACCCGAACAGGGCGCCGTAGGGCCCGGTGTAGGGTTCACCCAGCAGGATGCCGACAGCCACGCCGGTGAGTGCCGCGTGGCCGACCGCCTCGGAGAAGAACGCAAAGCGCTTGACCACCACCAGCGTACCCAGGCCGCCCAGCACCGGGCCGATCAGCAGGCCGGCGAGCAGGGCGTTGACCACAAAACCATAGGCCAGTGCTTCCGGCAGGTACCCGGAAGAGGCCCAGCCCTGGACCATCAGGCGAAACGCTTCATAACTCATTGCACCGGGCTCCGAGGGTGGGTGGAGAACAGGGTCAGCAGGCGGTCCGGGGTCAACGCTTCTTTCGGCGTAGCGTCGAACAGTACGCGACGGTTCAGGCCGGTGACGCGATCGGCCAGGCGGCCCACGGCTTCCAGGTCATGCTCGATCCACAACACGGTGATGCCGGCCAGGCGCCAGTCGTTGAGCAAGCGCTCAAACACCTGGATTCCGGCCTCGTCGAGCGCCGACATCGGCTCATCCAGCACCAGCAGTTGCGGCGCCGGGATCAAGCCCTGGGCCAGCAGCACGCGCTGGCGCTCACCCCCAGACAGCGCACCCATGCGGCGTTTGCGCTTGTCCTGCATGCCGACACGCTCCAGCGCATCGCCAATCGCCCCGGCGTAATGCCGCGACAGCCCGAGAAACGCCGGGCGGCGCTGGCACATGGCAGCCATAAAGTCGTCGACAGTCATGGGCAGGCCCCGGTCGAACTCCAGTGCCTGAGGCACATAACCAATGGTGCCGGGTGTGCTCTGCCAATGCAGGCGCAGTTGGCCCTGGTGTGGCGTCTGCCCCAACAGCGTCTTGATCAGCGAGCTTTTGCCGCCGCCGTTCGGGCCCACCAGCGCATGGATACTGCCGGGCTGTACCTGGAATTTCACGCCATCCAGGATGGTGGTGCGGCCCAGGGTCAGCGACACCGCGTCGAAGTCGAGGGTCGGGCCAATACTGGCCACGTTCAGGTGTTCGGCTGCGGTCATGAGCCTGACTCCTGGATGGCCCGCACCACCGTGTTGAGGTTGCCGGTCATTTCCACTTCGTACTTTTCAGGGGTGTATTCGCCGTAGGAGATATGCGACAGCGGGTACAGCTTGACCCCCGACTCACGCTGGATGGTGTCGACATAAGTGGACGGGAAATCCATCTCCGAGAAGATCACCTTCACATCCAGGGCACGCAGTTCGTCGATGGTCTTTTTCAGCTGGCTGGGGCTGGGCTCGATGCCGTGGGCCGGTTCGACCACGGCGGTCACTTCCAGGCCGAACTCGCGCAGCAGGTAATCGTAGGCCGCGTGCACGGTGGCCACGCGCAGGTCCGGGTTCGGTGCGCTGGTCAACTTGGCCAGTGCATCGGCGCGCATCTGGCGCAGGCGCTTGCCGTAGGCGCGGGCGTTCTGGGTGTAGGTCTTGGCGTTGTCCGGGTCGAGCTTGCCCAGTTCGCGGGCGATGTTGTTGACCTGGGCAATCGAGGCACTGATCGACAGGAAGGTGTGTGGGTTCACCACCTTGCCCGCGCCACGCGCCGCGTTGCCGGTGGCCGCCAGCAACGGCACGTTGGCGTTGGCTTCGATCACCGGGATGTCCGGGCGCTCGCTGGTGGCGATCATGCGGTCGGCGAAGTCGTCATGGCCGACGCCGTTGAGCACGATCACGTCCAGGGTGCCGATGCGCTTGATGTCTTCGGCGCGCGGTTCGTAGGCATGGGGGTTGAAGCCGGCCGGGATCAGCGGCACCACATCGGCCTTGTCGCCGACGATATTGGCCACGTAGCTGTAATACGGGTGCAGGGTGATGCCGATTCGCAGGCGCTTGGCCGCCTCGGCGTTTGCCAGGGGAGTGAGCACCAGGCTGATAAGGCCGACCAGCAACAGACGCAACAATGGGGATGAAATGGACATGGGCACTCGGTCTTCTCGTTCAGTGACGGTGCTGGCGGGTCACGCCGGCATCGAATTGCGTGACCACCTGCTTCCAGCCGGCCGCGATCAGCACTGGGTCAGTCAGGTCGGAAGGGGGCGCGAGGTTGGCCTGGCGGTTGAGCCACACATCCGGCTCGCCATCGTGCACGCGCATCAGTAGCGAGCCGCTGGTGGCGGGCGCCTGGCTCAAACCCAAGTAGGCCGACGGCGCGAGCAGTTGCCAGCGGTGGTCGCCACGGCTGACCGAACTGGCGTCCTGGGCAAACGGTGCAAAGCCTTCCTCGGCCAATTGCTCCGGCGTGGGCAGGGCGTTCTGCTCCTGTTGCAGCAGCTGGATCTCGTCCAGGGTCACCCGCAGGTCGGCGTAGATCCCTTGCTCGGCCGCGCTCAGGTCGCGGCGTGCATCCAACTGGTGGCTGGGCACGGCGGCGACCTCCTGGCTTTCACCATGCAGGGCAATCACCGAGCCGGCCACGGCGAGGATGATCAGGCACAACAGCAGCACATAGAGGGTTTCGTGGCCGGCCCCGGCGGGGCGTACAACCTGTGTCGTACTCATTGCGGCTGGATATCCGCTTGGTCGATTTCAACGACGTGGCCGGGGCCGGCGTCGAACAGCACGTAGAATTCGGCCGAAGGCTTCTTGAAGGTCAGGGTCGAGTCCTGGCCAAGCTTGCCGGGCAGCAGGACGGTTTCGTCGTAGCCGATCACGTCCAGGGTCACGCCGGGTGCACCGCTGCCGTCGGAGAAGCCGCCGGTGCACTGGATCTGCCCACCGGCAATTTCCTTGCACTCGCACATCGGGTTGTGGGCCAGGGCCACGGTACTGAACCCGGCGCACAGCACTAGCAATACGCGGGATAGGCGCTTCAACGTCATGGTTTGACTCCTTGCTTGTTCAGCCAGGCAATAGTGGCAGGCGAGGCCTGGCTCAGCGGAATGGAACCCTGGTGCATCGTGCCGTCCCAGCCTTCCATGGTGACCCACAGTTCGGCGTCGGCCGGGGTCCGCTCCGGCACCGGCAGCAATGCGCCCATGCGGTACGGCGTACCAAAGAAGATCACCCCGGCAGCCCGCAGGCTGCGCGGCTTGCCGATGCGCAGGTAGGTGGCCTTGACCTGTTCGGCGCAGGTGGCGCACAGGGCCGCGTTGAAAAACTTCATCGGGCCGGCCGGGTCGGGGCGCGGGCCTTCATTGCGAAACTCGGCGAGGGTCAGGCTCCAGGGCCCGACCTGCACGTCACCGGCCACTCGCTCGCCAATGCCGGTATCGCCCCGGAACAAGGCCGCTTCGGAGAAATACCGAGGCATGAAGCCCAGTGGTACGAGGATCAGCAGAATGTTGATGTGGAAGCGCCATTTGAGCCAGAAGGCCCGCAGTGGCGAAGGCGCTGGTGCCGCGATGACTTTGCTCATCAGTTGGCCTCCGTGGTTTCAGCCTGCATGGCCGGGACAGGCGCCGGTTGGCGCGGCGCCTTGTTGCTGCGCTTGAGGGCATTGAGGGTGGCCAGGGCTGTCCGCTTGGTCCAGATCAGCAAGCCGCTCAACACCATCATGCTCAGCACCAGGCCGAAGAATGCCCAGATCAGCTTGATCCACAGGCCGCCGAAGTCGCCGGTGTGCAGCGGGCGCATGGACTCGGTGACGAACTCCAGGGTGGTGCGATCGGACAGCAGGTGGGAGACGGCGATTTCGCCGTCATACGGGTTCAGTTGTGCAGTCTGGAACATCAACGGGTACCAACCGCGCCCGCCGATCTGCAGGTGGCTGTAGGCATTGCTCGGGAGGAACACGAACGTGGCGTCCAACCCGGGGATGCGTTCGCCGGCAATCTTGATCGCTTCGTCCAGGGCAATCATCGGGGCGGGCACGCCGGGCGCTGACAACGGCACTTTCTCCCGGGCGATCACCGGCACGATGGGCTCGCTGGAGATGGAAATCTGGTTGTCGCCCAGGATCGCCTGGATCAGGAACCAGGTGCCGGTGATGGAAATGACCGCGATGAACCAGATCGACCAGATCCCACTCAGGCGGTGGAAGTCACCCCAGAAGATCCGCGCGCCGTGGCGGATGCGCAGGGTAGGGCGCAGGAAACCCTTCCAGAAGCGCTTGTACACCACCAGCCCGGTGACCAGTGAGGCCAGCAACGGCAGGCCAAGGAACGACACCAGGTACCAGCCCCAGCTGTAGCCATTGGTGAACGGCACCAGCCACCAGCCGTGCAGGGCGCGGGTGAATTGCTTGAAGTTGAACGACGGGCTCACGCCCTGGATAGCGCCGGTGTACGGGTTGACGTAGACCTCCACGGAGCGCCCGTCGGGGTAGCTGAGGTCGACGCTGAGGGCAAAGTGGGTTTCGTCGGGGCGAATGATCGACTGCACGATCACCTGGGGTTCGGCGCGTTTGATCGCGCTGATCACCTGGTCGAAGCTCAGCGGTTCGGCGTCGTCCGACGGTTTGCTGGCGCGGATGTCCGGGTTGGCCAGCCAGACGATTTCCTGGCTGACCACCGCCAGGGTGCCGGTGACGCAGACGATCAGTACAAAGAACCAGATGGGCAATGCCAGCCAACTGTGTACGAGAAACCAGAGTTTTGAGCGTGACTTCTTCGACATGTGAATGAGGGTCTTGATCGGAGGGGGGCAAAGAAGGCCCGGAAAAGGCCGGTCGTAGCTTTTGCTGACGCGACGGGCTGTATCTAAGTTAAGACGGATGAGAGGAGCAAATCCCTAAGCCGGATATGAAAGAAATTGTTTCAGGATCACATTCGGCGTGGTTTGCCGCCGCGATCGAACACGAAACATGTTCCAAGCCATCACCCAGGCGCCATTGATGGGGCGGGTTGGCTGGGTAGGATGGGCTCATACCGTTGAGTGAGCGCCTAGATAAGTGAGTCCACAAAAATGACTGCCAGAACCCTCTACGACAAACACATCGATTCCCACACGGTGTGCCCCCTGGATGATCAGGGCCATGTCCTGCTGTATATCGACCGCCAAGTGATCAACGAATACACCAGCCCCCAGGCCTTCAGCGGCCTGCGCGAGGCTGGCCGTGAGGTATGGCGCCCCGGCACGGCGCTGGCGGTGGTCGACCATGTGAACCCCACCACGCCCCAGCGCATTGCGGCCATGCCCGATGCTGGCGGTGCGCGGCAGGTGTCGTACCTGGCGGAGAACTGCCGGGATTTTGGCATCGAACTGCTGGACATCCTCGACAAACGCCAAGGCATCGAGCATGTGATTGCCCCGGAACAGGGCTTTATCCTGCCGGGCATGGTGATTGCTGCCGGTGACAGCCACACCACCACCTACGGCGCCCTGGGTGCTTTCGGCTTTGGCATCGGCACCTCGGAAATCGAGCACCTGCTGGCCTCGCAGACGCTGGTCTACAAGCGCCTGAAAACCATGCGCGTGACCGTCGACGGCGTATTGGCCAAAGGGTTGACCTCCAAGGACGTGATCATGGCGCTGATCGGCAAGATCGGCGCCTCCGGTGCCACGGGCTATGCCATTGAGTTTCGCGGCGCCACCATCGATGCGCTGAGCGTCGAAGCGCGCATGACCATCTGCAACATGGCGGTGGAAGCCGGGGCGCGCGGTGCGTTCATGGCGCCGGACGAAAAAGTCTTCGCCTACCTCAAGGGCAAGCCGCGCGCGCCAAAGGGCGAGCTGTGGGAACAGGCCCTGGTGGGCTGGCGTCAACTGCATTCGGACGCCGACGCGCTGTTCGACCAGGAAGTGCATCTGGACGCCAGCACCCTGGAGCCCATGGTCACCTGGGGCACCAGCCCCGACCAGGCTGCGCCGATTGGTGCCCGCGTCCCGGACCCGCAGGACGTCAGCGACCTGATCCTGCGCCAGGACATGCGCCGCGCCCTCAACTATATGGGCCTGGAAGCCGGCATGCCGCTGAGCGACATCGTCATCAGCCATGCGTTTATCGGCTCCTGCACCAACGCCCGTATCGAAGACCTGCGCGACGCTGCGAGCGTGGTGCGTGGCAAACACGTGGCCGACCATGTGCGGGCGATGATCGTGCCGGGTTCCACCGAAGTGCGTGACCAGGCCGAGGCCGAAGGCTTGGCGGCGATCTTTATCGACGCCGGGTTCGAATGGCGCCAGTCGGGCTGCTCGATGTGCCTGGCGATGAACGACGACGTGCTGGCCCCGGGCGACCGCTGCGCCTCCAGCACCAATCGCAACTTTGAGGGTCGCCAGGGCGCCGGTGCGCGTACTCACCTGATGAGCCCGGCGATGGTCGCTGCCGCTGCGATCACCGGCCGCCTCACCGATATCCGCCACTTTGGAGACCGCCCATGAGTCTGCAACCGTTCACTACAATCACCGGCAAGGCCGCACCCATGCTGGCGGCCAACATCGACACCGACGTGATCATGCCCAAGCAGTTTCTCAAGGGCATCGATCGCAGTGGGCTGGACCGGGGTTTGTTTTTCGACTTGCGCTTCCTGCCTTCCGGCGAGCCCAACCCCGCATTCGTGCTGAACCAACCGGCCTGGCAAGGGGCGAGCTTTCTGGTGGTGGGGCCGAACTTCGGGTGCGGCTCCAGCCGTGAACACGCGGTGTGGGGGTTGAAGCAGACCGGGATTCGCGCGCTGATCGGCAGCAGTTTTGCCGGGATTTTCTATGACAACTGCCAGCGTAATGGGGTGTTGTTGATCACGTTGGATGAGGCGGTGTTGCAGAAGCTGGGGCAGGTTGTCAGCCAACCCGAGCAGGCGCAGATCAGTGTGGACCTGGAGGCCCAGGCCATTCATTTGGCTGACGGCCAGGTGATTCCCTTCCAGATCGACACGTTGCGCAAAACCGCGCTGTTGCTGGGGCTGGATGCAATTGGCAGCACCTTGCAGCGCAGTGACGAGATCAAGGCCTTCGAGCGCCGCCACCTCGCGGCCAACCCCTGGCTCAACTGACACCCCCTGAATCCAAATGTGGGAGCGGGCTTGCTCGCGAATACGGTGGGTCAGTCGGCTTATCTATGGCTGACTTACCGCATTCGCGAGCAAGCCCGCTCCTACATTGGAATCCATTCCAATTCGGAATCGGGCTAGATAGACAGCCCCTTGAAGTGCTCCTGCAAAAACTCCACACACGCCCGCAACTTCCCTGAATACGCCAGCCGCGTCGGGTACACCGCCCAGACGTTGGCGCTTTGGGTGTAGTCGTGCAGCACCTGCACCAGCTTGCCTTGCTCCAGCAGCGGTTTCACATCCCACATTGAGCGCAGCAACACGCCGCGCCCATCCAACGCCCACTGCAACACGATCTCGCCATTGTTCGATGACAACGGCCCGCGCACGCGTACGCTTTCGGGGGCGCCGTTGTGTTCCAGGTTCCAGATGCCAAACGCATTGTCGCGCTCCTTGAGCACCAGGCAGTCATGCTGCTCCAGGTCGCTCAACTGTTGCGGCGTGCCCTTGCGTTGCAGATAGGCCGGCGCGGCGCACAGCACGCGGCGGTTGCTCACCAGCCTCCGGCCGATGTGCTGCCCGGGGATGTCGTCGCCCACGCGGATCTCCAGGTCAAACCCTTCGCTGACGATGTCCACCACGCGGTCGAACAGGTCCAGGCGAATTTCCAGGTCCGGGTACTGCTCGGCGAGCAATGACAGGGCAGGGGCCACATGGTTGCGGCCAAAGCCGAAACTGCTGCACAAATGCAGGTGCCCACGCGGGCTGTCATGGGCGTCGGAGAGCTCATCGGACAGTTGCTGGAAGTCTTCCAGGATACGCACCGCCCAGCGCTGCACCCGTTCGCCGTCTTCGGTCAGGGCGATGCGCCGGCTGGTACGGTGCAGCAGGCGGGTGGCCAGGGTGGTTTCGAGGATCTGGATGCGCTTGCTGACATACGCCGGCGACAGCCCCAGCTCATCGGCGGCGGCAGCGAAGCCGGCCTTGCGGATCACGGTCAGGAACACCCGCAGGTCTTCGGGTAGGGGCACGGTATCTTTCTTATTTGTCATCAGAAACAAGGCTGGCGGCATGAGCCGCCAGAATAGCACCGGATCGGCGCGCCTTCCGGCACACCGGGCGGTCTTCGGTTATTCGGCCGCGATTTTGGCCTGGGCAGCCGCCCGAGCATGGCGGCCGCGCTTGAGGGCGATGGGAGCCATTTTCTCGCGGTCCAGTTCACCTTCCCACGCGGCGACCACCAGCGCGGCCACGGCGTTGCCGATGATATTGGTCAGCGAGCGGCATTCGGCCATGAAGCGGTCCACACCGAGGATCAATACCATCGCCGCCACCGGCACCGTCGGCACCACGGCCAAGCTCGCCGCCAAGGCCACAAACCCTGCACCCACCACCGCCCCGGCGCCCTTGGACGTCAGCATGGCCACTGCCAGCAGCGTCAACTGCTGCTCAAGCGGCAAGTGGATATTGGTGGCCTGGGCCAGGAACAGCACCGCCAGGGTCATATAGATGTTGGTGCCGTCCAGGTTAAAGGTGTAGCCGGTGGGAACCACGATGCCCACCACGCCTTTGGAGGCGCCCAGGCTTTCGAGTTTCTGGATCAGCTGTGGCAACGCCGATTCGGAAGAACTGGTGCCCAATACGATCAACAGCTCCGACTTGATGTAGCCCATCAACTTGAAAATGCTGAAGCCGGCGTAGCGGGCGATGCTGCCCAGCACCACCGCTATGAAAAAGAACGCCGTGATGTAGAACGTGCCCACCAACTTCAACAGCGGCAGCAACGAACCCACGCCGTACTTGCCGATGGTGAACGCAATCGCACCAAAGGCACCGATGGGCGCAACGCGGCTGATGATGCCGACGATGCGGAAGAACACCTCGCTGGCCTGGTTGATCACGCCCACCAGCGGCCGACCCTTTTCACCGACCATCACCAGGCCGACGCCGAACAGCACGGAGACGAACAGCACCGGCAGGATTTCACCTTTGGAGAACGCATCGAAAAACGTGGTGGGGATCACATGCAGCAGGAACCCGGTGATGCCTTCGCCATGTTCGGCCTGGCCGACAAAACCGGCGATGGCCGAGCTGTCGAGGGTCTTCACATCAATGTTGAAGCCCACGCCCGGGTGCAGCAGGTGCGCGGCGAGGATGCCGATCAACAGGGCGATGGTCGACACCACCTCGAAGTACAGCAGCGCCTTGCCGCCGACCCGGCCCACCTGCTTCACGTCATGCATGCTGGTGATGCCGGACACCACCGTACAGAAGATGATCGGGCCGATGATCATCTTGATCAGCTTGATGAAACCGTCGCCCAAGGGCTTGAGGTCAATACCGATTTGCGGCCAAAAATGGCCGATCAACACACCCAGCGCGATAGCGATGAGCACCTGCACATACAGGGTTCCCAGCAGTTTTTTGAGTGTCATTGTTATTATCTCAATCGTTTTTTGGGCAAAGCGAACCCGTCGCAGGCCAACAGCAGCCTGCGAGGCGGGTCCATCAGGTCACGGGGTTACAGCATCATCGGAGGAAAGCCAGGACTTCGCCCAGCAACAGGTCGGGGGCTTCTTCTGCAATGTAATGGCCGGCCGGCAGGGCCTTGCCACGTACATCGGTGGCGACTTTCTGCCACTCCTTGAGTGGTTCGAAACAGCGCCCGACCGTGCCCTCGGCGCCCCACATCACCAGCAATGGCAGGTTCAGGTGATTGCCGGCGTCGATGTCTGCCTGGTCGTGCTCAAGGTCGATGCCGGCGGCAGCCCGGTAATCCTCGCAGATGCCGGTGGCGCTGCCCGGCAGTTTCAGGCAGCGCAGGTACTCGGCGAAGGCTTCGTCGGTGAACGGCTTGAGCCCGGCACTGCGGCTGCCCATCACACTGCGCAGGTACAGCTCGGGGTTGCTCTCGATCAAGGCTTCCGGCAACGGCGCCGGGCGGATCAGGAAGAACCAGTGCCAGTAGGCGCGGGCAAAGGCTTCGTCGGTCTGGGCGTACATCGACAGGGTGGGAGCGATGTCCAGCAACACCATGCGTTGCACGCTGGCCGGATGGTCCAGGGCCAGGCGATGGGCGACGCGGGCGCCACGGTCGTGGGCCAGCACCGAGAACGTGTCGAAGCCCAAGGCTTGCATCAGCTCGACGCCGTCGCGGGCCATTTCGCGTTTTGAATAGTTGGTGTGACGCTCGTTGGCCGGCGGCTTGCTGCTGTCGCCATACCCACGCAGGTCGGCGGCCACCACGGTGAAGTGCTCGGCCAGTTGTTCGGCGACTTTGTGCCAGATGACGTGGGTTTGCGGGTGCCCGTGCAGCAGGAGCAGGCCGGGACCTGTACCGCCTTTGCGGTAGCTGATGTCCACGCCGTTGACGTGGCAGCTGTCTTTTTGGAATCCGGCAAACATGGAATGACTCCTTGTGATGATTGCCTGCATCCTGAAATCACGCCGCCTTTGGGGCAAGGGGGAAAGCGTGGAGGGGTTGTTCATGAAGTGTGTAGCTGCTGTGGGTCATGCGACCCAATCCCTCAAACAAATGAGATCACCTGTGGGAGCGGGCTTGCTCGCGAAAGCGGAGTGTCAGCCACCTTATGGGTTGGCTCATACACCGTATTCGCGAGCAAACCCGCTCCCACAGGTGATAGAGGGTGTTTATGCGATCTCAGCTTTGCTGGAACATCTCCATGGCACGCTGGCGGATTTGCGCTTCGGTCAGGTCCTCCTTGTGGGTGGCCAGGAACCACAGATGCCCGAAAGGATCCTTCACACTTGCCGAGCGGTCGCCATAAAACTGGTCTTTGGGCTCTGACACCACGCTGGCACCTGCTGCGACCGCTTGTTTGAATTGCGCATCCACATCCTCCACGTACAGATGCAGGCCGACGCTGGTGTGTTCGGCGGGGTTGCGCAGGGCCATTTCATCGCAGGGCGTGCCCAGCATGATCGCCGAGTCGCCAATACGCAGTTCGGCGTGGCCGACTTTGCCGTCGGGCATGTCCAGACGCATGACTTGTATGGCGCCGAAGGCTTTTTTGTAGAACTCGATGGCTTCGGCGGCTTTGTTGATGCCCATGTAAGGCGTGACGCGGTGATAGCCCTCTGGAATGGGTTTGACGCTCATATCGTTCTCCTGGGTGGTGGTGATGGAGTCACGGCCTTTTCACTATAGGCCACGTGTCGCGAGGGCTGCGGCTAGCCGACGAGGTGTTCGCCAGGCAACAGTGAACGGGCAGATTGCTGCGCCATCAGCGCTCCTGGATCCGATTTATGCAGCCAAACCCCCGGTTTCAGGGCTCGGCACAGAAGCTGCAATAGCTCAGGCAAACCATTCGCCCGAGAGCGTTGTATGTCTGTACTGCCTGTATCTGCCGATTACCCGATTCACAGCCCCGATGCCGAAATCATTCGCGACGAAGCCCACGCCCTTGCGGTTGCCCACCGCGTTGCCGCGGTATTGCTGGCGCAGGACGCCGAGCGCGACCGTACGCGCCACGTGCCCGCCGACGTGGTGGACCTGTATTCCAACAGCGGCCTGTGGGGCATCAGCGTGCCGCGTGAGTTTGGTGGGGCGCAGGTGTCCTACGCGGTGCTGGCCCAGGTGATTGCGATTATCTCGGCGGCTGACCCGTCGCTGGGGCAGATCCCGCAGAACCATTACTGCCTGCTGGAAGACATCCGCCTGCAAGGCACGCCTGAACAGCAGGCGCATTTCTTCGGCCTGGCACTGCAAGGCCATCGGTTTGCCAATGCGCTGTCGGAAACCGGCGGCAAACATGTGCAGGACATCCAGGCGACGATTCGCCGCGAAGGCGATGGCTATGTGATCAACGGGCGCAAGGGCTATTGCACCGGCTCGTTGTACGCCCATTGGCTGGCGGTGCTGGCGCTGGATGAACAGCAAAACGCGCAACTGGCTTTTGTAAAACGCGGCACCGAGGGCCTGGTGGTGGTGGACGACTGGGACAGCATGGGCCAGCGCACCACCTCCAGCGGCACGGTGCTGGCCGAGCAGTTGCGGGTGCCGGCGTTCAACCTGTTCCCGACGCATAAGTCCTACGATTCGCCGACATTGGCCGGCCCGTTCGCCCAACTGACCACCGCCGCCATCGACGCCGGTATTGCCCGCGCCGCGCTGCGTGACACGGTACAGTTCGTGCAGCAGTTCGCCCGGCCGTGGATCGATGCCGGTGTGGAAAAAGCCAGCGAAGACCCGTTGACCATCATCCAGGTTGGTGCGCTCGACATTCGCCTGGAAGCCGCTGAAGCCTTGCTGGAACGCGCAGGTGTAGCCCTGGATGCGGCACGCCCCGCGCCGGACGAAGACAACGTCGCCCATGCCTCCCTGGCGGTGGCCCGGGCCAAGGTGCTCACCACCGAAATCGCCATCGAAGCCAGCAACAAGCTGTTCGAACTCGGCGGCACCCGCTCGACCTTGAAGAAGCACAACTTCGATCGCCATTGGCGCAACGCCCGGGTGCACACCCTGCATGACCCGGTGCGCTGGAAGTACCACGTGGTGGGCAACTGGCTGCTCAACGGCGCCAAGCCGCCGCGCCACGATTGGTCGTAAGCCATGGCCGAATTGTTTAAACACATCTACTGGGCCGACATCGGCCAGGCGTGCCTGGAAACCCTGAGCATGCTCGCTGCCGCCCTGGGGTTTACCGTGCTGCTGGGGCTGCCGTTGGGCGTGGTGTTGTTCCTCACCGGCAAACGCCAGTTGCATGAGGCGCTGGGGGTGTACCGCGTGTTGTCGGTGGTGGTCAACGTGCTGCGCTCGCTGCCGTTCATCATCCTGCTGATTGTGTTGATCCCGCTCACCACCTTACTGGTGGGCACTTCCCTGGGCGTGCCGGGCACCATCCCGCCGCTGGTGGTGGGGTGCACACCGTTCTTTGCACGGTTGGTGGAAACCGCGCTGCGTGAAGTCGATCGCGGTGTGGTGGAGGCTACCCAGTCCATGGGCGCCAGTACTTGGCAGGTGATTCGCCACACGCTGCTGCCGGAGGCCCGGGGCGGGCTGCTGGCGGCGGTGACCGTGACCTCGATTGTGCTGGTGGACTACACCGCCATGGCCGGGGTGATCGGGGGCGGAGGCTTGGGTGACCTGGCGATTCGCTACGGCTACCAACGGTTCCAGACCGACGTGATGGTGGTCACCGTGGTGCTTCTGCTGGTGCTGGTGCAGGCCCTGCAGATGACCGGTGACCGTTTGGTGGCGCGTTACAGCCGCCGTTGACACTTATAAAACTACTGCCTTCGGAGCCTTCATGAAAAAGTCCTTGGCCATTTTGGCCGCTGTCCTGTCGTTCAATGCGTTTGCCAACGAGACACTGGTGGTGGGCGCCACCCCCGTGCCCCATGCGGAAATCCTCGAGTTTGTGAAACCGGTGCTGGCCAAGGAAGGCGTGGACCTGCAGATCAAGGTCTTCACCGACTTCATACAGCCCAACCAGCAGTTGGCCCTGAAGAACCTCGATGCCAACTACTACCAGTACCGCCCGTTCCTCGATGACTACAACAAGACCCGTCACACCGACCTGGTGCCGGTGGTGGGCGTGCACATCGAGCCCTTTGGCGCTTATTCGACGCGCATCAAAAACATCTCAGAGTTGAAGGACGGCGCCACCGTGTCGATCCCCAACGACCCGGTCAACACCGGCCGCGCCTTGGTGCTGCTGGATGAAGCCGGCCTGATCAAGCTCAAGGACCCGAGCAACACCCTGAGCACGCAGCGTGATATTGCGCAAAACCCCAAGCACCTGAAGATCCGTGAACTGGAAGGCGCCTTGCTGGCCCGTTCGGTGAGCCAGGTGGACCTGGCGTTCGTGTTTGCCAACTACGCACTGGAAGCGGGGATCGACACCAACAGTGCGTTGATCGTGGAGAAGGGCAAGTCGCTGTACGTCGAGTACCTGGTGGCTCGGCCGGATAACATCAACGACCCGCGCATCCAGAAACTGGCCAAGGCGTTGAACTCCGATGAAGTGCGTCAGTTCATCCTGACCCGCTACAAGGGCCAGATTGCGCCGGGGTTCTAACCCGAGTGCAGATCAACTGTGGGAGCTGGCTTGCCTGCGATGGCGTCCGCAAAATCTCCATCGCCGGCAAGCCGGGCTCCTACAGGGATCGGGTTTTCAGGTCAGGTTTCGGGTGTGGGTTCCAATAGCTGAGCCCCCGGCCCACGCTCACCCAGTTGATCATCCTGGTTGCGCAACGGGCATGCCTCCATCGACAAGCACCCGCAACCAATACAGCCATTGAGCTTGTCCCGCAGCAACATCAGCTTGTTGATGCGTTCATCCAGGTCTTCCCGCCACAGCGCCGACAAACGCTCCCAATCCTGGGCGGTGGGCGTGCGGCCATCCGGCAGCGTCTGCAAGGCCTCGCCAATCGTCGCCAGTGGAATCCCCAAGCGCTGGGCGATCTTGATCACCACCACCCGCCGCAGCACGTCCCGTGGATAACGCCGCTGGTTGCCGGCGTTGCGGTTGCTTTTGATCAGCCCCTTGGTTTCGTAGAAGTGCAGCGCCGTGACCGCCACGCCGCTGCGGGCCGCCAACTGGCCGACGGTGAGTTCTTTGTTCAGCATGACAATCTCCGAAACAACGCTTGACCTTGACTTAACTAGAGGTTTTACCCTGCGTGGCATCGAATCGCAAGATTCTGCCTACGGAGAGAGGGGAGTGTTCATGCAGGTATCAGAGAAGAATCGCAGTTTCACTCAGCTGATCGAATTCCAGATCGAACCCCATCAGCAAGGGGCTCTGGTGGCGGCGTTGTCCACCCAGAGCGAGCGCCTGGCCGAGGGCCATGGCGGTTTTTTGAGTGCGAGCGTGCAGGTCAGTGATGACGGGCGGCGGGTGCTCAATTACCTGCAGTGGCAGTCCCGCGAGGATGGCGAGGCCGCGTTCCAGCGCTTTGAGCAGGGCGAGGAAGATTTCTGGACGCTGATCCGCGCCCACCAGGCCACGGCCGTGACCTTCGGTTCGTTCCAGGTGCTGCGCAGTTTTGAGCGCAGCCATGACAACGCGTTGCACTGCCGCCTAAATGGATAAGTGCAACATGCGTTCGCCTTGTACGTTTTCGCCGGGGCGACGTTTGTTCACCGCCAGCTCGCCGATCTTGATCAGGCGGGTGCGCGTCACGTTGCGGCTCAGGCCCAGCAAGTTGGCGGTGTGCACCTGGTTGTAATGGCTGAAGCGGTAGGCGGCCCGTAGCAGCGCGTCCTCGACCTTTTCGTGCAGGGCTCCGGCCTGTTCCTCGAACAGTTTCTGAAAGGCGCGCTCCAGCAGGGCTTCGGCACTGTTGTCGGCGCTGTGCTGACTGTCGTCCTGGCGCTCGATGCGCATGTTCGACAGGCGCAGGTCATCCCGCTCTATCACGCCATTACGGCAGATCAACAGGGTGTGGTGAATCACGTTTTCCAGCTCGCGGATATTGCCCGGCCAGCTGTAGCTCTTGAGCTTGTGCTCGGCCTCACGGCTGATGGTGATCGGGCCGTAACCCAGGCGCTGGCTGTAGGCTTCGATGAAATGCCGGGTCAGCGGCAGGATGTCGCCGGGACGCTCGCGCAGCGGGCTGAGTTCCAGGCTGACCACATCGAGGCGGTAATAGAGGTCTTCGCGGAAGTGCCCGGCGTTGATGGCCTTTTCCAGCTGCACATTCGTCGCGGCCAAGACGCGCACATCAATCGGAATGCTCTTGCGTGAACCCAGGCGCACTACCTCACGTTCCTGCAGGACGCGCAGCAACTTGACCTGGATCGCCATGGGCAAGTCGCCGATTTCATCGAGGAACAAGGTGCCGCCGTCCGCTTCTTCAAACCAGCCGGCCTTGGCGCTGAGGGCGCCGGTGAAGGCGCCTTTTTCATGGCCGAACAGTTCGGCTTCCACCAGGGATTCGGAGAACGCGCCGCAGTTCACCGCCACGAACGGCCGATTGCGGCGTGCGCTGAGGTTGTGGATATGCCGCGCCACCAGCTCTTTACCGGTGCCGGTTTCGCCGATGATCAGCACGCTGGCTTCGCTGGGCGCCACTTGCTGGATGTGATCGAGCAGCGCCTGGGATTTGGGGTCTTCGAAGACCTGGGCCGTGGCGCGGATCGAGGTCGCGAGGGCGGGCGAGGGCGGTAGGGTCAAAAGCTGCATGGGCACCTCTCTCAGGAGTAGAACGTGGGAATCGGCAGGGACTGGTTCAAGGCCCAATCACCGAGTTCGTGGAGTTTGTAGTCCACCGGGTCGTGCAACGTCTGGGTGCGCAGGTTGCGCCAGTGGCGGTCCAGGCGCAGTGACGCGTGGGTGGAGCGTGCGCCGGTCACTTCAAACAGCCGGCTGCACAAATCCAGGCCCTGGCGAGTGGCGGCGACTTTGGCGGTGGCGATGGCGATGGCCAGTTGGCCGCGCTCGGCTTCGCTGAGGTTCGGGCCCTTGGCCCAGGCTTGATCGAGCAGCTCGGCGGCGCTTTCGACCAGCAGGCGTATACCCTCCAGGGCGACCCAGAAGTCGCCGTAGTGATGCAGCACGTAGGGGTCGTGGCGCACGTCATCGGCCGAGGATTTGTGCCACGAGCGGGTTTCGGTGAGGGTGTAGTGCCGTGCTTCTTCAAAGGCGCCTTCGGCAATGCCGAGGAACATATGGGTGAAGGTCAACTGTGCAATCAACGGGCGCAGGCAGGCAAAGGGCGTGCTCAGCGGGCCCGGGTCGAGCAGCAGTTCCGACTCTTCGACGCGCACCCGTTCGAAGCTGGCGCTGCCGCTGTCGGTCTGGCGTTGGCCGATGTTGTTCCAGTCATTGTGCAAGGTGATGCCGCTGCGCCCGCTGGGGATGGCGGCGATCAACAGTTTGCCGCCGGCATTTTCATCGACGGCGGAGGCAATCAGCATTTCCGAATCGCTGGCGCCGGAGCAGAAACTCTTCTTGCCGGAAAACTCGCGCCAGCCGCCGAAGTCCTTGACCACCGTGCGCGTGTCCAACGGGTTGAGGGCGTTGCCCCAGAACCAGTTTTTGCGGGCAGTCTGTTCGAACCAGGGTTGCCATTGGTCCGGGCGTGCAAACAGCCGCACGGTGGCGAGCATCAAGTGATGAAAACCGAAGACATGGGCGATGGAGCTGTCGACCTTGGCGAACTCACGCACGATGCCCAGGGTTTCACTCCAGCGTGCGCCGAGGCCGCCGTATTGGGTGGGGATGCTCAGGGCCAGCAGGCCGCTTTGGCGCAGGGCATCGCGCTCGGCTTTGGGCGTGCCGCCGCGCTCATCGCGCTCGACGGCGGTGAGGGCGAATTCGGCGGCCAGCAATTTGGCGGTCTGCACAGGCGATGGCAGGACGCTGTGGGGTTTGGCTGTCACACGGTGTTCCTCATTTTTTATCTGGCAATGAAGGCCAAATGTGGGAGCGAGCAAGCCCGCTCCCACATAAAGCCGATCTCACTGCCCTCAGGCCTTTGTGGTGGGCAACACATCGTTGGCAATCATTTCGCCAAACGGGCCCGTGAGGTTGGTCACGCCGCGCCCGGCCAGGCTCGCGTATGGCTCGGGCAGCAGCGGAAACACCAGTTCGGCAAAGCGGTAGGCTTCTTCCAGGTGCGGGTAGCCGGAGAAAATGAAGCTCTCGATCCCCAGGTCCGCGTATTCCTTGATGCGCTCGGCCACTTGCTGCGGGTTGCCCACCAGCGCCGTGCCGGCACCGCCACGCACCAGGCCGACGCCGGCCCACAGGTTGGGCGCGATTTGCAGGTTGTCGCGACGCCCGTCGTGCAGCGCGGCCATGCGGCGCTGGCCTTCGGAGTCAAAGCGCGAGAACGATTTTTGCGCGGCGGCGATGGTGTCGTCGCTGATGTGTTCGATCAGTTTGTCGGCGGCTTTCCAGGCCTCTGCTTCGGTTTCACGCACGATCACGTGCAGGCGAATGCCGAACTTCACGGTGCGCCCGTGGCGTGCGGCGCGCTCACGCACATCCGCGAGTTTTTGTGCGACGGCGGCAGGTGGCTCGCCCCAGGTCAGGTACACGTCCACCTGCTCGGCGGCGAGGTCGTGGGCGGCGTCGGAAGAACCGCCGAAGTACAGTGGCGGATAAGGCTTCTGCACCGGTGGGTAAAGCGCCTTGGCGTTCTGCACACGCAGGTGTTTGCCTTCGAAGTCCACCGATTCACCCTGCAACACACGGCGCCAGATGCGCAGGAATTCGTCGGTGACTTCATAGCGTTCGCTGTGGTCGAGAAAGCTGCCATCACCGCGGTTTTCGTCGGGATCGCCACCGGTGACCACGTTGATCAGCAGGCGACCGTTGGACAGGCGGTCCAAGGTCGCTGCCATGCGTGCGGACACGGTGGGCGAGATGATGCCCGGACGGATCGCCACCAGGTAGCGCAGGCGTTCGGTCAGCGGCACCAGCGCCGAGGCGATGACCCAGGAGTCTTCGCACGAACGCCCGGTAGGAATCAACACGCCGTGGTAACCCAGGCTGTCAGCCGCCTGGGCGACTTGCTTGAGGTAATTGAGAGTGACCGGCCGTGCGCCTTGGGTGGTGCCCAGGTAATGCCCGTCGCCGTGAGTCGGCAGAAACCAGAAAACATCCATGACAAATCCTTAGGCGATTTTCAGCAGGGAAGGTGCGTGTGCTGCAAACAACGGCGCCGCGCGTTCGGCCGCCAGTTGAATGCGGGCTTTGAGCAACTCGCTGGTGATTTGGTAGTCGGTGAAATCGGCCTCCGTGGCGTACACGCCAATCGGCAAGGTCAAGGCCTGGAAGAAGCTGAACAGCGGACGCAACTGGTGATCGAGCACCAGCGCGTGGCGCTCGCTGCCACCGGTGGCGGCGAGTAGCACGGGGGTGTTGATCAGCGCGTTGAGGCCAACCAGGTCGAACAAGTGCTTGAGCAGGCCCGGGTAGGAACCGCGATAGACCGGCGCGGCAACGATCAACAGGTCGGCCTGTTCGATGGCCAACAGTTGCGCTTCGACATCGGCCGGCAATTCATCACGTGACAGTGCGCCGCCCAGCGGCCGAGCGATGTCGCCCAGTTCGATCACGGTAGCCTCGATCGGCAGCAGGGTGGCCAGCTCGGCCAGCACAGCGTGGGTCAGGACGAGGGTGCGGGACGGGCGCCAGGTTCCGCCGGAGAGGGCAACGACATTCAGGGGACGGGTCATGAACAGTTCCTTTTTCAACAGTGGTTCATAGCAGGTGAGGTCAAACGCCTTGAGCAAGAGCTGTACCAAAGGCGCAAAGCCTTGGTGGACGGGGGCTGCAGGCTTACTGCTGAAAAATGAAGCTGTTGTCTGCCTGGTGTTTTGTTGAATGGCTGTTGCCGGGGCAACAGTTGCGTGGCGAACAGTGTTGATCGGGCGTGAGGCAGTTATAGAGGGTTACTTTTATTCCGTAAATGAACGTATTTCCATATTTATAGATCGTTAAGAAATATAAAGGGTGTGCTATCGAGGGTGCCTGAACGGTTGATAGCGACTATCACGGCGGTTGATTTTTCGTTGCCAAGGGCCGGGAGTAGCCTGTGTTCATTGACTTAAAACCTCTTTCGCAGGGCCTTCGCCATGAACCGTTTCCTCGCCGTTTGCTTGTTAGTTGTCAGCGCTGTTCTCGCCGGGTGTGCGGCCCATCCTTCCCCTGAGTTGCGCCCCTACACCGCTGAAGAGAGCAAGCAGTTGGCGTTGGAAGCGCTGAGCCGGCGCGGCCTGTCGTTTGACGAGTACCAACAGCAGCGCGCTGCGCTGACCGGCCAGCCGCAGAAAGCCTTTGGTTTTGATCAGCAGGCCGAGATGAATGCACAGCAATCTGCTCACCACGGTGGTCGCGCGAGCTGATGTCTATCCGACGGTAGGTAACGGCGAGGATTTGACGGCGAGTTGCGCCCCAACTAGAACTTAGCTGTAGCAAATCATCACGCCTGAGCTGCAGGTGGATGGTTGGGTTGAGTGTCTGTTGGCTCCTGTCTCTATGGCTTTACGCCATGTCGTGGTCACGCAGTGGAATAGCCTTGCAAGACATTCAGAATTGGAGCTCTGAAGCCCAGTAGCGTTTTGGATGGGTTTCCTGCCGGGTGTTTCACAGCAGGGCGGTGAATATGTAGTCCTTCCTGGATGGAAGAACCACTTGGCTTGCCAATGGATCGCAAGTCATGAAGCTATTTCCGCGTTTTTCCCGCGTGTTGTCGATCGGACTCATCGGCTTGGCTGTATTGGCCGTTCTGCTTTATTTCTTTTACACGCCCGCTCGGACGCCAGCGCCTGACTTGCCTTCTCAGGCCTGTACGGCGCCGGCTTATGCAGCGGGCACGGCTTACGCGCAGGGCGACCAGGTGCAGAATGTCGGCCGACAATTTGAATGCTGGAAGGATGAAGAGGCACCGCTTGGCATCGGCAGTTGGCAATGGTGCAAGCAGCCCGACTACAACCCGGGCCTGCCCGCCGGCAATGGGGCTGTCATCTGGCCGGACGCCTGGAAAGACTTGGGCGAATGTGGAGGTTTCCAGGGCAACCGACTGACCTTGAGTTTCGCCACGTTGAGCGGCCGTGGACCCATCGGCAACCCGGTGCCGGGTGTGGCGCGTGCCGATCAAATCGTCACAGGCGTGTTGCGTTGCAAGGCCGACGAAATCCCCATCAGCGCCAAATCCGGCGAGACGATCCATTTCGACAACTTGAAGGCCTGCGATTATCAATTGGTGATGAACGTGGCGGATGGCTTTGTGCCGTTGAACACGCCGCGAATTGTTTCTTTCCTGCGCGAGGAGGGCGAGGAACACGCCGTTACCCTCAAGTATCGGCCACCGGTACGCGCAGACAAACTCAGTGGCCTGCCGGGTATCAAAATCGAATTGTTTGCCCAGGGCCTGATTCAGCCGCGGCAAATGGCGATGGGCAAGAACGTGCTGTACGTCGGCTCCAGTGCGATTCCTTCTTACGTCTATGACGGAAAAATCGCCGATATGATCTACGCCTTGCCACTCGACAGCGCGGGCAAACCGACCGGTATCCATGTGGTTGCCAGCGGCCTGGAAGAGCCCCATGGTGTGGTGTATCGCGACGGTGACTTGTACTACTCGACCACCGGCGGCCTTTATCGCGTGCGCGACGCCGATGCGCACTACAAGGACCCTTCTCCAGAGTTGGTGTTCAAGTTCCCAGCCGATGACTCGGTGTTCCCGTTGCCTCCTGTCAGTTCGGGTTCGAGCACGCGCTTCTGGCATATGAAGCACCCTCTGCATTTCAATCCGCTGGACCCCGCCGACAAGGGCCTGTACACCGCGGTCGGCATACCGTGCAACCTGTGCATGATTCCCGCCGACCCGCGCTACGGCACGTTGTTGCGCTATGACACGGTGACCGGCAAGGCCGAGATACTGGCTAAGGGCGTGCGCAATTCCGTGGGGTTTGACTGGAACCCCAAGACCGGTGAAATCTGGTTTACCGATAACAATCGCCAGGGGTACCCCAACCCCGATGAACTCAATCGCATCAGCGGCGCCCACCAGCACTTTGGCGTGCCTTATCTGTTTGGCAAAGGGACGCCCGGCTTTACCGAGGAAGAGTTTCGCAACCCGGGCGTCATTCAGCCGCCCTTGGTGCAGGGGGCGATTGTTTCCGACAAATCCTTGCAGCAGATCGACCCGAAAGACTATGTGCCAGCCGCCTTTGAGCTGGGCACCAATACGGCGCCCCTGGGGCTTAAGTTCTGGGAGGGCTTCCCGGCGCGCGCGGGCACCCAGAATATGTTGGTGGCTGTGCACGGTGCGGGTACGGCAGAGCGGCCGGGCATGGACGTGCGGATTGTGTCGATCCAGAACGGCACGCGAGTGGT
Source organism: Pseudomonas sp. P7548 (assembly GCF_013386585.1). GTDB lineage: Bacteria > Pseudomonadota > Gammaproteobacteria > Pseudomonadales > Pseudomonadaceae > Aquipseudomonas. Next base: position 12,097 of record NZ_JACARO010000016.1, on the reverse strand, counting down.
CAATCAAATCCCGCTGATCAACGGGTTTATCCAGGACCCTCAACGTTTTGATGTGTATTGCCTGGACGATTCCTGCGTCGGCCGGCCGGCAGATTTCCTGGAGTTGGCGGACAAAAGCCTGTTGGTGTCAGACGATGTCGCGGGGGTGATCTACCGCGTCAGCTATGACCCTGCGGGCCTGCCGGACACGCAACTGACCTTGCGTCCCATGCTGGCTCCCGCGCCTGAGTTGGAAGATGAAATGCTCAGTGGCACGCTGGTTTCACCGGGCGGCAATACCCGGCAGTTCCATACGTCGTTCAACCCTGCGGACAGTGAGGCTGCCTTGATTCTAAACGGCTTGCCCTACGGCACCTATCAGGTGCGACTCAACGACGTGAAAAACTGGATTCCCCAAGTGCGAAACACACAGGTCATCTTGTCATCCGAGAACAGCAAACCGACGGTGAACCTGCAGTACCGTGAACGGCCGATCAAGCTGGATATCAAGATTACGCTGTTGGCGCCTCCCAAACCCGCCTCGGTGACGGCTGCCAAGTGGCACTTCACTGTGCAGAAAAAAGACCCGGTAGGGGCTGCACCGGAAGTGGTCGAGGTGCCTTGGGGGGAGAGCGTCACGCGGCTGTTCGACTACGGAGAGTTCGACATCCTTTATCCCTATTATGCGCAAGAGAAACCGCAGCCTGAGCGTGTGTCCCTGCGGATCAACGAAGAAAGCCAGGACGAACAATTGACACCGATTGCCTATCGCCACGAGCCGAAGCTGGGCGAAACGGTGCTGGCCGAGGCGTGCACCAAATGTCATGCGGTGGAGTTCTTCAAGAACCTGCGCATGGCTGTGGCGTGGAGCGCTGCGGGCCAGGATGCGCTGGTCAGGCAGATTCAGAGCATGCCGGTCGCCGGGCATTGTGATACCACCTGTGCCACCGAGATCAGCAAGCACTTGTTTGACGTGGTGTGGGCGCCCTACCTGAGCCCGAACGATGCGTATGGCTTGCGGCAGGTGCGGCTGTTGACCCGTGATGAATACGCCAACAGCGTGTGGGATATTTTGGCGGTGGCGGTTAACACCGAAAAATTGCCTGCAGACAAATCGGAAAAAGACTTCAAGTACCCAGGCGAAGCCAGCATGGGATTCCTGCAGGCTGAAGACATCAAGCAACTGTATGAGATGGCTGTCTCCATCGCCGAGCGGGTGTCGCCCGAGCAACTCAAACGGCTTGAATCCGCGACCGACAGCCAGTCGGTGGGGGCACTGGGCTACAGGCTGTTTCGGCGTCATCTGACCGAAGCCGAACTGGCGCGTTATCAGACCGTACTTGATGAGCACGGGGAGCGGGCGCTGGTCACGGCATTGTTGCTGTCCCCTCACTTTCTGTATCGCTCGGAACTGGGGCAGGCAGTGGCAGGGCAAGGTGGCGTCTACAAGCTGACGCCTTACGAGGTGGCGACGGCGTTGTCCTACACCTACCAAGGCACTACTCCAGACGCGCTGCTGCTGGCCAAGGCTGAGCGCAATGAATTGCAGACACCAGAGCAAATAACGGCCGAGATCGACCGGATGATGCACACCGACCGTGGTCTGGAGCATTTCAATTGGTTCATCAGCTACTACATCAAGACGCAGCGCGGCGTGCAGGAAAAACCGGGATTGGATGCGCCGATGATCCAACTGATGACTCAGGAACAAGCATTGTTGACCCGCCATGTCATGCTTGACGGCAGGGGCACGCTGGACGAGTTGTTCAACCCCGGCGTGACTTTCCTTAACCGGGCGCTGGCCGAGCACTACGGTATCAGTGGGGTCACGGGCGATGCGATGCAGAAGGTGGCCGTGGATGAAAAACGCGGTGGCCTGCTGCACTTGGGGCTCTTCCAGGCGGCGACTTCCGACTACAAGGTCACCTCGCTGGTCAAACGCGGCATTGCGATTCGCGAAAACCAGTTCTGCCGAGAGTTCGGTGCGCCCGTCGAGGCCGAGCCTACGGAACCCACTTATCCGCCGCGTGCCATCACGACCCGTGAACGCTGGGACCTGGTCAACGGTGAGCAGGCTTCAGGGGGGCGTTGCTGGCAGTGCCATCAATATATGAACGACACCGGCTCGTCGATGGAGCATTACGACGCTACCGGGCGTTACCGCCAGCAGGAACCGGCCTACAACTACACGGAGTTTCCTGTGCAGTTGCCGATCAAGTCGTCTGGCCCGTTCATTGGCGTTGACGGGACGGTGCCCATCGAGGATGTGCGGGACATCTCCAAGTTGATCGCACACAACTCGGCATCGTTGTTTTGCATGGCAGACAGCTACTTTCGTTTTGCCTCGGGTAACAAATCCGACGAGTCCACGTCCGCAACGGTCAAGGCGATCACCGACGGGTTGAAGGGAACCGGCTCGTTGCCGGCGATGCTGCGAACGCTGGGCACCTCCAACGCGTTCCAATTCAAGACGCAGAGGGATTGATCATGGATATCTTGAAGAGCCGTCGTCGTTTCCTGGCCGGGCTGGCCGCCATGGGCGTGTTTGCACCGCTCACGCAGTGTGGCCTGGCCCGCATGGCCTTGGCGGGGCAAACCGAGCAAGCCAAGCTCAAGGTCGTATTTTTTGTGGTGCCAGACGGTTTGGCCGTGGACTCTGCGTCGGCTTATTCCAGCGATGGACGAGGCTTTTGGCATCCCAGTGCCCGTGCTCTGGATACGTCTGACTTTCAGCTCAACGAAGTCAGCCAGGAGCTGGCGGCGTATAAAAGTCAGTCCCTTTATGTGCGTGGCACCATCCTGGGGCCGGGCAATGAAGGTCACAACGGCTGGACGTGGGCCTTGCGCGACAGTGCGAAGAAAATGGCCTCGATTGATGTGTTGCTGGGGCGGCACATGCCGGGCACTGACCCGTCCCAGCGCAGCCTTTTTTCGGGGCCGCACTCGGGGATTGATGGCACCGCCTGGCAGGTCTCGTGGGAAGGGCCGGAAAGTGGTGGCGCCATGCGCAGGCCTGAGCAGGATCCGGTGTTGATGTACGAAAAGATCTTCGGCTCTGTCAGTCGTGATCTGCGCGAGCAACTGACGCGCAACAAGCATGTGTTCGACCCGGTACTGGCTGACATCAACGAGCTGCGAGGCAGGCTCGCCGGGGCGCAAAAACAGAAACTCGACACACAGCTTGATTCTGTGGAGCAAACCATGAAGGACATGGAGGAAACGCTCCCACCGATTGGTGAGTGTTCACCGCTGGCGTTGGAGGAGGTGCCGTTCAAGTCTGCGCAGTTTCGTAACCAAGTACAAAGCAGTCATCATCAAGTGGTTGCGACTGCATTGGCGTGTGGCATTACCCGTGTGGCCACGATTCAAGTGGGGCGCTCGGCGGAGTCGCTCAATATCCTGGATGTCAGCGACGTGACCAACCCCCATGATTGCGCGCACCGTCTTGGAGGATTGGACGTGTGGAAAAAATCCCGGCAGTGGTACACCCAACGGGCAAAGCTGTTTATGGATGAGCTGGCGCGCCAGGCAGACCCCGATGTTCCCGGCGATAGTTTGCTCAAGCACACGTTGGTGGTGTTGACCAGTGAGATGGCGGATGGTGCGCCTGAACACACCAAGGATATGCCGTTGGTATTGATGGGCGGGGCCAGCGGTTTGCTCAAGAGTGGTGACGGCGCAGGGCGTTATTTCAATATCACGGCACAGGGCGACCGGCATCAGGAGGGTAACCCGGTGATCGGCAATACCATGGTCGATATGCAGCGCATTTGGGCCACTATCGCCAGGGCCGCTGGAACGACTGTGCCGTACGGTGGGAATGTGGATCCGGTAACCGGGATATTCACCAACGTTTAAATCGCCGCAAACACGACAAAATGCCGGAAAGTCCGTGGGAACGACTTTTCGGCTTTTTTTATTTAGGCCCAATCGTTCTAACGGCCCCAGCGTTCAGGCTGTTAAGCTGAAAATCAGGAACGTTCCTACGCCTATCCGCGATAACCTGGTCTTTCTTTTATGGCATCCAGTCGGGTAAACCTGACGGCCCTTGTTCTGGTCGATGCCCCTGGGAGCGTTACTCTCGGGACATGCTCTGCGAGTCTTTAACGTCATGAATAAACGTCCGTTGTATTTCGACTACGCCGCCACCACCCCGGTGGATGAGCGGGTTATCCAGGTGATGGTCGAGTGCCTGGGTTTCAATGCCAATTTCGGCAACCCTGCGTCCAGCTCCCATGCGTTTGGCCAGGCGGCCCGGCAAACGGTCGAGCAGGCGCGTCGCCAGGTGGCCGAGCTGGTGGGGGCCCAGGCTGAGCAGATCGTCTGGACCTCCGGCGCGACCGAATCCAATAACCTTGCCATCAAGGGCGTGGCCCAGGCACGCGGTGTGGCGGGTGGGCATGTCATCACCAGCCAGATCGAGCACAAGGCAACCCTGGACACCGCGCGGCAGTTGCAGGAAGCCGGCGTGGCCGTGACCTACCTGGTGCCGGATGCCGAAGGCTTGATCAGTGCCGAGGCTGTGAGCGAAGCACTGCGTGAAGACACCTTCCTGGTGTCGCTGATGTTGGTCAACAATGAATTGGGCACCCTGAACGATATCCCGGCCATCGGTGCGCGGGTGCGTGAGCATGGCGCGCTGCTGCATGTGGATGCCGCGCAGGGGGCAGGCAAGGTGGCGATCGACCTGGCCGAGTGGCCGGTGGACCTGATGTCGTTTTCTGCACACAAGGTGTATGGCCCCAAAGGCATTGGCGCGCTGTACGTCGGGCCGCGGGCGCAGCAGAAGGTGCTGGCGCAGATTCACGGCGGTGGCCACGAAGGCGGTTTGCGTTCCGGCACCCTGGCGACGCATCAGATTGCCGGCATGGGCACCGCGTTTGCCCTGGCGGCACAGGCGTTTGTCGAGGAGAAGGTCGCGATTGTCGCCCTGCGTCAACGCTTGCTGGATCAGTTAGAGTCCGTCGCAGGCGTGCGCTTGAATGGCAGCCTCACCCAACGTATTCCCCATACCTTGAGCCTTACGTTCGACGAGGGTGAGTTCAACCCCGCTGCGTTGAGCGCAGGGATTGCCTTTTCGGCCACGTCGGCCTGCAATTCGGCCAGCAATGCGCCGTCCCACGTGCTTCTGGCCCTGGGCCACGATGCCCGCAGCGCTGGGCGCACCATTCGCCTGAGCCTGGGGCGGTTCACTACCGAGCAGGATATCGATCAGGCGGTACAACTGATCAAGGCGGCCCTCGCCACTGCACCAGCGTTCTGGGCGGTCTGAATTTCCAATCGCAACACATAACAATTATTCGTGGTTAGCAGGAGACACAATGAGTACGCAGCCTTTGACCCATGGAACGGTTCCCCAGCGCTTGGCGCATACCCGCGAACTGATGAGCCGCGAGGGCGTCCACGCCCTGCTGGTGCCGTCGGCGGACCCGCATTTGTCGGAATACCTGCCGGGTTACTGGCAGGGGCGCCAATGGTTGTCGGGGTTCCACGGTTCGGTGGGGACATTGATTGTCACCGCCGATTTCGCCGGTGTCTGGGCCGATAGCCGGTATTGGGAGCAGGCGACCAAGGAACTTAAGGGCAGTGGCATCGAGCTGGTGAAATTGCAGCCGGGCCAACCTGGCCCGCTGGAATGGCTGGCAGAGCAGACCCCGGAAGGCGGTGTGGTGGCAGTGGATGGCGCAGTGATGGCGGTGGCGTCGGCACGTACCCTGGGGGCCAAACTGGCGGAACGTGGCGCGCGTTTACGCACTGATATCGACCTGCTTGATGAAGTGTGGCAGGACCGCCCGGCATTGCCGAACCAACCGATCTACCAGCACTTGCCGCCGCAGGCCACCGTCAGCCGCGGAGAAAAACTCGCTGCCTTGCGGGCGAGTTTGAAAGAGAAGGGCGCCGATTGGCATTTCATCGCCACCCTGGATGACATCGCCTGGCTGTTCAACCTGCGTGGCGGTGATGTGTCGTTCAACCCGGTGTTCGTGTCGTTCGCGTTGGTCAATCAACAGCAGGCCACGCTGTTTGTGGCGCTGAGCAAGGTCGATGCCGAACTGCGTGCCGTGCTTGAGCAAGACGGCGTCACCCTGCGCGATTACAGTGAAGTGGCCGATGCGCTGCGCGCTGTGCCGTCGGGCGTGAGCCTGCAGGTTGATCCCGCTCGCGTCACCACAGGCTTGCTGGAAAACCTTGACGCAGGGGTGAAACTGATTGAAGGGCTGAACCCGACCACGCTGGCCAAGTCGCGCAAGAGCCTGGCTGACGCGGAACACATCCGCCAGGCCATGGAGCAGGATGGCGCAGCCCTGTGCGAGTTCTTCGCCTGGCTGGACGGCGCGGTGGGCCGCGAACGTATCACCGAGCTGACCATTGATGAACACCTGACCGCAGCCCGTACCCGTCGCCCGGGTTATGTGTCGTTGAGTTTCAACACGATTGCGGCGTACAACGCCAATGGTGCGATGCCGCACTACCACGCAACCGAAGAAGAGCACGCGGTGATCGAAGGTGACGGCTTGTTGCTGATCGATTCGGGTGGCCAGTACTTGGGGGGCACCACCGACATCACGCGGATGGTGCCTATCGGTACGCCGAGCGAGGAGCAGAAACGCGACTGCACACGCGTGCTGAAAGGCGTGATTGCCTTGTCCCGTGCGCATTTCCCCAAAGGCATTCTGTCGCCCTTGCTCGATTCGATTGCGCGCGCACCGATCTGGGCCGAAGGCGTGGACTACGGTCACGGCACCGGGCACGGCGTAGGCTATTTCCTCAATGTGCATGAAGGTCCGCAAGTGATCGCCTATCAGGCAGCGACTGCGCCACAAACCGCGATGCAGGCGGGGATGATCACGTCGATCGAACCGGGGACTTATCGCCCAGGCCGTTGGGGTGTGCGTATCGAGAACCTGGTGCTGAACCGTGAAGCGGGCAAGACGGAGTTTGGCGAGTTCCTCAAGTTTGAAACCCTGACCTTGTGCCCGATTGATACCCGTTGCCTGGAGCCATCGTTGCTGACGGTGGAAGAGCGCGAGTGGTTCAACGCCTATCACGCAGAGGTGTGTGAGCGCCTGAGCCCGTTGCTCAGTGGCGCGGCGCTTGAGTGGTTGCAGGTGCGCACGGCGGCTATCTGATCGCTTGCAGCTCGGGGGCCTGAGCCAGGGCGTCGGCCAGGTAGTCGACGAACGCCTTGACCCGGGCCGACTGGCGGCGATTGGGTGCCGACACCGCATGGATCGGCAGCGACTGTGGGGTGTAGTCCTGCAACAGCGCCACCACGCGGCCGGCTTTCAGGTCATCGTAGAACAGCCACAGGGGCGAAAGCGCAACGCCTAGCCCCGTCAACACCATCTCCCGCACCGCTTCAGAGTTATTGCTCTGGGCGTTGCCGGTGATGCGCACGGTGTGTCGCTTACCCTCTTTTTCGTAGGTCCACTGGTTTTGGCTGCTCAACAGGTTGAAGAGCAGGCAATTGTGCTGGGCGAGATCCTGCGGTGTGTGCGGGGCCGGATGCCGGGCCAGGTAGGCCGGGCTGGCCAGGGTGACACGGTGGGTGGTGCCGATTTGCCGGGCGATCAAGCCGCTGTCGCGCAGCTCGCCAATGCGCAGGGTCACGTCCAGGCCTTCACTGACCAGGTCTTGCAGTTGATCGCTGAGTTGCAGGTCAACGTGTACATCGGGGTATTGCTGCAGGAAACCGCTCAACCGCGAGGCGATATGCAGGTGGCCAAAGCTCACGGACGAACCGATGCGCAGGGGGCCGGCGATGCTTTCCTTGCCTGTCTGGAAGCTGTGTTCGGCGGCGTCCACGGCGGCGAGGATTTCTCGGCAATGGCTGTAGTACCGCTGACCTTCGTCGGTCAGGGACAGGTGGCGGGTGCTGCGGGAGATCAGCTTGCCGCCCAGTTCCTGTTCCAGGGCACGCAGCACTTTGCTGATGGTGGGCTGGGTGGTCTGCAGTTCCCGGGCGACGGCGGAAAAGCTGCCGCGTTCGATCACTCGAACAAAAATCGCCATCGCGTTGAGTTTGTCCATGATGCGGTCCATTCATGCCATTTGCGCATGGGTACTATAGCGGGTTGGCGTCTTATCGGCATGAGTGGGCGGGTGGATCATTGGCTTCACTTTCAATGAACCGAGATTGCCGAAATGACCGATACGACTGAAATGCAGGCGCTGGTGGTGGACACCGTCGACGCACCTTTTCGCCTGACAGCCATCGCCAAGCCGGTGGCGGGCGCTGGGCAGGTGCTGGTGCGTATACACGCCGTCGGCCTCAACCCTTTGGATGCGAAAGTTCGCGCAGGCCAGGCGGCACATGCTCAACAACCGCTGCCGGCGATCCTCGGCATGGACCTGGCGGGGACTGTCGAAGCGATAGGTGCGTTGGCGGGTGAATGGCAGGTGGGCGATGAGGTTTACGCGTTAGGGGCAGGGATTGGCGGTGCGCAAGGCGCGTTGGCTGAATACGCGGTGGTCGATGCGCGTTTGTTGGCGCGAAAACCCGCGTCCCTGGGGATGCGTGAAGCCGCCGTATTGCCGCTGGTGCTGATTACTGCCTGGGAAGGCTTGGTTGACCGTGCTCATGTAGGCCCTGGGCAAAAAGTCTTGATTCAAGGTGGTGCGGGGGGTGTAGGGCATGTCGCGGTGCAATTGGCTCTGGCTTATGGCGCGGATGTTTACGCGACGGGGTCTGCGAAACACCGGGCGACCATTGAAGGGTTGGGCGCCACCTTTATCGACTATCAGCAACACACGGTGGAAGCGTATGTGGCGCTCTACACCGAGGGTGAGGGGTTCGACATTGTGTATGACACCGTTGGGGGCGCGACGCTGGATGCCTCGTTTCGAGCGGCCAAGACCTATCACGGCCATGTGGTGAGCTGCCTTGGTTGGGGGCAGCATAGCCTGGCACCGTTGTCGTTCCGTGGGGCGACCTACTCGGGTGTCTTTACGTTGTTGCCGTTGTTGACGGGCAAGGGCCGCGAGCACCATGGGCAGATACTGGCCAAGGCGGCCCGCTTGATCAACGCCGGCAAGCTGAAGCCGATCATGGACCCTCATCATTTCGACCTGCTGACTGCCAATGCCGCTTACGATTTGCTCGCAAGCGGCGCTCAAGGACGCTTGGCGATCGAGATCTAGCGCAGGGCTTCGCGCACAAAATCCAGACGGTCCTGACCGAAGAACAGCCGGTTGCCTACAAACAGGCTGGGTGCGCCGAAGACGCCGCGCTGCACGGCTTGTTCGGTCTTGTCCTTGAGTGCGGCCTTTACGGTTTCATCGTTGGCCAGGGCTAGGACCTGCTCCGGATCAAAGCCCTGTTCGGTTAGTACTTGCGCGACCACTGCTGGGTCACCCAGGTGGCGGCCTTCTACCCACAGGGCTCTGAACAGGCAATCAATAAAGTCGAGGAAGCGTTCTGGTTGGTGCATCTGGACGCCGGTGACGGCCCGCATCAGCACCAGGGTGTTGATGGGGAAGTGCGGGTTGAACTTGAGGGGCACCTTGTAGCGCTGGGCATAGCGCGCCAGGTCATCGAACATGTAGCGGCCCTTGGCGGGAACGGTGATGGGCGAGGCATTGCCGGTGGCTTTGAATACACCGCCCAATAACATGGGTTGATAGATCAGTTGCGCGCCGGTGTCGGCACACAGCGCAGGCAATTGGGTGTAGGCCAGGTAGGTGGCGGGGCTGCCGAGGTCGAAGAAGAATTCCAGGGTTTTACTCATGGTCGGTGCTCGCTGCTTATTGTTATGGGGTGTTTACCAGGGTTCGTTCCAGGGGCGCAGGTCCAATTCAAAGGTCCAGGCGTCGCGTGGCTGGCTGTGCAGGTACCAGTAGTTGTCGGCGATGTGGTCGGGGTTGAGGATGCCATCCTGATCTTTAAGGGCGTATTTCTGCGGGAAATTGTCGCGAATGAAGTCGGTGTCGATGGCGCCGTCGACCACCACGTGAGCGACGTGGATGTTCCTGGGCCCGAGTTCTCGCGCCATGCTTTGCGCCAAGGCGCGGATACCGTGCTTGGCGCCGGCGAACGCGGCGAAACCTGCAGCCCCGCGTAAACCTGCGGTGGCACCTGTGAACAGGATAGTGCCGCGGTTACGGGTGACCATGCGCTTGGCCGCTTCCCGCGCATTCAGGAAGCCTGAAAAACAGGCCATTTCCCAAATCTTGAAATACTTGCGGGCGGTTTCTTCGAGGATGCTGCACGGCACGTTGGCGCCGATGTTGAAGACGAAGGCTTCGATGGGGCCTAACTGGGTCTCGATCTGTTCGATGAGCGCGATAACATCGTCTTCCTTGCGCGCATCACAGGCAAAGCCGTGGGCTTCGCCGCCCGCTGACTGGATGCTGTCGACCAGGGGCTGCAATTTGTCAGCGCTGCGACGGGTGACGCAGGCCACATAACCCTCGCGCGCGAAGCGTTTGGCGATGGCGCCACCCGTGGCGTCACCGGCACCCACTACCAATACGATTTTCTTGTTGTGTGTCATGGGGACTCCTTTGGCTCGATTATCGAGCAGGAGTCTAGACGCCGCGCTGGGAATGCCGGAATGGATTGAATAAATGAATGCGAGCAGTCAGCGAAAGACTGCTCGAGCGCTTATTTGCAGATGACGATCATGCTACGGCTGGTATAGCCGGCTGGGTTGAGGCCGAAAGGGTAGTCCCCAGGCTCTTCCGAATTGTCACCGGACTTGGCGATAACGCGGTAGCCCTTGGCGCCACATGAATTGGTTGCACTGGTGTAGCACTGATCCCAGGAGGAGGACAGGCCGGAACAGTTGATATGCAGCCCTTTTTTGCCCCGTTTCACTTCTGTCTTGGTGGTCGCGGCACAGCCAGCCATGGCCACGACCATTAACAGTATCAAAATTCGCTTCATTCCTATCCTTAATAGCCGCTTCGCAAAAAACGCCGGAAGCAGGCTCTACTCGCTCTCGAGTGTAGCGTTCGTGCTGTCCTTGTCGAAATTCTCCATGAATGACATTCGTTTACGACATAAACATGGCCTAAATGAACGGCAAATACTAGAGCTACTTTTAAAGATGATTAATCTGCCGGCACCAGTGGTTTGGATTCGTTGCGCATTGTCAGGGTGGCACCTACGGATGCCAGAATGATGCAGGTGATGGCCATCCATTGTGCAAAGGACAAATGTTCTTGCAGGAAGAAAAGACCAGAGAGGGCGCCGAATGCGGGTTCGATGCTCATCAGGGTGCCGAAGGTACGCGCAGGAAGACGGGTGAGGGCAACCATCTCCAGGGTGTAGGGCAGGGCGGTTGACAGAATGGCGACGCCAATGGCGATGGGAATGAGGGCGGGTGTGAGCAACGCTGAGCCGGCGTGCACGATTCCGATGGGCGCAACAAACAGGGCGGCGATCATGACGCCGAGGGCGGCGGTCTGTACGCCGTTGTCATTGCCGGCCTTCTGGCCGAACAGAATGTAGAGTGCCCAGCAGACACCGGCGCCCAACGCATAGGTGGCACCGATCAGGTCGATCCCACTGCTGGCCTCTCCCGTGGGTATCAATAGGAGTAGGCCGGCTACTGCGAGGGCAATCCATAGAAAGTCGACTGCTCGGCGGGAAGCGTAGATAGCGACGGCGAGGGGACCGGTGAATTCCAGTGCCACAGCGATACCCAGGGGGACCGTGCGCAAGGACATATAGAAGAGGAAGTTCATTCCACCCAACGCCATCCCATAGACGATCACTGTGCGCAGTGACTTGGCCGTCAATTTAGCGCGCCATGGGCGCAATAGAAGCAGCATGATCACGCTGGCGAATATCAGGCGCAGGGTGGTGGTGCCTTGGGCACCGACGATGGGGAACATGCTCTTGGCCAGCGAGGCGCCGGACTGGATGGATGCCATGGCGATCAGTAACAAGCCGACAGGAAACAGCGCAGAAGCCAGGCTGCGGGGGGAGGTGGTCATTGGAGGTGTTCGTCCGGAGTCTTGGTAGAGGAGCAGAAGCCGCTATGATGCTTAAGTGTTCAGGGTTGAGCAATATATTGCTCAATATTCCTGGGCGTGCTTTCTATATAGAGCGTTTCCGGGGCTTTTGGGTAAATTGATAGAAAGATTAAATTAAGGGTTGACGGCAGATTCTGGA
>NZ_JACARO010000152.1 GCF_013386585.1 Pseudomonas sp. P7548 | reverse complement strand
GCTCCCACAGGGTTTTGTATGTACTGATATTCTGCGTAAAACCTTCAAACCGAGACCCTGATGCCCCGGCCCACCCGCCACACTCTTTTCCCCTTCCTGCGCTGGCTGCCGCGCCAAACCCGCGCCAGCGTGGGGCGGGACGCAATCGTCGGCCTCAGCGGCGCGGTGCTCGCCCTGCCGCAGTCGATTGCCTACGCATTGATCGCCGGTCTCCCACCCGAATATGGCTTGTACGCGGCCATTATCCCGGTGCTGATCGCGTGCCTGTGGGGTTCGTCGTGGCACCTGATCTGTGGGCCCACAGCGGCGATTTCCATTGTTCTTTACGCCAGCGTCAGCCCGTTGGCCGTGCCGGGGTCGCAGGACTACATCACCTTGATCCTGTTGCTGACATTCCTCGCCGGGGTTTTCCAGTGGCTGTTGGGCATGCTGCGCTTTGGCGCGCTGGTGAATTTTGTCTCCCATTCGGTGGTGCTCGGGTTCACCTTGGGTGCAGCCGTGGTGATTGCGCTCGGACAATTACCCAATCTGCTGGGGCTGGATTTACCGAGCCAGGCCACAGCAATCAACAGCCTGCTGGCACTGGTCCATCACAGCGGCGAATGGGACCATGCCTCACTCCTCCTCGGAGTAGGCACGTTACTGGTGGGCGCGCTGCTCAAATACCTCGTACCACGCTGGCCAACCCTGTTGATCGCGCTGGCGCTGGGCAGCCTGGTCGCCTGGTTATGGCCGGCGATGTTCGGGCATGTGGCACTGGTCAGTTCGTTTATCGGCAAACTGCCGCCGTTCAGCCCGTTGCCCATGGACCTGGATGTGATCCTGCGCCTGCTGCCGAGCGCCGTGGCGGTGGGCATGTTGGGGCTGGTGACCAGCCTGTCGATCGCCCGCTCGCTGTCGGCGCGTTCGCAACAGCTGCTCGACGCCAACCAGGAAGTGCGTGCGCAGGGGTTATCCAACATCGTCGGCGGATTTTTCTCCGGGTATTTGTCAGCGGGTTCCTTTACCCGCTCCGGCCTGAGCTACGAGGCGGGCGCCTGTTCGCCGTTGGCCGGCATCTTTTCTGCCTTGTGGGTGGCGCTGTTTGCGTTGTTTGGCGCGGCGTTGATCGCCCACATTCCGATCCCGAGCATGGCCGCCAGCATCTTGCTGATCAGTTGGGGGCTGGTTGACCGTCGCGGCATTCGCGCCTTATTCCGCGTCAGTCGCGCCGAATTTGTGGTGATGAGCCTGACCTGCATCGCCACCTTGCTGCTGGAACTGCAAACAGCAATTTATGCGGGCGTGCTGGCGTCGCTGTTTTTCTATCTCAAGCGCACGTCGCAACCCCGAGTGCAGCAATGGCGTGACGGCGATGAAGATGTGTTGCGGGTAGGGGGGTCGATCTTCTTCGGCGCCAGCCACTACCTGCAGGTGCGCCTGCAGAGCCTGCAGGGTGAGCGGGTGGTGATTGAGGCCCAGCAGATCAACTTTATCGATTACTCCGGGGTGGAGATGCTGCACCAGGAGGCGCGACGGTTGCGTGGGCTGGGGCGCAGCCTGACGTTGCGGCGGGCGCGGCCGCAGGTAGTAGAAGAGTTGAAAAAGCTGGAAGGGGCCGACAGCTGCCCTATCAATTTTCAGGATTGAACGCAGTTAAAAATGTGGGAGCGGGCTTGCTCGCGAATGCGGTGATTCAGCTAAGTAATTTTTGGCTGACATACCTCATTCGCGAGCAAGCCCGCTCCCACATTTAGTTCTGTATCAGCCCAGTTGGCGGCGGAGTTCAGCCAGTACGGGCGCCGATTCCGGGCGCACACCGCGCCACAGGAAGAAGGCTTCCGCCGCTTGCTCAACCAGACTACCCAGACCAT
>NZ_JACARO010000151.1:428-2094 GCF_013386585.1 Pseudomonas sp. P7548 | reverse complement strand
TGCGCCTGCTGCGTAGTTTTCTCAGTGTCGCGCGCACTGGCAGTTTGACCCGGGCGGCGCAGGCGGTGCATGTGACACAACCTGCCCTGTCGCAACAGATGCGCGAGTTGGCCGGATTGATGGGGGTGCCGTTGCTGGACCGGGTAGGCCGTGGGGTCGAGCTGACACCTGCCGGGCAGGAACTGTTTTTGAGTCTGGAGCCTTTGTTAGGCGATTTGGAGTTGGCACTCTCCGCGATCAGTGAGCGTTCTTTGGAGATCAGGGGCACATTACGAATCGGCGCGATCGGCACGTATGCCCGGGCATTGGTAGTGCCCAGCGTGTCGCGTTTACTGGCTAGCCATTCGCAGCTCCGAGTACAGGTAGAGGAACTGACCGCAGCGCAAATCGACAGCGCATTACAGGACAATCGAATTGACGTTGGCCTGGCATTCTCCGACTTGTCACGAGCCGATATCAGTCAGTGCCAACTCTTCGAGGAAACACTGTCGCTGATCAGTCGCTCAGAGCACAGCACGACGTCAGGCAACGTAAGGCTGGAAGACGTGGCAAGCCAGCCCTTGGCCTTGCTCAATCGAACGTTCACCATGCGACGGCAGATCGATACGGTGTTTCGCGCTGAGCATTTGTTGTTGGACGTACGCCTGGAGTTAGCCAATGTTGATTCGTTGCTGTCTGTAGCGCAGAGCAGCGACCTGGCAGTGATCACCAGCGGCCTTGGCGTACGCGATCCCGGCTCCTTGCTGATTCGGCCAATCCTGCACGATGCACTCAAGCGTACTGCCGCGTTGCGATGGCGCCGAGGCCGCTCTCCGAGTGCAGCGGTCAACGTATGGCGGAATTTGCTGGCTGAGCAAATACAGCAGACGCCTGGCATTCGCCCAGTCGCGGCGCCTTAGCACTGCATCTGTGCCGAAGCCTGCTCGAACCGTTCACGCAAAAAATCCAACAGTGCTCGCACCCGCGGCGCAAGGTACCGGCTGCGCGGGTAAAGCGCATGCACCGGCGCTTCAGCTGTTTGCCACTCGGGCATCAGCCGTATCAGGCGCCCGGCAGTGAGATCCGCCGCCACGTCCCAGACTGACTTCAGCACAATGCCATGGCCGTCCACCGCCCATTGCCGAGCGAGAGCACCGTCGTTGGTTTCCCGGGCTGCCTCCAGCGGTACCTTGAACAGCACCTCCTCCACGCCACGCTGCAAGCGCCATTCATTCGACCAGCCTGACTGCCCCGCGACGATATGATCGAAATCGGCCAATTGTCGCGGATGGTCCGGCGTGCCCTTGCGGGCCAGGTAACCGGGCGCCGCGCACAGCACGCGGCGATTGTCAGCCAGCGGTCGGGCGATCAGCGAGCTGTCCGGGGGCACGCCGAATCGGATCACCAGGTCGACGTCGTCGGCGATCAGGTGCGAGAGTGAATCGGACAACTGCAGCGCCGGCACCACCTGCGGGTATCGGGCCGTAAATTCGTCCAGCCATGGGTTGAGGACATGACGGCCAAAGTCCGAAGTGGCCGAAATACGGATCTTGCCGCGAATCTCGTTTTTTTCTGCCGACAGTGCCGCACGGGCATCGTCCAACGCTTGCAGGGCTTGGCGGCAGTGTTCCAGATAAAGCCGGCCCTCATCGGTGAGGCGCAGTTGACGCGTGGTGCGCTCGAACAA
>NZ_JACARO010000151.1:0-370 GCF_013386585.1 Pseudomonas sp. P7548 | reverse complement strand
ATCCCCTGCCGCAGACTTGCTCCATGCAATCACCTCAACACCAGGAGATCTTCACCATGACGACACTCTCGACGCTGTTCAGTCCGATCACCTTCGCTGGAATCAGCGCGCGCCATCGCGTGGTCATGGCTCCCATGACGCGTGCACGCAGCAGCCAACCCGGCGATATCCCCAATGCCCTGAACGCGCAGTACTACGCACAGCGAGCTTCGGCGGCCTTGATCGTCACCGAAGCCACGCAGATTTCACCTCAAGGCAAGGGCTACTCATTCACCCCCGGTATCCACAGCGAAGCGCAGGTACACGGCTGGCAGGGCGTGACCGAAGCGGTGCACGCCGAGGGTGGACGCATCTTCCTGCAACTGTGGCA
>NZ_JACARO010000150.1 GCF_013386585.1 Pseudomonas sp. P7548 | reverse complement strand
GTAACCAGCTGACTGCCGTCGTCACCGTGTTCGGTCTTTTCCTGCAGGTTACCGTTGAGGTCGTAGACATAAGCCGTGCGCTGACCGTCAAACCCTATCTCCTGCTGGATCAGGCCATTGGGGTGGTACTGCAATCCATAGGTCTCACCGACTTCATTTTCGATTTCAGTCAGCAACAACCGCGCATTGTCGTAGCGATACTTGACTTGGGTGCCGTCGGAATTAATACGACGGCTGATCAGATGCAGCCCATCGGCATACTCGTAACGAGTAACGCGGCCTAACTCATCCCGCTCAGACGTGATTTTTCCGTAAGGGTTGTAGCTGTATTCCCTAAAAGCGCCCCCCGGCAACACCACCCGAATCAAGCGCCCCACGCTGTCCCACTGATACTCGGTCAGCGCGCCATGTTCGTCCTCCCGCGCCACCTGACGGCCAAGGTCGTCATAGCGATACCGCTTGATCCCACCCTCCGGCAGATGCTCCTCAAGCAACTGCCCGCGTTCATTCCACACCAGCCGCTGACAACTGTTATCCGAAAACCAAACCCCCGTCAGTTGCCCATATTTGTTGTAGCTGTAGTCGGTGCTGTGGCCCTCAGGATCAATCCTGCGAGTGATATCGCCCCTGTCATTACGCTCATATTTCCAGACCGCCTGACCACGCCTTACAACCCGAACGAACCCATTGTCATGCTCGTAGGACGTCGGCTCATCGTCCCCCGGAAACAACGCCACCAAACGCCCAGCGTCGTCGTACTGATAGGCCGTGATCGCGCCCAGCGGATCCTGCTCAACCGTCAGCCGACCTTTTTCGTCGTAGGATTTGAAGTGTTCAGCGCCGTCCGGATCAACACGCTGCACCAGCCGCGCACGCCCGTCATGCACATAGACTTCCTGGCTGCCATCGGCGTTAAACACCGTGACCTGGCCGTTGTCATCCCAGGCATAGCGGGTGTCCATCTGCGAAAAGCTGGCCCAGTGCCGGACACAGCGCGCCGCCTTGCCAGACCTTTCCCACTCCCAGAAGAAACTCGCCCCACCGGCCAACTGGCGTTCAAGAATGACGTGCTGATCGTCGTAGCGATAAACCTCGCTTTCACC
>NZ_JACARO010000149.1 GCF_013386585.1 Pseudomonas sp. P7548 | reverse complement strand
TCCCCGTCCCCGCGGGCAGCCGCTTCACCACCGTCATCCTCGGCGAACGCCGCGAACTCTGCTGCCCAGGCTGCCAGGCCGTGGCCGAGGCGATTGTGGCCGGTGGCCTGGAAAGCTATTACCAGCACCGCAGCGAAGCCTCGGCCAACCCCGACGCACTGCCGGTGCAACTGGTGGACGAACTGGCGCTGTATGACCGCGCCGACGTGCAAAAACCCTTCGTACGCCACACGGGCGACCTCGCCGAAACCACCCTGCTGATGGAAGGCATCAGTTGCGCCGCCTGTGGCTGGCTGATCGAAAAACACCTGCGCCGCCTGCCCGCCGTGGCCGAGGCACGGCTGAACCTGTCCAACCATCGCTTGCATGTGCAGTGGGCCGACGGGCAATTGCCGTTGAGCCAATTGCTCAGCGAGTTGCGCCATATCGGCTACGCCGCCCACCCCTATCAGGCCGACCGCGCCGCCGAACAACTGGCCAGCGACAACCGCCGCGCTTTGCGCCAACTAGGCGTCGCCGGGTTGCTGTGGTTCCAGGCGATG
This sequence comes from Pseudomonas sp. P7548, assembly GCF_013386585.1. Lineage (GTDB taxonomy): Bacteria > Pseudomonadota > Gammaproteobacteria > Pseudomonadales > Pseudomonadaceae > Aquipseudomonas. Next base: position 15,353 of record NZ_JACARO010000149.1, on the reverse strand, counting down.
ATGGCGACCATGGCCACCTGGCCGGAATTCAATATCGATCTGAGCCCGGAACTGCACGTGATCCTGCGCTGGGTGGCGATGTTTCTGACAACGCCCATCGTGTTCTACAGCTGCGCGCCGTTTTTCAAAGGCGCCCTGCGCGACCTGCGCACCCGCCACCTGACCATGGATGTCTCGGTGTCCCTGGCCATCGGCGGCGCTTACCTGGCGGGTATCTGGACCTCGATCACCGGGGTGGGCGAGCTGTATTTCGATGCGGTCGGCATGTTTGCGCTGTTCCTGCTGGCGGGCCGCTACCTGGAACGGCGAGCCAGGGAACGCACCGCCGCCGCAACCGCACAATTGGTCAACCTGTTGCCCGCCTCGTGCCTGCGCTTGAAGGGCGATGGCCAGAGCGAACGCATCCTGCTGAGCGAACTGGCGCTGGGTGATCGCGTGCTGGTGCACCCCGGCGCCGTGCTGCCGGCCGATGGGGTGATCGTCGACGGTCAATCGAGCATCGACGAATCCCTGCTCACCGGCGAATACCTGCCTCAGCCCCGAGACGTTGGCGACAGCGTTACGGCGGGCACCCTCAATGTCGAAGGCGCGCTGACCGTCGAAGTGCGCGCCTTGGGCCATGACACCCGCTTGTCGGCCATCGTGCGCCTGCTGGAACGCGCCCAGGCCGAAAAGCCACGCCTGGCTCAAATCGCCGACCGCGCTGCGCAGTGGTTCCTGCTGTGCTCGCTGATCGCGGCGGCCGTGATCGGCGTGGTGTGGTGGGAGCTGGACTCATCACGCGCCTTCTGGATTGTGCTGGCCATGTTGGTGGCAACCTGCCCTTGCGCGTTGTCCCTGGCCACACCTACCGCACTGACCGCCGCCACCGGCACGCTGCACACACTCGGGCTGCTGCTCACCCGTGGCCATGTGCTGGAAGGCTTGAACCAGATCGATACAGTGATTTTCGACAAGACCGGCACCCTCACCGAAGGTCGCCTGGCACTGCGTGCGATCCGCCCCTTGGGCGCGCTGGGCAGCGATGACTGCCTGAGCCTCGCCGCCGCCCTGGAGCATCGCTCAGAGCACCTGATCGCCCGGGCGTTTGGCCGTGCGCCACTGGCCGCCGACGAAGTGCTCAGTGCACCAGGCCTGGGTCTGGAAGGACGCGTCAGCGAGCGGTTATTGCGCATCGGCCAGCCGGGCTACGTGTGTGAACTCAGCGGTTGCCCCCTGCCTGATTCACCCGATGAAGCTGGCCAATGGCTGCTGCTGGGCGATCGCACTGGCGCCCTCGCCTGGTTCGTGCTCGATGACCGCCTGCGCAGTGATGCGCCCGCGCTGCTGGCCGCGTGCGAGGCGCGTGGCTGGCGCACGTTGTTGCTGTCCGGGGACAGCTCGCCAATGGTCGCCAGCGTGGCCCTTGAGCTGGGCATCGACGAAGCCCGTGGCGGCCTGCGCCCGGATGACAAGTTGCAGGTGCTGCAACAGTTGCACCGCGAAGGCCGCAAGGTGCTGATGCTCGGCGATGGCGTCAACGATGTACCAGTGCTGGCCGCCGCTGATATCAGTGTGGCGATGGGGTCGGCCACGGACCTGGCCAAGACCAGCGCTGACGCGGTGCTGCTGTCCAACCGGCTCGATGCCCTGGTGCAGGCGTTTACCCTGGCGCGGCGCACCCGTCGGGTGATCATTGAAAACCTGCTGTGGGCCGGGCTGTACAATGGCCTTATGCTGCCGTTTGCAGCCCTGGGCTGGGTCACGCCGATCTGGGCGGCGGTCGGCATGTCCATCAGTTCGTTGACCGTGGTGTTGAACGCCTTGCGCCTGACTCGCCTGCCGAGCGCGCCGGCTGCCAGCGTCCCCTTGGAAACCCGCCCGCTGCCGGCCTGAGCCGCGCGGGCATGGAGTGCAGATGCCAGCTCTATACGTGATGATCCCGGCGGCGCTGCTGTTAGTGGGTGTCGCCATTTACATCTTCTTCTGGGCCGTGGACAGCGGCCAGTACGACGACCTCGACGGCCCGGCCCACAGCGTGCTGTTCGACGACCAGGACCCGAACCACCTGGCCGGCGTCGAAGAAGCCAATAGCGCCGAACAGCCGCCCAAAGATCCACCCCATGCTTGAGTTGGCGCCACTGCTGGTCTCTGCGCTGATCCTCGGCCTGCTTGGCGGCGGCCATTGCCTGGGCATGTGCGGCGGGCTGATGGGCGCCCTGACCCTGGCGATCCCCAAGGAGCAGCGCAGCCGCCGTTTCAGGTTGCTGCTGGCGTACAACCTGGGGCGCATCCTCAGCTATGCGGCTGCCGGCGTGCTGATCGGCTTGGCCGGCTGGGCGGTGGCGAACAGCCCGGCCGCGATGTTCATGCGCGTACTGGCCGGGTTGCTGCTGATCAGCATGGGCCTGTACCTGGCCGGCTGGTGGAGCGGCCTGACCCGCATCGAAGCCCTCGGCCGGGGCCTGTGGCGGCATATCCAGCCGGTGGCCAGCCGTTTGCTGCCGGTGTCCAGCCTGCCCCGTGCCTTGCTGCTGGGTGCGCTGTGGGGCTGGCTACCTTGCGGGCTGGTCTACAGCACGCTGTTGTGGGCGGCGAGCCAGGGCAATGCGCTGGACAGCGGACTGTTGATGTTGGCATTTGGAGTGGGCACGTGGCCGGTGCTATTGGCCACGGGGTTGGCCGCAGAACGCGTCACGGCGCTGCTGCGCAAGCGCAGTGTACGAATGGCCGGCGGCTTGCTCGTGATCCTCTTTGGTATCTGGACGTTGCCCGGCCCGCACCAGCACTGGCTGATGGGCCATTAAATCGCCCTGTGGCATAGCGCCGCTCCCCGTTGATGCAAATCAAGATGCCCTCTGCCACGCGCCCCTAGACTCGGCCCATTAGCCTATTCCGGGGAGCGCCCGCATGCTCGACGCCATTCGTTGGGACACAGACCTGATTCACCGCTACGACTTGGCGGGGCCGCGCTACACGTCCTACCCCACCGCCGTGCAATTCGACAGCCAGGTCGGTACCTTCGACCTGTTGCACGCCCTGCGCGACAGCCGCAAGGCCGCACGGCCGTTGTCGCTGTATGTGCACGTGCCGTTCTGCGCGAACATCTGCTACTACTGCGCCTGCAACAAGGTCATCACCAAGGACCGTGGTCGCGCCCAGGCCTACCTGCAACGCCTGGAGCAGGAGATCCAACTGGTGGCCTGCCACCTCGACCCGAAACAACGGGTTGAGCAGCTGCATTTCGGCGGCGGCACCCCGACCTTTCTGAGCCACGATGAACTGCGCCAGGTCATGGGCTGCCTGCGCCAGCACTTCAATTTGCTGGACGACGACTCCGGCGACTACGGCATTGAGATCGACCCGCGTGAAGCGGATTGGGCCACCATGGGCCTGCTGCGTGAATTGGGCTTCAACCGCGTGAGCATCGGCCTGCAAGACCTCGACCCCGAGGTGCAACGCGCGGTCAACCGCCTGCAGAGCCTGGAAGAAACCCGCGCCGTGATCGACGCGGCACGCACCCTGCAATTTCGCTCGATCAACATCGACCTGATCTACGGCCTGCCCAAGCAGACGCCGATCAACTTTGCGCGCACCGTGGAGGAAGTGATCAGCCTGCAGCCGGATCGCTTGTCGGTATTCAACTACGCCCACCTGCCGGAACGCTTCATGCCCCAGCGGCGCATCAACACTGACGACCTGCCCTCTCCGGCAGCCAAACTGCTGATGCTGCAAACCACCATCGAGCAGTTGACCCAGGCCGGCTATCGCTACATCGGCATGGACCACTTCGCCCTGCCGGATGACGAGTTGGCCATCGCTCAGGAAGAAGGCACCTTGCAGCGCAATTTCCAGGGCTACACCACCCACGGCCACTGCGATTTGATCGGGCTGGGCGTATCGGCGATCAGCCAGATCGGCGACCTGTACTGCCAGAACAGCAGTGACCTGAACGGCTACCAGAACGCCCTGGCCGGCGCACAACTGGCCACCAGCCGTGGCCTGGTCTGCACCACGGACGATCGTTTGAGGCGGGAAGTGATTCAGCAGTTGATCTGCAATTTCAACCTGGCATTCGAGGGGGTCGAGCAAGCCTTCAACATCGATTTTCGCGGCTATTTCGACGACATTTGGCCGCAGTTGGAAACCATGGCCGCTGACGGTCTGATCGAGCTGGACGCCCAAGGCATTCGTGTACTTCCGGCTGGGCGTTTGTTGGTGCGTTCAGTGTGCATGGTGTTCGATGCCTACCTGGAGCACCAGAACAGGCAGCGATTTTCACGGGTGATCTGAAACCGGAATTACTTGGCCAGCAAGCTCATCGCTTCCATGTTGGCCTCAGGCGACTCATCTTTCAGGGCCTTGGCCAGTTGCGCCTGGGCGTTCATCAAACCGGCCTGAATCGAGGCCACGTCCCCCTGCAAACCGGCGACTTTCGCCTGGCGGGCTTCCGGGGACAGCGCGGTATCATTCATGGCGGCCGAAATCTGGGCCATCTTCTCGGCCAGTTGCTTTCTCAGCTCGCGGATCATTTTCAACAGCTCTTTGATGTTGTCTTTCAAGCTGCTGTCATCGATGTCTTTATTGGGGTTGCTACCCGCCTGGGACGCTTTGAGCCCCGCCCCGGAGATGACCACCTTCACGCCTTCACCGGGGGTGGGTGGAGGGGCTGGCTTGTCATCGACTTTTTTGCCCGCGAGCGCATCCGCAGCGGTCAAGACCTGAGGGGTCTTGGTAGTAATGACAGCGTTATTGAAAGGGAGTACCGACATGACCTGAGCTCCAGCTCATAGGGATTCACACGGTGTATCGGCGCCGTTACATAAAGCTTTATACCGTTGCCGGTTTTTTGTACACGCTGGCCTCACCCACCCCCGGTGCGTTACCCTTACGTCTTATGTGTGTTTTCCCACAAGGATTTAAGAAATGTCCGAGCCAGTTAAACTGCGCGCTCACAGCCAGGCTCATTGCAAGGATTGCAGCCTGGCCCCCCTCTGCCTGCCACTTTCGTTGAATCTGGAAGACATGGATGCGCTGGACGACATCGTTAAACGCGGCCGCCCGTTGAAAAAAGGTGAGTTCCTGTTCCGTCAGGGCGACAAGTTCGATTCCGTCTATGCCGTACGTTCAGGCGCGCTGAAGACGTTCAGCCTGAGCGACAGCGGCGAAGAGCAGATCACCGGTTTCCACCTGCCCAGCGAGCTGGTCGGGTTGTCGGGGATGGACACCGAAATCCACCCGGTGTCGGCCCAGGCCCTGGAGACGACGTCGGTGTGTGAAATCCCCTTCGAGCGCCTGGATGAATTGGCCCTGCAACTGCCTCAGTTGCGCCGCCAGTTGATGCGCGTGATGAGCCGTGAGATTCGCGACGACCAACAAATGATGCTGCTGCTGTCGAAGAAAACTGCCGACGAGCGTATTGCGACATTCCTGGTCAACCTGTCGGCGCGGTTCCGCGCCCGGGGTTTTTCGGCCAACCAGTTCCGCCTGAGCATGTCGCGCAATGAAATCGGCAATTACCTGGGCCTGGCGGTGGAAACCGTGTCCCGCGTATTCACCCGTTTCCAGCAGAACGAGCTGATCGCCGCCGAGGGCAAGGAAGTGCATATCCTCGACCCGATCCAGCTGTGCGCGCTGGCCGGTGGTTCGCTGGAAGGCTGACACAAACGCTTGCGGCCGCGCTAATCGGCGGGGCCGCAGGTATACTTCGAGTCCGTTTACAGCCCAGGACTCTTCGACGATGACCTTCGATTCGTTCGACATCAAATCCCTGATCCGCCCCGTCATCGACTTCCCCAAGCCTGGGGTGATCTTCCGTGATATCACGCCGCTGTTCCAATCGCCCCGCGCCCTGCGCCTGGTGGCCGACAGCTTTGCCCATCGCTACGTCGAAGCCGACTTCACCCATATCGGCGCGATGGATGCGCGGGGTTTCCTGATCGGCTCGATCATCGCCTACCAACTCAACAAACCGCTGATCCTGTTCCGCAAGCAGGGCAAGCTGCCGGCCGACGTGCTGGCCGAGGGTTACCAGACCGAGTACGGCGAAGCCTTCCTGGAAGTGCACGCCGACAGCCTGTGCGAGGGCGATTCGGTGCTGATGTTCGATGACCTGATCGCCACCGGTGGCACCTTGATTGCCGCCGCGAACCTGGTGCGACGCATGGGGGCGAAGATCTTTGAAGCCGCGGCGATCATTGATCTGCCGGAGCTGGGTGGGTCGCAGCGGTTGGAAGACATGGGCATCCCGACCTTCTGCCTGACGCAATTTGGGCTGACTGAAAAATAACGGTTGCCCTGATTTCTCGGCTGCCTGCACCTGCCTCTTCGCGAGCAAGCCCGCTCCCACATTCGACCTCATTCCAAAGCATGTACTCGGTCAACTGTGGGAGCGGGCTTGCTCGCGAAGAGGCCCTGAAAAACACTACAAAACTAGAGTCCCATCTGCTTGGCGATGATTTCATTCATCACCTCTCGCGTCCCCCCACCAATCGACAGGATGCGATTGTCGCGATACAGCCGCTCCACCGGGCTGCCACGCATGTAGCCTTGGCCGCCAAGGATCTGCACCGCGTCATAAGTGACCCGGTCGGCGGTGTCGGTGGCCAGGTTCTTGGCCATGGAAATTTCCTTGATCACACTCTTGCCGGCCGCCATCTTCGCCGCCTGACGGTAGGTGAACTCGCGGGAGACTTCCACCGCCGTGGCCATCTCCGCCAGGCGATGCTTGAGCACCTGGAATTTGCCGATGGGTTTGCCAAACGCCTCGCGCTGGGCCGCCCAGGCCAGGCTTTCTTCCAGCGCCAGTTGCGCGGTCATGTTCGCCATCAAGGCCAGGGCCAGGCGCTCGCTCTGGAAGTTGCCCATGATGCAGGCAAACCCCATGTTCTCGATGCCGATCAGATTGCCCACAGGCACGCGGCAATCGTCAAAGAACAATTCGGCCGTGTCCGACGCCCACCAGCCCATTTTCTTTAGGGGTTTGCCGACGGTGAAACCTGGCGTGTCCTTTTCGATGAGCAACAGGCTGATGCCGCCGAACCCCGGGCCGCCTGTACGCACGGCCACCGTATAGAAATCAGCACGAATGCCACTGGTGATAAAGGTTTTGCTGCCACTGACGCGGTAATGCTCGCCATCGCGCACGGCGCGGGTTTGCAGGTTGGCCACGTCGGAGCCGCCACCAGGCTCGGTGACGGCCAGGGCGATGATCTTTTCACCGGCCAGTACCCAAGGTGCAACGCGCTCACGCACCTCGGGCCGCGCCCATTTGACGACGGGCGGCAGGCCGATATCCAGCGAACCGAGCCCCGCCACCACGCCGCCCGAGCCGCAACGCATCAAGTCTTCGCTGGCCGCGACCTTGGCGAACAGGTCGCCCTCATGACTGCCGCCCAGGGCTTCGGGGTAGCCGATGCCGAGGATGCCCGCCGCACCGGCCTTGAGGTACAGCTCGCGGGGGAAGGTTTCGGCCTCCTCCCATTGATCGATGCCCGGCAACAGCTCGCGCTCGACAAAACGGCGCACGCTGTCGCGGACCAATTGGTGGCTGGAGTCGAAGTAATCCTGATAGGCAGACATCGGCAAGCTCCACGCAGAGGGTGGAGCGAACTTACCAAGCGCTTGCTTGGTTATCAAGTTCTCACTTGCCACACAAATTCCATGTGAGAGCGGTTTTGTGTGGGAGCGGGCTTGCTCGCGAATGCGGTGGATCAGTCACTAACAGGTTGAATGACACACCGTTTTCGCGAGCAAGCCCGCTCCCACACAAGCCAGTCCCACAGGGTGTATCGCGGTGTGTGCGCGTTAGAGGGCGATGGGTTTGCGCCCGGCGAAGGAATGCGCCAGGGTGCCGCCGTCCACCAGTTCCAGCTCGCCACCCAGCGGCACGCCATGGGCGATGCGCGAGGTGATCAGGCCTTTGTTGGTCAGCAGCTGGGCAATGTAATGCGCGGTCGCTTCACCTTCCACGGTCGGGTTAGTGGCCAGGATCACTTCAGTAAAGGTGCCCTGCTCTTCGATACGTGCCACCAGTTGCGGAATGCCGATGGCTTCCGGCCCCAGGCCGTCCAGCGGCGACAGGTGGCCCTTGAGCACGAAGTAACGCCCGCGATAACCGGTCTGCTCCACCGCGTACACGTCCATCGGCCCTTCCACCACGCACAGCAACGTGTCGTCGCGGCGTGGGTCGGCGCACTGCGGGCAGAGTTCTTCTTCGGTGAGGGTGCGGCACTGGCGACAGTGCCCGACCCCTTCCATGGCCTGGCTCAAAGCCTGGGCCAACCGGGCGCCGCCGCTGCGGTCGCGCTCCAGCAGTTGCAGCGCCATGCGCTGGGCAGTTTTCTGGCCCACACCCGGCAGAATGCGCAGGGCGTCGATCAGTTGGCGAATCAGGGGGCTGAAGCTCATGGGCGAGAGGTCCGACAAAACAACGAGACGCGGTTTATACCCGCGCCCCGGATTAGCGTCAAATGCGTACCACCAACTTGCCGAAGTTGCGCCCTTCAAGCAAACCGATAAAGGCTTCGGGTGCCTGCTCCAGGCCGTCGACCACGTCCTCGCGGAACTTGATCTTGCCGTCACGTACCCAGGGCGCCATCGCACTGAGGAACTCGGGCTGGCGATCGCCGTAGTCGTCGAACACGATAAAGCCCTGGATGCGCACGCGCTTGGTCAGCAAGGTGCGTTGCAATGCCGGTAACCGGTCAGGGCCGCTCGGTGGCTGGTGGGCGTTGTAACCCGCGATCAGCCCACACAGGGGGATACGCGCCTTGGGATTGAGCAACGGTACCACCGCATCGAAGACCTTGCCGCCGACGTTTTCAAAGTAGATGTCCACGCCCTTGAAGCACGCCAGGGCCAGTTCATTGGCAAAGTCTGCGCTCTTGTGGTCGATGCAGGCATCGAAACCCAACTCCTCCACCACATAACGGCACTTGTCGGCGCCACCTGCGATCCCCACCACGCGCAAGCCCTTGAGCTTGGCCACCTGGCCAACCACCGAGCCCACGGCACCGGACGCAGCCGCCACCACCAGGGTTTCCCCAGCCTTGGGCTGGCCGATGTCCATCAGTCCCATGTAGGCGGTCATGCCGGGCATGCCCAGCACGCCCAGCGCCATGGAGGGGCTGGCCAAGCCCTTGGGTACCGGGATCAGGTTGCGGCCGTCGGAAATACTGTGGCTTTGCCAGCCGGTGGAGCCGACCACCAGGTCGCCCACTTCGAATTTGGGATTACGTGATTGCTCGATACGGCTGACAGCACCGCCGGTCATCACCTCGTCGATTTCCACCGGCGCGGCGTAGGACGGTGCATCACTCATGCGCCCGCGCATGTAAGGGTCGAGGGACAGGTACAGCGTCTTCAGCAAGACCTGGCCGTCTGCCAGTTCGGGCAACGCCACCCGTTCCAGGCGGAAGTTTTCCGGGGTGGGGGCGCCCTGAGGGCGAGAGACCAGCACGATGCGCTGGTTCAGAGTCAGTTCTTGAGGCATCAGGAGGCTCCTTGATCGAATCCATCGGTACAGGGTGCAGACCATGGTCGAGGGGCTGGGGTTCGATTGGATCGGCACAAACAAAAATGCCAGGCACGAGGCCTGGCATTGGAGTCTAGCTAACGCTCGCCGATCAGAACGGCAGCTTCATGCCCGGTGGCAGTTGCATGCCAGCGGTCACACCGCCCATTTTTTCCTGGCTGCTGGCTTCGATCTTGCGAACGGCGTCGTTGACGGCTGCAGCGAGCAGGTCTTCCAACACTTCGCGATCCTCCTCACTCACACCTGGAGCCAGGCTTGGATCGATGCTCACGCGCTTGATGTCGTGACGACCGGTCATCACCACGCTGATCAGATCGCCGCCGGACTTACCGGTGACTTCGGCGTTGGCCAGTTCTTCCTGCATCTTGGCCATTTTTTCCTGCATCTGCTGCGCCTGCTTCATCAGGCCGGCCATGCCACCTTTCATCATGGGAATCACCTCAAAGTACGTGGATCAAGTTAGTAGCCCGGTATCAGGATGCTTGGGGCACCGGGGCATCGACAGGTTCAATTGTATCGTGACGCACGACCGCGCCGAACTGTTGCATCATCTGCTGGATGAGCGGGTCGGCGTGGATCGAACTTTCGGCGTCACGCTGGCGGTTGATACGCCGACGGGTCGCGGCCTGGGCCGGGGTTTCCTGCTCGGGCTTGATCAGCTCGATGGCGATGGTCAGCGTGCGCTCATGGTACTGGTTCAGTGCGTCATTCAGGCGACGTTGCTGGGTGGCATTGAACAGGGCGCTGTGGGCCGGGTCCAGGTGCAGCAGCCAGTGGTCGCCGTCGATGGAAATCAGGGTGCAGTTGGCGGCGATGCTGCCGGTCATGCCCGAGATCGGCAATTTCGGGAACAGCTCCAGCCATTGCAGGGCCAGGCCGGTGGCCGGGGCCGCTGCAGGCTCCACTTCGGGTTCCGGCGCAGGCTCGGCGGCATGTTCGCTGGCCAGGTCATCCAGGTAGCTGTAGGCCGAATCCATGTCCGGTTCGATGTAGTCTTCGTCCAGCGGCGGTTCGTCGTCGAGGTCCATGCCGGGCGTGGCCGCGTCAACCTGGGCGACCGTCGGCTCGGGGACCGGGGCAGACACCCACTCCGGCGCGTCCGGCACCACGCTGTCCGGTGTCGGGGTGGGCATCGGCGTCAGCTCGGGCTGCTCACCGGTGGTCTCCAGCACCGGTTCCACGGCGGGCTGCAGCTCGACGTCGGCCTCGGCTTCGACTTCCACCGGGTCGTTCCACGGCAGGTCGACGACCGGCTCGGGCTCGATGACCGGTTCAGGCGCGGGCTGCGGTGCAACCACCGGCGCAACGGCCACCGGTTCAGTTGCCGGCGCAACCGGGGCAGGCGCAGCAACCACTGGCGCGACGACTGCCGCGCCAGCCACTGGTTTGGCGGAATCAACTGTGGCCTGGCTGATCCCCACTGGCTTTAGCGGCTGTCTCGGTGCGTCTGCCGAGTCGGCGGGCCGGAAGGCCAGCATCCGCAGCAGGACCATTTCAAAGCCACCGCGCGGGTCCGGCGCCAGCGGCAAATCCCGGCGACCGATCAGGCCCATCTGGTAATAGAACTGCACATCTTCGGCCGGCAACGCCTGGGCCAGGGCCAACACGCGGTCGCGGTCGCCATGGCCATTGTCGACCCCTTCAGGCAGGGCCTGGGCGATGGCGACGCGGTGCAACACGTTGAGAATCTCGGACAGTACGCCGTTCCAGTCCGGGCCTTGCTCCGACAGGTGGCGCACCGCTTCGAGCAACGCTTTGGCGTCGCCTTCGATCAGCGCATGCAGCACGTCGAACACCTGGCCATGGTCCAGGGTGCCGAGCATGGCGCGCACATCGGCGGCCATGACCTTGCCTTCACCAAAGGCGATAGCCTGGTCGGTGAGGCTCATGGCATCACGCATCGAACCATCGGCGGCGCGGCCGAGCAGCCACAGTGCGTCGTCTTCGAACGGCACGTTCTCGACGCCCAGCACGTGGGTCAGGTGCTCGACCACGCGCTCGGGGGTCATGTTCTTCAGGGAGAACTGCAGGCACCGCGACAAAATGGTTGCAGGAAGTTTCTGCGGGTCGGTGGTGGCCAGGATGAATTTGACGTAGGGCGGCGGCTCTTCCAGGGTTTTCAACAGCGCGTTGAAGGAATGACTGGACAGCATGTGCACTTCGTCGATCAGGTAGACCTTGAAGCGCCCACGGCTCGGCGCGTACTGCACGTTGTCGAGCAGCTCGCGGGTGTCTTCGACCTTGGTGCGGCTCGCGGCGTCGATCTCGATCAGGTCGACAAAGCGCCCTTCGTCGATTTCCCGACAAACCGAGCAGGTGCCGCACGGCGTGGAAGTGATACCGGTTTCACAGTTCAGGCATTTGGCGATGATGCGCGCAATGGTGGTCTTGCCCACACCGCGTGTGCCGGTGAACAGGTAGGCGTGGTGCAGCCGCTGGCTGTCCAAGGCATTGATCAGAGCCTTGAGCACATGGGTCTGGCCGACCATTTCGCGGAACGAGCGCGGACGCCATTTACGTGCAAGAACCTGATAACTCATCGAAAACCGTCGCAACTGGGAAGCGGAAGCCGGTAATGCTAGCGGAGCAAGGGGGAAATTGCATCCGGCACGCTCGTCTAATCTGACTAAGCTCTCCTGACTGGCCCCACAAAGGCCTGAACCCGGAGAACCTATGCGCGTAGTCCTGGGCGCTTTATGGATGATTTCCCTCGTCAGCCTCGCGGCCCCGGCGCCGCTGCGCTTCTCGGTTTCCGACAGCTGGGCGATGCCCATGGCGCACGTGGAGAACGACCAACCCACCCAGGGCATCCTGTATGACCTGATGCTCAGCCTGGCCACCCAGGTCGGGCGCCCGGCCGAGTTCCACGTGCTGGCCCGGGCGCGCATCGCAGGCGCCATGGAACACGGCGACATCGATGTGCGCTGTTATGTCGCCCAGGCCTGGGTCGACAACCTGTCGGGCGACTACACCTGGAGCGTGCCATTGATGGTGCAGCGCAATGTGCTGGTGAGCCGCCACGCCACGCCGCCGGTGGTGCAGGTCGCCCAGCTGGCGCCGCAGTCGATCGGCACCGTGCTCAACTACCGCTATGCCGCCCTCGCCCCGCTGTTCGCCAGCGGCCAGCTGACCCGCGACGATTCGCGCAGCGAAGACCTGGTGCTGCACAAGCTGGTGGCCGGGCGCTTCACCTACGCGGTGATCAATGAGTGGATCCTGGACCGCTTCAACCTGGGCCTGGCGCCCGGACATCGGTTGCACAAGGTCGCGGTCATCGACGAGCAAAGCCTGGGCTGCATCGTGCGCAACGACCCCGGCGTGCCGGTGCAGCGCATCCTGCGCACACTGTTGCGCATGAAGCTGTCGGGCGAGATCGACGACATCATTCAACTCTATACCGGGGAAAATCCGCCGGCCCTGCCGACTCCTGACAAAAACTGACAGTCCGGGCTTTTAGACTGGCTCCCGCTAACCGCCCACTCTCAAGGAGCTTGAATGAACACCATCGCCCATTACTTCCTGCTGTACGTCGACAGCCCGGCCACCAGCGCCAACTTCTACAGCCGCCTGCTGGACAAGCCACCGGTCGAACTGAACCCGACCTTTGCCCTGTTCATTCTCGACAATGGCGTAAAACTCGGGCTGTGGTCGCGGCACACGGTCGAACCGGCGGCCCAGCTCACGGGCGGCGGTGGTGAAGTGGGCTTCTCCCTGGCCGACAAGGCCGCCATCGATGCCCTGCACGACCTGTGGGTGGAGCGCGGCGCAACCATTATTCAATCACCGACCACCCTGGACTTCGGCTACACCTTTGTCGCCCAGGACCTCGATGGCCACCGGCTGCGCGCGTTCTGCCTGAGCGATTGATCGCCAACGCCCTTCCAGACTGATGGCTGCCACGCTGGCCAGCACGATCACACCGCCGAGCACCACCTGCAAGGCGATGTGTTCACCCAACAGCGTCGCGGCCATCGTCATGGCCACGGGCGGGATCAGGTACATCGCCACCGAGGCGCGGCTGACCTCCACGTGCTTGAGTACATATCCCCAGGCCAGGTAGGCCAAGGCGCTGGGGAAAATACCGAGCACCAGTACCGCCAGGTTCTCCGGCAACGGCGCCTGCACCACGGCAGCCGACAAACCCGGCAGGTTCACGCAGAGCATCAGCGTGCCCGCCCACACCATGTAGCATGCCATGGTCAGCGGGCTGTAGCGGTGGGCGTAGTGCTTCTGGATGGCGAAGTACACACTCCACGAGAGCGCCGCCAGCAGTATCAGCAGGCCGCGCGGGTCGATATCACCCACGCCCTGATCGCCCCAGATCACCACCAGCACGCCCAGCAGGCCGAGCAACACGCAGCTCCAGCGCCAGAGACTGACCCGTTCCTTCAAGCAGAAAAACGCAATCAACACACTGAACAGCGGTGCCGATTGCGCCAGCACGCTGGACGCCGCCGCAGTCACGAATTGCTGCCCGTAGTTGAGGCTGGTGTGATGCAGGAACACCCCGAAAAAACTCAATACCAGCAGCCACGGTACGTCCCGCAGACGCGGCCGACCGACGCCCATCAGCAGCGCCACACCGCCCATGAACACCGACGCGATCAGAAACCGCAGCAACGCCAGTTGGCCCGGGCTGTAGCTGTGCAAGCCCATGTGCACACCAATGGGTGAATACGCCCAACAGAGGATGACGCTGGCGATGACTAGCGTAAGCTTTACGGGTGACGGGGTATTCATCGAGGGCGTCCGGCAACAGGAAGGAATGCCGTCAGTCTTGGCCCGGGCAAGGCGCAGGACAATTAACCGTTTCTGACTTCTGAAATCACTGGAACTGAGCAATGGAACTGGCCCAACTGAAAATGGTGCGAGCCGTGGCGCAAACCGGCAGCGTGGCCCAGGCCGCCCTGCAACTGCACTGCGTGCCGTCCAACATCACCACGCGCATCAAGCAGCTGGAAAGCGAGTTGGGCACGCCGCTGTTTATCCGTGCCGGGCGCGGCTTGGCGATCAGTGCGGCCGGCGAGATCTTCCTGGATTATTGTGAGCGCATCCTGGCGCTGGTGGACGAATCCAAGCGTGCCGTCGACGCCAACGCCATTCCTCGTGGCACCCTGCGCATCGGCGCCGTCGAGTCCAGCGCCAGCGGCCGTTTGCCACCGCTGCTGGCGGAGTATCACCGGCGCCACCCCGACGTCACCCTCGAACTGGTGACCGGCGCCTGGGCGCAACTGCTGGACGACCTGCAACACCACCGTATCGACGTGGCGCTGGTAGCCTCCGGGGGCAAGCGCGCAAAGCTCGAACACAGCGTGGTCTACAGCGAACGCCTGGTGCTGATCGCCAGCGCATCCAGCGCTCCGATTCACAGCGCCGCTGACCTGGCCGAGCGCACCCTGCTGGTGTGGCCACCCGGCTGCCCCTATCGCGCCGCGCTGGAAAATTGGGTCAAGCCCCATGACTTCAAACCGAGCATCGCCAGCTATGCCAGTTGGGGCACCATCATTGGTTGCGTGAGTGCGGGGATCGGCGTGGCGTTGGCGCCGGAAGGCATCCTGGCGCGCTACGAGCAGGCCAATCAATTGGCGTCTTATCGGTTCGAGGAACTGCAAGCCGTGGACAACCTGCTGTTCTGGCACAAGGAGACCCAACGGCACTTGGCACGGGACGCCTTTGCTGGGCTGTTGCGAGAGACTTTCGGCTAACCCGTAACAACTTGTTTCAGGTATCCTCCCGCGAAATTAATTCAAATTGTAAGGGACTACCATGAATTACTTCCGCCTGCTAATGGTGGCGGCCGCCTTGAGCCTGCCTGTCGCACCCGCTTTTGCTGCCACCC
>NZ_JACARO010000148.1 GCF_013386585.1 Pseudomonas sp. P7548 | reverse complement strand
GTCGGCCCGGAAGTGCGGGTGGCCATCGCCATGCCGCGCAGTGCCGAGATCATGGTGGCGTTCCTTGCCGTCATGAAGGCAGGCGGCGTGTACGTACCGCTGGACATCGAATACCCGCGCGACCGCCTGCTGTACATGATGCAGGACAGCCGCTCGCAATTATTGCTGACGCATACGGCGGTGCAGCAGCGGCTGCCGATTCCGGAAGGCCTGCAAGCGCTGGCGGTCGATGATGCAGCGGCGTGGTCCGATTGCAGCGAGGCAGCGCCGCAGGTTGCGCTGGATGGCGACAACCTCGCCTACGTGATCTACACCTCCGGTTCCACCGGCATGCCTAAAGGCGTGGCGGTGTCCCACGGCCCGTTGGTGGCGCACATCATCGCCACTGGCGAACGTTATGAAACGTCGCCGTCCGACTGTGAACTGCACTTCATGTCGTTCGCCTTCGACGGCTCCCACGAAGGCTGGATGCACCCGTTGATCAACGGTGCCAGCGTGCTGATCCGTGACGACAGCCTGTGGCTGCCCGAGTACACCTACCAGCAGATGCACCGGCACAACGTCACCATGGCGGTGTTCCCGCCCGTGTACCTGCAGCAATTGGCCGAACACGCCGAGCGCGACGGCAACCCTCCGGCGGTGCGCGTGTATTGCTTCGGCGGCGATGCGGTGGCCCAGGCCAGCTACGACCTGGCCTGGCGCGCACTGCGCCCGACCTACCTGTTCAACGGCTACGGCCCGACGGAAACCGTGGTCACGCCATTGCTGTGGAAGGCGCGCAGAGGCGACCCATGCGGCGCGGTGTATGCGCCCATCGGCACCTTGCTCGGCAATCGCAGTGGCTACGTGCTGGACAGCCAACTGAACCTGCAACCGATCGGTGTGGCTGGCGAGTTGTACCTGGGCGGTGAGGGCGTAGCGCGCGGTTACCTGGAGCGTCCGGCGTTGACCGCCGAACGTTTTGTCCCAGACCCGTTCGGCAAGCCCGGCAGCCGCGTGTACCGCAGTGGCGACCTGACCCGTGGCCGTCCCGATGGGGTGGTGGATTACTTGGGGCGTGTTGACCACCAGGTGAAAATCCGTGGTTTCCGTATCGAGCTGGGCGAAATCGAAGCGCGCCTGCGTGAGCAGGAGAGTGTGGGCGAAACCGTGGTGGTGGCCCAGGAAGGCCCGACCGGCAAGCAACTGGTGGCCTA
>NZ_JACARO010000147.1 GCF_013386585.1 Pseudomonas sp. P7548 | reverse complement strand
GTAAGAGCGGAACCATAAGCAGCCGTTACCCAAATAACGGATATACCCAAAGATCAAAACGCCAACTTATACCCAATAGTCATCAACATAACCGCCAAACAAGGCCGCAACACCCCATCCGGCACCTTCCCAGTCATGTGACTACCGATGTAGATCCCCGGCAACGACCCCATCAGCAAAAACCCCAGCAAATGCCAATCCATATTCCCCATGCTCGCATGCCCCAAACCCGCAACCAGGGTCAGCGGCACAGCATGGGCAATCTCAGTCCCCACCAACCTCCGTGTAGCCAGAAACGGATAAAGGATAAACAGCGCCACAGTCCCCAGCGCCCCAGCGCCGATGGACGTCAACGCAACCATGGTCCCCAAAATCGCCCCCGTCACCACGGTGAGCGCATTCAGGTTACGCGGGCTCATGTGATAGCTGTCACCCGCATGCCGCTGGGCAAAAGCCAACAAACTTTTCTTGAACAGAATGGCCAAGGCCGTCAGCAACAGCACAACACCCAACGCCTGCTTGATCACCGCATTCATGGCGCTAGGGTCAGTGTGCAAGCTGGCGAGGAACCACAACGTCAGCAGCACCGCTGGCACGCTGCCCAGGGTCAGCCAGCCGGTGATGGTCCAGTCGATATTCTTGTTCTTGCTGTGCACCAGCACACCACCGGACTTGGTGATAGCCGCGTACAACAGGTCGGTGCCCACGGCAGTGGCCGGGTTGATCCCGAACCACAGCAGGATCGGCGTCATCAACGAGCCCCCGCCTACACCCGTCATGCCGACAATAAAACCAACGATCAGGCCAGCCACCACGAAACCAACATTACCCACATCCATTACAACTACCTGCGGCCTTATAAATTTCTGGCCGCAGGATAGCGATTTTTCTTATAACGACTTATATCAATGTGATCTGACTTTATGCCTTTTTTGCCAGTCGCTGACAGACGTAGGCCTGGGTCTGGTAGGGAAAAGCCACGGTGTCACGCCCCTGCAACGCCGGGTGGGTCTCGATCAACGCCTGCAACTGCGCAGTGACCGTGGCCTTTTCGGCAGCCGGCAAGGCCGCGATGAAGCTCACCGACAGGAAGCGATCCATGATCACTTCCTGCGGGCTGCCCACATGGTGATAGGGAAAGCAGGTCATCTGCGGTACGGAAAAATACTCGCCGGTGAAGGCTTCCCGCCAGCGGCCGGTGTGAAAACGCGGGGTGTCGCCTTCATAGGGGGTGATGATCTCGGTGATCGCCGCCACCCAATCCACCGATTCATCGCGCACATTCCACACCAGGCCCAAGTGCCCGTCGGGCTTGAGCACGCGGTGGATTTCCGTCAGTGCCGCCTCGGTGGAGAACCAGTGGAAGGCCTGGGCGCAGACCACTGCGTCGGCACTGGCTGATTCCAGGGGGATGGACTCGGCGGTGCCGTTGAGCAGGCGCACCTCCGGTAAGAGTTTACGCAGCTGTTCGCCCATGGCCGCCACCGGTTCGACGGCAATCAGCGTCGGCGCCAGGCTGCTGAGCAAGCGGGTGAATTTGCCGGTCCCGGCGCCCAGGTCGATCACCGTGGCCTGTGCATCGATGTGCAGCGCGTCGGTCAGCCAGCCGGTGAGTTGTCGCGGATAGTCGGGCCGACCTTGGGCGTAGGTGACAGCCTGGGTCGAGAAACCCTGTTGAGCAGACGTGTGGACACCAGTCATTGCCAATCTCTCCTCGGGTATAGCGGGGGCACAGTGTGCGCCCTCGACCGTTTATTTTCTAATCGGTGCATCCAATCGTGCCTTCCCTGGGTAGTCCCTGCAGCAACCCTGCTGTTCTACCCAATGGAGAGTCACCCATGAACGCTAAAGCCCTGCTCTGCCTGACTGCCCTGCTCGCTGCTGCGCCATCCGCATTCGCCCAGACCGGCCTGCCCGACAGCATCAAGGTGCCGGATGGCCACAAAGTGGCCCTGGAGACCACAGGTGTGGGCGAAATCACCTATGAGTGCCGCGACAAGGCCAACGCCGCTGGCCAGGTCGAATGGACCTTTGTCGGGCCCAAGGCAGTGCTCAATGACCGCAGTGGCAAACAAGTGGGCACCTATTTCGGCCCGCCAGCCACCTGGCAGGCCCAGGACGGTTCGAAGGTGACCGGCACACAATTGGCGGTAGCGCCGTCGGGTGCGGGCAACCTGCCCTATCAACTGGTCAAGGCCAACCCCGCCGAAGGCAAGGGCGCGATGAGTGGCGTGAGTTATATCCAGCGGGTTGCGCTCAAGGGCGGTGTGGCGCCGAGCAGTGCTTGCACCGTGGCCGACAAGGGCAAGCAGGAAGTGGTGAAGTACCAGGCTGACTACATCTTCTGGGCGGCCAACTGAGCAAACTCGGCTACGCTGCGTTTACCTGGGCACCGTGTTCCAACAGGGGAATTTCGGTGCTTGGGCGGTTGCGGCGCGGGGCGAGCCCGCTCACTACAGGATTGGGGGATGTGTGTGTTTGATTACGAAGCCTGTTTGTTGGCCTGCGCCCAGGGTGATCAACGCGCGTTGCGTCGCTTGTACGAACAGGAAAGCAGCCACCTGCTCGGTGTGGCCATACGCATCACCCGGGACAAGTCGCTGGCCGAAGACATCGTGCATGACGCGTTCATCAAGATCTGGCGCGGCGCTGGCAGTTTTGACCCCAGTCGCGGCTCGGCCCGAGGCTGGGTGTTCAGCGTGACCCGGCACTTGGCGCTCAATGTCGTGCGCAACCATTACCGCGAAGTCCCCTTGGGCGATGAACACGAGCAAGTCGCTGTAAACGACACCTTTGAATTTGCGGCACGTTCGGGGCAGATCCACACTTGCCTGGAACAGCTCGACCCCAGCCGTCGCCATTGCATCCTGCATGCCTATGTCGACGGTTTTTCCCACAGCGAAATCGCCCGGAAACTCGACACCCCGCTGGGGACGGTCAAAGCCTGGATCAAACGTAGCCTCGCCGCGCTGCGGGAGTGCATGGCATGAGCAACCCACTGGACGAACTGGCCAGCGAATACGTGCTGGGCACCCTGCCCGCCGAACAGCGTGCCGAGGTGGAACAGCGCCTGCCCCATGATGCTGAGCTGCGCGCGGCGGTCGATGCCTGGGAGCAGCGCTTGCTGCCGCTGACCGCCCTCGCGGAACCGGTGCCGCCCTCGGCGCACCTGTGGCGGCGCATCGAAAGCCATCTCTCGACGGCACGCACACCGTGGTGGGATCTGTTGGCGGTGTGGCGCAGTTTGGCCGGTGCCGGCTTGGTCACCACACTGGTCCTGGCGGCGTTGTTGCTGACCCGCCCACCCACTGCCGAACCGACCTTTGTCGTGGTGCTGGTGGCCCCGCAAAACCAGGCACCGGGCTGGGTGATCCAGGCCAGTAACAATCAACGGATTCAATTGATCCCGTTGGGCACGATGCACGTGCCGGCCGACAAGGCCTTGCAGTTCTGGACCAAGGGCGATGGCTGGCAGGGGCCGGTCTCGCTGGGGTTGGTCAAGCCAGGGCAGACGTTGTCGGTCCCTCTGGACACGCTGCCGCCGCTCAGCCCAAACCAACTGTTCGAGCTGACCCTGGAAGACCCGCACGGCTCGCCCACGGGCAAACCGACGGGGCCGATCCAGGCCATCGGCCGTGCGGTGAAGGTGCTGTGATCAGCTGACGGTGGGCAACCACACGCGAAACCGCGCCCCGCCCAGGGGTGATGCCAGGGCAGTCAAAGTGCCGCCCTGGGCCTCGAGGGCGCGGCGGCTGATCGCCAGGCCCAGACCGAAGCCACCGGTGGCGCGGTCGCGGCTGCGGTCCAGGCGGTAGAACGGCTCGAAGATACGCTCACGCTGGTCCACCGGTATGCCGATGCCATCGTCGTCCACCCAGATCTCACACCCCTTGGCGCACACCTTGACGCCGACCTGGATACGCTTGTCGCAGTAACGCGTGGCATTGCGCAGCAGGTTCTGCAAGGCGCGCGCAGTGAGGCGCGGGTCGAGGCTGAAGCGCTCCACCGCACAGTCCAGTGCCACATCAATAACGATCTCGGGGTTTTCCAACTCGTCGTCGACACTGCCCAACACGCTGTCAATGAATTCATCGAGCACCACTTCGACCCGTTCCGGCAATTGCGCCGGGTTTTGCAGGCGGCTGTAGGACAGCAGCTCCAGCACCAGCTCATCCAGTTCGCGAATATGCGCCACCAGGCTTTGCAGGCGCTCGCGACCGGCGGGCGGCAAGTCTTCGGACAGTGCCAGGGCCAAGCCGAAATCCAGGCGGGTCAGCGGCGTGCGCAATTCGTGGGAGACCGCGTTGAGCAGGTCGCGCTGCTGGTTGAGCAGGTGTTCGATGTCGTCGGCCATGGTGTCGAACACCGACGCCAGGCTGCCGATGTTGGAGCTGGGCGGAATCTGCGTGCGCTCGCTGAGGTTGCCTTTGCCCAGTTGCGCCGCCGTGCTCTTGAGGCGCTCCAGGTCACGCCAGTGCGGGCGCAGCCACACCAGCAGGCAGGCGAGCAAGGCGGCGACGATCAATACGTTGATCACCCAGTACAGCAGGTTCATGTCCATCGGGTCGGGCGGGATCGTCAGCTTGACCACGAACTGCGCATTGATCGGCGAGCTGACCTCTTCCATCCAGCCCCACTCCCCCAGCCGGATCACTGGCTTACCTTGTTCCAGCAACTGCTCTTCGGCGGGGGTGTAGCTGGCGTCCTGGCGCAGCAGCAGTTGCACTTTCAGCGGGGCAAAATCACGGCCCAGTTGTTCGGTCACCTGGGACCAGCGCTCCACCGGCGCTCGCAGGTACTGCTTGACGATCAGCTTTTGCTGGCCGCGGGACTGCTCGATGTTGTAGTTCATGTAGCGGTGTTCGAACACCTGGATCACCCCCTTGGGGATCAGGTAGATCGCCGCGCTGTAGGTGACGATGGTGATCAGGTAGAGGCGTAGCAGCACACGAAACATGGATCAGCATTCCCACTCGGAGCGGCTGAACAGGTAGCCCTTGCCCCACACCGTCTTGATCTTGCGCGCTTCGCCGGCATGGTCGTCGAACTTGCGGCGCAACTTGGAAATGGCCACGTCCACCGAGCGGTCGGTGCCGTTGAACTCAATACCACGCAGGCGTTGCAGGATCTGGTCGCGGCTGAGCACTTCGCCCGCGTGCCGGGCCAGTACCACCAGCAGGTTGTATTCTCCGCTGGACAGCTCCACCGCCTGTTCGCGCCAGGTCACGGTGCGCTCCGACAGGTCGATGCACAGGTTGCCCATGATGATCTGGTCATTGGCCGCCAGGGGCTCGGACAGGCTGCTGCGGCGCAACAGCGTGCGCACACGGGCCAGCAGCACCCGGGGCTCGCAAGGTTTGGTGACGTAGTCGTCGGCGCCCATTTCCAGGCCCAGCACCTGGTCGTGGCTGTCGTCGCGCGCGGTGAGCATCAGGATCGGCAGGCCCGCCGAATCGGCGCGCAGCAGGCGGCACACTTGCAGGCCGTCGAGGCCGGGCAGCATCAGGTCGAGGATCACCAGGTCCGGTGGGTTCAGGCGTGCACGTTCGCGTACGTGGTCGCCACGGCTGAGCACACTGACGTGGTAGCCATTGCGTTCCAGGTAGCTGGCAATCAGCTCGGAGAGTGCGGCGTCGTCTTCTACCAGGAGGATGTTGGGCATGGTGTTTCCAGATAATACGGTTCGTAGGCTGAGCAAAGACCCTTGTGGCAGCGGGCTTGTGTGGGAGCTGGCTTGCCTGCGATGCAGGCAACTCGGTCTTTCAGTGAGGCCGAGGCGATGCTATCGCAGGCAAGCCAGCTCCTACACAGAAGCCCTGCTCCCACATTTGATCTTTGTTGTTTGCAGGATTGTGCAAGGATATACGCCCTTTACCGCCTATGGGCCGCACCTTACATTTCTTCACACACGCCCTACACAGCTTCACAGCACCACGGCGCAGGTGTCTTTAGGATGCGCCAGTCAATATTGGGATATGAGCATGTCGAAGAATCTGTTTGCGCCGTTTTGCCTGCTGGCCCTGACGCTGGCCTTGAGTGCCTGTGACAAGTCCAGCGCGCAAGCGCCGGAAATGCCCCTGGCCAAGGTCCGCATCGAAACCCTGCAGGCCAAGCCCCTCTCTATCACCAGCGAACTGAGCGGGCGCATTGCTGCGCCGCGTATCGCCGAGGTGCGTGCACGGGTGGCCGGTGTGGTGATGCAGCAGGTGTTCAAGGAAGGCCACGACGTGAAACAGGGCGACGTGCTGTTTCGCATCGACCCGGCCCCGTTCAAGGCTGACCTCGACAGCGCCCAGGCCAATTTGAGCAAGGCCGAAGCCAATGCCTTCCAGGCGCGCCTGCAAGAGCAACGCTACAGCCAGCTGGTAGAAGGCAACGCCATCAGCGGCCAGGACTACGACAACGCCCGCGCCGCCGTGCGTCAGACCAACGCCGAAGTCGCCGCCAACAAGGCCGCCGTGGAGCGCGCCAAGCTGAACCTGGGCTACGCCACCGTGACCGCGCCGATTTCCGGGCGCATCGGTCGCGCACTGGTCACTGAAGGCGCACTGGTCGGCCAGAACGAAGCCACGCCACTGGCGATCATCCAGCAACTGGACCCGATCCACGCCGACCTCACCCAGTCCACCCGCGAACTCAACGACCTGCGCCGCGCCTTCCGTGCCGGCAGCCTGAAGCAGGTCGGCCAGGACCAGGCCAAGGCCACGCTGATCCAGGACGACGGCAGCCTGTACCCGTTGCCGGGCAAGCTGCTGTTCGCCGAGATCAGCGTCGACCCGGGCACCGGGCAGATCATCCTGCGCAGCGAATTCCCCAACCCGGACCTCGACCTGCTGCCTGGCAGTTTTGTACGGGTGCGCCTGGAACAAGCCGTGGACAAGCAAGGCATCAGCGTGCCGCAACGCGCCATCACCCGTGACAGCGCGGGCATCCCCATGGTGTTGCTGCTGGACGCCGAGCAGACCGTGAGCCAGCAGCCGGTGGAACTGGGCGCGGTGATTGAGGACCGCTGGATCGTCAGCAGCGGCCTCAAGCCCGGCGACCGCATTGTCGTCGAAGGCCTCCAACACGCACGCCCCGGTGAAAAAGTCGAAGTGGATGACAGCCCTGCCTCGGGCCATCTGGTAAAGGAATAACCCGCCATGCCGCAGTTCTTTATTGACCGCCCGATCTTCGCCTGGGTGGTGGCCCTGTTTATCCTGCTGGCCGGCGCGCTGGCCATCCCGCAGTTGCCGGTGGCCCAGTACCCCAACGTTGCGCCGCCGAAAGTCGAAATCTACGCGGTGTACCCGGGCGCGTCGGCCCAGACCCTGGACGAAAGCGTGGTCAGCCTGATCGAGCAAGAGCTCAATGGCGCCGATCACCTGCTGTATTTCGAATCCCAGAGCAGCCTCGGTTCGGCGACCATCACCGCCACCTTCCAGCCGGGCACCGACCCGGAAATGGCCCAGGTGGATGTGCAAAACCGCCTCAAGGCGGTGGAGCCACGCCTGCCCCAGGCGGTAACCCAACAGGGTTTGCAGGTGGAGAAAGTCTCCGCCGGCTTCTTGTTGCTGGTGACCCTGACCTCCAACGACGGCAAGCTCGATGACGTCGCGCTCAGCGATTACCTGGCGCGCAACGTGATGAACGAGCTCAAGCGCCTCGATGGCGTGGGCAAGGCGCAGCTGTATGGCGCCGAGCGCGCCATGCGCATCTGGATCGACCCGCAGAAGCTGGTGGGTTTCAACCTGACACCGGCCGATGTGAATGCCGCGATCAGCGCGCAGAACGCCCAGGTCTCGGCCGGCAGCATCGGCGACCTGCCGGGCACCAAGACCCAGGAAATCACCGCGGCGATCCTGGTCAAGGGCCAGCTGTCCACCCCGGCCGAGTTTGCCGACATCGTGCTCAAGGCCAACCCGGACGGCTCCACCGTGCGCATCGGCGATGTGGCGCGGGTGGAAGTCGGCAGCCAGGAATACCAGTTTTCCACGCGCCTGAACGGCAAGCCGTCCACCGCCGTCAGCGTACAGCTGGCCCCGGGTGCCAACGCGCTGAACACCGCCACCCTGGTGCGGGCGAAGATGGACGAGCTGTCGCGCTACTTCCCGGCCAATGTGGAATACAAGATCCCGTATGACACCTCGCCGTTCGTCAAGGTCTCGATCACCAAGGTGGTCTATACCTTGCTCGAAGCCATGGCGCTGGTGTTCGCGGTGATGTTCCTGTTCCTGCAGAACGTGCGCTATACGCTGATCCCGACGCTGGTGGTGCCGGTGGCGTTGATGGGCACGTTCGCCACCATGTTGCTGCTGGGTTTTTCGATCAACGTGCTGACCATGTTCGGCATGGTCTTGGCCATCGGCATCCTGGTAGACGACGCCATTGTGGTGGTGGAAAACGTGGAGCGCATCATGGCCACCGAAGGCCTGTCGCCCCGGGACGCCACGCGCAAAGCCATGGGCCAGATCACCGGCGCCATCGTCGGTATCACCCTGGTGCTGGTGGCGGTGTTCCTGCCGATGGCATTCATGCCGGGATCGGTGGGGGTGATCTACCAGCAGTTCTCGCTGTCGATGGCCACCTCGATCCTGTTTTCGGCCTTCCTCGCCCTGACCTTGACCCCGGCGCTGTGTGCCACGTTGCTCAAGCCGATTCCCCAGGGCGAGCACCATGCCAAGGGTGGTTTCTTCGGCTGGTTCAACACGCGCTTTGAACAGCTCACCCACCGTTACGAAGGCTGGGTGGCCTACGCCCTCAAGCGCAGCGGCCGCTACCTGCTGATTTACCTGGTGCTGCTGGTGGGCCTGGGGCTAATGTTCACGCGCCTGCCCTCCTCGTTCCTGCCGGTGGAAGACCAGGGCTACACCATCACCGATATCCAACTGCCCCCCGGCGCCAGCAAGAACCGTACAGTGCAGGTGGCCGAACAGATCGAGGCGCACAACGCCGAGGAGCCTGGGGTGGGCGACACCACCATGATCATGGGCTTCAGCTTCTCCGGTTCCGGGCAGAACGCCGCGCTGGCGTTTACCACCCTCAAGGATTGGTCCCAGCGCAGCAGCGACGACTCGGCCTCGGCGATTGCCGACCGGGCCAACGCCGCGTTCAGCGAACTTAAAGATGCCATCGCCTACGCGATCCTGCCGCCCCCGGTGGATGGCCTGGGCACGTCCAGCGGCTTTGAGTTCCGCCTGCAGGACCGTGGCGGTGTGGGTCACGCCGCATTGATGGCCGCCCGCACGCAGTTGCTCGCGGCGGCCGAGAAGAGCCCGATCCTGGCCAACGTGCGCGAAAGCGCCCTGGCCGAGGCCCCGCAGGTGCAACTGGAAGTGGACCGCAAGCAGGCGAATGCGCTGGGCGTGTCGTTCGCCGATGTGGGCAACGTGCTGTCCTCGGCGATCGGCTCGGCCTACATCAACGACTTCCCCAACCAGGGCCGCATGCAGCGGGTGGTGGTGCAGGCCGAAGGTGACCAGCGCAGCCAGGTGGCGGACTTGATGAAGATCCACGTGCGCAACAACGCCGGGAAGATGGTGCCGCTGTCGGCGTTTGTCGAAGCCAAGTGGACCCAGGGGCCTACCCAGTTGTCACGCTACAACGGCTACCCGGCCATCGCGATTTCCGGCGAAGCGGCGCCAGGGCACAGTACTGGCCAGGCGATGGAAGAAATTCAGCGCCTGGTCAGCCAACTGCCGGCCGGCCTGGGCCAGGAATGGACCGGGTTGTCGCTGCAGGAACGCTTGTCCGGTTCCCAGGCGCCGTTGCTGCTGGGCCTGTCGCTGTTGATCGTGTTCCTGTGTTTGGCGGCGCTGTATGAAAGCTGGTCGATCCCGACCTCGGTGCTGCTGGTGGTGCCACTGGGCGTGCTCGGTGCAGTGCTGGCGGTGACGTTGCGCGGCATGCCCAACGATGTGTTCTTCAAGGTGGGCCTGATCACCATCATCGGCCTGTCGGCAAAAAACGCGATCCTGATCATCGAGTTTGCCAAGGACCTTTACGAACAAGGCGAAGACTTGATCGACGCCACCTTGAAAGCGGCGCGGCTGCGCCTGCGGCCGATCATCATGACGTCCCTGGCGTTCATCCTCGGCGTGGTGCCGCTGGCGATTGCCACCGGGGCCAGCTCGGCGAGCCAACAGGCCATTGGTACAGGCGTGATCGGCGGGATGATCACGGCGACGCTGGCGGTGGTGTTTGTGCCGGTGTTCTTTGTGGTGGTGATGAAACTGGTCAAGAAGAACACCCGATAACCTGTGGGAGCTGGCTTG
>NZ_JACARO010000146.1 GCF_013386585.1 Pseudomonas sp. P7548 | reverse complement strand
GTCTTCGCTGAGCACCACGTAGCGGCCTTTTTCGAAGGCCACGCCTTTGACGATGTTGTCTTTGGTGACCTCTTTGCCGGTGGTTTTGTTGATGCGTTTGTAGCCCACCGGGTCCATGCTGCGTTTGTCGAGCCAGTCAAAATCAACGCCCTGAGCGGACGTTGCCGACACCAGCGACACCGGTATATGGACCAAGCCGAAACTGATGGCGCCTTTCCAGATTGCCCGTGGCATGGCTGCGGTTCCTTGAACAGAGTCAGTGTTCAGGTGACCGGCGGGCGCTGGCAAAAGTTTCGATGAGCAGATATGCGGACAGATCGTGTTACACCTAATGAGAAACTATTTAGTTACGAAAGCCGAACCCAAGGCGTAGCGTGTTATCGAAAGCACGTATTACTCCTCAGAGAGGCTTTGTCATGAACAGCTGTGTGCGTCATCTAGCAGTGCTGGCGTTGGGTATGGCACTCACGTCACTGGCCCAGGCGCAAAGCCTGCCCGGCCGCACCGATTCCAACAACAGCCCGATTCACCGGGCCAACCCCAACAGCATGCAGGGCACCCAGCCCAATGCGCCGGCCACGCGCGGTGTGCAGATCGGCCCGACCAGCCCCCGGCCCACCGTGGAAAACGGCGGTATCGGCAACCGTTATCCCAAGCGCGATGCCGCTCCCAGTCGTCCCGCGACCGAAACCAAAGCCCCCACCTTTGATGCCAACGGCAATCGCCGGCCTTGAGTGCCGGTAAGGACTTCGCCTTATGTTGCTACGCAAAACCCTTCTCGCCGTTGTCTGCGCAAGCACGTTGCTGCCCCTGACAACAGTGTTTGCCGCCCCAGCCCAACAATTTCCCAGTGAACAAGGCAGCCTCTCGGTCACGCCAATCGCCAAGGGCCTGGACCACCCATGGGCCGTGGCGTTCCTGCCGGACAAGCAAGGCTTCCTGGTCACGGAGCGCCCCGGCCACCTGCGCTTTGTCAGCCCGGACGGCAAGTTGTCGGCGCCCCTGACCGGTGTACCGCAGGTGTGGGCCAAAGGGCAGGGCGGTTTGCTGGACGTGGTGCTGTCGCCCGACTTCAAGGAAGACCGCATGGTGTACCTCTCTTACGCCGAAGGCGGTGGCAAGGGCGGCACGGCGGGCACTGCTGTCGGGCGCGGGCGCCTGGCGGATGACTTGAGCGGCTTGAAGGATTTCAAAGTGATCCTGCGTCAGGAGCCCAAGCTGTCTACCGGCAACCACTTCGGTTCACGATTGGCCTTTGACCGCGACGGCTATCTGTTCGTGACCCTTGGCGAGAACAATGACCGCCCCACGGCCCAGGACCTGGACAAGCTGCAAGGCAAGGTGGTGCGGATCTTCCCGGATGGCCGCGTGCCAGAAGACAACCCCTTTGTTGGCCAGCAAGGCGTGCGACCGGAAATCTGGTCCTATGGCCAGCGCAACCCCCAGGGCCTGGCGTTGAACCCCTGGAGCGGCACGATCTGGGAAAACGAACATGGGCCGCGCGGTGGCGATGAAATCAACATCATCGAGCGCGGCAAAAACTACGGCTGGCCGTTGGCGACCCATGGCATCAATTATTCGCTGACGCCGATTCCCGAAGCCCAGGGCAAGGCCGTGGAGGGCACCGTACCGCCCCATCACGTGTGGGAAAAGTCGCCGGGTATCAGTGGCATGGCGTTTTATGATGCCGACCGCTTCAAACCGTGGCAGCACAACGTGTTTATCGGTGCGCTGGCCAGCCAGGAACTGATCCGGTTGCAGTTCGACGGTGACAAGGTGATCCATGAAGAGCGCCTGCTCGGCGGCTTGAAAGCGCGGATTCGCGACGTGCGCCAGGGGCCGGATGGTTACCTGTACGTGTTGGCTGACGAAGACAACGGCGTGTTGTATCGCGTCGGTCTTAATCAGGATTGAAAGAAGGGGCCGCAATGCGGCCCCTTCTTGTTACAACCCCAGCTCGGACAGCCCCGGATGATCATCCGGGCGCCGGCCCAGCGGCCAGTGGAACTTGCGCTCGCTTTCCTTGATCGGCAGGTCGTTGA
>NZ_JACARO010000145.1 GCF_013386585.1 Pseudomonas sp. P7548 | reverse complement strand
GAATAGGGTGGGGGCGATGCTTTAGTAGGAGTGAAGCGTTATCACTTCGGCGCCACCATTCTCGTCCGAGGCTTGCCATCCGCGTTGTGCTGGTAGATTTCCTCAGGTTGCCCCTGCTCATTGAAAAACACCTGGCCGATCCCTGCGCTGTTCCACAGCCGCTCGCCGGCTTCGGCATGCTCGGGAATATGGGGCACCACCTGCAGGGCACGGCGGCGGGTGAAGCCGTTGAGGGGCGAGCGTGGCGAGTAGAGCCACCGGTTGAGGCGGTCGAACCATTCCAGCAGGCGCGGCGGGAATTCGTTCTTGATGCCGCTGCTGGTGATCTGCCAGATCTGGGGGCCGGCATTGCGGTGACGGATCAGCACTTCGTAGACGAACGAGTAGTGCACATCGCCCGAAAGAATCACGTAGTTACCCGGCGTGCGGGAGTGGCGGAAGATGTTGAGGATCGCGTGGGCGGCGCCGCGATGGGCCATCCAGTTTTCCGCGTCCACCAGTAACGGGTGGCCGCACCAGCTGAAGACTTTCTGCACGGTTTCGATCAGCTTGACCCCGAAGATCGGCGCGGGCGAGACGATGATGGCCGAGGGGTGGTCCAGCAGTTCTTGTTGCAGTTCGCTCAAGGCTTCCCAGTCGAGCAGGCCGGAGGGTTGCTTGAGGGCGAACTCACTGCGCCAACGTCGGGTGCGGGTGTCAAGCACCACCAGGGCGGGGGTGGTGGGCAGTACGTAGTGCCAGTGTTGGAACCTCAGCAAGGTCTTGAGCAACTCATCCTGCGCAGAGGCCTCCAGGTGGTTATCCTGCGCTCGCGCAGTCAATGCGCGGGTCTGGTCCACCAGCTCGCCAAACACCTCCGGCTGGTTGCCCCAGCCCTGGCACAGCAGGTAGGCGAGCAGGGCATTGCCGATGATGCGCCGGGAAAAGGGATGGCCGTAGGCGGTTTGTTCCCACTGGGCGCTGAGGTTCCAGTCGTCGGTGATGTCGTGATCGTCAAAGATCATCAGGGTGGACAGGTGAGCGAACACCCGTGCGACACCCGGCAGCCCCTGGCGGAATTGGTCGATCTGCACCTGTTCGCGGGCGTAGCGCTGTTGTTCGGGTGCGCTCAACGTCGGGGCCTGCGTGTCGACCAACGTCCAGGGCGTGGGCGACCAGACCAGCAAATACATCGCGATCACTTCGGCGAAGGTCACCAGATGATTGTCGGCAGTGCTGCTGGTGAAGATCGGCTTTTTCACGCCGCCAAAGAAGCGCTCGCGCAGGGTCTCGTTGCTGTCCAGCGCGGGCAGCAAATCGGCACGATGGTAGTAACTGGCGCGATGCCCGTAGAGGCTGGCGCTGTCGTCCACCACGGCGCCTTCCAGGTATTCATCGAACAGGCCCAGGCGCGCGATCAAGGCATGGATCGCCCGCAGCATCGGCCCGGCAACGTCATCGGCATAGACCTGGTCGCCGCTCATCATCAGCAGGGCGGGACGCTCGGCCGGGGTAGGGGCGTTGGCCAGCAGGCGGTCGACACAGAGCAGGCCTTCGTCGGCGCGGTGATGAGGCTTGCGGCAGGAGCCGTGAACCAGTTGGTGAATGCGGCTGTGTAAGACGAAGTGGGGCATTGAGGCCCCTGCGTAAAGCAAGTGGGGGGCCCATTGGACGATACCCTGATTGTCGATCAGCAAATCGAAGCCTATGTTCACATCGCTGGGCATTTCCTCTGCCAAGGGCACATCGATCAGATGGATAAAGGCGTGACGACCGACGGCAATGACCTGGCTATGAGCGGCCAGGGGAATAGCCAAGGTTGTGTGAGGAAGTTGCAACTTCAGGGTCAGCGTCAGCTGCCGACTGGCCACGAGCCATAACACCAGGCGCTTGGGTTCTACACGGCGTAGTAAGGGGCCGACGAGTACGGAGGGGAGCGATGATGGCTCTGGCATCAAACGGATAGCTCACGTTAAGAGGTAGAGCGGCAGGGTACAATAATGAATGTAGAAGTTTCGTTAATAGGTCGCGTTTTTTAAATGCAGCGTGCGTGAAGATAGAGAAAGCAGCGCATTGAGCGCTGCTTTCACGGAACTATTTAATGAGCGTTGAATTTACAGTAAGTTGCCTCGGCCAAGACTGTCCAGGCCTCCACCAGTACGCCTGCGAGATTTGTCAGCACTGGACGTGGTGTCAAAGGCCGAAGCCTGGAGGTCTGTCTCGTCAAGGCTGCGCTTTTGGCGAGCGTTGATTGGCGGGTTGTGTTGAGTGTCCGGGCTGACAGGGTATAGAACAGGGGAGGTGCTGATAGAGTTGATCATGGTGATATCTCTTTTTAAAGTTGATAGTAAGTTCTACACGGCATGTTCTTCCCTGTAACAATGCGAGAGGCAAGTTAATTGTTTTTGCTTTGAATGGCGAGGTGGGGAGTGCTACTGGTTGTAATGTGTTGCGTGGATATTTTTTTATAAAAAAGTTAAGGGTTTGTGGGTTTTTTAATTAACTGTCGCTTATTCGCATCAGTGTTCAGGTGCGCGAATAAATACAAAGTATTTATCCGGTAAGAGGGAAGGCCGGGGCAGCAAGGCTGCCCGGCAAGGTGATCGATTATCGGAGTACGTCGTCTGTCACTTTAGGCACGGTGAACCGGAACTCGCTGCCACGGCCCACTTCACTTTCAGCAACAATCTTGCCGCCATGGGCCTGGACGATGCCTTGCGTGATGTACAGCCCAAGGCCGCTGCCGGTCGGGTTGTTTTCGGTCTGTGTCCAATAGCGATCAAACACATGAGGCAGTTGTTCCGGTGCAATCCCTTCGCCGGAGTCGCGCACCGAAAACACAATCTCCTCGCCATTGCTCATGGCGCTGATGCCGATATTGCCTTGGCGCGGAGTGAACTTGATGGCGTTGCCGATCAGGTTCGACAGCACCTGGAACAAGCGCTCCGGGTCGGCGTTGATCTGCAGGCCGGGCTCGGTGTTGAACGACAGGTCGACGCCTTTCTCCATCGCCAACGGCGCCAGCAGTGAATAAGCTTCTTCAAAGATCTGGCTGACATCCAGGGGCACCGGCTTGACCACATAGCGCCCTGCTTCGATTTTCGAGGTGTCGAGCAAATCTTCCAGCAGCACGTTCATGCGTCCGGCCGCCTGTTGCATGGTGTCGATGGCCGAGGAAATCCGCCGCGAGGTGTGCGGGCCATCGGAGCTGAAGGCTTTTTGCATCATGCCGCACAGCATCGAGATCACGGTCATCGGGTTGCGCAGGTCGTGGGACACCACCGCCACCAGCTCATCACGAGCGCGTACGGCCTGTTGCTCGCGCAGTACCTGACGGGCCAGGTCGTTTTCCAGGGCGGAGCGACGCAGGTCGTTGGCAGCAAAGCGGTCGCCGTGGCTCCACTTGGTGGAGATGCCGGCCATTTCCACTTTCCAGATTTCAAACGACGTGCGTGGGCGAAGGCGCAAACCCGCGTCGGAATTTTCCAGGTCCAGCGGTTTGCTCGGGTCGCCACTCCAGTTGATGTTCTCTTTGACTTCCGGGCGGAACCACAGCACACCGTTATCCACCGGCTTGGGCAGGCTCATGGCCAATACGCCACTGGCGACTTGCTGATACTCGGCGGCAGGCGGGTACACCGACGCCAGGTTGTGGCTGGAAAACACCGGCTCGCCGGTCTCGATCAGCCACTTGTGCAGGGCGCGGATCTGCGCCGGCTCCGGGCAATTGCCGTAGCGATGCAGTTGCTTGTCTTCGATGATCGCCACACCGCCGGACAGGGTCAGGTCCATCAACACTTGCGGCTGTTGGGCGAGGCCGTCGAAGACGTTTTCTTCGCTGGCCTTCATCGCCTGCTCCAGCAATGCCAGGGCCTCGACCTTCTCTTCACGCTGACGGCTCAGGTCCAGTGCTTCCATGGCGCTGATCTGCAACGACAGCACCTGGCCGATGGTCTGGCAGGCCGTGCGCAGCTCATTGGGTACCAGCAACGGTTCGCGGTTGCCGCAACTGATCAGGCCCCAGAGCTTATCGCCCTTCATCAGGGAAATGCTCATGGAGGACAGCACGCCCATGTTCTGCATGTACTGGCAGTGAATCGGCGACACGCTGCGCAGGGTGGCGAAACTCAGGTCCAGCGGCTGGCCGGTGTCCGGGCGCAGCTTGGGCAGCAGCGGCACCGGCTCATAGGCGGCATTCGGGATGATGCGCAGCCAGTTGGTACGGTACAGCTCGCGGGCTTGTTCCGGGATGTCGGACGCGGGGAAGAACAACCCGTTGAACAGTTCCATGGACGGCGCCGACGCTTCGGCAATGACCTGGCCGTGACCTTCCTCTTCGAAGCGGTAGATCAGCACCCGGTCATAACCGGTCATGGCCTGGATTTCGTTCACACTGATTTCGTACAGAGCTTGCAGGGTTTTCGCCGACTGCAGACGCTGCAACATTTTGCCCAGGTCACTGGTGCGACCGTTCAGCGCTCGTGGTTTGAAGTCTTCAATCCGCGGTTCGAACTCCAGCACCAGCACGTTCTGATGGCGATGCAGCAGGCCTTCGAACGACGCGCCGTTGAGGGTGACATGCAGGGGCGGTGCATCGAAAAACGTGTTGTTTTCCGCCATGGATTGCACGGCGTTGACGTGCTCAGCGCCCAACAAGGTGTGCAGAGGCTTGCCCAGCAGCGCCTCGGGCATGTGGCCGAACAAGGTGCCAACGTTGGCACTGACCTGGATGATATCCAGGCCGGGTTCCGACAAGGTCAGCAGTACGCCGTGGGGTTGGATAGCCCCTGGGAAACGGATGGGCTCGTCGGCGCAGTTGGCAAGCAGCTCTTCAAAATCTTCGGGTTTCATAGCAGTACCTCCTGGCGGTCGAGCCATTGCTCAAAGCCGCTGAATGTCGAACGGGCAGCCTCTACCGCGTGCTGTTTGGCGGGTGCATCCAGTGGCAGGCGGCCCAGGTAGTCGAGAAAGTCTTTCCAGCGCCGTCCGGTCTCGGCGCCATAAACATTGAGAAACGCACCACCGTTGTCTGCATCCAGGCCCAAGCGCTGGGCCATTTCCCGGCGCAGCACTTGGCCGCCCAGCGTCGCGCCTTCGAGCACATACAGGGCGCCGAGGCAGGCAGCGGGGGTGTCAAAAATGGGCAGTGCGTTGCAGCGAGGCAAGGCGTCGAGGGTGCTGTCATCCAGACCGAGTGCGTGAAGGTCTTTCGCCAGTGTAGGTGTTTTCACACGCATCACTGTATCGAACCCCTCGGGGATCAATCCACTGTCATACAGTGCTGTTTCCATTGGACGGTAAAAACCGTAATACGCCTGGAGCAGGCGCCGATACCAGTCGGTATCCAAGCGCTCGGAGAAGAACGGCAGGCGCTTTTCCAACGCCACATGCAACAGGGCAGTGCCTGTACGCAGTGTTTCCAGCAGTGAGGGCGCACCGACGTCATGGGCCTGTGAATGCATGCAATGAGCTCGAACAGTGGGCCTTGCGGCCATGAATGACGCGTGAAAATGGGCGACGATTCTACACAACTCATTGCCGTCGGCTGTACGCACAAGGCGAAAAGCCTGACCAGCGGATCAGAAAAGTCGCTCCTTGCTCTATTGAATGACCACAAGCTCCCGTACCAAGTTCGCTTTAAGTGATATCGCAAGGCTATCAATGCATGGACAATCCTTGCTGAGTCAATGCCGTTTGCACACATTCAAGCAGATGCTCGGCGCTCCAGGGCTTGGGCAGGAAGCGCACGCTGCTGCCCAGTTGCGCTGCCAGCTTGGTATTGCCAGATGTCAGCACTACCGGCACCGAAGGCCAGCGATGGGCTACTACCCGACTCAAGTCATAACCGTTGAGCAAACCCGGCATCTGGATATCGCTGACAATCAGGTCCACCGGGTCATCGGCCCGCTCCAGGAAAATCATCCCTTCATCCGCCGAAGGAAAGGAGGTGACATGGGCACCAAACTCCTCCAGCACGTCCACCATCAACGAGCGAATGATCTCGTCGTCTTCCAACACTAAAATCGATGGCTGAGCCATGATCCTTACTCCACCATCAGGGTTCAAATGGGTGGAGTGGGGCAGGCCTCAATAGGTTCGATTGGATATGTGCTAAACGATGGATGGTTGCTCAAACACGCAGGCTTGCGCGGTTGCCTAGTGTTGTTGCAGTGCACAAGGCTCTCCCACCGCCAAATCTGATTCCTGGGGCAGCTTGTAGTGAGCGGGTTTGCCCCGCGCTGCGGAGTGTCAGGTACATCGTGCTTATCTGACACGCCGCCGCGCGGGGCAAGCCCGCTCACTACAAGCGATATTGGGCATAATGGACGGTACCTTGATGTGGAGTTTTCCATGAAACGTGTCGCCTTATTGACCCTTGCCATGATCCTCAGCGCACCGGCTTTCGCCGCGGGCGATGCCGAAGCCGGTGGCAAGCTCTTCACCAAGACCTGCGGCGGTTGCCATAGCATCGGCGAAGGCGCGCGCGGCGGTTTCGGGCCGCAGCTCAACGGCATCATCGACCGCCCGGCCGGCACCACCACCGACTATCAATATTCCGACGCGATGAAGAACTCCGGCGTGGTCTGGACTCGCGATAAACTCGCCGCCTACATCGAGGCGCCAAAGAAAGTCGTCAGCGGCACGCGCATGATTTTCTGGGGCATCAGCGATCAGGAAAAAATCCAGGACATCCTGGCGTACCTCGAGACGTTCCAGCCGAAGTGATCACTGGCGCCTATCCGCCTTGCTGAAGTGCTACCGCTCCCGCACAGATTGAGCGGTGTCGAGCGTGACACCGGGCAAATCTGGGAGTGGAGGGCGCCTGGGTACGCCTGCCAAACCACAATGCCCACACCGCTGTTTTCTTGAGCCTCAGCCGCTGTTCGTTCCCGTGGGGAACAAACTGTTTAAACTCGGGTCCAGTCATCACTCTCATCCCGATAAGGACATCCCCATGAAGCGCGTCGCGCTGCTCTCCCTCGCCCTGGCCCTGGGCGCCTGCCACTCCAACCAACGCGACTCTTCGCCCAGCCTGCTCAAGGACGGCGTGCAATTTCGCCAGAAAACCGTAGCTGTGGATGCCGAGCACGCCAAAGTCATCATGAAGGCCAGCGGCGGCACCAACCCCGTCGAGTTCGCCATCCGC
This sequence comes from Pseudomonas sp. P7548, assembly GCF_013386585.1. GTDB lineage: Bacteria > Pseudomonadota > Gammaproteobacteria > Pseudomonadales > Pseudomonadaceae > Aquipseudomonas. The sequence goes on along the minus strand of NZ_JACARO010000145.1, from coordinate 2,866 downwards.
CGTGAAGGTGACCCCGACCAACGCCTGGAAACCCTCGGCACCGTGATGGACACGGGGGAAGGCAAGGTCTTTAACTGGATCGCCAAACTCAACCAGACAGTCGCCAGCGCCGGGTTCAAGCGTTTTCCACAGTTGGAGGTTCAGGCCGATCCGGGCAAGCAACTCACCGTGTCCAGCTCGGCGAGAAGCCAGGGCAACGGCGCGTATTACAGCTGTGGGCCGGTGATGAGCACATTCAGCCCGGAGAAGGCGAAGGTGTACCTGGTGGAGTTCCAGTTCAGAAGCAACCGTGCGGCGTGTGCGCAGCAGGTGTTTGATATTACGGATCCGGCGAATCGGGTGTTGATTGGGGGAGAGGGGAGTGAGGCGAAGGAGGGGTAAGCAGGCTTGATTGAACGGTGGGCATTGCCCACCGTTTGCGCGCTGAAGGTTGTGCGAATACCACCCCGTTGAAGGTGTGGGTGTAGCCGTCGTAAAAGGGTTTTATCTGCTCGGGCGTCAGACGCGGATTGACCTTTTGCAGCAGGCCGGCTGAGCGGTAGAGGAGGGGCTTTTGTGGTGTAGGTTTCATTGCATCAAGACGCCTTCTTAGGTTGCTTTGGAGCTGGCGGCCAGGCGCCCTGGTAGCGGAAGGAAATTTGGTAGTCGAGCTTGTTGGGTTCAATCATGTGCTGGAAATACGGTTGAATAATCGTTATCCAGTTAGGCAGTACGTTGAATACGTCGGCGTATATCGCGGTCTCTTCGCCTAGACCCAATGCTTCAAAAACACTGTCTGGATCTTCGATATCCGATGAGTACTCAGCTGCCTTCAAGTCATTGCTTTGTTTTTCGTACCATCGCAATCTGATCTTCATCACCTTTTTGGAGGCCTCTCTCTATCGTCAATGACGACAGTTCTGGTGACGGCGCGGGTTAAACGGACGGGCCGAACAGGTGCGGATGCTGCGCTTGGAAGGACCTGAAGGTTTGATACTTCCAACGTTCTCCGCCTGGGTCTTCATCGTTCGTACTGACTTCGCCGAAGTACCAATGCTCTGACTCGAAGACGTTTCCTTTTTCGTCCTCATGAACGAAGTGAAAGCCAACCTCGTGAAGCCCTGGCGGAACGGTCAGGCGCCATTCACTGGCGAGGCTTCGGCCGGTGATACGGGTTTGGCGGAAGTAGTCGTAGTTGAAGGGCTGAGTGTGGCCGAGGTGGCGTGCTTTGTCGGTGTAGACACAGACACGGCTAGAGAACATGTTCGGGACCATGATGCAGGCGACAACCCAACACTCAGGGTCATTGTCTGATCGTGCTTCAAGCAAATGGCCTGCAACTTTGATCAATTGTTGAGCGCAGTGCGCCAGAATTTCCGACGTGGTTTGTTTGCCTTCAACAAGATTTTCGATAACTGGGATTCTTATATTCACGAAGTCAGGTCGTGGCGGTAACTCTTCGTAAAAGCAGCCTTCGAAGTTGTCTGCCCAGCGGGTCAGGGCTCTGAGGTGCCTGGGAATGTTTCGGAGCTTTTTGTCTGTCAGTGACAGTCTGCGCATGAAGCTGAACCCTCTACGTCTGTGTTATTCGTTCGCATCTTCGTAATCAAATGCGATGAAATAATCGCTTTCTGAAAGAGCGATTCCGTGAGAGAAGTGCACCTGTACCCGCGATAACCACTCGCGACGCAGCTCAAACATACCGTTGTTGACGTCCTCATCTATCGATAGCCCAAGCTTGGAAATCACGGAGTAGTCGTCTCCCAAATCCGCTGAGTCCTCCGTCCCGCTTAGACGCTCGGTGGTTCTGTCGAACCATTCCAGTCTCACTTTTAATCCCACGTGTCCCTCACAGATATTTTTTGATGTTTCGCTTTTTCTTCGGCCCTTCTAACTGCTCGCCGGTTATGTGATTGAACGCACCTATATGGCTTCCATCACTTGCTAGATAAACTTCCAATTCTCCATGCTGGGAATCCCACTCATAGATTCTCCGGCCTTTCTCTTCAATCCAGCGCTCTCTCAGGCCGGCACCTCCTCGTCTGGGAGTCATTGGTTTTGCTTTTATCAGGTTTTCAAAACCAGTTATTTGTTTAGTATTCGGCGCCTTGTGGTACTTGTGATCCCCAGCCTTAACACTCACCACCACATACAGCGGCCGAACCCCCGACTCCACCGGGAACACCAGAATAAAATCTCGATACTCCGGCGGATAAATCGGGTTCACCAGAATCTGCGCAGCCTTCTCCGTCGGCGGATAAATCCACATCACTGGCGCTTGTGGCGCAGCCTCCAAGGCCGGAATACCCAGCGTGTCGCTCGGGTCAACGCGCAGGCGTCCAGATCAGTTCAACACCCTCACCCAAATCCGCCACAAACTGATCGCCACGGACTTGAAACTGCACCACATCAATCATTTGCCAATCGGCATGATTGCCTGTGTAAAACCCATACCCCTTGAGCGTGCCATCCTCACGCTGCTCAACCTGCAACCGCATCTGCGAACGCGCCCGCTGCATCGAACGCAACTGCTCTTCGGTGTAAAGCGCGCTGTCCCCCAACTCTGATGGCCAGACCAACGCGACCAGCCCCGTCAGTAGCCCTGCGGCCACAGTGCCTGCCGCCGCGACTGCCGTCTCCAAAGCGACAGAATGTAACGGCAACTGCCCCAACCCAACAGGCAGTGCACTGCCGCTGATCTTGCGCAGAGCAACCACGCCCAGGCTGTCCACCTCGCGCCCGCCCAACAGGCTGAAATGGCCGTAGTCCTTGATCAGTTCCAGCGGCACATACCCCGTCGGATCGCTGTAACGAATGATGCCGTCGGGCAGTTGGCAGGGTTTGGTGAAGGTGCAGCCGGGAGGTTTGGCGGGGGGCGGTTTTGAGG
>NZ_JACARO010000015.1 GCF_013386585.1 Pseudomonas sp. P7548 | reverse complement strand
TCCCACATTTGATTACATTTCATATTAAGTTTTTGTGAGGACATTGCTGTGCGCTCGACCGAAGTTGTGATCATTGGCGCCGGCGCCGCAGGCTTGATGTGCGCGCTGACCGCTGCCGGGCGTGGGCGCAAGGTGATGTTGATCGACCATGCGAACAAGGCCGGCAAGAAGATCCTGATGTCCGGCGGTGGCCGCTGCAACTTCACCAATATGTACACCGAGCCGGCCAACTTCCTGTCGCAGAACGCGCACTTCTGCAAATCCGCCCTGGCCCGCTATACCCAGTGGGACTTCATCGGGCTGGTGGCCAAGCACGGCGTGCCGTACCACGAGAAGAAGCTCGGCCAGCTGTTCTGTGACAACAAGTCCAGTGACATCCTCGGCATGCTGCTCGACGAGTGCATCCAGGTCGGCGTGGACCTGCACCTGGACACCTCGATCCAGGAAATTGCCAAGGTCGACGGCGGCTATCAGTTGCAGACCACCTTGGGCGAGTTGCGCTGCGAATCCCTGGTGATCGCCACCGGCGGCCTGTCGATTCCCACCCTGGGCGCCACCGGATTTGGTTATCAGGTGGCCAAACAGTTTGGCCATGAACTGCTGCCGACCCGCGCCGGGTTGGTACCGTTCACCATCACCGACCAGCTCAAGGAGTTGTGTGGCGAGCTGTCTGGCACTTCGGTGGATTGCCTGGTGAGCTGCAACGGCCAGAGCTTTCGCGAGAACCTCCTGTTTACCCACCGCGGCCTGAGCGGGCCGGCAATTTTGCAGATTTCCTCGTATTGGGAAAGCGGCGATACGGTCGAGATCAACCTGCTGCCCGACCACGACGCCCACACCTGGCTGCAACAGCAACAGGTCGAGCGCCCAAACAGTGAGCTGAAAACCCTGCTGGGCGAGATCTTCACCAAGAAGATGGCCAACCTGCTGGCCGAAACCTGGTTCGCCTCCAAGCCGATGAAGCAATACACCCACGCCGAAATCGCGGACATCGCGCAAAAGCTCGGCAGCTGGCAGTTAGTGCCTGCGGGCACCGAGGGTTATCGCACGGCGGAAGTCACGCTAGGTGGCGTGGACACGCGGGAAGTGTCGTCCAAGACCATGGAATCGCTGAAAAGCCCGGGCCTGTATTTTATCGGCGAAGTGCTGGATGTGACCGGTCACCTGGGCGGTTTCAACTTCCAGTGGGCCTGGGCTTCGGGCTATGCAGCGGCGCAATTTGTCTGAATCAACACCGTAAAAATGTGGGAGCGGGCTTGCTCGCGAAGGCGGTGGATCAGTCATACATGTGCCGACTGACACGCCGCCTTCGCGAGCAAGCCCGCTCCCACATTGGCTGCATTCCACATTCAGGTGCAGGGGTGCAATAAATTTTGCTGTTAGATGTGATCGCCGCGCTTGCCGTGGCGTCATTACTGGCTCAATTTAGCGGCATCGTCCCGGAAGACTCCAGACTTCATGTCATCGACCTCGTTCAAGCAGTCCATGCGGCGCCTGTGGGCGCTGGATAAATTCAGTTACAGCGTTCGGGTATTCATCGCCCTCACCGGCAGCATGGCGCTGTGCTGGTATCAGGATGAAATGACACTGCTGATCCCGCTGTTCCTGGGGATTATCGCCAGCGCCCTGGCCGAGACCGACGACAGCTGGCAAGGCCGCCTCAACGCCCTGGCGGTGACGCTGGTGTGTTTCAGCATCGCCGCGCTGTCGGTGGAGCTGCTGTTTCCCTACCCTTGGATCTTCGCGATCGCTCTGGCCCTGGCCAGCTTCTGCCTGACCATGCTTGGCGCCTTGGGCGAACGCTACGGCGCGATTGCCTCGGCGACGCTGATCCTGTCGGTGTACACCATGATCGGTGTGGACCAGCGTGGCGGCGCCGTGACCGACTTCTGGCACGAGCCCTTGCTGCTGGTGGCCGGCGCCGCCTGGTACGGCGTGCTGTCGGTGTTGTGGCAGGCGCTGTTTTCCAACCAGCCGGTGCAACAGAGCCTGGCGCGGTTGTTCCGCGAGCTGGGGCGCTACCTCAAGCTCAAGTCGTCGTTGTTCGAGCCGATCCGCCAGTTGGACGTGGAAGCACGCCGCCTGGAACTGGCCCAGCAAAACGGCCGTGTAGTCGCAGCACTGAATGCGGCGAAGGAAATCATTCTGCACCGCGTGGGCAATGGTCGCCCAGGCTCGAAGGTCAGCCGCTACCTGAAGCTGTACTTCCTGGCCCAGGACATCCACGAGCGCGCCAGTTCCTCGCACTACCCCTACAACGCCCTGGCCGAAGCCTTCTTCCACAGCGATGTGCTGTTCCGCTGCCAGCGCCTGCTGCGCCAGCAAGGCAAGGCCTGCCAGACCCTGGCCGAGTCGATCCAGCTGCGCCAGCCGTTCATCTATGACGACAGTTTTGCCGAGGCCCTGGGCGACCTGAACGCCTCCCTGGAACACCTGCGCATCCAGAGCAACCCGGCCTGGCGCGGGCTGCTGCGTTCCTTGCGCGCCCTGGCCGCCAACCTGTCCACCCTCGACCGCCTGCTGGGCGACGCGAGCAACCCCGATTCCCTGGCCGACGCCACCGACAGCAGCCTGCTCGACCGTGCGCCGCGCAACCTCAAGGAAATGTGGACGCGCCTGCGCACCCAGCTCACACCAACTTCGCTGCTGTTCCGCCATGCGCTGCGCCTGCCGCTGGCGCTGAGTGTCGGCTACGGCATGGTGCATTTGATCCACCCGTCCCAAGGCTACTGGATCATCCTCACCACCCTGTTCGTGTGCCAGCCCAACTACGGCGCCACCCGGCGCAAGCTTGGCCAGCGGATCGTCGGCACCGCCATCGGCCTGACCGTGGCCTGGGCGCTGTTCGACCTGTTCCCCAGCCCGCTGGTGCAATCGCTGTTCGCCATCGCCGCAGGCCTGGTGTTCTTTATCAACCGTACCACCCGCTACACCCTGGCCACGGCGGCGATCACCTTGATGGTGCTGTTCTGCTTCAACCAGGTGGGTGATGGCTACGGGCTGTTCCTGCCACGGCTGTTCGATACCTTGCTGGGCAGCCTGATTGCCGGCCTGGCAGTGTTCCTGTTCCTGCCGGACTGGCAGGGCCGTCGCTTGAACAAGGTGCTGGCCAACACCCTGACGTGCAACAGCATCTACCTTCGGCAAATCATGCAGCAATATGCGGCCGGCAAGAGCGACGACCTGGCCTATCGCCTGGCCCGCCGTAACGCACACAACGCCGATGCCGCGCTGTCGACCACCCTGGCCAACATGCTGATGGAGCCGGGGCATTTCCGGAAGGAGGCCGACGTGGGCTTCCGCTTTCTGGTGTTGTCGCACACCTTGCTGAGTTATTTGTCTGGCCTGGGCGCACACCGGGAAACCCAATTGCCCGCCGAAGTGCGCGAGCATTTGATCGACGGCGCGGGCAACTCATTGGCGGCGAGTATTGATGAGATCGCCACGGGGCTGGCGAACAAACAGCCGATTGCGATTCAGAGTGATGCGGAGGAAGCCTTGGCGGCGGACCTTGAGCAGATGCCCGATGAGATCGATGAAGGGCAGCGGTTGGTGCAGACGCAGTTGGCGCTGATCTGTCGGCAGTTGGGGCCGTTGCGCACGTTGGCGGCGCATTTGATCAAGGATACCAGCGAGGCTTAGATCGCTTTCGCGAGCAAGCCCGCTCCCACATTCGACCGCATTCCAAATGATGTACGCGGTTCAATGTGGGAGCGGGCTTGCTCGCGAAGAGGCCCTAAGGGCCCTACATCCCGTGCTCTTTCATCAACCGCTCATAGCTGCCATCGACCTTCATCTTGGCAATTTCCCGGTCGAAGCTGGCCACGATCTGCTCATGCTGCGGGTTCTTCAGGCTCACCAGGATATGCAGGCTGTTTTCAGTCAAGGGCTTGGGCACGAACTCCACCGCGTTGCGCACGCGCGGTGACTCCCGCGCCAGGTAGTAACGGGCCACGTACTCATCTTCCACCGTCAGCCGCACACGCTGCGCCGCCAGCATGCGCACGGCCATGGCGAAGTTATGCACCGGTACTTTTTGCAATTGGGTGTCCTGGTCGAACGCTGACGAATAGGCATAGCCGCGCACCACGGCAATCGATTCGTCGTGCAGTTGCTCCAGATTCTGGTAGTCGATGGGGTCGTCGCGGCGCTTGATGAAACGCACGCGGTTGAGCAGGTATTCGCCGGAAAACTGCCCCAGCTGGGTGCGGGCATCGTCGTACCAGGCATTGACCAGCACGTCGTAGCGTCCGTCCCCCACGCCCATCAGCGCGCGGGCCCAGGGCACCTGTTCGAAGTCACTGGCATACCCGGCACGGGCCAGGGCCGTGGTCACGATGTCGGTGGCCAGGCCGCCATTGATCAAGGTGGCATCGGTAAAGGGAGGCCAGGCATCCGCTACCAGGCGCAGACGCTGTGCGAGCGCCGGTGTCGCCAGCAGCAACATTCCAATCAAAGCAACGGCACGAGAAAATCGCGGCATGCTCAAAGTCCTTGGCGGGCAGGCGTTGGCCTGAGCTCAGGCTCAACCTGAGGTTCTAACAGTAGCTCATCAATGAGACTGCATTGCAGATTACACAAAGAAGTCAGCGGCGAATGCACAGAATGATGGCAAATTGACGCCATTCACAAAAAAGCCAGATTTAGACAGCGCCGCTCGCCACGCTTACTATCGATACAGACACTTCATAAGAGAGCACACCATGACAGTCGAATGGGTCTGCAAACACCACGATGACCTGGGCAAGGACCAGCTGTACGCCATCCTTCGCCTGCGCAATGAGGTTTTCGTCGTCGAGCAGAAATGCGTTTACCAGGACCTCGACGGGCAAGACCTCTCGGGCGACACCCACCACCTGATGGCATGGCAGGACGACAAGCTGGTGGCTTACCTGCGCTTGCTGGACCCGGATACCCAGGGCGGTGACGTGGTGATAGGCCGGGTGATTGTGGCGCCCGTGGCGCGTGGCACAGGGCTGGGGCATCGGATGATGGAAGAAACACTCAAGCGCATTGAGGATATCTGGCCCGAGACGCCCATTTTTCTATCAGCCCAGGCGCATTTGCAGGGGTATTACGGGCGGTATGGATTTGTGGTGGCGGGTGAGGAATACCTTGAGGATGATATTCCACACATTGGTATGCGGCGCGACTGAGGGCCTCTTCGCAGGCAAGCCAGCTCCCACATTTGGATAGTGTTCACACATCAAAAGGTGGGGGCTCCCCTATCTGGACTGTGTTCACCCATCTAAAGGTGGGAGCTGGCTTGCCTGCGATGGCGGCGATGCGGTCACCACCGAGCTTCAGGGATACCCCAGCACCTGCTTCACCGACGCCAGATTCGCCTCAATCCACCCCCGGTCAATCGCCCCCCAGCTGCGAATCCGATAGTGCCCCGCATGGTTGCGGGCGCCGTCTTCCTGTTCGAACTCACACACGATATCCAGGTCGGCCAACGCCGCTATCGTGTCCTGCGCCGTGCGCCGGGGCATGCCGGTCACGTCGGTCAGCGCGGGCACGCTGCTGGCCAGCCCGCTGTCGATCAGGTAGGCCACGTACAGGCGGCGGTAGAAGCTGCTCTTGGTCTTGCTCACATCCATGGTGGTCGCCTTGTGCGGTCAGGGTTTGCCCTGCAGGTCGCGATACGTGAGGTACACCCGCAGGTCGAATTCCACCTGATGGTAGCCCGGCATCATGTAGTCGCAGAGTTTGTAGAACGCCTTGTTGTGGTCCGATTCCTTGAAGTGCGCCAGTTCGTGCACCACGATCATGCGCAAAAACTCCGGCGCCGCCTCCTTGAACAACGAGGCGATGCGAATCTCTTTCTTGGCTTTGAGATTGCCGCCCTGTACCCGTGAAATCGTGGTGTGCAGGCCGAGGGCGCGGTGGGTCAGGTCCAGGCGGTTGTCGAACAGCACCTTGTCGATGGCCGGCGCGTTGCGCAGGTGTTCCTGCTTCAAGGCCAGGGCATAGGTGTACAGGGCCTTGTCACTCTGTACGGCGTGGCGTTCGGGGTAGCGCTTTTCCAGGTAGTCGCCCAACTGGTCCTTGGCGATCAGCTGGCGCACCTGCTCCTGGAGCGCGGCGGGATAGGCCTGGAGGTATTTCAGGACGGTCATGGGGTCTGCAACAGGGTTGGAATGGGCGCCAGTGTAGCGAATTCAGCGCAGGCGCGGGGACGACCAGCCCGCCACTTCCTCTGCCATCAGCGGCTGCGCGGCCAACGGCCCCTGGATAAATGGGCAACCGTTGGCCTTGAGCCACTGGGATTGCTCCAGCGTCTCGACCCCCTCGGCCACCACCAGCACATCAAAATGCCCACACAGCTCAATAATGCTGCGCGCCAACGCCGCATCCCGCGCCGAGGCCGGCAGGCGCGCCACCAGGCGCGGGTCAAGCTTGAGGGTATCGAACTCCAGATCGCGCAAATGGGCCAATGAACAATGGCCGCAACCGAAGTCATCCAGGGCGGTCCGCACGCCGATCTGGCGCAGCAGCCGCAGTTGCTTGGTCGACTCTTCAAGGTTGCTCATCAAGCTGTCTTCACTGATTTCCACCTCCAACTGCCGCCCCTGCAGCCCATGTCGTTCGAGCACCTGCTGCAGCTGGTTGGCCAGGTTGGGCATGTTGAACTGGCTGCTGCTCAGGCTCACGCTCAGCACCAGCTCGCTGTCGAAGCTGGCTTGCCAGGCCTGGCGCTGGGCCGCGACTTGCTGGTAGATCCACGCACTGAGCTGGCTGATCAGCCGCGCCTCTTCCAGCAACGGCAGGAACAACCCGGGCGGCACATCGCCGACGCTGGGGTGCTGCCAGCGCAACAGCGCCTCGACGCCGCGCAACCGCCCATCGGCCAGGCCCACCTGAGGCTGGTAGACCAGGGTGAAGTCCTTGTTCTGGATGGCCGTGCGCACACTGTCTTCAAGCATCAGGCGCGAGCGGGCGCGGCCGTTCATTTCCTGATCGTAATAGCGATATTGCTGACGCCCCGCCCGCTTGGCTTCGTACATGGCAATGTCAGCGGCCCGCAGCAAGCCGTTCAGGTCCGAGCCGCAGTCGGGGAACGTCGCGATGCCAATGCTGACCCCGAGCATCACGTCCAGCCCCTCGACCTGCTGGCACACCGACACCCGTTCGATCAGTTTTTCCGCAATCTTGGCTGCCTGCTCGGGGAACTCCAGCTCCAGCAACGCAGTGAATTCATCACCGCCCATGCGCCCAAGCACATCATAGGAGCGCAGGCAGCTTTGCAACTGCTCCGACACCCAGCGCAGCACCCGGTCACCGGCGTCATGGCCCAGCGAATCGTTGACCCGCTTGAAGCCATCCAGGTCCAGGTACAGCAAGACCAGGGACTGTTCGCTCCGTTCGTTGCGCAGCAAGGTGTTTTCCACCGCTTGGTAGAACCCCCGCCGGTTCAACAGCCCGGTCAGCGGGTCGGTGACCGCCTGGAACTCCAGTTGCTGGTGCAGGTGGCGCACCTCGGACATGTCCAGCACCGTCACCACCATCGCCTTGCGCTCGGCCGGCAGCGACGCACAGGACATGGCCACCGGTACCTGCTGGCCGCGATCGGTACGCAAGATGGCGTCGTGCAGGCGCCAGGTCTCGCCCTTGCGATACCCGGCCATCATCTGCGACTCCAGCCACACGGGCACATGGGGTTTTTGCAGGAAACCCAGGAACTCCCGACCTTGCAGCTCCTGGAGCGTCGCGTTGAGCAGGCGCGAAATGGCCGGGTTGGCGTACTCGATCACGCCCTCTTCACTCACCACCAGGATGCCTTCGGCAGCGTTGTCCAACACCGAGGCATTAAAGGCGCGGGCGGACTCCAGGTCATGGCTCAGGCGTTGCAGCGCGCGGCGGTTGCGCTGGTGCTCCAGCAACGCCTGGACCTTGGGCTTGAGAATATTGGGGTCGAAGGGTTTGAGCAGGTAGTCGATGGCGCCACTGGCATAACCTTCCAGCACCGCAGATGGGGATTGCGCATGGGCACTGAGGAAAATGATCGGCGTCATGCGGGTGCGTTGGCTGCCGCGCATCAACCGTGCGACTTCAAAGCCGTCCATGCCAGGCATCATCACATCGAGCAATACCAGGTCGACTTCGTGCGCCAGCAACAGCTCCAAGGCCTCCACACCGGAGCTGGCGGTGACGACCTGCCAGTCATCGCGGTGCAACAGCGCGCGCATGCTGATCAGGTTTTCCGGGTAGTCGTCGACCACCAGAAGAACCGAACTGCCATCGCCGTGGTGTGGGGCGCCATCCATGCTACGTCTCTTCCTTGGGGTGCTTCCGGTCATTTCTGAGAGAAAACCCGGACAAACGCTGAGGCCTCACTCTAGCCCCGGTTCCCGAAAATCAGAAGTGACGCGGGTGCCATCATTGACCCAAAGCTCAGGAAGCCGACTAACGGTCAACCCCTGCAGGCCCCGATTCACGGGAAACATGGCTTTTTGGCATTCCCTTGACGCCAATAAATCGCCATCAGCCGTTTAACAAGTGAGCCGCCAGCGCCTATAAAGAACCTGTGAGCCCCCGGGCTAAAGCTTTCACCCTCTGTAAAAGGCCAACGCCATGATCGACCTCTCTACCTGGAACCTGAGCATTCCGGTCGGCTCGCCACCGGCGACCATCGACACCCCGAAACTGCTCAGCGGCTTCAAGGACCAATATTTCCAGGCCGAAGGCAGCAACGTGCAATTCTGGACCCCGGTGACCGGCAGCCGCACCGAAAACGCCATCTACCCGCGCAGCGAACTGCGCGAGACCTACGCCGATGGGCGCCTGCGCAACTGGACCTACCCGGATGCCGACAACTTCCTGCGTGCGACCTTGGTGGTCAATCAAGTGCCCTCCACCGGCAAGGTCGTGATAGGGCAGATTCATGCCTATGACAGCCAGAAGCCGCTGATCAAATTGGAGTACCAGTTCAAGGAAAAGACCCAGACCGGCAACATCGTCGCCAAAGTGCGCATGCGCCCGGATGAGGATGAAGGGCGGGTGATCATCGTGGCGTCGAATGTGCCGCTGGAGAAAAGCTTCACTTACGTCATCAACTTGAACAAAGCCGGACTGTTAAGCGTGTATGCCGCCGACGGGGAATGGAACGAACGCATCGGCGCGGCGTGGGGCGCGAAGCCGTTGTATTTCAAGGCGGGGGTGTATGTGCAGGACAACAGCGGGAACAGCAAGGAGGGGGCAAGGGTGACGTTTGCTAAGTTGGATATTGATCACGAGTGAAAGCGGCCTCAATACCTGTAGGAGCCGGCTTGCCGGCGATTGCGGCGTGTCAGTCACAGATATGTTGAGTGGTAGCCCACGATCGCCGGCAAGCCAGCTCCTACAAAGGCAGGCACAAAAAAGCCCGCATCACTGCGGGCTTCTTTTTAAACGTCTAAGGCTCAATTCACCTTAGCGTTCAACTCACCCTTCAAATACCGCTGGTACATCGCTTCCAACGAGATCGGCTTGATCTTCGAAGCATTACCGGCAGTACCAAACGCTTCATAACGTGCGATACACACATCACGCATCGCGGTTACGGTGGCGCCAAAGAACTTACGCGGGTCGAATTCGCTTGGGTTGGTGGCCATCAGGCGACGCATGGCGCCGGTGGATGCCAGGCGCAGGTCGGTGTCGATGTTGACCTTGCGCACGCCGTACTTGATGCCTTCGACGATTTCTTCAACCGGTACGCCGTAGGTTTCTTTGATGTCGCCGCCGTACTGGTTGATGATCGCCAGCCACTCTTGCGGGACCGAGGAAGAACCGTGCATCACCAGGTGGGTGTTAGGGATGCGCTTGTGGATTTCCTTGATACGGTCGATGGCCAGCACGTCGCCGGTCGGTGGCTTGGTGAACTTGTAGGCGCCGTGGCTGGTGCCGATGGCGATAGCCAGGGCGTCGACTTGGGTCTTCTTCACGAAGTCTGCAGCTTCTTCCGGGTCGGTCAGCATTTGGCTGTGATCCAGCACGCCTTCGGCGCCGATGCCGTCTTCTTCACCGGCCATGCCGGTTTCCAGGGAACCCAGGCAGCCCAGCTCGCCTTCAACCGACACGCCGCAGGCGTGGGCCATGGCGACGGTTTGTTGGGTCACGCGTACGTTGTACTCGTAGTCGGTTGGGGTCTTGCCGTCTTCGCCAAGGGAGCCGTCCATCATCACCGAGCTGAAGCCCAGTTGGATGGAGCGCTGGCACACGTCAGGGCTGGTGCCGTGGTCCTGGTGCATGCACACCGGGATGTGCGGGAATTCTTCGATGGCCGCGAGGATCAGGTGACGCAGGAACGGCGCGCCGGCGTATTTGCGGGCACCGGCCGAAGCCTGGACGATCACGGGGGAGTCGGTCTTGTCAGCGGCTTCCATGATGGCGCGCATCTGCTCAAGGTTGTTGACGTTAAAGGCTGGGACGCCGTAGCCGAACTCGGCTGCGTGGTCCAGCATTTGACGCATGCTGATAAGTGCCATTGTGTTGTCTCTCCCGGTCGAGGGTCGTTAATCGTGCAAGCCTGCCGTAGCGGTGGCTGCTATTCAAGTTATTGCAGATCAAGGGGTTGAGCCTTGGCCTGCTGAATCGTTATTGCTAATAGGTTGACCCAAATTCCAATCTGGAACCGAATCATGTGGGAGCTGGCTTGCTGTGGCGAGGGAGCTCCCACATTTGATCTTCATTGATCCCACTACTGGGCTTTGCAACCACGGCCGATCAAATCGTCGGTGGCCACCCAGTAAACCAGGCCTTCCTCACCTTTTGTGTGAAACGCCAGTTGGTCGTTGGCATACAGCACGCCCGAAGCGGCAACGTCCTGTTTAAGGCGATAAACCTGGTCGGAACCACCGAGGCGTACGTCCACCTCGGATTTAGCCTGATTAGCAAAGCGCCAGTTGACCTCGGCCTTGCTGTCGCAGGTCCAGGTAGTCCACTTGTCGGCAGGCTCGGCCTTGCTGGTGAACATGTTCATGCTGCTGCAGCCGGCCAACAGGGCCACGGCTGCCAGGGCGAAAACGCCTTTCATTGCCAATCCTCGTAGGGCGGCCCACGGCCGCCAGTTGATCAGACCCGTCAAGGGCACCCCTGTTCCTGACCGTTGGGCGCGGCGTCGTATTTCTCCAAGCGTTCGTTGCCGATGCGCTTGTTGATCACCGGCATGGTCTCGGCCTGCCAGTCCGCCTGGTAGCAGCTTTTTTTCGGCTGCCCCGGCGCAGGGTTACCCGCCTCCGGGGCCGCGCTTGGCGTGCTGCCGCAGCCGGCCAACAGGCCCGCTGCGATCACCAGTGCCAACGACTTGATCATGGGAATACTCCTTTTCCGGATCACGAGCCTCAGCCTTTGGCTCGGGTTTCCAGCACTTCAACGGCCGGCAGTACTTTGCCTTCGACGAATTCGAGGAATGCGCCGCCACCGGTAGAAATGTAGGAGATCTGGTCAGCAACGCCATATTTATCGATGGCCGCCAGGGTGTCGCCACCGCCCGCGATGGAGAATGCCGAGCTTTCAGCGATGGCTTTGGCCAGCACTTTGGTGCCGTTACCGAACTGGTCGAATTCGAACACGCCGACTGGGCCGTTCCACAGGATGGTCTGGGAGGCTTTCAGCAGTTCGGCGAAGTTGGCCGCGGTTTGCGGGCCGATGTCCAGGATCATGTCGTCGGCGGCCACATCAGCGATCAGCTTGATGGTGGCTTCTGCGCTTTCGGCGAATTCCTTGGCGACGACCACGTCTACCGGCAATGGCACACTGACCTTGGCGGCGATGGCGCGGGCGGTATCCAGCAGGTCCGGCTCGTACAGGGATTTGCCCACCGGATGACCGGCTGCGGCCAGGAAGGTGTTGGCGATGCCGCCGCCGACGATCAACTGGTTGCAGATCTGGCTCAGGCTGTTGAGCACATCCAGCTTGGTGGACACCTTGGAGCCGGCCACGATGGCGGCCATCGGTTGCGCCGGAGCGCCCAAGGCCTTGCCCAGTGCGTCCAGTTCAGCAGCCAGCAACGGGCCAGCAGCTGCCACCTTGGCGAACTTGGCCACGCCGTGGGTCGAACCTTCAGCGCGGTGAGCGGTACCGAATGCGTCCATCACGAACACGTCGCACAGCGCCGCGTATTGCTGGGCCAGTTCGTCGCTGTTCTTTTTCTCGCCCTTGTTGAAGCGCACGTTTTCGAACAGCACGATGTCGCCGGCCTTGACGTCGACGCCACCCAGGTAGTCAGCCACCAGCGGCACGTCGCGGCCCAGGGCTTTGCTCAGGTAGTCGGCGACAGGCTTGAGGCTGTTTTCAGCGGAGAACTCACCTTCGGTCGGACGACCCAGGTGGGAGCAGACCATGACGGCCGCGCCTTTTTCCAGGGCCAGCTTGATGGTCGGCAGCGAGGCCAGGATTCGCGCATCGCTGGCGACAACACCGTCCTTGACGGGGACGTTGAGGTCTTCGCGAATCAGTACGCGCTTACCTTGCAGATCGAGGTCGGTCATCTTCAACACGGTCATGGGTCGCAGTTCCTGAATTACTGTTGAGGTTGTTTAGAGGCGATGTGCAGATAATGTTCCGCAACATCCAACATGCGGTTGGCAAAACCCCATTCGTTATCGAACCAGGCCAGGATGTTCACCAGCCTCGGGCCGGAAACGCGGGTCTGGCTGGCATCGACAATCGCCGAATGCGGGTCATGGTTGAAATCACAACTGGCGTGGGGCAACTCGGTGTAGGCCAATAAGCCTTTGAGCGGGCCGCTGGTGGCGGCGTCGCGCAGGATCCGGTTGACCTCCGTCGCATCAGTGTCGCTGACGGTTTGCATGGTGATGTCCAGGCAGGACACATTCACCGTCGGCACCCGTACGGCTTTGGCCTGGATTCGCCCGGCAAGTTCCGGCAACAATCTTTCGATACCGCGAGCCAGGCCGGTGGACACCGGAATCACGGACTGGAACGCCGAACGCGTACGGCGCAAGTCTTCATGGTGATAGGCGTCGATCACCGGCTGGTCGTTCATCGCCGAGTGAATCGTGGTGATCGACACGTAGTCCAGGCCGATCGCCTGATCCAGCAAACGCAACAACGGCACGCTGCAGTTGGTGGTGCAGGAGGCGTTGGACACCAGCAGCTCATCACCGGTCAGGCAATCCTGATTGATGCCGTAGACGATGGTGGCGTCGACATCCGCCTCGCTGGCCATCGGCTGGGAAAACAGCACACGCGGCGCGCCGGCGTCGAGAAAACGCTGGCCGTCGGCGCGGGTGTGATAGACACCGGAACATTCCAGCACCAGGTCGACGCCCAGTGCTTTCCAGTCGATACCTTCGGGGGTGGCACTGCGCAAGACCTGCACGCAGTTGCCATTAATGTGCAGACAATCGCCCTCAACCCGCACTTCGCCGGGGAACCGGCCGTGGGTGGAGTCAAAGCGTGTCAGGTATTCGATGCTGGCCATGTCGGCCAGATCGTTGATCGCCACAATTTCAAACCCGGCCGCCGCCCCTCGCTCAAACAGAGCACGCAAGACGCAACGACCAATGCGGCCGTAGCCGTTGAGTGCAACTTTGTAGGGACGCGGTTGAGGCATGAGGTTCTCGATTACCGTGGGTAAAGAGGTGAATGTGCCGCCGCCTTCGCGAGCAAGCCCGCTCCCACAGTTGAAATGCATTCCAAATGTGGGAGCGGGCTTGCTCGCGAAGGGGCCAGCACAGCCACCCCAATTTACAGCCTTAGTCTTCCAGCAGCTCTTCAGCCTGACCCAGGATGTTTTCCAGGGTGAAGCCGAACTCTTCGAACAACGCTGGCGCCGGCGCCGACTCACCGTAGGTGGTCATGCCGATCACGCGGCCTTCCAGGCCCACGTACTTGTACCAGTAGTCGGCGTGAGCCGCTTCGATGGCGATACGCGCGCCGACTTGCAGCGGCAGAACCGATTGCTTGTAGCCGGCGTCCTGGGCTTCGAACACGCTGGTGCACGGCATCGAAACAACACGCACCTTGCGGCCTTGCTCGGTCAGCTTGTCGTAGGCCTGAACGGTCAGGCCCACTTCGGAACCGGTGGAGATCAGGATCAGTTCCGGCTCGCCCGCGCAGTCTTTCAGCACATAACCGCCACGGGCGATGTCGGCAATCTGCGCGTCGGTACGCACTTGGTGTTGCAGGTTCTGACGCGAGAAGATCAGCGCCGAAGGGCCGTCTTTACGCTCGATGGCGTGCTTCCAGGCCACGGCGGACTCCACCGCGTCGGCTGGGCGCCAGGTGTCCAGGTTCGGCGTGGTGCGCAGGCTGGTCAATTGCTCGACCGGCTGGTGCGTCGGGCCGTCTTCGCCCAGGCCAATGGAGTCGTGGGTGTACACATGGATCACACGCTTCTTCATCAGCGCAGCCATGCGTACGGCGTTGCGGGCGTATTCCATGAACATCAGGAAGGTCGCGCCGTAAGGCACCAGGCCACCGTGCAGGGAAACGCCGTTCATGATGGCGCTCATGCCGAACTCACGTACGCCGTAGTACATGTAGTTGCCGCTGGCGTCTTCAGCCGACACACCTTTGCAGCCTTTCCACAGGGTCAGGTTGGAACCGGCCAGGTCAGCCGAACCGCCGAGGATTTCCGGCAACAGCGGGCCGAAAGCGTTCAGGGTGTTCTGGCTGGCTTTACGGCTGGCGATGGTCTCGCCCTTGGCCGCGACTTCGGCGATGTAGGCCGAGGCTTTTTCCGAGAAGTCGGCAGGCAGGTCACCGGCAAGACGGCGAACCAGCTCGTTGGCCAACTCTGGGAATTCGGCAGAGTAGGCCGCGAAACGCTGGTCCCACTCGGCTTCGGTCGCCAGGCCTTTTTCCTTGGCGCTCCACTCGGCGTAGATATCAGCCGGGATTTCGAACGGGCCGTGGTTCCACTTCAGGGCTTCACGGGTCAGGGCGATTTCCGCGTCACCCAGTGGGGCGCCGTGGCAGTCCTCTTTACCTTGCTTGTTCGGCGAACCGAAACCGATGGTGGTCTTGCAGCAGATCAGGGTCGGCTGCTCGCTCTTGCGGGCGGTGTCGATGGCGGTCTTGATCTCTTCCGGATCGTGGCCGTCGACGTTGCGGATCACTTGCCAGTTGTAGGCTTCGAAACGCTTAGGGGTGTCATCGGTGAACCAGCCTTCGACTTCGCCGTCGATGGAGATGCCGTTGTCATCGTAGAACGCGATCAGCTTGCCCAGGCCCAGGGTGCCGGCCAGGGAAGCGACTTCGTGGGAAATACCTTCCATCATGCAGCCATCACCCAGGAACACGTAGGTGTGGTGGTCGACGATGTCGTGGCCAGGGCGGTTGAACTGTGCGCCCAGGACTTTTTCAGCCAGCGCGAAGCCCACGGCGTTGGCCAGGCCTTGGCCCAGGGGACCGGTGGTGGTCTCGACGCCTGGGGTGTAGCCGAATTCCGGGTGACCCGGGGTGCGGCTGTGCAGCTGGCGGAAGCTTTTCAGGTCGTCGATGGTGACGTCGTAGCCGGTCAGGTGCAGCAGCGAGTAGATCAGCATCGAGCCGTGGCCGTTGGACAGCACGAAGCGGTCACGGTCGGCGAACGATGGGTTGCTCGGGTTGTGTTTCAGGTAGTCACGCCAAAGCACCTCGGCGATATCCGCCATGCCCATTGGGGCACCTGGATGGCCGCTGTTGGCTTTTTGCACGGCATCCATGCTGAGGGCACGAATGGCGTTGGCACGCTCACGACGGCTGGGCATCGCTGATCTCCTGGGGTTTGCTGAAAAGAAACGGAAAAAAGGACCGGCATTTTCCCTCAGCCACCGCCTGCGGGCAATCACAGATAGTCACTTGAGGGCGTTTTTCCTGTGCTTTGGGCGCCATTCGCTTGCAGAAACCGGTCACCCGTTCGTCTAAAGGCTATAGCGGCTGCTTATAACCGCCACTTATCGATCAATATCAAAACTTTTTGATATTGGCCTTGCAGGGTTTTCCACCCGTCACTAGACTGCTGGCCTTATGAACCTACCTGTGCCCTCCCTACGTCCCGACGACAGCGAAGAATTGGCAGCCTTATGCAAGGCCGCTGGTGATCCGCTGCGCCTGAACGTGTTGCGCGCACTGGCCAACGACTCTTTCGGCGTACTGGAACTGGCGCAGATCTTCGCCATCGGCCAGTCCGGAATGAGCCACCATTTGAAGGTGCTCGCCCAGGCCGACCTGGTGGCCACTCGCCGCGAAGGCAACGCGATTTTCTACCGCCGCGCCCTGCCCCACACCGATCTGCTGGGCGGCAAGCTGCACGCTGCCCTGCTCGAAGAAGTGGATAACGTGAGCCTGCCCAGCGACGTACAGTCGCGCATCGGCCAGGTCCACGGGCAACGGGCTGCCGCCAGCCAGGACTTTTTCTCACGGGTCGCCGAGAAGTTTCGCGCCCAGCAGGACCTGATTGCCGGTCTGCCCCAGTACCGAGAAAGCGTATTAGCACTGCTGGACAAGCTGAGCTTCAGTGATGAAGCGACGGCGCTGGAAGTCGGCCCCGGGGACGGTGGCTTTCTGCCCGAACTGGCGCGGCGCTTCCAACAGGTCACGGCGCTCGACAACAGCCCGGCGATGCTCGAACTGGCGCGCCAGCTGTGCGAGCGCGAAGCACTGGGCAACGTCAGCCTGCAGTTGGCCGATGCCCTGAATCACACCAGCCTGCGGGCCGACTGCGTGGTGCTGAACATGGTCTTGCACCATTTCGCCGCCCCCGCCGACGCCCTCAAGCAAATGGCCGGGTTGCTGCATCCCGGCGGTAGCCTGTTGGTTACGGACTTATGCAGCCACAACCAGAATTGGGCCAGGGAGGCCTGCGGTGATCTCTGGTTAGGCTTTGAACAGGACGATCTGGCCCGTTGGGCCTCCGCTGCGGGACTCGTTCCCGGGGAAAGCCTCTATGTAGGTTTACGTAATGGTTTCCAGATCCAGGTCCGCCACTTTCAGCGACCGGCTGGCGACACTCACCATCGGTAAATATCAGGAAAACATCGAGATGAGCGAATACTCCCTTTTCACCTCCGAGTCCGTGTCTGAAGGGCATCCGGACAAAATCGCCGACCAGATTTCTGATGCGGTGCTGGACGCCATCATTGCTGAAGACAAGCACGCCCGTGTGGCCTGCGAGACTCTGGTGAAAACCGGTGTAGCGATCATCGCCGGCGAAGTGACCACCACTGCCTGGGTTGACCTGGAGCAGATCGTTCGTGACGTGATCACCGACATCGGCTACACCAGTTCCGACGTTGGCTTCGACGGCGCGACCTGCGGCGTGATGAACATCATCGGCAAGCAGTCCCCCGACATCAACCAGGGTGTAGACCGCGCCAAGCCTGAAGATCAGGGTGCCGGCGACCAGGGCTTGATGTTTGGCTACGCCAGCAACGAAACCGACGTGCTGATGCCAGCACCGATCACCTTCTCGCACCAACTTGTGCAACGGCAAGCCGAAGCTCGTAAATCCGGCCTGCTGCCATGGCTGCGCCCGGACGCCAAGTCCCAGGTGACCTGCCGTTACGAAGGCGGCAAGGTTGTCGGTATCGACGCCGTTGTACTGTCGACCCAGCACAACCCGGACGTTTCCTACGCCGATCTGCGTGAAGGCGTGATGGAGCTGATCGTCAAGCACGTGCTGCCTGCCGAGTTGCTGACCAAGGACACCCAGTTCCACATCAACCCGACCGGCCAGTTCATCATCGGTGGCCCGGTGGGCGACTGCGGCCTGACCGGTCGCAAGATCATCGTCGACAGCTACGGCGGCATGGCCCGCCACGGCGGTGGCGCGTTCTCCGGCAAAGATCCATCCAAGGTTGACCGTTCCGCTGCCTACGCCGGTCGTTATGTGGCCAAGAACATCGTGGCGGCTGGCCTGGCCGAGCGTTGCGAGATCCAGGTTTCCTACGCCATCGGTGTGGCCCAGCCTACGTCGATCTCGCTGAACACCTTCGGCACCGGCAAGATCAGCGATGACAAGATCGTGAAGCTGGTGCGTGAGATCTTCGACCTGCGCCCTTACGCCATCACCACCATGCTCGACCTGCTGCACCCGATGTATCAGGAAACCGCAGCCTACGGCCACTTCGGTCGTACCCCTGCGCAGAAGACGGTCGGCGACGACACCTTCACCACCTTCACGTGGGAAAAAACTGACCGCGCCAACGACCTGCGCACGGCTGCCGGTCTGTAATCGCTCGCGGTGCACAGAGCCCTGCCGGGTTACTCCGGCAGGGCTTTTTTATGGCTGGCGTTTACGGGACGACCTTCACGTTTTTTGGATCCAATACTTGCAGGCCAAATAATGGCCCTCTAGAATCCGCGCCCTCTCGGGCCCTTCACCTTTTTTGGATATTGCCCTGCGCCAGCCCGGGATAGACACGCGCGCAGGCAATCGAACATTGAGGTTTTCATGCGCATTTCCACACTCGCCCCTGCCGCCCTTCTGCTCAGCCTGTTCGCCCTGCCGGCCCATGCTGCCGACCTGAGCGCCCTGGGTGGTGCACTGACGTCCAAACTGGGCGTGAGCAATTCCGGCGATTGCCAGCAACAAGCCAACGACCTGCAAGCCAAGATCGATGCTGCCAAGGCCGCCAAAGACGATCTCAAAGAGAAAGCCTTCAAAGCCGCTCAAGACCAGATCAACAAAGGTTGCAACAAACTCGCTGAGACCCAGGCCAAAGCCGACGCCAAGCCGCAAACACAGGAAGCCAAGGCCGACCCGGTGAAAGCCTTGGGCGGTCTGTTCAAGTAAGTAGAAACACCCGGTAAAAAGCCCCGCGCTGTCGGGGCTTTTTTGTGGCCGTGGGGATCACTTAGGCTGTGCGTCCTTTTCGGGCAAGGATGCTCATGATGCGTTTTCTGATTGCTCTTTTATTGAGTGCGGTGCCGTTCCTGGCGTGGGCCGAAGCGTGCCCGGATGACGTCCAATCTCAACTCGACAGTCTGGCCAGACAGGTCAGTCAATGGGATGACAGCTACCACCGGCTTGGCCAGTCGCCTGTCAGCGATGAGTTGTACGATCAGGCCCGGGGTCGCCTGGCCCAATGGCGCCAGTGTTTTCCTCAAACCCAGCCTGACAACCCACTGGCCAGTTCGCGAGGCACAGTGCGTCACCCAGTCGCTCACACGGGCCTGGAAAAACTGCTGGATGAGGCGGCGGTCGGCGACTGGCTCGGTACACGGCAAAACGTCTGGATCCAGCCCAAGGTCGACGGTGTGGCGGTGACACTGGTGTATCGCCAGGGTCGCTTGAGCCAGCTCATCAGTCGCGGCGACGGGCTGCTCGGCCAGGACTGGTCAGCCGCCGCACGCAAGATCCCAGGCATCGTCCAGCAACTCCCGGAACCTGTTGACCTGGTGCTGCAAGGCGAACTCTATTGGCGTCTCACCGATCATGTGCAGTCGGCCACCGGCGGGCTAAGCGCCCGCAGCAAGGTGGCCGGCCTGATGAACCGACGACAGCTGAGCGACACTGAAGCCAGCGGTATCGGCCTGTTCGTCTGGGCCTGGCCCGATGGCCCGCGCGACTTCACCGAACGTCTCGCCACACTCGCACGCTGGGGTTTCCCAGACAGCCAGCGCTACAGCCAGCCCCTCCAGAACATTACCGACGCCACACACTGGCGCAGCTATTGGTTCAACCACCCGTTGCCGTTCGCCAGCGATGGGGTGGTGCTGCATCAAGCCGTGCACGCACCCGCCGAACGCTGGCAGGCCAGCACACCCTACTGGGCGGCTGCCTGGAAGTACCCGGCGGCCAAGGCCCTGGCGCTGGTACGCAAGGTGCAATTCAAGATCGGGCGAACCGGGCGCATCACGCCGATCCTTGAACTGGAACCCGTGCGGATGGACGACAGGCAGATCAGCCGGGTCAGCGTCGGCTCCCTCAAGCGCTGGCAGGCGCTGGACATCCGCCCCGGCGACCATGTGTCCATCAGCCTGGCCGGCCAGGTGATTCCTCGGCTGGACCAGGTGATTCTGCGCAACGAGACCCGAGTGCCCATCGCTGTCCCTGACGCCCGCGACTTTCACCCCTTGAGCTGCTGGCAACTGGACCCGGGCTGCGAGGAGCAATTGCTGGCACGCTTGACCTGGATGAGCGGCGACCAGGGCCTGGCTTTGCCCCATATGGGCCGTGAAACCTGGAACGTATTGCTCCAGGCCGGTCTAATCGCAGGCTTTCTCGATTGGTTAACCCTGGATGAGGCAGAGCTTGCTAACATTGATGGCTTCGGCGACCGCAGCCGTGCGCGAGTGCTCGACAGCATTCACAGCGCCCGGCAACGGCCCTTTGCACAATGGCTCAAAGCCCTGGGTGTACCCCCTTCGGCACGCAACAACCTGGACGGTGGCTGGCAAAGCCTGGCCGCCAGAGATACCCAGACCTGGATGGCCACAGACGGCATCGGCCCGGGGCGCGCGGCGCAACTCAGCGCTTTTTTTCGCGACCCGCACGTTCAGGCACTGGCTGAAACATTACGCGTCGCCGGGATAGACGGGTTTTGAGCCCGGCCCGGCCACCTTTAAACCAACGGCAGAATTCACCCTGCCACCTGTTTGCGACCTTGGAGCCCTACATGAAATTTCTCGCCCCACTTGCCTTGCTGACCGTCGCAAGTTTCATGGCCACGCCGTTAATGGCCGCAGAAGAAGCCCCTCAACTCACCGGCTGCGCCGCCAAGCGCCAAGCCATCAGCACCCAGATCGATCAAGCCAAGGCCCACGGCAACAGCGAACAGCAAGCCGGCCTGGAGAAAGCCCTGAGCGAAGTCACCGCCAATTGCACTGATGCGTCCTTGAAGAAAGAGCGTGAGAACAAGGTGCTCGACGCCAAGCACGAAGTCAGCCGCCGTCAGGCCGACCTCGACAAGGCGATGAAAAAGGGCGACGCCGACAAGATCAACAAACGCAAAGACAAGCTCGCCCAGTCCCGCAAAGAACTGCAGGACGCAGTCGAAGAACTCGACAAGTAAAACCGGTCAGTGGTCGCGGAACTGTTTATGGCAGGCCGTGCAGGCGTCTTCGACCTTCTGCACCGCTGGCCCAAGGTTGCTGGCCTTGTAAGGCTGCACTTGGCTCGCGATCACCAGCTCACCGGTGGCGGCTTCAAGGTTGCGCGCCAGTTCCTGGAAACGTGCCTGCTGTTGCCACACGTTGTCCTTGGCACTCGTGTGGTCTTCCTCGCGCACGCTCGGGAAGTGCTTCCACGGCTCATGGGACAACGCATCGAGCTTGACCGCGCCTTCAGCGAACTTCGCACCGTCGAACGGGATACGCCCACGCAACATGCCACCCAGGTCTTCGCCGGTCTTGAGCATCTGCTTGAAGATCGCTTTGCGCTGGCCCAACGGCGAATTCGGGTCGACACCGCCACAGGCGGACAGCATCAGGCAGGCCAGCAATACAACGGTCAGTCTTTTAAAAGTCATGATGGCTTCGAGGTCACGGGAAACGGCGGCCAGTATCCTCGCCCCGCCCGTAAAGACCAATAGCCCTATTAATAATAAGGGTTGCCCGAGTGCGTGAAATCACGGGCAATCGCTTCAGGAAGTGTTTGTATGAATGTCACCCAAAAAGCCTGGAGCCGCCGCCTGGCGTGGGCTCTGCCAATGATCGCGCTGCTGGCCGGCTGCGATGGCGGCAAGGACGCGGGCAAAGATGAAATCGTAAAACCCCATGCTGTCGCCACCTACGTGAGCGCACCTTGGGAAGCTTTGCCCACGGTATCCGACACTGACTTGCTGGCCGGTTTTGAATCCTGGCGCAGTGCCTGCCAACGTCTCAAGGCCGACCCGGTCTGGGGCGCGACCTGTGCCGCTGCAGCCAGCGTGCCGGGCAATCCCGCAGCGGTTCGCGGCTTTCTCAAGGAGCGCCTGGATGTCTTCGGCCTGCGCTCGGCAGACAACACGCCTAACGGCTTGATCACCGGCTATTACGAACCGGTCTACCCCGGCAGCCTGACCAAAACCGCCACCGCCAACGTGCCGGTGTATGGCGTGCCGGATGACCTGATTATCGTCAACCTCGAAAGCATCTACCCGGAACTCAAGGGCAAGCGTCTGCGTGGTCGCTTGGAAGGTCGTGTGCTCAAGCCTTATGACGACGCCAGCACCATCAATGGCCAAGGTTCCAGTGCCAAGCCGATCGCTTGGCTAACAAACCCAATGGACCTGCAATTCCTCCAGATCCAGGGCTCAGGCCGCATTCAGCTGGCAGGCGGGCGGCAACTGCGCGTCGGCTATGGCGACCAGAACGGCTACCCGTACCGTCCTATCGGCCGCTGGCTGGTGGAACAAGGCGAGTTGAAAAAGGATGACGTGACCATGGGCGCCATCAGCGCCTGGGCCAAGGCACACCCGCAACGTATTCCCGAGCTGCTGGCAAGCAACCCCAGCTACGTGTTTTTCAGTGCCCGCCCCGACAGCAACGAAGGCCCACGCGGTTCGCTAAACGTGCCGCTGACTGCTGGCTACAGCGTGGCGGTGGACCGTAAGGTGATTCCGCTGGGCAGCTTGCTGTGGCTGTCGACGACTAAACCGGATGGTTCGCCTATCGCAAGGCCCGTCGCGGCGCAGGACACAGGTGGTGCGATCACGGGTGAAGTGCGGGCCGACCTGTTCTGGGGAACCGGCGACGCGGCGGGTGAACTGGCCGGCAACATGAAGCAGCAGGGGCAGATCTGGATGCTATGGCCCAAGGGGGCTGCATTGCCGCACGTACCCGATGCCCCTGTCGGAACCTAAGAGACGCTAGAGTTCAAAATGTGGGAGCGGGCTTGCTCGCGAATGCGGTGTGCCAGTCAGCACATCCGGTACTGACACACCGCATTCGCGAGCAAGCCCGCTCCCACAGGAGATCGTCGTCAATCTTTAGATCGAGACAAAGAAGAAACTCGCAATCAACGCCATGCCCACGAACCACACCAGCGAACGCAACATCGCCCAGTCCGCCAGGTAGCAAATGATGTACAGGAGGCGACTGGTGATAAACAGCACCGCCAGCACATTGATCGTCACCAGTGACGCCGTACCGGCCAGGTGCGCGATGATCACCGCCGCGGCAAACGCCGGGGTGACTTCAAAACTGTTGAGCTGGGCGTTGTGGGCGCGCTTGGCAAACCCGTCAAGGGTTTCCAGGAAGGCGCGAGGGTCGTGATTCTGCCGTGGCCCGAACTTGCCGCCGCTGAACTTGGCCACGCCCGTGCACAGATAAGGCAGGAAAATTGCGATCAACACACACCAGAAAGCGACCGTCATCACTGATTCCTTTTTGTCGTTTTAGTCAGAAGTTAGAGTTTTAGCACTAATAAAGCCAGGCCGCACCCTTCCGCTATGAGCCCCGGTGCGCTTAAAGGTTCTGTCCGGCATTTGCCCGGACGCTTGCAACCACCCGCCGCAGTTGCGGTCCATCCACCATCAACAATCCTCTCCCCCCAACTTCCAAGGACCCCGGATGCTTGAACTTGTCGCCGCCTTCATTTGCCTCACCACCCTGCTCACCTATGTGAACTTCCGTTTTATCGGCCTGCCGCCCACCATTGGCGTGATGGTCACGGCCTTGCTGTTTTCCCTGATCCTGCAAGGCTTGAGCTTTCTCGGCTACCCCGGCCTGGAAGAACGTATCCAGCAGTTGATCGGCCAGATCGACTTCGGCGACCTGTTGATGAACTGGATGCTCTCCTTCCTGCTGTTTGCCGGCGCCTTGCACGTCAACCTGAACGACCTGCGCAGCTACCGTTGGCCCATCGGCCTGCTGGCGACCTTTGGTGTGTTGATCGCCACCGTGGTGATTGGCAGCCTGGCGTACTACATCTTTGCCTTGTTCGGCTGGCAGGTGAGCTTCCTGTACTGCCTGTTGTTCGGCGCACTGATCTCCCCCACCGACCCGATTGCGGTACTCGGTGTGCTACGAACCGCCAATGCATCCAAACCGCTTAAAACCACCATCGTCGGCGAGTCGCTATTCAACGACGGCACGGCGGTGGTGGTGTTTACTGTCTTGCTGGGTATCGCGCAGCTGGGCGAAACACCTACAGTGGGCGCCACTGCCATGCTATTTGCCCACGAGGCCATCGGCGGCGTGGTGTTTGGTGGCCTGATCGGCTACCTGGTGTACCTGATGATCAAGAGCATCGAGCAGCACCAGATCGAAGTGATGCTGACCCTCGCCTTGGTAATCGGCGGCTCGGCGATGGCCACGGAACTGCACGTCTCCGCCCCGATCGCGATGGTGGTGGCCGGCCTGATCATCGGCAACCTGGGCCGCAAGCTGGCGATGAACGACATGACCCGCCGCTACCTGGACGGCTTCTGGGAATTGCTCGACGACATGCTCAACGCCCTGCTGTTCGCCCTGATCGGCATGGAGCTGCTGCTGTTGCCGTTCAACTGGCTGCATGTGTTCGCTGCCAGCCTGCTGGCAGTGGCAATCCTGCTCTCGCGCCTGTTGACCGTCGCCCCAGCGATCCTGTTGCTGCGCCGCTGGCGCACGGTGCCACGGGGCACCATCCGCATTCTCACCTGGGGCGGTTTGCGCGGCGGTGTGTCGGTAGCACTGGCGCTAGCCCTGCCGCTAGGTCCGGAACGTGACCTGCTGCTGAGCATCACCTATATCGTGGTGCTGTCGTCGATCCTGCTGCAGGGTTTGAGCATCGGCAAGCTGGTCAAGCGCGTGACCCGGGACGAGCCCCAGGCCACGCCTGACGTTCACTGATCCTTGCTGATCGGCTGCGGATGCCTCGGGTCCGCAGCCTTTTTGCCCGGCAGGCTGTTTTCACTGCGGATTTGCGCGTGGCTGATCAGCGCAAAGATAAAGCTGCCGCCAATGATGTTGCCCGCCAGCGTCGGCCCGGCAAACACCAGCCAGAAGTCCTTCCAGGCCAATTCGCCAGCAAATACCAGGTAAGACACCTCCGCCGAGCCCACCACGATGTGGGTAAAGTCCCCCAGCGCCATCAAGTAAGTGATCAGGATAATGATCCACAGCTTGGCGCTTTCCATCGACGGGATCATCCACACCATGGTGGCAATCATCCAACCGGAGACAATGCCCTTGGCGAACATCTGCCCGGGATCGTTCTCCATGACCTTGCGCCCGATGTCGAGGAAGGCCATGTCGGTCTTGGTGTCGAAAATCGGCAGATGCAGCATCACGTAGGCTACCAGCAAGGTGCCGCACAGGTTGCCCACCAGCACCACGGTCCACAGTCGCAGCAACCGGCCAGCATTGGCCAATGTCGGCTTGCTCATCACCGGCAGCACGGCGGTGAGGGTGTTTTCGGTGAACAACTGCTGACGCGCAAGAATTACCGCGAGGAAACCCGCGCAATAACCGAAGCTGGCGATCACCTTGAACCCTTCGCCGTCCGGCAAGCGTGAATTGAGCAGGCCCATCCCCATCAGGGACAGCCCCATGGTCAGGCCGGCCGCCAGCGCCGACCACCACAGCGCCGCGACATTGCGCTCCAGTTCCTGGTCGCCCTGGGTGCGGATGATTTCATGCAGAACCGCCGCGCGAGGCGGCTGGTTCTTGTCCACGTCCTGCTGCTCTTCCTGTGACAGGTTGGGGGTCTTGCCGTCTTCTTCAGTAGCCATGATCGCTCAGCGCTCGAGGGGTGCCTGTAGCTACGACACGCCGCGACGACAGCTGTTCAGTGGCCCGGTATGTGCCAGGCCTTGGCCTCGCGCGACTCGATGCGCATCATCTCGTCCAGGGGGCGCATTTGGACAGGGGAGCAGGGCACTTTCATACACAGGCCCTCGCTACAGGAGGGTGTCCTGAGCGATGAGGCGCCGGAGAAAGATCCAGGCGGAATGATTTGGCAACGCAAATCACACCACGATGGTGTTACTCGGTGACGTTGTCGTCCTGAAACTGATCCTTCACGTACTTGATCTCGGTACGGCCGTGGGGCGCAGGCAAGCCATCTTCGCCAAGGTTGACGAAAACCATTTTTTCCACGGTCAGGATGCTTTTGCGGGTGATCTTGTTGCGCACTTCGCAGGTCAGGGTGATGGAGGTGCGACCGAACTCGGTGGCGGTGATGCCCAGTTCGATGATGTCGCCCTGGCGCGAAGCGCTGACAAAGTTGATTTCGGAGATGTACTTGGTGACGACGCGCTGGTTGCCCAACTGGACAATCGCGTAAATGGCCGCTTCTTCGTCGATCCAGCGCAGCAGGCTGCCACCGAACAGGGTGCCGTTGGGGTTGAGGTCTTCGGGTTTTACCCATTTGCGGGTGTGGAAGTTCATGGTCACTCCAAAGCGTCTGGCGAAATGATGGGCATCATCATGGCAGAGCCTGGGCCCAAGCTCTATGAGCCATCGCCTATCAACCCCATCAGCGATCTTCATATGGCCGACGGAAAGGCTTTTAGAACGCGTAACCAGACGGCTATAATCGCCCCCGCTTCAAAACGGTCATCTTCGATTGATACCGTTCTCCCGCCACCTGTCCGAGGGGCGCTGCAGCAGGTTCAACCTGTCAGGCTCGGATGGGGCGTTGTCCGGCCTGGTACTTCCGGCCTGATACTAAACGCACAACGGCGCCCATTCGCACACTACGAATGGAGGCTCTTCATGAGCGCAGTAAACACGCCTGCAGATTTCAACGACTACAAGGTCGCCGACATGTCCCTCGCTGCCTGGGGCCGTCGCGAAACCTTCATCGCCGAATCCGAAATGCCAGCCCTGATGGGCCTGCGTCGCAAGTACGCCGCCGAGCAGCCACTCAAAGGCGCCAAGATCCTCGGCTGCATCCACATGACCATCCAGACTGCCGTGCTGATCGAAACCCTGGTTGCCCTGGGTGCCGAAGTGCGTTGGTCGTCCTGCAACATCTTCTCGACTCAAGACCAGGCCGCTGCCGCCATCGCGGCTGCCGGTATCCCGGTCTTCGCCTGGAAAGGCGAGACTGAAGAAGAGTACGAGTGGTGCCTGGAGCAAACCATCCTCAAAGATGGCGCGCCTTGGGATGCCAACATGATCCTCGACGACGGCGGCGACCTGACCGAGCTGCTGCACAAGAAATACCCGGCCATCCTGGACCGCGTCCACGGCGTGACCGAAGAGACCACCACTGGCGTTCACCGCCTGCTGGACATGCTGGCCAAGGGCGAGCTGAAAATCCCGGCCATCAACGTCAACGACTCGGTGACCAAGAGCAAGAACGACAACAAGTACGGCTGCCGTCACAGCCTGAACGACGCCATCAAGCGCGGCACCGACCACCTGCTGTCGGGCAAGCAAGCCCTGGTGATCGGCTACGGTGACGTGGGCAAGGGTTCGTCCCAGTCCCTGCGTCAGGAAGGCATGATCGTTAAAGTCTCCGAAGTTGACCCGATCTGCGCCATGCAAGCCTGCATGGACGGTTTCGAAGTGGTTTCGCCGTTCATCAACGGCCAGAACGACGGCACCGAAGCGAGCATCGACAAAGCACTGCTGGGCAAGATCGACCTGATCGTGACCACTACCGGTAACGTGAATGTTTGCGACGCAAACATGCTCAAGGCCCTGAAGAAGCGCGCTGTTGTCTGCAACATCGGCCACTTCGACAACGAGATCGACACCGCTTTCATGCGCAAGAACTGGGCATGGGAAGAAGTGAAGCCTCAGGTACACAAGGTTCACCGTACCGGCGCTGGCGATTTCGACCCACAGAACGACGACTACCTGATCCTGCTGGCTGAAGGCCGTCTGGTTAACCTGGGCAACGCTACCGGCCACCCAAGCCGCATCATGGACGGCTCGTTCGCCAACCAGGTGCTGGCCCAGATCTTCCTGTTCGGCCAGAAGTACGCCGACCTGTCGCCCGCCCAGAAAGCCGAGCGCCTGACCGTGGAAGTACTGCCGAAGAAACTCGACGAAGAAGTGGCCCTGGAAATGGTCCGCGGCTTCGGCGGCGTGGTCACCCAACTGACCAAGACCCAGGCCGACTACATCGGCGTGACCGTCGAAGGTCCGTTCAAGCCGCACGCTTACCGCTACTGATTTGCCTGCTGCCCGCCTCCTTCTGGGGGCGGGCCCTTGTAGGAGCTGGCTTGCCGGCGATGCAGGCGCCTCGGTGGCTCACTAAAATCGAGGTGATGCCATCGCCGGCAAGCCAGCGCCTACAGGGATTGCGCACGTCTTACAGGCCTTTGAGTTTCCAAGGATACGACCATGTCCCAAGACCGTCGCTACAGCTTCGAGTTCTTCCCGACCAAGACCGATGCTGGGCATGAAAAACTGATGGCGACTGCTACTCAGTTGGCCAGCTACAACCCCGACTTCTTTTCCTGCACCTACGGCGCCGGCGGCTCGACCCGTGACCGCACGATCAACACCGTGCTGCAGCTGGAAAGCCAGGTCAAAGTTCCCGCCGCTCCGCACTTGTCGTGCGTGGGCGACAGCAAGGCCGACCTGCGCGGCCTGCTGACCCAATACAAGCAAGCCGGCATCAAGCGCATCGTCGCCCTGCGCGGCGACCTGCCATCCGGCATGGGCATGGCCAGCGGCGAGCTGCGCTACGCCAATGACCTGGTGAGTTTCATCCGCGAAGAAAGCGGCGATCACTTCCACATCGAAGTGGCCGCCTACCCGGAGATGCACCCCCAGGCGCGCAATTTCGAAGACGATCTTCACAATTTCGTGCGCAAGGCCAACGCCGGCGCCGACAGCGCCATCACCCAGTACTTCTTCAACGCCGACAGCTACTTCTATTTCGTCGAGCGTGTACGGGCCATGGGCGTCAACATCCCGATCGTGCCGGGCATCATGCCGATCACCAACTACAGCAAGCTGGCGCGCTTCTCCGACGCCTGCGGCGCTGAAATCCCACGCTGGGTGCGCAAGCAACTGGAAGCCTACGGCGACGACGTCAAGAGCATCCAGGCGTTCGGCGAGCAGGTCATCACCGAAATGTGTGAACGTTTGTTACAAGGTGGCGCGCCAGGGTTGCACTTCTATACCCTGAACCAGGCTGAACCCAGCCTTGCCATCTGGAACAATCTCAAGCTGCCACGCTAAAGGTTGTCTGGCTGTACCAAGGCCCTCGCTCCGACGAGGGCCTTTGTCGTTTTAAATGCCCACGGAATCCAGCAGTCCATGAATACAGCCTCTCCGACGTCCCGCCCGCAACTGGTCTACCTGGTCTTCGGTTCCGAGACCTACCACCAGGAAGCGGTATTCAGCATCGCCAGCGCATTGGCCTTTCTGCAGGAAACCCCGGACGCGGCCCTTGATATCCAGGTATTCAGCGACAACCCAGAGCCCTATCGCCTGCTGCCCGTACGTGTGCGCCCGCTGGACGAGGCCACGCGCAAACGCTGGAGCGAGCCCCATGGTTACCACTTCCGCACCAAGCACGTGGTGCTGCGCCAAGTGCTGGAGGAGTCGCCGGTCGCGCTGCTGATCGACACCGACACCTTCTTCCATCACTCGCCCATGGCGCTGTTCGAGCGCGTGCAGCCCGGCACTTTGCTGTGCAACGCCTTCTATACCAAGTACGGCGATAACCACGAAAGCATCCTCTACACCGCCCTGCACCAGCGTTTACTGGACATGGGCGTGGCCGACGATGACATGATGACCCTCAACTCGGGCGTCATGGGCCTGACGCAACAGGACGCACACATCCTCGACCGCTCGATCGAGCTGATGGATGAACTGTTCCCCCATGCTCAGGGCGCCTACACCCTGGAAGAGTTCTGCTTGTCCATCGCCGCCTACCGTACCGTCAACGTGCGCGAGTGCCCGGACCTGATCCACCACTACTGGAGCCGCAAGCAGCTGTTCCGGGCCAAGGTCAAGGCGTGGATCGCCAAGCACGGGGCAAACCCTACCAGCGAACTGGCGATGGCCGACACCCGCCAGGTGTCCTCACACCTGCCGCGCCCACCGCGCCTGCAACGCCTGATGTACAAGCTGATCACGCTGCTGCTGCCCAAGCACCAGCAGCAGTTCATCCGTGAAATCCTCTACGGTTGCTACGAGCACGAGAATGAATTCGACCAGGCGTGCGGCCCGGTTTGGTGGGACAAGGCGCGACAAAATCAGGAAGAGCGCCAGCAGCGGCCGATTGACGCACACCAACTGGAGCACTGGTTCGCCAACCCGGTGGTGCGTCTGATTCTGGGCGAGCGGCGCAATGCGATCCACGAGCATCTGATGGACACACCGGCCAAATAGGACCGCCCGCAAATGCGTGTGCCAGAGCTTCTCTTTAGGGCAGGAGCGTCGTAACCTCAGGGCATGCCCGTTCTTCTCAAGCTGTTGACCGCTGCGCTTTTCACTTGCCTGAGCTTCGCCGCTCATGGCGAGAAATTGCGCATTGTCACCGAGCCCTGGGCGCCTTACGTCTACGACGACAACGGCACCATGCGCGGGCTGGACTACGAAACCACGGTGATCGTGTTCCAGCGCCTGGGGGTCGATGTGCAGTGGCAGTTCCTGCCCTGGAAACGCTGCCTGGCGATGCTTGACCAGGGCCACGCCGATGGCGCGCTGGACATCTTCCACAGCCACGACCGCGACGCCCTGCTGCTCTACCCCAGCGAGCCGTTGTCGGAAGTCGAGTTCGCGCTGTACTACGCCAACGAGCGCCCCCACCCCGTCGAAACCCTCGACGACCTGCGCGGCCTGACGGTCGGCACCTCACCGGGCTACCTCTATAGCGAGGCGTTCAGGGAGTCCACCCTGTTCAACCACGAGCCGGCTCCCAGCCACGAGGCCAACTTCGGCAAGCTGTCCCTGGGCCGCATCGACCTGTTGATCACTGACCGCCGCGTGGGCCAGCATGTGCTCAAGGCCCTGGGCCTGGAAGGCAAGGTCAGCCAGGCGCCCATGGTGGTCAGCCGCCAACAGCAGTTCCTGGCAGTGCGCCGTGGCGCAGGCATGGACCTGCTGGTGCAACGCTTTGCCGCCGAGCTCAAACGCTTCAAACAAGAGCCCGCCTACGCCGCCTTGAGCGAAAAATACGGCGGCGGCCCTGCCCCAACGGCCTCGATACCCGTCCCCGAACACACCGTTGAGCAGCAGGAAAGCAGCGCGCCGTGATTGCTCTGTTATACTCCGGCCTTTCCGCCAGGCTTACGCCCGGCCGCTGAGGTCTTGAAAAAGGCACCCAACCCCGCTACAGCGCAGCTTTCAGCCCGCGCGAGCCGGTGGAGTGCCCGCCAGACGCAGCAGGACCGGACGGGATAACGCTCCCCTAAGCGTCATTCACGCCCGGCAAGATTATCCCTCTGGGCCAAGCCCTAACTAAAACAGGATTACTCATGTCCTTTGCTTCCCTCGGTCTCTCCGAGGCTTTAGTCCGCGCCATCGAGGCAGCGGGCTATACCGAGCCTACTCCGGTGCAACAGCGGGCCATTCCCGCCGTGTTGCAAGGTCGCGACCTGATGGTTGCGGCTCAGACAGGTACTGGTAAAACCGGCGGCTTCGCCCTCCCGATCCTGGAGCGGTTGTTTCCCAACGGTCATCCGGACAAATCCCAGCGTCACGGCCCGCGCCAACCGCGTGTACTGGTCCTGACCCCTACCCGCGAACTCGCCGCCCAAGTGCACGACAGCTTCAAGCTGTATGCCCGCGACCTGAAGTTCGTCAGCGCCTGCATCTTCGGCGGCGTCGGCATGAACCCACAGGTTCAGGCCATGTCCCGTGGTGTTGACGTGCTGGTGGCCTGCCCTGGCCGCCTGCTCGACCTGTGCGGCCAAGGCAGCGTCGACCTGTCCCACGTGGAAATCCTCGTGCTGGACGAAGCCGACCGCATGCTCGACATGGGCTTTGTCCATGACGTGAAAAAGGTCCTCGCGCGCCTGCCAGCCAAACGCCAGAACCTGCTGTTCTCGGCCACGTTCTCCCAGGACATCACTGCCCTGGCCGGCAAGCTGCTGCACAACCCGGAACGCATCGAAGTCACGCCGCCGAACACCACGGTCGAGCGCATCGAGCAACGCGTGTTCCGCCTGGCCGCCAGCCACAAGCGTGCGCTGCTGGCTCACCTGATCACCGCAGGCGCCTGGGAACAGGTGCTGGTGTTCACCCGCACCAAGCACGGCGCCAACCGCCTGGCCGAGTACCTGGACAAGCACGGCCTCACCGCCGTCGCCATCCACGGCAACAAGAGCCAGAACGCACGCACCAAGGCCCTGGCTGACTTCAAGGCCGGCACCGTGCGCATCCTGGTCGCCACCGATATCGCCGCACGCGGCCTGGACATCGACCAATTGCCACACGTGGTCAACTTCGAGCTGCCAAACGTCGATGAAGACTACGTGCACCGTATCGGCCGTACCGGCCGTGCCGGTCGTTCGGGTGAAGCCATCTCCCTGGTTGCACCGGACGAAGAAAAACTGCTGAAAAGCATCGAGCGCATGACCAAGCAGAAAATCGCCGACGGCGACCTGATGGGCTTCGATGCCAGCGCCGTGGAGGCCGAGAAGCCAGAAGCGCGCGAACGTCCGGACGTGCGCAACCCGCGCAACCCACGCGGTCCGAAGGGCGATGGCCCGAACGGCGGCGGTGGTGGCGGTGGTCGTCGCGACAAGGGCAAAGACAAGGGCAAGGAAAAATCCGCCTCCAGCAGCCGTGGCGAACGCCCGGCCCGCGAGCAGAAGCCACGTGAAGGCACCCCGGCCCGCGAACAGCGCCAGCCGAGCCAGCCGCCACGCGCCGCAGCCGACCGCGCCCCAGACGAGTTCCTGGACGACGACGTGGACAACTTCGGTAACCGCGTCGACTACGTGCCCCAGGCCAAACCGGCCCAGGGCCGTGGCCGCCGCCCGGGTGCCCCGGCACAAGGTGCGGGTGCAGGTGCGCCACGTGGCGGTCAGCCACAAGGTGGCCGTCAGAACGGTCCGCGCAACAGCAGCGGCGGCACCACCGGTACCCCACCCGGCAAGCGCAACGGCCCACGCAACGGTGCACCACGTGACGGCCAGGCCCGTCGCGAAGACTCGCGCAACCGGCGCCCGTCCCGTGACGACCAAGCCCGTTCGTCCGAGCCAGCCGTGCAGAACCCGCGCGGCGGCCCGGCGCCGAAGATCATCCACAAGGAGTCGAAGGCAGACCGCTTCCCGACACCTGAGCAGTTGGATCAACTGCCGGGCCGTCCTCGTGGTGAGAAGCCAGCGCTGCTGACCCGTAACCGCTGAGTTTCAAAGCCCTATAAAAAATGCCCCGCCTCTTTCGAGACGGGGCATTTTTTTTGACTCAACACAGATCAACAGTGGATGGGCCCGCTCCCACAGGGGATCCCATGTCAGATCAATTGTTGTGTTGAACGGCTAGGCATAAAAAAACCGGATCGCGAGATCCGGTTTTTTTGTGCGGGCAGCAATTATTTCTGTTTCACACCTTCCAGCGAGATGTCCAGGTCTACAGTCTGCGAGGACGGGCCTGGGCCCTTGATGCCGAAGTCGTTCAGGTTAAGCGTGGTGGTGGCGTTGAAGCCAGCACGTTCGCCGCCCCATGGATCCTTGCCTTCACCGTTGAAGGTCGCCTTGAAGGTCACCGGCTTGGTCACACCGTGGAACGTCAGGTCGCCGGTCACGTCAGCGGTTTTTTCGCCGGTGGATTTAACGGCGGTGGACACGAACTTGGCGTCGGCAAACTTGGCGACGTCCAGGAAGTCCTTGCTCGCAACGTGCTTGTCACGTTCTGCGTGGTTGGACCACAGGCTGGCGGTTTTCACGTCGACAGCGATTTTGCTGGCTTCAGGCTTGGCGGCATCCCAGCTGAAAGTGCCATCCCAGTCCTTGAAGGTACCGTGGATGTAGCTGTAGCCCAGGTGGCTGATTTTCCAGTCGATGAAGGCGTGCTGGCCTTCCTTGTCGATCTTGTAGTCAGCAGCCATCACTTGGCCTGCGGACAGCAGGGCAGTACCGATTGCCAGAGCAGCGAGGGTCTTTTTCAACATGCGTTCTATTCCTTGTGAGTCGAGGTTGAACATCAGGCTTTGCGCCCCAGCATTCGCGTGAGGGTCGCATCACGATCGATAAAGTGGTGTTTCAAGGCAGCCACGCCGTGCAAGCCGGCGAAGACCACCAATACCCAGGCGAGGTACAGGTGCACCACGCCGGCGTTGTCTGCCTGGTCCGGTAGCCCGGAAACCACAGCAGGAATCTCAAACAGGCCAAACACCGGGATACCGACACCGTCTGCGGTGGAAATCAGGTAACCGGCAATCATCACGGCAAACAGCCCGAGATAAAGGAACGCGTGGCCAAATGCGGCACCGATACGGGTCAAGCGGCTGTAGCTGGCAAGCGGTGGTGGCGGCGGGCTGACCAGACGCCAGACGATACGCACCAGCATGATGGCGAACAGCGTGATGCCAATACTCTTGTGCAGGTCCGGCGCGTCTTTGCGC
This sequence comes from Pseudomonas sp. P7548, assembly GCF_013386585.1. GTDB lineage: Bacteria > Pseudomonadota > Gammaproteobacteria > Pseudomonadales > Pseudomonadaceae > Aquipseudomonas. The sequence continues at coordinate 216,230 of NZ_JACARO010000015.1, read as the reverse complement.
CAGGCGCTGTAGTAATCGAGCCCGACCATCCACAAGCCCAGGGCGAACAGACCAAACACCACCAAGGCTACGCCCCAGTGCAAAACCATGCTGACCCAACCGTAGCGGGCCGGAGAATTGCGTAACTGCATGTACTTAATCCCGTAAGAGCTGCGCCCAAGACTAGCGATTTACCTATCGAATTAAAGCGGAAATTTTCGCTTTGAAATATCGAGAAATACGATCTTGAGGGTATGAAGCGTAAATTAACAACGGATTAAGGACTATCCAGAAGAAACGTGACAGACCGTCCTGTGTTTACTGCCTATTCGCAGGTTATGGGTTGTGACACGGCCATCCATTGCATAGGCTTGCGCGATTGTTACGCCCGCGTGCCACGCGGGCCGCTTCGAGGAGACCCCAGATGGGCTTGAATAACCAGTGGATGCAACGCGACCTCGCCGTGCTGTGGCATCCCTGCACCCAGATGAAAGACCACCAGCAACTGCCCCTGATCCCGATCAAGCGGGGTGAAGGCGTCTGGCTGGAAGACTTCGAAGGCAAACGCTACCTCGACGCCGTCAGCTCCTGGTGGGTCAACGTGTTCGGCCACGCCAACCCGCGCATCAACCAGCGCATCAAGGACCAGGTGGACCAATTGGAACATGTGATCCTCGCCGGTTTCAGCCACCAGCCGGTGATCGAGCTGTCCGAGCGCCTGGTGCAAATGACGCCCGAAGGCCTGACGCGATGCTTCTACGCCGATAACGGCTCGTCGTGCATCGAAGTTGCGCTGAAAATGAGCTTTCACTACTGGCTCAACCGTGGCCTGCCGAACAAAAAGCGCTTCGTCACCCTGACCAACAGCTACCACGGCGAAACCATCGCCGCGATGTCGGTGGGCGACGTGCCGCTGTTTACCGAAACCTACAAGGCGTTGCTGCTCGACACGATCAAAGTGCCGAGCCCCGATTGCTACCTGCGCCCCGAAGGCGTGAGCTGGGAAGACCACTCGCGCACAATGGCCCAGGTGATGGAGCAGACCCTCGCCGAGCACCACGATAGCGTCGCCGCCGTGATCATCGAACCGTTGATCCAGGGTGCGGGCGGCATGCGCATGTACCACCCGGTGTACCTCAAACTGCTGCGCGAAGCCTGCGACCGCTACGGTGTGCACCTGATCCACGACGAAATCGCCGTCGGTTTCGGCCGCACCGGCAGCCTGTTCGCCTGTGAACAGGCCGGCATCCGCCCGGACTTCCTGTGCCTGTCCAAGGCCCTTACGGGCGGTTATCTGCCGCTGGCGGCCGTGGTCACCACCGATGACGTGTACGACGCGTTCTACGACGACTACCCGACCCTGCGTGCCTTCCTGCATTCCCACAGCTACACCGGCAACCCGCTGGCGTGTGCGGCGGCCCTGGCGACCCTGGATATTTTCGAAGAAGACAACGTCATCGAAAACAACAAGGCCCTGGCCCAGCGCATGGCCACTGCCACCGCGCACCTGGTGGACCACCCCCACGTGTCGGAAGTGCGCCAGACCGGCATGGTGCTGGCCATCGAGATGGTCCAGGACAAAGCCACCAAGACCGCCTACCCGTGGCAGGAACGCCGTGGCCTGAAGGTGTTCGAGCACGCCCTGGAGCGTGGTGCGCTGTTGCGGCCGCTGGGCAGCGTGGTGTATTTCCTACCGCCTTACGTGATCACGCCCGAGCAGATCGACTTTTTGGCCGAGGTTGCCAGCGAAGGCATCGATATCGCCACCAACAGCAAGGTCAGCGTTGCCGTACCAAAGGACTTCCATCCAGGCTTCCGCGACCCCGGCTGATCACCCACACCCTTGTAGGAGCCGGCTTCTGTGGCGAGGGAGCTTGCTCCCGCTGGGGTGCGAAGCGCCCCCAAAATCTGGCGACTGCTCCGCAGTCGAACGGGAGCAAGCTCCCTCGCCACAGCAAGCTCGCGCCTACATAAATATTTCCAGAGAACAGAAATGAGACTGTCCCGCTTTTTCACCGACACCCCGCTGAGCCTAGGCGAGCACGAATTGCCCGAAGCCCAGGCGCACTACATCAGCCGCGTGCTGCGCATGGGCGAAGGCGACGCCGTGCAATTGTTCGATGGTTCCGGCCAGGAGTTCCTGGGCAGCCTGCTGGAAGTCGGCAAGAAGCGCGTCACCGTGCAACTCACCCAACACTTCGATGGCCAGGCCGAGTCACCACTGCACATTCATCTCGGCCAGGGCCTGTCCCGGGGCGAGCGTATGGATTGGGCCATTCAGAAAGCCACCGAATTGGGTGTGAATGAAATCACGCCGATTTTCAGTGACCGCTGCGAAGTGCGCCTCAAGGACGAACGCGCCGACAAACGCCTGCTGCACTGGCGCCAAGTGGCGATCAGCGCATGCGAGCAGTGTGGGCGTTCAACCGTGCCGGTCATCCACCCGCCACTGTTGCTGGCGGACTGGTTGAAGCAGACCGAGGCCGATTTGAAGCTGGTGCTGCACCCGGTGGCCGAGCCGATGGTCAGCCACGCCAAGCCAGCGAGCCTGGCCTTCCTGATCGGGCCTGAGGGTGGGTTGACGGACAACGAGGTGCAAACTGCACAAGCGGCTGGCTACCACGCCGCTCGCCTGGGCCCGCGAGTGCTGCGCACCGAAACGGCACCGGTGGTGGCGTTGGCTGTGGCCCAACAACTGTGGGGTGATTTCTAACCCTGTCCCTTTGCAAACCCAATCCCCCCTGTGGGAGCTGGCTTGCCTGCGATGGCGGTCTTCCAGCCAACCCCACTGGCGCCTGACCCACCGCTATCGCAGGCAAGCCAGCTCCCACAGTGTTGATTGGGTGACCACTTCTTTATTCCACCGGGTCACTCACCGGCGTGGCAATGATCGCCTTCAACTCGCTGGTCATCGGGAACTCCAGGTTCAGCCCCTTGGGCGGAATCGGCTGTTCAAACCAGCGCTGGTAAATCCCGTTGATCGCCCCCGAGCGGTACAGGTCGCCCAGCGCGTCGTTGACCACCGCCAGGAACTGCGGGTCGTCCTTGCGCACCATGCAGCTGTAGATTTCCCGCGACTGTTCTTTACCCACCACCACCCAGTTGTGCGGGTCCTTGGCCTTGGCGCGCTCGCCGTAGAGCAAGGCGTCATCCATGTAGAACGCGGCCGCACGCCCCGTCTCAAGCATCTTGAACGCTTCGCCGTGGTCCTTGGCGCTGATCACGAACATATTGGCCTTGTGCTCGGCGTTGTAGCTTTTGAGGAACCGCTCATTGGTCGTGCCCGCCGTGGTCACCACGTTCTTGCCCGTCAGGTCCGCAAAGCCCGTGATGCCGCTGTCCTTGGCCGTCAGCAACTGGCCTTTCACGTAGATAAACCCGTAGGAAAACGCCACCTGTTTCTGCCGCTCGGCCGTCACCCCGGTGGAGCCGCATTCCAGGTCCACGGTGCCGTTCTGCACCAGCGGGATGCGCGTCTGGGACGTCACCAGGTTGTATTTCACCGCGAGGCTGGCCCCCCCGATTTTCTGCTGGACGCGTTCGACAATCTTGTTCGCCAGGTCCACTGAATAGCCCATCGGCTTGCCGCTGTGGTCGCCCACGTAGGAAAACGGCACCGACGCATCGCGATAACCCAAGGTGATGGATCGGGCGCTGGCGATCTTGCCCAGCGTGCCTTCCAGAGGCGCTTCATTGGCCTGTGCCTGTGCGCCAAACAAGAGCCCCAGGGTGCAGCCGGTCAACAGGATTTTTTTCATTGTTATGCTCCGTTGGTTTTTGAGTTATTTACGTACCGCGATCACGCTGATTTCCACCAGCACTGCCGGCCGCGCCAGTTCGGCTTGCAGGGTGGTGCGCGTCGGCGCGCAGCCCGGCGACAGCCAGGCCGACCACACGTCGTTCATCGGCGCAAAACCGCTGCCGATGTCTTTCAGGTAGATCGTCGCGTTGAGCAAGTGGTCCTTGTCGCTGCCGGCCTGGGCCAACAAGCCGTCGATCTTGGCCAGCACTTCTCGAGTCTGGGTCGCCACGTCCTGGCCATCGCCGGGCACCTGGCCCGAGAGAAACACCAGGTCCTTGAAGGTCACGGCGCCAGAGAGCCGGTCGTTGCTGCTGATACGGTGGATACTCATGGGTACACCTCAAGCGGCGCGGGGCACCAGGCCCTGCAGGTCAATGGAAGGCGTGCGTTGGTCGATCAGTTCGGCCAGCAATTGGCCGCTGCCGCTGGCCAAGGTAAAGCCAAGGGCGCCATGGCCCAGGTTGAGCCACAGGTTGCGGTAGACACTGGCGCCAATCAGCGGCACGCCGGTCGGCGTGGCCGGGCGCATGCCGGCCCATTCCACCGCCTGGGTGTAGTCGCCCGCCATAGGAAATGTCTCCAGCGCCTGGCGTTTCATCAGCGCCAGGCGCTTGGGCTCCAGGCGGGCGTCGAAGCCGACGATGTCCACCATGGCCGCCACCCGCAGTTGCTCGCCTATACGTGCGTAGACGATCTTGCGGTCGTAATCGGTGATGCTCACGCTTGGCGCCCGGTGCTGTGCGCCAATCGGCACGCTGAGGCTGTAACCCTTGAGCGGGTACAACGGCAGCGAAACACCCAACTCCGCGCTGCGATACCCCGCCGCCAGCACCAGGTTTTGTACCGGCATCACCTCATCGCCCATCTCGACCGCCTGCACTGCGCCGTGAGCATGACGAAGCCCAGTGACCTTGCGTCCGAGCAGGAAACGGCAGCGACCCGAAGCTTCAAGCCGCACGGCCATGCGTTGGCAGAAGGCATGACAATCGGCCACTTCTTCGTTTGGCGTATAGATCCCGCCGACAAAACCACCGCCCACCAAGGCCGGTTCCAGCCGCGCGCAGTCGTCAGCCGACAACACCTGCTGCTGCAGGATATCGGTGACTTTGCTGCGGGCATGCTCGAAGCTGCTGGCATTGCGGAAGGTCACCAGCTTGCCGTTGCGCCGCCAGTGGAAACCGTCCAGGTGATCGTCCTCGCGCCATTGCTGCAACGTGGCCTGGCTCAGGGACGCCAGGCGCAGCAGGTGCCCGGCATTGCGCGCGTTCACCGAGCCCCGGCAGGCGCCGAGAAACGCGGCCATCCAGCGCCATTGCTGCGGGTCCAGGCGCGGGCGCAGCTTGAGCGGCGAGTCCCCGCGCAATAGCCAGCCGATGGCTTGCAATGGCACGCCAGCATCTGCCAGCGGCGCGACATAGCGGTACGACAACTGCCCGCCGTTGGCGAAACTGGTTTCGCTGCCCAACGTGTCGCGGGCTTCGATCAGCGTGACCTCGTGACCGGCACGAACCAACGCATAGGCGCTGGCAAGCCCGACAACCCCACCGCCGATGATGCAAACCTGCTTGGCCATCCCAGCCCCCAGCCATTGAATGAAGAGGCCTCAAGCGTAGGGGCAGGTGACAGGCCATCGACAATGAATAAAGATGGGTCACCTATAAACAAAGGTTATGGACTTGCCATGCGCTTGCGTCATATCGAAATCTTCCAAGCCATCCGCCAGACCGGCTCCGTCAGCGCCGCCGCGCAGTTGCTGCACGTGTCGCAGCCGGCGGTGACCAAGGTGTTGCAACACGCCGAATTGCAGCTGGGCTTCCCCCTGTTCCTGCGGGTACGCGGCAAATTGCAGCCCACCCCGGAAGCCCTGGCGCTGGAAAGCGAAGTGGAGAAAGTCACCGAAAGCCTGCAAGGCGTGCGGCGCCTGGCCAAGAGCTTGCGGCGCGAACCCGGGCACAGCGTGCGCATTGGCGCAATCCCGGCGCTGGCCTTGTCGCTGCTGCCACCGGCCATCCTGGAATGGAAACGCGACTACCCGGACATGGCCTGCGAGCTGTCCAGCGACCATAGCCGCGAGCTGGTGCAGAAGCTGTTGATGCGTGAGATCGACCTGGCGCTGACCCTCAACTTTTCCGGGCATCCGGGGTTGACCACGCAAGTGCTGGCCAACGGTGTGCTGGTGGCATTGGCGTCCAAAGGCTATTGGTCTGAAGCCGCTTTGAGCACACCGTTGCCCTTGGCGGATCTGGCCGGTGCGCCGTTGATTGGCCTGTCCAGCGCCGACCCCTTGGCGGCCAAGCTCGACAGCTACCTGGAAAACGTCGACCCCGCGCCTCGGGTGACGATCTCGGTGCAGACCTATTCCCTGGCGCGTGCCATGGTGGAGTCCGGCGCCGGGCTTACCGTCATCGACCCCTTTACGGCACTCGGCGCCTCCACGGCCACCACCTGCATCCGTACACTCACCCCGCCGCTGCCAATCACCCTGTACGCCCTGACTCGCGCCGACGAACCGCCGCCGCATATGCTGGCCAAGCTGCTCAAGATCTTCGGCCACCGAGCCCAGGAACTGCTGAAACGCTTATAAGAACACCACTCTTAATACCGATGAAGATCCAATGTGGGAGCGGGCTTGCTCGCGAATGCGGTGTGTCAGTGAAGTAGATATTGGCTGAACCACCGCATTCGCGAGCAAGCCCGCTCCCACATTTTTGACCGGGCCGCCTATCAGAGCACGTAGTGCATGATTGCCACAAAGTGCAGCAGGCTGCCGCCGATGACGAACAGGTGCCAGATGCCGTGGGAGTGCCGCAGGCGATCTTCCAGGGCAAAGAAGATGATGCCCACGGTGTACAGCACCCCTCCGGCCGCCAGCCAGGTAAACCCCGCCGTGCCCAGCGCGGCGATCAGTGGCTTGACCGCCACCAGCACGATCCAGCCCATCACCGCGTAGATCACGATGGACAGCACCCGTGCTTCGGAGCGCGGCTTGATCTCCTGCAGGATGCCAATCACCGCCAGCCCCCAGACGATGCCGAACAACGTCCAGCCCCATGGACCACGCAGGGTGACCAGGCAAAACGGCGTGTAGCTGCCGGCGATCAGCAGGTAGATCGAAAAGTGATCGACCTTCTGCATGATCTCTTTTCGCCGCCCGCGCACGCTGTGGTACACGGTGGACGCGCTGTACAGCACCAACAGCGTAAAGCCATAGATCGCCACGCTGACGATCTTCCAGGGGCTGCCATCCAGGCTCGCTACCACCAGCATCCACACTGCGCCGGCAAAGGCTGCGACCGCCCCGAGCAAATGGCTCCAGGCGTTGAATCGTTCCCCGTGATACATGTGTCACTCACCTCGAATAACCGTTATCACCCTGAGCATTCTGACGCCAGACACTCACTTTCAGGTAACACCCTTTCTTCATTTGCCCAACGACCACTGCCCATCGGATGATTCGCACAATCCTGTGGGAGCTGGCTTGCCTGCGATGAGGGCCTGAGACTCAACATCTCTATCAACTGATAGACCGCTATCGCAGGCAAGCCAGCTCCCACATAAAAGCGCCCTATTGGTAATCGCCATGCCCGAGCTTGAACCCGACGCACCGCCCCCCAGCCTATGGCAGCTTTTTTACAACTTCGCCATGGTCGGCCTGTTCGGCTTTGGCGGCGTGATGCCCTGGGCGCGGCAGATGATGGTCGACCGCAGGCGCTGGGTCAGCGAGCAGGGCTTCAATGAACTGCTCACTACCGGCCAATTTTTCCCCGGCCCGAATATCGCCAACGTCGGCATCATCTTCGGCCGTCGCCTGCACGGCTTGCCGGGTGCGGTTGTGACCGTCTGCGGGCTGTACCTGTTCCCCTCGCTGATCACCGTGCTGGCCGGGTTCGCCTACGCCAAGTGGTGGAGCCATGAAGTGGTGCAGCAGATCTTCGGCGCGGTGATGCCGATTGCCACCGGGCTGATGTTGGGTACAACACTGCGCCTGCTCAAGGCCATGCCCCGCAACCTGGCCAACTACAGCGCCTTCGTGCTGACCTTCGTGTTGATGGCCGTGCTGGTGCTGCCGCTGTGGCTGGTGTTGCTGATCAGCATCCCCAGCTCCCTGGCCTTGAGTTTCATCGACACGAAAAAGGTGGCCGGCTGATGCAGACCGTCCTCCTGCACCTGATGATCCAATGCGCGCTGTGGTCGCTGATGGCGATTGGCGGCAACACCGTGGCCATTGGCGACATCCACCGCTACACCGTGGTGGACATGCATTGGATCACCGACGCGCAATTCGTCGCGTTCTTCGCCCTGTCCCAGGCGCTGCCGGGGCCCAACGGCATGTTCCTGGTGTTCATCGGCCAACAGGCGGCGGGGCTGCCGGGTGCACTGGTGGCCTTGCTGGCCAAGCTGGTGCCCTGTTCGGTATTGGCCTACGTCGGCGCCGGCTGGCTGGAAAAGCACACCCAGACGCCCTGGGTGCAACGGGTCAAGCGCAGCCTGCTGCCGATCTCCATCGGCCTGATCCTCGCCTCCACCTACATCCTGATGAACAGCCTGGAAAACAACACCACCAGCCTGGTCCTGACCCTGGCCAGCGCCGCCGTGGTCTATTACACGCGGCTCAACGCGATCTGGCTGATCATCGTCGGTGTATTGCTGGGCCTGGGCAGTGCATGGCTGGGAGTGAATTGGTTTTAGGGGCACAATCGACGGCATTCGAACAAGAGTGACCGCCATGCTGATCGACGAAGAGTTCACCCTCAAGAAGCTGGAAATCTTCCTGGCGTTCATGCGCACCGGCAACCTGGCCCGGGCCGCCGCCGAGCTGCAAACCAGCAACGTCAGCGTGCACCGCGCCATCCACTCCCTGGAAAACGCGCTGCGCTGCCCGCTGTTCAAGCACGAAGGGCGCAACCTCACGCCGCTGGAGAGCGCCTACGTGTTGGAGGAGCGCGCACAGAAACTGGTGGCCGACGTGGTCGACAGCGTACGCCTCACTCGCGAAGCGGCAGGCTATTCGGCGGAGCGTTTCAAGCTGGGGTCACTCTATTCGCTCACGGTGAAGACCGTGCCGCAATTGATCATGGGCCTGAAGATCCGCCGCAGCGAACTCAACATCGACCTGATCCTGGGCTCCAACTTCGACTTGCTCTACAAGCTCAAGAACATGGAAGTGGACGCCATCCTCATCTCCCTGGATGAGCATGCCAACGACCCCGACTGCGAGCAGATCGCGCTGTTTTCCGATGACATCTTCCTGGCCACCCCGGCCGACTCGCCCTTCGACCGCGAACAGCAGATCGACCTGGCGGATGTGCGCGACGCCACCTTCATCACCCTCACCCAGGGCTTCGCCACCCACCAGGATGGCAACCGCGTGTTCCAGCAGGCGGGGTTCGAGCCGAAGGTGGCGATGCAGGTCAATGACATCTTTACGCTGCTGAGCATGGTCAGCTCGGGCGTGGGTTACGCACTGCTGCCCGGGCGGATTGCGGCGGTGTATGAGAACCGGGTGAAGCTGATCCCGCTGCAACCCCGGTACCGGCTGCAGCAGCAGATAGGGGTGGTGTTCCTGAAGGCCAAGGAGCGCGACCCGAACCTGTTGGCGTTGTTGGCAGAGTGCCGGATGTACGCCAATCGCCAGGTGGCAACCTGATACACCGCATTCGCGAGCAAGCCCGCTCCCACATTCGACCGCATTTTCATGCTGGAACCCGATCAACTGTGGGAGCGGGCTTGCTCGCGAAGAGGCCCGACCAGACACCATAAATTCCGAAACTAGCCAACCAACCCACGAACAATGAAGTACAACACCGAAGGCCCCAGCAAACACCCAAGCCCGGTATGGAACGTCGCCGTCAGCGCGCCATAGGGCACCAACCGCCGATCCGTCGCCGCCAGCCCCGCGGTCACACCGCTGACCGTCCCCGCCAAGCCACCAAACACCATCGCCGAACGCGGGTTGTCCAGGCCCATCCAGCGCGCCGCCACCGGCGTGCCGACCATCACCAGAATGGCCTTGATCAAGCCCGTGGCAATCGACAGCGCCATCACGTCCGAGGTCGCACCAATGGCCGCTCCGGTCACCGGGCCAACGATGTACGTCACCGCGCCGGCACCGATAGTCGTCATGCTGATCGCATCACGATAACCAAATGCCCAGGCCATGCTCGCACCAACAATGAACGGCAACACCGTGCCCAACAGCAGCGCAATCACCCCGATCAATCCGGCTTTGCGTGCCTCGGTGGCTTGCACTTCAAACGCCGTGGCAACGATGGCGAAGTCACGCAGCATCGCGCCGCCCATCAGGCCAATGCCGGAGAACAGTGCCATGTCGGCCAAGCCTTTTTGCCCGCCAGTGACCGTGCCACCGACCCACGCCAAAACCAGGCCGATGACGATGGCAATCGCCGAACCATGAATTCGCCCAAAGGTGAGGCGCTTGGACAGCACCACGGAAATCCACATCACCACGCCGACGAAGGCAAAGGCGGTGATCAGGCCGTTATGTTCCAACCCTTTTTCGATGAGATCCCACATATCAGCGACCTCCCGCAGCAGCGATCAGCGGCTCTTCGGCGGGCAACGGTTCGCCCTTGTGGGTACGGCTGATGAGCGCGATGGTGCAACCACAGACCACCACGGAACCCATCGCCGCCAGGACCGCGACAGGACCGCCGTGCAAGGCCGTGACCACGTTCTGTTGCGCCGCCATCGCCACCACCACCGGGATGTACATGGCGCCCCAGAAGCCCACGCCCATCTCGCAATCCTTGGTCATGCCGCCACGTTTTTGCATCCACAAACGGGCGCAGATCAGCAGGATCATTGCGATGCCCACCCCGCCCACGTTGGATTTGACCCCCAGCAACACGCCGAGCATGTCGCCCATGATCACGCCCGCCAGCGTGCAGATCGCCAGCAATGCCACACCGTAGATAATCATCGTTGTTGTCCTCAAAGTGCTCGATCGAAATTGTTGTTGTTGTGCTTCGAAAGCCTTGGGTGGTGCTTTATCGGTGGCGGCGCTCCTCCTCTTGCAGCAGGGCCTGCAAGGTGTCCAGGCGTGCGCCCTCGCAGGCGATCACCGTGCCTTGCTCGAACACGCGGCGTGACAAGCCGGTGAGCACGGCGCCGGGGGGCAGCTCGATCTGCAGGCGCACGCCGCGCTCGTAGGCGCTTTGCACGGTGCCGCGCCAGTCGACGACGCGGCACATGTTGAAGGCGAGGTCGTCGCGCAGTTGTTCGGGGTTGTGCACAGGCCGCGCACGGGTGCTGCTCAGGTAGGTGATGCGCGGCGGCTTGAGCGCAACGAACGCCTGGGCCAACACCTGGGCCGGTTGCTCCAGCAGCGCGCAGTGAGACGGCACACTCACGGCCAGGCGCTTGGCCACGCCGTTGCCTTTGATACGTTGGGCGATACGCGTCATGGCGGCGTCGCTGCCGGCAATCACGGTCTGGTTGTCGGCGTTGATATTGGCCAGGTACACCGGGGTTTCCGGGCTATTCACTTCAGCCAGCAGCGCTTCGACTGTGGATAACGGCGGGCCGATGATGGCCGTCATCCCGTAGCCGTGTGGATAAGCGTTTTGCATCAGTTCGCCGCGCAGGCTGACCAGTTTCACCGCATCGGCAAACGCCAGGGCACCGGCGATCACGGCGGCCGGGTATGCGCCGATGGAAAGGCCCGCGACGTAATCCGGGGTGTGTTGCAACAGGCGGGCGTGGGCCACGCCGGCGATCAGCAGGCACAGCTGGACGGCGCGGGTATTGGCCAAGGCGTGCGCTGAATCCAGGGTGCGGACGTCTTCACCCAAGGCTTGGCTGGCTTCATCCAGCACATCGGCGGGCAGCGCCTGGAGCATGCCCGGCCGCTGGGCGCCTTGCCCGGGGAACACCAGAAAGCTGCTCATGCCACGGCCTGCCAAGGGTCGAGCACCAGATGGGCGCCACTGGTGGTTTTCAACAGCACCCGCCGTGAGGGGCCGGCCCATTCGCGCAAGGCCACTGCGCCGAAGGGCGTTTGCAATTGCAGGTCCACGGCGCACACGGCCTGGTCCAAGGTTGCCAACAGGTCGCGCGCCTCGCTGCGGTCCAGCGGCAGGGGCGTGCGCAGAATCAGATCCAGGTCGCTCTGGGCATGCAGCGCTTCAATGCCCGTGGCCAACTCAAATCCGGCGCTGCCGGTGACGCCCCAATTTAAGGTCGCCAGCACCGGCCGTAATTGATCCAGAGCCTGCAATGCGGGCAAGTCTCGTCGAGAGACAACATCACGCAATGCTTCCGGCGCTACCCGCCGTTGCACGGCAGCCAGCGGCATGAGTACGGCAAACCGTTGCTCACGCGAACGGCCACGCACGCCCACCGGGACATAACCTGCGGCAACCGTCGCGCGGCGCACCACCACCGTGCCCACCGCCTGCACCGCCCACGCCGGGGCGTCAGCGGGCAGGTGCGCCGGGGTCATGCCCCAGAGCAAGTCGTGCGCGTTCACCATTGCTCCCGTAGCAGTTGGCGCACGTGGCTGGAGGCGGCGCGATGGGCAGCACCCAGGCGGCTGCTCAAATCGGTGCCGTCGATGTCCTTGATTGCACTCACCAGGCAATCGCCCACCCGTGCCACATCCTGTGGCGTCGGCTGTTCGATCTGCTCAACCGACAAGGTCTCCCACAGCAAACCCAGGCTGGCATAGCTGTCGATGTCATACGCCATGGGCGGCACGCTGGCGGCCAACGCTTCCAGCTCCTCGACACTGCGCAAAGTAACCCGCGCCGCCGAGGCCTTGCCCATGGCGTGTACCATCACGCCCGGGTCGCGCAGGGCGATCAGGCGGTTGGCCTGGTAGCCGTGGGCGAGGAACGCGCCCGACATCGCCTTGCCCACCAGCAGCGCAATCACCGGGTGCCCGGCCAGCCGGGCGCGGGCATAACTGTCAGCGGCGGCGGCCAGGGCCTGATGGATACCGAGGGCTTCTTCGCGACGGCCGTAGGCTTGGCTCGGCACGTCGACGATAGCGATCAGCGGGCGCTTGTCGCCACGGGCGATGGCTTCATCCACCGCCTTGGCCAGGCCCCAGCCTTCGAGCAACCCGACCTCGCCGTTGCGTGCGCGGGGAAAGCGGTTGTGCGGGTCGGTGACCACGGCGATAAAGCGCACAGGTTGCCCGCCCAACAGGCCGTCAGCCACTTTCAGCGAAGCCGGCAAACCCTCGACGGGCGTTGCCCCCACGCTCAATGCGTTGAACCACTGCAAACCTCTCATGAGCGATCTCCTTGATACAGCGCACGCACCGTCGCCGCATCGATTTGTGGCGTGGCGCCCAGTTCGGCCAGGCGCGCCAGGTAGTGCTCGGCCTGGCGACTGCGTGGTTGAGCGGGTAGGCCCTGCTCCAGCAGGTCGCTGACGGTCTGCTGAATCTCGGCCACATCGTCGGCCACGTAACGGTCAGCCAACCCGCTGTTGAAGCGTTGCTCGCCACCGGTAAGGCTCCAGATGAATGGCCGGTCGCGGGAGTCGTATTCGTCCAGCCCGGCTTCCTGCTCGATCACTTGCGGGCCGTTCAGGCCCACCCGTGCTTCGCGGGTGACCACCAGGTAACTGCACAGCCCGGCCGCGATGGACATGCCGCCAAAGCAACCGACGCTGCCCGCCACCACACCGATCACCGGCTGGTACTGGCGCAGGTCGACAATCGCCGCGTGGATGTCGGCAATCGCCGCCAGCCCCAGGTTGGCTTCCTGCAGGCGCACGCCACCGGTTTCCAGCAACAGCACGGCACGCGTGGGAATACCCTTGCGGTTGTCTTCGGCCGCCAGCTCAAGCGCACCGGCGATTTTTGCCCCGCCGACTTCACCGAGGCTGCCGCCCTGGAAATTACCTTCGATGGCCGCGATCACCACCGGCTTGCCGGCGAGGCTGCCCTTGGCGATCACCACGCCGTCATCGGCTTGCGGCACCACGCCCTGGCGGCTGAGCCACGGCGACATGACGCGCTGGAACGGGTCGATCAATTCACGGTAGGTGCCGGCGTCCAGCAAGGCCTTGGCACGCTGACGTGCGCCGAGTTCGACGAAGCTGTGTTTGGCGAGTAAGTCAGTCATGGCCGATCTCCTCGAAACCTTGCTCCAGGCGCAAACGCACCACACCGGGTGTCGCGCCGAAGTCGTGGATATCGATCTTCAACGCCGGTGGCGTTTGCTCTTGAAAGATGCGTTCGAACAGGTGCTGCCAGCGCTGCTCGGCGCCGTTGACCGAGGTCTGCACCTGGATGGTCAGGGTGCCCGGCGTGCCCGGCTCCAGCAGCACTTCCAGGTCGCCGGAGCCGACACACCCCACCAGCGCACGGCCTTTGGGCGGCTGTCCGGCGGGGAATTCAAAGGATAAGGTTTCCATCACAACGCTCCGTCGAGGCGGTCGATAAACAGGCAGGCGGCCAACAGGTCGGCGGCGCCGCCCGGGGAGGCATTCAGGGCCAGCAGGTGTTGGTCCAGCGCATGCAGTTGGCGGCGACCGGCCAGGGTCGCGCTGCCGCCCGCGTCCAGCACGGCTTGGGCGCCGTGTTGCATGGCGCTGATGCCTTCAGGGCCTGCGCGGTAGAGCACACAGGTGTCGGCCAGCTCGGTCATGATCGCAAGCAAGGCGTCTAGGCGGGCGTTCTGCTCGCCGGCGTCTTGCAGACGACTTTTGCGCAGTTGCGGCAGGCCGCGCTGCATCACCGAAGGGAAGCCCAGTTGCGCTTCTTCACGGGCGCCGCGTGCGCCGTAGCGTTGCGCGACCTGGGCACCGTGGCTCATCGGTTGCGGGGCATAACGGTCGTTGAGCAAGGCCAAGCGGGCAGCGGTCAGCGTCACGGCACGGGGCGCCAGGGCTGCCGCAGCGGTGAGCAAACCGAGGGCCCAGATCGCGCCGCGATGGGTATTCACGCCGTCGGTGGTGGCGAGCATGGCTTGTTCGCCTTCGCGGCCGATCCGCCCCAAGGCTTCACGCAGGGGCAAGCCGACTTCACCGAACTCGATGGCCGCTTCGGCCATTTCCTTGAACATCGGCCACAACGACAGTGCCGAGGCGTGCATCAGGCCCAGGTGCAAATCGTTGTGGGCGCCGTTGCCGCGACGGTCGACCAGGGCCGGCTTGGGCGACAGGTCCGCCTCATCGATCAAGGCATCGACGGCCATGTCCGCGAGGCGGTCGGCGAGGGTCAATTCATGCAGTTTGAGGGCGCGCATTTACCAGCTCCTGAACTTGGCGGGCGGGTTGTACAGGCCACCGGACCAGTCCACCAGGTCGGCCACGCTCTTGGCGGCCAACAGCTCGCGAGTGGCGTCGGTGCGACGGATGCCCAAGTCTTCGGGCAAGGCGATCAGGCCTTCGCGGCGCATGCGCGCGGTGTCCTTGGGGTTGTGGCGCAGGCCGATGGCGGTGACGCCTGCGACGGCGGCGATCATCGCCTGGCGCTCCTCCAGGGAGCGCGCCTTGTACAGGTAGGCGATGCCTTCTTCGGTGAGCAGGTGGGTGACGTCGTCGCCGTAGATCATGATCGGCGCCAGGGGCATGCCGCTTTTGCGCGCGACTTCCACCGCGTCAAGGGTGTCGACGAAAGTCGGTTTGCCGCCTTCCTGGAAGGTCTCGACCATTTGCACCACCAGCTTTTTGCCGCGCTCCAACAGCGCTTCGGGCGCGTCGTCGTGGCGCATGTCCAGCCATGCCGGGGTGCCATGGCGGCGACCGCGTGGGTCGTGGCCCATGTTCGGCGCACCGCCAAACCCGGCGAGACGGCCACGGGTCACGGTGGAGGAATGGCCGTCGCCGTCGACTTGCAGGGTGGCGCCGATGAACAGGTCCACCGCGTATTGGCCGGCCAGTTGGCAGAACATGCGGTTGGAACGCATCGAGCCATCGCGGCCGGTGAAGAACACATCCGGCCGTGCGGCGATGTAGTTCTCCATGCCCAGTTCGGTGCCGAAGCAATGCACGCTTTCTACCCAGCCACTTTCGATGGCAGGGATCAGCGTCGGGTGCGGGTTGAGGGTCCAGTTGCGGCAGATCTTACCCTTGAGGCCGAGGGATTCGCCGTAGGTGGGCAGGATCAACTCAATGGCCGCGGTGTTGAACCCGATGCCGTGGTTGAGGGACTGCACATTGTGTTTTTCGTAGATGCCACGGATCGCCATCATCGCCATTAACACATGCACCGGCTTGATGTGGCGCGGGTCGCGGGTGAACAGCGGCTCGATGTAGAAGGGTTTGTCGGCCACCACCACGAAGTCCACCCAACTGGCCGGAATGTCGACGCGGGGTAAGTCGGTGACGTCGTCCACCAACTGGTTGACCTGCACGATCACGATGCCATCGCTGAAGGCAGCCGGCTCGATCAACGCGGGAGTGTCTTCGGTGCTGGCGCCGGTGTAGATGTTGCCGGCGCGGTCGGCCATGAAGCCGGCAGACAGGACGACATTGGGGATCAGGTCCACCACCAGCCGTGCGTAGAGTTCGATGTAGGTATGGATCGCGCCGATTTCCAGCAGGCCGTCTTCGAGCAACTGGCTGATGCGCAGGGACTGGGTGCCCGCGAAGGAGAAGTCGAGCTTGCGGGCGATGCCCTTTTCAAACAGGTCCAGGTGCTCGGAGCGGCCGACACTGGGCATGATCATGTGCAAATCGTGGAGCTTGGCGGGGTCGGCCTTGGCCAGGGAGCGGGAGAGAAAGTCGGCCTGTTTCTGGTTGTTGCCTTCCAGCACCACGCGGTCGCCGGGGAGGATCAGGGCTTCCAGGGCCTCGACGATCTTGTCGCTGGGCAACACGGCCCCGTCTGCATACTGTTTGACCCGCCCGAGCCGCCGCTGCTTCTCGTCGCGCCGCCGCGTCCAGCGCGAGTCGGGGGTGTTGGTTGTTGTCATGGTCGCTCCACGGGGTTTGCTGTCGTGGGCTGTACCTTAGGAGTGAATCGGGGGGGCATCAATCAAGCCCGGCGATGGATCGTTACGGCTGGAGTAACGGAACATCAGCAAATACGCCCTCAAGCCGGACGCAGTTCTAAATGTGGGAGCGGGATTGCTCGCGAATGCAGTGGGTCAGCTAATGAAGTGTCTGCTGACAGTCCGCATTCGCGAGCAAGCCCGCTCCCACATTTGTTCAGTGGCGCTTGTTAAATAGCGGTCCCCAAAAGGGAACGATCAGTCCCTGATTGGGGCCGTTTTAAGCAGCTGGCGCCGGGCTGACTTGCTCCAACGCCCTATCCACCAATAGCTGCCCCAGCTCTGCCATTTGCTGGATGCCGAGCAGGATGGCGCGCTGGGAGGTGTCCAGGTCGAAGGCCAGGTTGCAGGTGAGTGCGTTGAGGGAAGACAGGGTTTCGCTGGCGTTGACCAACAGGGTTTCGGTGTTTTGGTGAGGATTTACGCTGAAGAGAGGTGGATTGGGGGTAGGTTTGACCATGATTTACAGCTCCGATATGTGATGGAGACTGCCCTCTTCCGCTTGCACGCGAATTAAGGTGGCAGCTGTGCGCAGGTGTGCAAGACCGGGCATATCGGACCCCGGCAGACCCCGAGGGATCTCCCACGCACAGCCGCCATAACATATACAGCAGGCATAAAAAACGCCCGTTGAATGGCTATGGGCGCCGGTGCGCCGACATGTAACCGGACTTGCACGTCCGTGTCACCGTTTTTTGCGATGACGGGACGAAGACTAGGCGCGCCGCCTGCACGCGACAAGTTCACGCACACCTCCAAATCTCGCAGGAAAAATCCGAAGCCCGCCGGTCTACAACTTCATGTCTATGCTCACAGCCCCCAAACCTTCGAGCGGATAGCTGCGGTACTCATAAACCTCACCACGAACAATGAGGTGGATGACGCCATCCACCTGAGTGACCTGGACATCTGGCTTTTTGGTTTTCAAAAAGGGATGTGCCGACATCAGCGCTGTCAGTATCTCCTGGTCACTGCCCAAGTCCTTATAAACGTAGTACCTGTAGGAAAATCCCACTGTCGCGCCGCCCTGTCCGTCACGCGCTCCATAAATTGAGTTGCCGTTGCCCAACGAGTGTTTCAAAACCACTTCGTCCAAATCCGGTGTGCCGGATGACATGATCCAATGGCCCCCGATATACATCAGGCAGGCTACCAGCAGGCAGTTGCGCAGGACCGGAAAGAGGCCTTTAGTAGCCCTGAGAAATTGCATACTCAATCCCCCTCCTTATCCAATATTGATCGCGAGGATCATCGCCAAAAGGTTCTCCTCCCCACCATGACCCAAACTCCGGCTTGGTGGTTTCTGCGAATGTTTGAGCGACACCTGCTGCCCGTAACAGAACATGCTCGGGAATGCCCAGCACCGTACCTGTAGCACCATAATTGAAGTTTCCGAACGCCTCATACTCCAGGCTTTTCTGTTTGTAATCCCAAGGCCCACGCCCTCGGACCTGTGAGTAGAACCACGAATACATGAGCGCCGAACCGGGCTTCAAATGCAGCCTGCGGTTGTTGGCGATAGCGATATTGTCTTGCAGCGAAACGCCTGGGGGCGCGGGTGGAACGGCCATTTGCGAGTCCTTGCTGATGGAGTTGAGCAAGAAACGCTAGCACTCAACAATCGGCAAAAAATCCCGAGTTCGTACTTACAGAAACTTCACACAACCATTCGATCCATACCTTACGTCTCAGGTGTTAGGACAAGATTTGTCCAGGAACCATGAGGCACCGACAGTCAGATCGGAATGCTCTGACAGGCTATTCAGGTTGTTGCTCGGAACCGGTACCCCTAGCCTTTTCGGTCTGAATCGTCACGGGCATACCGCATGAATCTCACAGCTAAGAAGCGATGCAAGGACATCAACAACCCACCTCACCCAGGTGAGATCCTGCTTGAAGACGTGGTGCCAGCGTTGGGTATCACCATCACCGAAATGGCCCGGCGCCTTGGCTTCGCTCGCGAAACCTTTTCAAGGATCTTGCATGGCCACGCCCCAGTCAGCCCAGACCTTGCCGTGCGGCTGGAGCGGGCCGGGGTGAGTACTGCCCAGCTTTGGCTGTCGATGCAAAGCGCCTACGACTTGTGGCAGGCCGAGCATCGGGAACAGCCGGTAATTGAACGGTTTGCGCGGATTGATTGAGGTCTTGAGGCCAACACAATTTAATGTGGGAGCGGGCTTGCTCGCGAATGCGGGGCGTCAGTCAGCGCATCTGTGACTGATCCAGAGCTTTCGCGAGCAAGCCCGCTCCCACATTTGGATCTTCATAGGTTTTTGGATACAGGGTAATCAGGCCAGGCCGGACTCTATCAACAGGGCTTCAAGCCCCATCAAATCCGGCACTTTCGCCACATGCTCACCCACCTGCACTGCCGCCAGTTCCAGCGGGCACAGCGGCACGTCCACGTAGCTGAGTTGGCTGTCGAGTTTGTACGAGCGGGGGATCCCCTGGATCACCAGCGCAATGAACTTCAACGTCGGCCGCCCGCCCAGGGCGTTGAGCACCACGATGCGTGAGCGTTCACCGGCGACGATGGCTTCGCCGCACGCGGCTTCAAAGCTGATCAGCGGCAGTTGCTGATCACGCCAGGTCACTTGCCGCAGGTACCACGGCGGTGCGTCGCTGGCGGGTTCGCCGCGCTGGAAGTCG
This sequence comes from Pseudomonas sp. P7548, assembly GCF_013386585.1. GTDB lineage: Bacteria > Pseudomonadota > Gammaproteobacteria > Pseudomonadales > Pseudomonadaceae > Aquipseudomonas. Next base: position 196,832 of record NZ_JACARO010000015.1, on the reverse strand, counting down.
ATCAGCTCGGCAATCGCGACGTTGGGCAGCACCAGGTGGCGGTCGGCCAGGGGCAGCAGCAGGCCAGTGAGTTGGCTGGTGCGGTGGTCAAGCATGGGACTTGCTCCAGTAGGCGATGCTTTCCAGCAGCACCGACTCTTGGTACGGCTTGCCGAGGTAGTCATTCACGCCAATCGCCATGGCGCGGTCGCGGTGTTTCTGGCCGGTGCGGGAGGTGATCATGATGATCGGCAGGCGCATCAGCCTAGGGTCGTTGCGCACTTGGGTGGCCACTTCGAAGCCGTCCATGCGCGGCATTTCGATGTCCAGCAGCATCAGGTCCGGCGTGTGTTCTTCCAGCACCGCGATGGCGTCGATGCCGTCCTTGGCGGTGAGCACGTTCATGCCGTTGCGTTCCAGCAGGCGGCTGGTGACTTTGCGCACGGTGACCGAGTCGTCCACCACCAGCACCAGCAACGGGCGCTTTTTCAGCGGGTCGTTGAGGATCAGCGGCGCGTCGAACGTCTGGGCCGGCAAGGCCGGTTGCCGGGCGCGGATGTGCGCCAGCAAATCGATGATCAGCACCACACGGCCGTCGCCCAGAATGGTCGCGCCGGACAAGCCCTGCACCCCCGCAAACTGTGGCCCCAGACCTTTCACCACGATTTCCCGCGTACCCGCCATGGCGTCCACTTGCACCGCCACGCGCCGCTCGTTGCACTGCACCAGCAGCACCGGCACGGGCTGGTACTGGCCCAGCAGTTTCGGACGGCTGACGGTGTGCAACAGGTCGCCGAGGTAGAAGAGTTCGTAGCGCTGGCCGGCATATTCATAACGTGGCGGGTCCTGCTGATAATGCCCCGCCAGCTCATGGGGCAGCACACTCACCAGGCCTTCGATGGTATTGAGCGGGATAGCGTATTGGTCGTCTGCGCATTGCACCATCAACGCCCGGTTGACCGACACGGTAAACGGCAAGCGAATACGAAAGTGCACGCCCACCCCAGGCGTCGACTCAATGAACATCGAGCCGCCCAGCTGGCGCACCTCTTCGTGCACCACGTCCATGCCCACGCCACGCCCGGAGATCTGCGTGATTTTTTCGGCCGTGGAAAAACCCGGCTGCAGGATGAACTGCAACACGTCGCGGTCGCTGATCTCCTGATTGGGGTCGAGCAAACCGCGCTTGATCGCCTTGCGCCGCACGGCCTCCAGCGGTACCCCGGCGCCGTCGTCGCGCATGTCGAAGACGATATCGCCGCCTTCGTGGGTCAGGTCCAGGGTGATGCGGCCCTTCTCCGGCTTGCCGGCCAGCAGCCGCGCATCGCGGGATTCCAGCCCGTGGTCCACCGCATTGCGCAACATGTGTTCCAGGGGCGCCGCCATGCGTTCGAGCACGTTGCGGTCCATCTCGCCCTCGGCGTTGCCGACCACGAACTCCACGTCCTTGCCCAACTCCCCCGCCACTTGCCGCACGATGCGCTTGAGGCGCGGCAGCATGCGTTCGAACGGCACCATGCGCGTGCGCATCAAGCCTTCCTGCAACGCGGTGTTGATGCGCGCCTGTTGCTGCAGCAGGTCATGGGCGTCCTGATTGCGACGGTCGAGCGTGTCCTTGAGGTCGAGCAGGTCGGAGGCGGATTCGGACAACGCGCGTGACAGTTGCTGCAACTGCGAATGACGGTCCATTTCCAGCGGATCGAATTCTTCGTAGCCCAGGCGCTCGGCCTCGGCCTGCTGACGGCTGAGGATGCGCCCTTGGGTTTCGGTGTCGAGCCGGCGCAGTTGGTCGCGCATGCGCTCAATGGTCGTTTCCACTTCGGTCAGGGCGATGCGTGCGTCGTTGACTTGTTGCTCGATGCGGCCACGAAAAATCGAGGTTTCGCCGGCCAGGTTAACCAAGTCGTCCAACAGCTCAGCGGAAATCTTCACCATGTCGGCCGTCGGGTCGACCGCCGCCTCGGCCTTGCCCGCGGGCAACGCCACCGGCACTACCGGTTCATCGCTGGGGTGCACCAGGCTTTTGATGCGCTGGATCAGCTTGTCCACCGAGCCCACCGGCAAGCCATCGGCCACCGCGTCGATCATCTGGGCCAGGCGGTCATGGCAGCCTTGCAGCAGCGCAAACAGTTCTGCCGACGGCGCCAGCAACCCGGCCGAGAGCCCTTCGTAGAGGGTCTCCAGTTCATGGGCCAGATCGCCGATCGGCCCGATCTCGACCATGCGCGCACCGCCCTTGAGGGTGTGCAGGTCGCGCAGCAGGGTTTCCACTTCCTGGCGATTGCCGGGCTCGGCTTGCCAGCGCACCAGCGCGCTGCTGGAGCTGTCGAGAATGTCGGCGGCTTCTTCGAGGAAGATATCCAGCAACTCAGGGTCGGCGCCCGACGCTGGCGCCACCGCTGCGGGCGCCGTCGGTGGGTTGCCCTGGCGTACCGCGCGCAACTTATCGACCAGCTCACGGCTGTCGCTCAAGGGTTGATGGCCTTGCAGCTCCTCCAACTGCAAGGCCAGGTGTTCATGGCTGGCCATCAGCACCTGGGACAGCTCGGCGCTGTAGCTGTAGCGGCGGTCTACCAGGCCTTCGTACAGGCATTCCAGCTCATGGGCCAGGTCGCCGATCGGGCCGATTTCGGCCATGCGTGCGCCGCCCTTGAGGGTGTGCAGGTCGCGTTGCAACGACGACAACGGCGCGGCGCTTTCGGGCTCCAGCAGCCAGCGCTTGAGGGACTGCCCGGCACTGTCGAGGATGTCCACGGCCTCTTCGAGGAAGATCTCGACGATCTCGTCGTCCATGGCCGTTTCATGCTCCAACTGCTGGGTCGCGGCACCCAGCTCGGCGATGCTCAGCGCTCGGCTGCCATCGCTGCGGATCAACCCGGTGGCGGACGGGTCGAGAGCCTCGTCCAACAGCTCGCGCAGCGCCTCGACCCGTGCCGGGGCCGGGCTGATTTCCTGGCCGGCCGCCAGTTGGTCGAGCATGTTGATCAGGGCTTCGTGGGCCTGTTCGGCCTCATGGAAAAACCGCTCGCTCACGGCCAGGCTGCTTTCTTCGACGGCGCCGTACAGGTCGAGCAACGCCTCGCACAGCGCGTCGATGGCATGCAGGTCGGCGACGTGCGCGCCCTCCCCCAGGGTGGTCAGCTCATCCAGCAACGCCGTCAGTTCCTGGCGTTCGCCCGGGTGCTGTTGCCAGCGGCGCAGCAGGTTCTCGGCGTCGAGCAGGATGTCCATGCCCTGGGCCAGGAAGTTGGCGATCAACTGCGGGTCGCGCTTGATGCGCAAGCCCGTATGGGGCGCGTCGAGCAGCGCGGTCAGTTGGCTGTCGAGCAGGCTTTGGGTGCGACCGATCAGGTCCTCGGCGCCCTTGATCGGCGCCAACGGGTCACGGTCCAACTGGCGCACCCCTCGCTGGAACAGGCCCTCGGCCTCCAGCAGCAGCTCCACTTCGTCCAAGTCCAGTGGCAGGCGGTGGGCCTTGTACTCGCGGGTCAGATGGTCAAGCGGGCGGGCCAGTTCGGCGATGGGCAACACGCCGGCCATATAGGCGCTGCCCTTGAGGGTGTGCAGGGCGCGTTGCAGTTCATCGCTGACTTGCAACGGCACATGCTCGGCAGCCTGTTGCAGGAAGTGGTTGAGGCTGTCCAGGTGGCTCTGGGCTTCGTTGCGGAAAATCTCCAGCAGCATGGGGTCATGGGCTTCAGCCGCTGGCTCGGGTGTGCCGCTGGCCAGGGCATGGGCGCGGGCGGCCAGGGCGTCGACTTCATCGCGCTGGTGTTGATCGTCGGTGGCGAAATCGGCGATCAGCTCCGGCAGCAAGGCCACCGCTTCATCCAGCACCTCTTGCACGTCAGGGCCCAGGGCCACGCTGCGTTCCAACACACGGTTGAGCAGGTTTTCCACGGCCCAGGCCAACTCCGCCAGCACCAGGGCGCGCACCATGCGGCCGCTGCCTTTCAAGGTGTGGAAGGCACGGCGCATTTCGCCCTGGGCGGTCTTGTCGGCACTGTTGGGCAGGTAGCGGTGCAGCACGTCGAGGACTTCGTCGGTTTCCTCAAGGAAGACTTCGCGCAGCTCGTCGTCGATGGGTTCTTCGTCGGCCGGTGGTGGCAACAGGCTGCCCGGGCGTTGCAGGGCCGGAGGGTTCAGGCGCGACGTCGGGCTGGCCAGTGCATCGAACTGGGACTGGCTGGGCGTGGCCTCGGTGGTCAACGCCCCCTCCGGCGCAACCAGCGCCTGGCGCCACGGTTTTTCAGCCGGCAGGTAACCGAGTGCCGCAAGGCCTTCGGTGGCCAACTCCAGCACCCGTTCACCTGCGGCGTCAGGGTCTTGGAGCATGCGCTCCAGGTAGTACTCCAGGCTGCTGATTACATCGGCAAAATGCCCCAACTGCGCCTCGTCAGGTGTCGCATCACCGCCCATCAGCTGTTCATCGACGTAGTCGGTGCAGCCGCGCATCAAGCTCGCAGCACGAGGCAGGGGAATCATCGCCAAGGCGCCGCGCACCTGGCTCAGCAGTTCCGGCAGGGACTCCAGGCGCTGGCGGTCCCAGTCGGCCTCGATGCAGTCGATCACCAGTTCCTTGGCTTGCTTGAGGCACTGGCAGGACTCACGGATCACCAACTGATGGATCTGGGTCAGGTCGGTGGTGGGCAGGCGGCTTTCTTCGCGGCTTTCCGGTTCGACGGTGCCGACCATCCCCGCCAGCGTGGCTTCGACATAAAGCAAGGCGCCTGCAACGTCCATCAACACGGCGTCATTGGGTTCGCGCTGACCCTGGACCAGGCTCAGTACCACGGCCAACTGGTCGATGATCACTTTGCGCGGTTGGCCAAAGCCCAGTACCGCCAGGGTGTCGGCGATCTGTCGCAGCGGCGCGAGCAAGGCTTCAAGGTCGCTGGTGTGCTGGCGATCGCTGCGCACGAACAGGTCGAGACGCTCCTTGACCCGCACCAACTCTTCGCACAACGCGCCGAGCACCGAGCCCATGGCATTGCGGTCCGGCCCGGCCAGGCGCGCACGCTCGGCATCGACCACGGCACTGTCGGGCAAGGCTTCGTCCAGGCCATAGCGTTCTTTCAGGCTTTGCATGCGCGGCGTCGGCCGGGTCACCTTGGCCACGTAGAACAGCAGGCTTTTGAGCAGTTCATCCGGCGCCGGCTGGTTGATGCCGCCGATGCCTTGGGCCAACAGGCGCTTGAGTTGCTTGTCACTGGCCTTGAGCAGGCTGCGCAGGGCCGGGCTGTTGGCGATCACGCCGGTGAGCATGCCTTCGACCAGCGCCGAGGTGACTTGCCACAACGGCAGCAACGGCGCGCCCTGGCACAGCGCTTCGAGGCGGGCGAAGACCCGCGCCATGTCTTCCAGGTTGCTGGGGCCGTGGTCTTCGCGCAGCAGGCCGGCGAGGGCCTGTTGCAGTAGTTGGTGCCACTGGCGCAGCTGTTCGTGCAGGTCGGGCAACGCACGTTGGGCCAGGGCTTCGTCGGGCAGCGGCGCAATCGACAGCAGCTGCGGGCTGAACAGGCTGGTCTCCGACAACAGGCTTTCGCCGCGCGCACTGCGCAGGTCGTTGAGCAGCGGCAAGACCACCAGCGGCAGGTCGCGGCGGGCGCTGTGCACGCGGTCCAGGTACAGCGGCAATTGGTTGAGCGCCTGTTGCAGCAGGCGGATGCTTTCGTCGCGCTGGCTGACGTGCCCGGCCTGGAGTGCCAGGGCGAGTTCTTCAAGCTCTTCGGCCAGCAGTGCCGCGCCGTAGAACTCGACCATCTGCAACGCGCCATGCACCTGATGGATGCCGGCCAGGCACTCGCTGATGGCCTCGGCGTCAGCGGTCTCGACAAAGGCGTCCAGGGCCGAACGCGCCTGTTTCAGGGTTTCGGCAATGTCGCCCTTGACCCATTCGAGGGCCACGTAGTCGTGCCGATCAACCATAACTGCTCCGCTTAGAATTCGTGGGTTGCTGGTGTTGCAGAGATCTCAAACCGAATGGAGATCTAGTGTGGGAGCTGGCTTGCCTGCGATAGCGGTGGGTCAGCTATACATGTGCCAGCTGATAGATCGCTATCGCAGGCAAGCCAGCTCCCACAGTTGGACAGTGGTGTGCTTTAAAATGCATTTCAATTATCGACCTGCTTGGGCGGCGGCAAGGTGAACCCCGACACCGACCGGCGCAACTGGCTGGCCATCTTCGCCAGGTTGCCGATGCTTTCGGCGGTGGCCGTGGAGCCCGACGAGGTCTGGGTGGTGATCTGCTGGATCACGTTCATGGTCAGGGAAATCTGCCCCGCCGAGGAGGTCTGCTGCTGCGCCGCGTTGGAAATGCTCTGGATCAACGCCGCCAGGGTTTTCGACACGCCTTCGATTTCTTCCAGCGCCACGCCCGCGTCCTGGGCCAGCCGCGCGCCGCGCACCACTTCGGTGGTGGTCTGCTCCATGGAAATCACGGCTTCGTTGGTGTCGGCCTGGATCGCGCGCACCAGGGTTTCGATCTGCCGGGTGGCCGCCGACGAGCGCTCGGCCAGTCGCTGCACTTCGTCGGCGACCACGGCAAATCCGCGCCCGGCGTCCCCGGCCATGCTCGCCTGGATCGCGGCGTTGAGGGCCAGGATGTTGGTCTGGTCGGCAATGTCGTCGATCAGGCTGACGATGTCGCCAATTTCCTGGGACGACTCGCCCAGGCGCTTGATGCGCTTGGCCGTGTCCTGGATCTGTTCGCGAATGTTGTCCATGCCGTGGATGGTGTTGTGCACCACCTCGTTGCCCTTGTTGGCGATCTCTACCGAGCGCTCCGCCACTGCCGAGGACTCAGCGGCGTTGGCCGACACCTGGTCGATGGACTGGGCCATCTCATTGATCGCGGTGGACGCCTCGGCAATCTGCTGGGCCTGGTGCTCCGAAGCCTGGGCCAGGTGCATGGCGGTGGCCTGGGTGTCTTGCACCGCGCCAGCGACTTGGCCAGCAGTGAGGTTGATGGTGGCGACCAGGTCGCGCAGCTGGTCCACGGAATAGTTGATGGAGTCGGCGATGGTGCCGGTGAAGTCTTCGGTCACCGAAGCGGTCACGGTCAGGTCGCCGTCGGCCAGGTCTTCGATTTCATCGAGCAGGCGCATGATCGCGTTCTGATTGCGCTCATTCTTCTCGGCGGTTTCGTGCAGCTGGCGGTTGGTTTCGCGCACCATCACCAGGCCGATCAGGATGATCGAGGTCAGCGCCAGCAAGCCCAGCACATAGCCGCCAATGGTGTCGAAACTGCGCCCGCTGGCGAGGTTTTCAAACCCGGTGGCCAAGTGTGAGGCTTCATCGAGCAAGGTTTGCGACAGGTTGAAGATATTGCTCGCCGACGCTCGCACCTGGAACAGCTGCGGCGAGGTTTCGAGGATTTCATCCACCGAGCCGGAGACGAATTCGAACAACTCGGCGATTTCCGCCAGCCGCGCCCGGGCGTCGTGGTCTTCGACCTGGCTGATGCGCAACCCGGCGTTGCCCTGGAGCATGCCGTTGAGCACCTGGCCGAAGCGGTTGGCGTCGCGCCCAAAGGCGTCGGCGGCCTGGGCGGCGGTTTCGTCGCCGGCCAGCACGGTGTTCACGGCACCCAGGATTCGTTCGGCCAGCAGCGACTGGCGTTGGGCCAAGGCCACTTGGCTGGCCGGGGCACCGCGTTGCAGCAGGATGTCGACGACCTTTTCCGATTCCATCTGCAACTGCGGCACCGTTTCGGCCAGGGTCGCGGCCACTTGGTGCAATGACAGCACCGTCTGCTCGCTGGCGAGGATCGCGTCGGTGTTTTTCAGCAGCGCTTCCCAATCGGTCTGCACCGCACGCATCTCGGCACGCACGGCGTTGGGTGCGGCGGGCAGGCCGGTCTCGATGTCGCCTTTTTTCAGGTAGCCCCAGCGCTGGGCGAAGTCGTTGCGCGCGTCAGACAGCAACTTGAACGCCGCCGCCTTGCCAGCCGCGGCTTCGGTGGCGTTCTTGGCGATACGCTGGGACAGCACGCGCAGCTCGCCGGCGTGGCCGATGTACTGTTTGTCGTAGGTGGACTGGGTGTTGAGGTACGCGAAGTTGGCGAACAGCAACATGATGAACACGATCAGCGCGATGAACAGCACGATGATCTGCGAGCGACTGCGCGACGCGGCTTGGGGTTTGGGCGTGGTAGCGGTGGTCATGCGGCGACATCCATGAAGCCTGGGGCCTGGGCCAGAGCGAAGGGGCTGAAGACCTGCCACAGCTGGTCGCCGTCGAACTGGCCCCTGATAAACGGCGCGCTGGAGAGCGTGCCCGTCAACAATGCGTCTTGCGCGAAATGCTGCATGCCCACCACCTCGTCTACCAGCAGCCCGACAAACAGGTCGTTGTATTCCACCACCAGTACCCGCCGCTGCTTGCGCACCCGGGACAACTCAAGGCCGAGAAAACCGCCGAGGTCCATCACCGGCAGCAAGCGCCCGCGCAGGTTGGCCACGCCCTTGACCCAGGGTTTTACTCCCGGCATCACGGTGCAGCGCGGTTCATGCAGGACTTCGGCGACTTCGCCCATGGGCGCCACGTACCAGTGCGGCCCCAGGCGAAAGCCGATCCCGCTCCAGCGTTGCAGGCGGGTTTCCTGGGACGGCAGGTCGGCGGCCAGCAGGCGGCAGCGGCGGTCGATGTCCAGCAGCAGCTCGAAGGCGGTTTGCGACTCGGTCATGGTGGCGAACCGTCAGCCGGCCAGCACCTTGTTCAGGGTAGCAATCAGGGTTTCTTCGTCCACCGGTTTGGTCAGGTAGTCCTTAGCCCCCTGGCGGGCGCCCCAGATCTTGTCGGTCTCCTGGTCCTTGGTGGTAATGATGATGATCGGGATACCGTTGGTTTCCGGCTCCTTGGACAGCTGGCGGGTGGCCTGGAAGCCATTGAGGCCCGGCATCACGATGTCCATCAGCACGGCGTCGGGCAGTTCCTGGCGGGCCAGGGCCACGCCGTCCGCGCCGTTTTCGGCTTTCAGGACCTGGTGGCCATGCTTTTCCAGCATGCCGGTCAGTTTGTACATTTCGGTCGGCGAATCGTCGACGATCAGAACACGTGCCATGGTTTTCCCCACTACATTGGTTGGCGCCGGCCCTTGTGAGGCGGCGTCAGTGTGCTTGTTCTACTGCGGCGAAGGCAGGCACGTAGGCCTTGATCGCGCCCAGCAGTTCTTCCTTGCTGAAAGGCTTGGTCAAAAACTGATCGACACCCACGATGCGCCCCTTGGCCTTGTCGAACAGGCCGTCCTTGGAGGACAGCATGATCACCGGGATCGACTTGAACGCCGGGTTGTTCTTCACCAGCGCGCAGGTCTGGTAGCCATCCAGGCGCGGCATCATGATGTCGACAAAAATAATGTGCGGGTGATGATCAACAATCCGGGCCAGGGCATCGAAACCGTCGATGGCCGTGATGACGTCGCACCCTGCGTTCTTCAACAGTGTTTCAGCGGTGCGGCGGATCGTTTTCGAATCGTCGATCACCATCACTCTCAAGGCGTTGGAATGCTGTTCCATATCTGCTCTACCATCGCCACAGCGAATCGGTTTTCGGTGTGTACTGCCTGATGTCTCACAGGATGGGCGCCGCAAGCCTTGGAATCCAAGGGCTGCTGCACCGTGGCAGTCTTTTTAGCACAGTCTTGGGGTGCAATCTATCGAGCGGCCTGCCCGGTGGTTTTTCCTTGACCCACAACAGCCGCAGCGCCACTCTGACGCCACTTTTATGCGCCCTAATTTGCTAGAGGAAATCCCCCATGAGCGTTCGCGTCGGCATTGTCATGGACCCTATCGCCAGCATTTCCTATAAAAAGGACAGTTCGCTGGCCATGCTCCTGGCCGCCCAGGCCCGCGGCTGGACCCTGTTCTACATGGAGCAGCGCGACCTTTACCAGGGCGACGGCGAGGCCCGCGCACGCATGCGCCCGCTGCAGGTGTTCGCCAACCCGGAGAAGTGGTTCGAGCTGGCCGACGAAATCGACAGCCCGCTGAGCGATCTGGACGTGATCCTGATGCGCAAGGACCCGCCGTTCGACATGGAGTTCGTCTACTCCACCTACCTGCTGGAGCAGGCCGAACGTGCCGGCGTGTTGATCGTCAACAAGCCGCAGAGCCTGCGCGACTGCAATGAAAAGCTGTTTGCCACCCTGTTCCCGCAGTGCACGCCGCCGACCGTGGTCAGCCGCCGTGCCGACGTGCTGCGTGAATTCGCCGCCAAGCACGGTGATGTGATCCTCAAGCCGCTGGACGGCATGGGCGGCACCTCGATTTTCCGTCACCGCGCCGGCGACCCGAACCTGTCGGTGATCCTGGAAACCCTGACCGCGCTGGGCACCCAGCAGATCATGGGCCAGGCGTACCTGCCGGCGATCAAGGACGGCGACAAGCGCATCCTGATGATCGACGGCGAGCCCGTGGATTACTGCCTGGCCCGCATCCCGGCAGCCGGTGAAACCCGCGGCAACCTGGCGGCCGGTGGCCGTGGCGAAGCACGCCCGCTGTCGGACAAGGACCGTTGGATCGCCTCCCAGGTCGGCCCGACCCTGCGCGAAAAAGGCTTGCTGTTTGTAGGCCTGGACGTGATTGGTGAAAACCTCACCGAAATCAACGTGACCAGCCCGACCTGCATCCGCGAGATCGACAACGCCTTTGGTACCAACATCGGCGAAATGTTGATGGCCGCCATCGAGCGCAAGCTACAAGCCAAGTGACATAGAACAGCCGGACACGCACCAACATTGCGCTATCATGCCCCACCTGTGAAACGCGCGATGTTGGTTTTTTTGTCATGACACTCCCGTCCGACCTGCCCCCCGAACTCTCCCACAGTGGCGTGCGCCCGGCTGATCGGCTCGGATTTACCCTGTTCCTGGCCGCATTGATTCACCTGGCCCTGATCCTCGGCGTGGGGTTCACCATGGTCGAGCCCAAGCAGATCACCCAGACCCTGGAAATCACCCTCGCCACGTTCAAAAGCGAGAAAAAGCCGGAAAAAGCTGACTTTCTCGCCCAGGAGAACCAGCAAGGCAGTGGCACCCTCGACAAGAAGGCCGTGCCCAAGACCACCGAAGTGGCGCCGTTCCAGGACAACAAGGTCAATAAAGTCACCCCGCCTCCGGCCCCCAAGCCCGAGGTCAAGCAGGCCGCCCCCAAGGCCGCCGTGACCACCGTCGCGCCCAAGCCGCAAAAAGCCCCGACCCAGCGCGAAAAGGCCAAGACCGAACCAACCCCAGAGCCGGTGAAGCCGGCGCCAACCTTCGACAGCTCGCAGCTTTCCGACCAGATCTCCAGCCTGGAAGCCGAACTGGCCAACGAACAGCAGCTGTACGCCAAGCGCCCGCGTATCTACCGATTGAACGCCGCCTCGACCATGCGCGACAAAGGCGCCTGGTATAAGGACGAATGGCGCAAGAAGGTCGAGCGCATCGGCAACCTCAACTACCCGGATGAGGCACGTCGCCAGCAGATTTACGGCAATTTGCGCTTGCTGGTGTCGATCAACCGCGACGGCACGCTCTATGAAGTGCAGGTGCTGGAATCGTCCGGCCAGCCGCTGCTGGACCAGGCCGCCCAGCGCATCGTGCGCCTGGCCGCGCCCTTTGCCCCATTTACCGGGGACCTGAACGACGTCGACCGCCTGGAAATCATCCGCACCTGGAAGTTCGCCAAGGGCGACCGCCTGTCCAGCAACTGACGCAGATCCCCTGTAGGAGCCGGCTTGCCGGCGATGCGGCCCTCAGGTCTTGCGATGCCCATGCGGACGCTATCGCCGGCAAGCCGGCTCCTACAGGGTTCGCGTTTGACATGAAAGGTGGGCATGCCATGCATCCCCGGCTTGTCAGTTCGCCCCTCCACCGCCACACTAGCGGACATGAAAAATGTCAGCCCGACCTACCTCAAGCACCAATTCCTGATCGCCATGCCCCACATGGCTGACCCGAACTTTGCGCAGACCTTGACCTACATCGTCGAGCACACGGCCAATGGTGCCATGGGGCTGGTGATCAACCGCCCGCAAGAGCTGAACCTGGCGGATATCCTTGAGCAACTGCGCCCGGAAATCGATCCGCCAGCCCGTTGCCAACATGTACCCATCTACATCGGCGGGCCGGTGCAGACCGATCGCGGTTTCGTGCTGCACCCCACCGGGCCGAAGTTCCAGGCCACGGTCGACCTTGAAGGGGTTTCGCTGTCCACGTCCCAGGACGTGCTGTTTGCCATCGCCGACGGCATAGGCCCCGAGCAGAGCGTGATCACCCTGGGTTACGCCGGTTGGGAAGCTGGCCAGCTGGAGGCCGAACTGGCCAGCAATGCCTGGCTGACCTGCCCGTTCGATGCCGAAATCCTGTTCAACACCCCCAGCGAACTGCGCCTGGAAGCAGCGGCGGCCAAGCTGCGGGTCAACCTCAGCCTGCTGACCAGCCAGGCAGGGCACGCCTGATGGCTTTGCGTCTGATTCTGGGGTTTGACTACGGCACCAAACAGATCGGCGTGGCGGTCGGCCAGGTCATTACCGGCCAGGCCCGCGAGCTGTGCACCTTGAAAGCCCAGAACGGCGTGCCGGACTGGAACCAGGTCGAAGCCCTCATTAAAGAGTGGAAGCCCGACGCCGTGGTGGTCGGCCTGCCCTTGAACATGGATGGCACGCCCAGCGACATGTGCCTGCGCGCCGAGAAATTCGCCCGCCGCCTCAACGGCCGCTACAACCTGCCCTTCTATACCCACGACGAACGCCTGACCACCTTTGAAGCCAAGGGTGAGCGCCGTGACCGTGGCGGGCAAAAGGGCAGCTACCGCGACAACCCCGTGGACGCCATCGCCGCCGCCTTGTTGTTGCAGGGCTGGCTGGATGAAAACACCGCTTTATTTGAATCCTGACTGACGCGGCTTGCCGCGTCTTTTTACGTTTGAGCCCGGACCCTGCCTGCGGCAAGGTCCTGAAGGAGCCTGCATGAGCCTGCCGAACCCCGCCGAACTGATCAGCCAGATGGCCACAAGCCTCACGGCCCATCTGCAACACCGCAACATCAGCGAGCCGCGCTTCATCGGCATTCGCACCGGCGGTGTGTGGGTGGCCCAGGCGCTGCTGGAAGCGCTGGGCAGCGATTCGCCATTGGGCACCCTCGATGTGTCCTTCTACCGCGACGACTTCAGCCAGAACGGCCTGCACCCGCAAGTGCGCCCTTCTGCCCTGCCGTTCGAGATCGAAGGCCAGCACCTGGTGCTGATCGACGACGTACTGATGAGCGGCCGCACCATCCGTGCCGCCATGAACGAACTGTTCGACTACGGCCGCCCGGCCAGCGTGACCCTGGTATGCCTGCTCGACCTCGACGCCGGCGAATTGCCGATCAGCCCGGATGTGGTCGGCGCCACACTGTCGCTGGAAGCCCACCAGCGGGTAAAATTGTCCGGTCCTACGCCGCTCGAACTCGAACTGCAAGACCTCGCCCTTTAAACCGCCTTGTAAAGAGTCCCCGCGATGACGCCTCTAGATGCCAAGCGCCCGCTGCAGCTCAATGCTCAGGGCCAGTTGCAACACTTCTTGTCCCTCGACGGTTTGCCCCGCGAACTGCTCACCGAAATCCTCGACACCGCCGACTCGTTCCTTGAAGTCGGTGGCCGGGCGGTGAAGAAGGTCCCGCTGCTGCGCGGCAAGACCATCTGCAACGTGTTCTTCGAGAACTCGACCCGCACCCGTACCACCTTTGAACTGGCCGCCCAGCGGTTGTCGGCCGACGTGATCACGCTGAACGTGTCCACCTCGTCGGCGAGCAAGGGCGAGACCCTGCTCGACACCCTGCGCAACCTGGAAGCCATGGCCGCCGACATGTTCGTGGTACGCCACGGCGACTCCGGCGCCGCGCACTTCATCGCCGAGCATGTATGCCCGCAGGTGGCGATCATCAACGGCGGCGATGGCCGCCATGCCCACCCGACCCAGGGCATGCTCGACATGCTCACCATCCGTCGGCACAAGGGCAGCTTTGAAAACCTCTCGGTGGCCATCGTCGGCGACATCCTGCACTCGCGGGTGGCACGTTCGAACATGCTGGCCCTGAAGGCCCTGGGTTGCCCGGATATCCGCGTGATCGCACCCAAAACCCTGCTGCCGATCGGCATCGAGCAATACGGCGTGAAGGTCTACACCGACATGGCCGAAGGCCTCAAGGATGTGGACGTGGTGATCATGCTGCGCCTGCAGCGCGAGCGCATGGCCGGTGGCCTGCTGCCGAGCGAGGGCGAGTTCTACCGCCTGTTCGGCCTGACCACTGCGCGCCTGGCCGGCGCCAAGCCGGATGCCATCGTGATGCACCCGGGCCCGATCAACCGTGGGGTAGAGATTGAGTCGGCAGTGGCCGACGGCCCACAGTCGGTGATCCTCAACCAAGTCACCTACGGCATCGCCGTGCGCATGGCCGTGCTGTCCATGGCCATGAGCGGGCAAACCGCGCAACGTCAATTCGAGCAGGAGAACGCCCAGTGAAGCTCAGCATTCTCGGCGCCCGAGTCATCGATCCGGCCAGCGGCCTGGATCACGTTACCGATCTGCACCTGGAAGCCGGCAAGATCATCGCCATCGGCGCGACGCCTGCGGGTTTCAGCGCAGTTGAAAGCATCGACGCCAAAGGCCTGGTGGCTGCACCTGGCCTGGTGGACTTGAACGTCGCCCTGCGCGAGCCGGGCTACAGCCGCAAAGGCAACATCACCAGCGAAACCCGCGCCGCTGCGGCCGGTGGCGTGACCAGCCTGTGCTGCCCGCCGCATACCAAGCCGATCCTCGACACCTCGGCCGTGACCGAGCTGATCCTCGACCGCGCCCGTGAAGCCGGCAATTGCAAGGTGTTCCCTATCGGCGCCCTGAGCAAAGGCCTGGAAGGCGAACAGCTCGCCGAGCTGATCGCACTGCGCGACGCCGGTTGCGTGGCCTTCGGCAATGGCCTGGAAAGCTTTCGCAGCACCCGCACGCTGTTGCGCGCCCTGGAATACGCGGCCACCTTCGACCTGACGGTGATCTTCCACTCCCAGGACCGCGACCTGGCCGAAGGCGGCCTGGCCCATGAAGGCGCTGTGGCCAGCTTCCTCGGCCTGCCGGGCATTCCGGAAACCGCCGAGACCGTGGCCCTGGCCCGCGACCTGCTGCTGGTGGAACAAAGCGGCGTACGCGCGCACTTCAGCCAGTTGACCAGCGCACGCGGTGTCGCCCTGATCGCCCAGGCCCAGGCCCGTGGCCTGCCGGTAACGGCGGACGTGGCGCTGTACCAGCTGATCCTGACGGACGAGGCGCTGATCGATTTCTCCAGCCTGTACCACGTGCAGCCGCCGCTGCGCACCCTGGCCGACCGCGAAGGTTTGCGCGCGGCGGTCAAATCCGGTGTGGTTTCGGCGATTTCCAGCCATCACCAACCCCACGAGCGGGATGCCAAGCTGGCGCCGTTTGGTGCGACCGAGCCGGGCATCAGCAGTGTCGAACTGTTGCTGCCGCTGGCAATGACGCTGGTGGAGGATGGTTTGCTGGATTTGCCGACCCTGTTGGCCCGCCTGAGCGCAGGCCCGGCCCAGGCACTGCGCCTGCCAGCGGGCAAATTGGCCGTGGGTTCGGCGGCCGACCTGGTGCTGTTTGATCCGGCCAGCTCCACGGTTGCAGGGGAGCAGTGGTTGTCCAAGGGTGAAAACTGCCCGTTCATCGGCCATAGCTTGCCGGCGACGGTGCGTTACACGCTGGTAGACGGACGCATCAGCTACCAGGCCTAAAGCGGGCATGGTAAAAATGTGGGAGCGGGCTTGCTCGCGAATGCGGTGGTTCAGTCAGTAAATTCGGTGACTGACACTCCGCATTCGCGAGCAAGCCCGCTCCCACATTTGGATCTCCACAAATCTTATCGCCCGGCGTTGCGCTCGGCATTGCGGACCGAAATCTGTGTATTCAGCGTCCAGAAGTCGTACAGCACCCCCACCAGGAACAAACCGCCGGTCAGCAGGTAGATCAGGCCGGTAATCCATTTGCCCTGGTACATGCGGTGCACGCCGAACACGCCAAGAAACGCCAACAGAATCCAGGCCACGTTGTATTCGATCGGTCCGGCGGTAAAACGCAGGTCCGCTTCACGGTCCATGGCCGGGATAAGGAACAGGTCAATCAGCCAACCGATGCCCAACAGGCCGAAGGTGAAAAACCAGATCGTGCCGGTGACCGGTTTGCCGTAATAAAAGCGATGTGCACCGGTAAAACCGAAAATCCACAGCAGGTAGCCAATCACCTTGCTATGGGTGTCTGGCTGGGAATAATCCTGTCGATAGGTGTTCATGAAGGACCTCTTTTGCCTCGATAGATAAATTTTTTCATTTTCTTTGTGACTTTTTTACGGGCGCCCGACGTACGGCAAATGGTATCTTCCCTCCCCTGAAAGCCTTATGCCACCTGACTTGTGTAGGACAATTGCGGCGATTCGTCGCGTATTTCCTGATTTTGACGTCAAGGTTCAGTCGACAAACGGCCTGAGAACGACACAAAAAGCTGTTATAAAGTTGCGCGCAAACCTAAAAGAGCCACGCCTAATGCGACCATTTTTCAAGACATGGCTAACCATCTGCCTATTAATGCCACTGGCCGCCCACGCCACCAATCGTGAGCAACGACTTCCGAACGTTAATGGTTTCACCCCTAAAGTCCACAGCACACCGAGCACCGCCAAGTCGGTAAAGCTGACCGTCAACCGCCCGACTCAAGTGAGCAAGGTTCACGGTAAAGCTGTTCACACCGCACTGGCTGCCAGCAACACCAAGCAAAGCAGCAACGTCCTCAGCCGCGCCGTCAACGTGCTCGGTACTCCTTATCGTTGGGGCGGCAGCAGCCCAAGTAAAGGGTTCGACTGCAGTGGTTTGGTGAAATATGCGTTTAACGACGTAAAAGCCGTGGATTTGCCGCGCACTTCCAACGCCATGGCCGCCGGCCACGGGCTGAAGGTTGATCGCAAGGACCTGAAACCCGGTGACCTGTTGTTCTTCAAATTGAAGAGCCGCCAGGTCAACCACGTTGCCATCTACCTGGGCAATGATCGTTTTATCCACGCACCGCGTCGCGGCAAGGCCGTCAGCATCGACACGCTGAAAAAGCCGTTCTGGGACAAGAACTACGTGATTGCCAAGCGGGTGTTGCCTAAAGAGCAGAACAACCTGCGCATCGTTCAGCGCTGATTACTGGCTGAACGCGTTACAACATGTGGGAGCGGGCTTGCTCGCGAATGCGGTGGTTCAGTCGATACAAAAGTTGACTGACACACCGCCTTCGCGAGCAAGCCCGCTCCCACATTGGTTTCAGCGTCGATAAGACCTCATATATCTGCAGGCACCCTCGCCTTCTCCCGCGCGTGCTCGCGACTGATCACCCCCTCGCTCACCAGCGCCTTCAAGCTCATATCCAAGGTCTTCATCCCCAACGCCCCGCCTGTCTGGATCGCCGAGACCATCTGCGCCACCTTGTCCTCACGGATCAAATTCCGGATTGCCGGCGTGCCCAGCATGATTTCATGGGCCGCCACCCGCCCGCCGCCGACCTTCTTCACCAGCACCTGAGACACCACCGCCTGCAGCGACTCGGACAGCATCGAGCGCACCATGGCCTTTTCACCGGCCGGGAACACGTCGACCAGCCTGTCCACGGTCTTCGCCGCCGACGTGGTATGCAGGGTGCCAAACACCAAGTGCCCAGTCTCGGCCGCCGTCAGCGCCAGGCGGATGGTTTCCAGGTCACGCAACTCGCCCACCAGGATCACGTCCGGATCTTCGCGCAACGCCGAGCGCAAGGCCGCCGAGAAGCTGTGGGTATCCCGGTGCACCTGGCGCTGGTTGATCAGTGCTGTTTTCGGCCGGTGGATAAATTCGATGGGGTCTTCGAGGGTGAGGATGTGCTGGCGCCGATGCCCATTGAGGTAATCGATCATCGCCGCCAGCGTCGTGGACTTGCCGGACCCGGTGGGCCCTGTGACCAACACCAGCCCACGCGGCAACTGGGCGATACGCTGGAACACCTCGCCCAGCCCGAGACTCTCCAGGCTCTGGACCTCGGCGGGAATCGTACGGAATACGGCCCCCATGCCACGGTCCTGCTGGAACACATTCACGCGGAACCGCCCCACGCCCGGCAGCGCGAAGGCAAAATCCGTTTCAAGAGATGTTTCGAAATCCTTTTGCTGATAATTGTTCAGCAACGGGCTCAATAAGTCCGCCACCTGCGGAGGTGAAAGCACCGGCCCGTCCAAAGGCCACACCTCCCCATCCACACGCAGCATGGGCGCCAGGCCAGCCGACAAATGCAGGTCGGAGGCGCCTCGGCGCACGCTAGCCGTCAGCAATTCAGTGATATCCATAGGGCTTTCCATTTCCAGTAGAATGCCGCGGACTCCATATCCACGGGCGCATCTTGAATGTCGACGATAGCAGACAACATTGGCCAGGTTAGCCAGCGCATCCGCGCCGCAGCCGACGCCGTGCAACGTGACGCAAGCAGCATCCACCTGCTGGCCGTGAGCAAGACCAAACCCGCGCAAGCCGTGCGTGAAGCCTATGCCGCCGGGATGCGCGACTTTGGCGAGAACTACCTGCAGGAAGCCTTGGGCAAACAGGCCGAATTAACCGACCTGCCCTTGAGTTGGCACTTCATCGGCCCCATTCAATCGAACAAGACGCGCGCTATCGCCGAGAACTTCGCTTGGGTGCATTCCGTGGACCGCCTCAAAATCGCACAACGCCTGTCCGAACAACGCCCGGCCGACCTGCCGCCGCTGAACATCTGCATCCAGGTCAACGTCAGTGGCGAAGCCAGCAAGTCCGGCTGTACGCCCGCCGACCTGCCGGCCCTGGCCGAGGCAATCAGCGCACTGCCGCGCTTGCAGCTGCGGGGCTTGATGGCAATCCCTGAGCCGACTGAAGACCGTGCCGCGCAAGATGCAGCCTTCGCCACGGTGCGTGAGCTGCAAGCCCGTCTGAACCTGCCGCTGGACACACTTTCCATGGGCATGAGCCACGACCTTGAGTCGGCCATTGCCCAAGGTGCCACCTGGGTGCGGATCGGTACCGCCCTGTTTGGCGCCCGCGACTACGGCCAGCCTTGAAATGGCTGACTTCCCTCTGAGTAAGGACCTGTCATGAGTAACACGCGTATTGCCTTTATCGGCGCCGGTAACATGGCGGCCAGCCTGATCGGTGGCCTGCGGGCCAAGGGCTTGCAAGCCCAGCAGATCCGCGCCAGCGACCCGGGCGCCGAGACCCGCGCCCGCGTCAGCGCCGAGCACGGCATTGAAACCTTTGCCGACAACGCCGAGGCCATCCAGGGCGTCGACGTGATCGTATTGGCGGTGAAGCCACAAGCCATGAAGGCCGTGTGCGAAAGCCTGCGCCCGAACTTGCAACCGCACCAGTTGGTGGTCTCGATTGCCGCCGGCATCACGTGTGCCAGCATGACCAATTGGCTTGGCGCACAGCCGATCGTGCGTTGCATGCCCAACACGCCTTCGTTGTTGCGCCAGGGTGTGAGCGGCCTGTATGCCACCTCCGAAGTCAGCGCCGAACAGCGCGGCCAAGCCCAGGAACTGCTGTCTGCCGTGGGCATCGCCCTGTGGCTGGAACAGGAGCAGCAGTTGGACGCGGTCACCGCCGTGTCCGGCAGCGGCCCGGCGTATTTCTTCCTGCTGATCGAAGCCATGACCGCCGCCGGCGTGAAACTGGGCCTGCCGCAGGAAATCGCCAAGCAACTGGCCGAACAAACGGCCCTTGGCGCCGCGAAGATGGCGGTGACCAGCGACGTAGACGCCGCCGAACTGCGCCGCCGCGTGACCTCCCCAGGCGGTACCACGCAGGCTGCCATCGAATCGTTCCAGGCCGGGGGCTTTGAAGCCCTGGTGGAAAAAGCACTGGGTGCCGCAGCACATCGTTCAGCCGAAATGGCCGAGCAGCTGGGCAAATAGTCGTCCCCTACAAGGAATCAAACATGCTTGGAATCAATGACGCTGCCGTTTTCATCATCCAGACCCTGGGCAGCCTGTACCTGCTGATCGTGCTGATGCGCTTTATCCTGCAACTGGTGCGGGCGAACTTCTACAACCCGCTGTGCCAGTTCGTGGTGAAGGCTACCCAGCCGCTGCTCAAGCCACTGCGCCGGGTGGTCCCGAGCATGTTTGGCCTGGACATGTCATCGCTGGTGCTGGCGCTGCTGCTGCAGATCCTGCTGTTTGCAGTGATCCTGCTGCTCAATGGCTACCAGGCCAACACCGTGCTGCTGTTGCCGTGGGGCCTGATTGGCATTTTCTCGCTGTTTTTGAAGATCATCTTCTGGTCGATGATCATCAGCGTGATCCTCTCGTGGGTCGCTCCCGGCAGCCGCAGCCCGGGCGCCGAGCTGGTGTATCAGATCACCGAGCCGGTGCTGGCGCCGTTCCGTCGCTTGATCCCCAACCTGGGCGGCCTGGATATCTCGCCGATCTTCGCGTTTATCGCGATCCAGCTGCTGCAAAGCTGGGTGATCCCGCGCCTGGCCTACTACGCGTTCATGCCTAAGGAATTGTTCGGCCTGATCTGATATGCCTCCTGTGCAAGCTGGCTTGTGTGGGAGCTGGCTTGCCTGCGATAGCATCACCGCGGTGTCACTGACACACCGAGGTGCCTGCATCGCGGGCAAGCCCGACTCCCACACAGGCCAACTGCCATATTTTGTATCTGCGCCTTTGCTTGCCGCTGGCCCCCCCGCTCTTTAGACTTACGCCTCATTTAAACGAGAGCAGGGTCGATGCCAGCTGCCTTCCCCCCCGATTCTGTTGGACTGGTCGTGCCCCAAGTGGCGCACTTCAGCGAACCGCTGGCCCTGGCCTGCGGCCGGTCGCTGCCAGCCTACGACCTGATCTACGAAACCTACGGCCAATTGAACGCCACGGCGAGCAATGCCGTGCTGATCTGCCACGCCCTGTCCGGCCATCATCACGCCGCAGGCTATCACTCGGCCGACGAGCGCAAGCCCGGCTGGTGGGACAGCTGCATCGGCCCCGGCAAGCCCATCGACACCAACAAGTTCTTTGTGGTCAGCCTGAACAACCTCGGCGGCTGCAACGGTTCCACCGGCCCGAGCAGCCTCAACCCGGAAACCGGCAAGCCGTTCGGCGCGGACTTCCCGGTGCTCACCGTGGAAGACTGGGTACACAGCCAGGCACGCCTGGCCGACCTGCTGGGCATCAGCCAGTGGGCCGCCGTGATCGGTGGCAGCCTGGGCGGCATGCAGGCCCTGCAATGGACCATCACCTACCCGGATCGCGTGCGCCATTGCCTGGCCATCGCCTCAGCCCCCAAATTGTCGGCGCAGAACATCGCCTTCAACGAAGTGGCGCGCCAGGCCATCCTCACCGACCCCGAGTTCCACGGCGGTTCGTTCCAGGAAGCCGGCGTGATCCCCAAGCGCGGCCTGATGCTGGCGCGGATGGTCGGGCATATCACCTACCTGTCCGATGACTCCATGGGCGAGAAATTCGGCCGTGGCCTCAAGAGCGAAAAGCTCAACTACGACTTCCACAGCGTCGAGTTCCAGGTAGAAAGCTACCTGCGATATCAGGGCGAGGAGTTCTCCGGACGTTTCGACGCCAACACCTACCTGTTGATGACCAAGGCCCTGGACTACTTCGACCCTGCGGCCAATCACGACGATGACCTGGCGAAAACCTTCGAGGGCGCCAAGGCCAAGTTCTGCGTGATGTCGTTCACCACCGACTGGCGCTTCTCGCCGGCGCGCTCCCGCGAGCTGGTGGATGCCTTGATGGCGGCGCGCAAAGACGTCTGCTACCTGGAGATCGACGCGCCGCAGGGCCACGACGCCTTCCTGATTCCGATCCCGCGCTACCTGCAGGCGTTCGGCAATTACATGAACCGGATTACTGTGTGAGAACGCCATGAGAGCCGACCTGGAAATCATCCAAGACTGGATCCCCGCCGGCAGCCGCGTGCTCGACTTGGGCTGCGGCGATGGCGAACTGCTGAGCTGGCTGCGCGACAACAAGCAAGTCACCGGCTACGGCCTGGAAAACGACCCGGACAACATCGCCCAGTGCGTGGCCAAGGGTATCAACGTGATCGAGCAGGACCTGGACAAGGGCCTGGGCAACTTTGCCAGCAACAGCTTCGACATCGTGGTGATGACACAGGCCCTGCAGGCGGTGCACTACCCAGACCGCATCCTCGACGAAATGCTGCGCGTAGGCCGCCAGTGCATCATCACCTTCCCCAATTTCGGCCACTGGCGCTGCCGTTGGTACCTGGCCACCAAGGGCCGCATGCCCGTGTCGGACTTCCTGCCGTACACGTGGTACAACACGCCGAACATCCACTTCTGCACCTTCGAAGACTTCGAAGCCTTGTGTGGCGAGCGTGAAGCCAAGGTGATCAACCGCCTTGCCGTCGATCAACAGCACCGCCATGGCTGGGCGAGTAAGCTGTGGCCTAATCTGTTGGGAGAAATCGGCATTTACCGGGTCAGCAGCCCTGGCCTGACCGACCACAAGATTGCCGTCTAATCATTTTCAAGAGGGACGCTCATGAGTCGTTTGGCTGTTTTTCTATTGACCGCACTGCTTGGCGCCAACGCCATGGCCGCCGACGTTATCGACCCTAACCGCACGAAGGAATTCGGCGATATCACCGTGCGCTACAACACCTTCACCTCCAGCTTCCTGCAGCCGGAAACCGCCCAGGCCGTTGGCGTGGTGCGCAGCAAGAACAAGGGCCTGATCAACGTGTCCGTGTTCAAGGGCGTGACCCCGGTGGTGGCGCAAGTGACCGGCACCATCAAGGACTCGCTTGGCAAAAGCGAAGTGCTGACCTTCAAGCAGATCACCGAAAAAGGCGTGACCAACTACCTCGCGCCCTACTCGGTGCCGCAGCAGGAATTCAAGACTTTCACCATCAATGTTGAAACCGGCGGCAAAGCCCACGGTTTCAGTTTTGTTCAAGAACTCTTCCCGGCCGAATGATGAAACTCACCCAACTCGTACTGGCCAGCCATAACGCCGGCAAACTCAAAGAACTGCAAGCCATGCTCGGCGACTCCGTGCAACTGCGCTCGATTGGCGAGTTCAGCCAGGTGGAGCCGGAAGAGACTGGCCTGTCATTCGTCGAAAACGCCATCCTCAAGGCACGCAATGCTGCACGCATTTCCGGCCTGCCGGCGCTGGCGGATGACTCGGGCCTGGCGGTGGACTTCCTCGGCGGCGCACCGGGCATCTATTCGGCGCGTTATGCCGATGGCAAAGGCGATGCAGCCAACAACGCCAAGCTGCTGGACGCCCTCAAGGACGTGCCGGACGCCGAGCGCGGCGCGCAGTTCGTCTGCGTGCTGGCCCTGGTGCGCCACGCCGACGACCCGTTGCCGATCCTGTGTGAAGGACTGTGGCACGGGCGCATCCTGCATGCGGCCAGCGGTGAACACGGTTTTGGCTATGACCCGCTGTTCTGGGTGCCGGAGCGCAATGCCTCCAGCGCCGAACTGAGCCCGGCCGACAAGAACCAGATCAGCCACCGTGCTCGCGCAATGGATTTGCTGCGCCAACGCCTGAGCCTGAAATGACCCAGAACACCTCTGCGCAGCCGCTGATCCACGGCGGCGCGCAAACTCCACGGGCGGCCCTGCCCCTGCTGCCGCCCTTGGCGCTGTATATCCACATCCCGTGGTGCGTGCGCAAATGCCCTTATTGCGACTTCAACTCCCACACCGCCAGCAAGGTGCTGCCGGAAGAAGCGTATGTGGACGCGTTGCTGGCCGATCTCGACCAGGACCTGCACGCGGTGTATGGCCGCGAGCTGAGTTCGATCTTCTTTGGTGGCGGCACCCCGAGCCTGTTCAGCGCTGCGGCGCTGGGCCGTTTGCTCAAGGGCGTGGAAGCACGCATCCCGTTTGCCAGCGATATCGAGATCACCCTGGAGGCCAACCCCGGCACCTTCGAGCAAGAGAAGTTCGTGGCGTACCGCAAGCTGGGGATCAATCGGCTGTCCATTGGCATCCAGAGTTTCCAGCAGCAGAAGCTTGAAGCCCTGGGACGCATCCACAACGGCGACGAAGCCGTGCGTGCTGCCGGCATGGCGCGCCAGGCCGGGTTCGATAACTTCAACCTGGACTTGATGCATGGCTTGCCCGATCAGTCCCTGGACGACGCCCTGAGCGACCTGCGCCAGGCGATTGCGCTCAAGCCGACGCATCTGTCGTGGTATCAACTGACCCTGGAACCCAACACGGTGTTCTGGAACCAGCCACCGGCGCTGCCGGAAGACGACACCTTATGGGATATCCAGGAAGCGGGTCAGGCGTTGCTGGCTGAGCACGGCTACGCGCAATACGAAGTGTCAGCCTATGCCCAACCGGGCCGTCCGGCGCGGCACAACCTGAACTACTGGAGTTTTGGCGACTTCATCGGCATCGGCGCGGGCGCCCATGGCAAGCTCAGCCACCCAGATGGGCGCATCGTGCGCACCTGGAAGACACGCGCACCAAAGGACTACCTCAACCCGGCCAAAAGCTTTCAGGCCGGCGCGAAAGAGCTGACGAACGAGGACCTGCCGTTCGAGTTCCTGATGAACGCCTTGCGCCTCACCGAAGGCGTGGACGCCAAGCTATACGCCGAGCGCACCGGGCTGGACCTGGCGAGCCTGGATGAAGGCCGTCGCGAGGCCGAACAAAGTGGCTTGATGCAGGTCGAACCGTCACGCCTGGCGGCGACCGACCGCGGGCAACTCTTTCTCAATGACCTGCTGCAGAAGTTTTTGAGCTGACGCTCTTAAGGAAATCACATGGATTTGGTACTCGACCTGCTCGCCACCGTATCCCGCTGGAGCCGTAGCAATCTGTCGGAAATCTCCCTGGCCCTGGTGGGCTGCTTGCTGGTGCTGTTTGGCGCCGACATCAAGGGCTGGGTGGAAGCCCGCCTGGGCAGCGTCGCCGGCGCCTTGCGCGTGCCGCTGATGGCGTTGCTGTGCATGATCGGCAGCGGCGCCGCGTTGATCTACGCCACGCCGTGGATTGTGCGGGGCTTGAGCCAGTTCAATAACTACAGCCTGGCACCGGTGCTGGTGGTCGTATTGGTACTAATTGGCGTAGTTGCAGACCGCCGCTGATCCAAAACCAACACACCCCCTGTAGGAGTGCGGGGCAGGTCGGCGCTAATTTCATCCAGACAAAGCCAAGGACATCTCATGAGCAAAACGCTTCTGGACGACACCAGTAAATTTCTTAGCTATGTACTGCGTCACGAGCCTCAGGCAATTGGTCTTTCCTTGGACTCAGAGGGCTGGGCAAGCGTTGCCGAACTGATCGAGACCGCTGCCAGCAACGGGCGCAGCCTTACCCGGGAATTGCTTGAGCAGGTGGTGTCCGGCAACGACAAAAAACGCTTTGCGTTCTCTGAGGACAACGGACGAATCCGGGCCGTGCAAGGCCACTCCAACAAGAACGTCCAGCTGCAACTCGACGAAAAACAACCGCCCGCGGTGCTTTTCCATGGCACCGCGACCCGCTTCATGGAGTCAATCAGCCAGCAGGGCCTGATTCCAGGCTCGCGTCATCACGTACACCTCAGTGAACAACTTGAGACGGCCAGAGAAGTCGGACAACGCTATGGGAAAGTGGCGATTCTGCAGATAGACACCCCGAAGATGCTCGCCGAGGGCTACAGGTTTTTTCAGGCTGAGAATGGGGTTTGGCTGACAGAGCGGGTGCCTGCGCGGTTCCTCAAAGTGCTTTGACTCGACAGATATCGTAGGAGCTGGCTTGCCGGCGATGGCGGTGTGTCAGGCAGTTCATTGGCCGCCTATAGACCGCTATCGCTGGCAAGCCAGCTCCTACAAGGGTGCGTTTTGGGCTGGCCGATTTTTTGAATTTCAGCGACACATGTCGCTGACCAGCGTTAGACGAAGCAGCCCTATTTGGACGCCTGCCCTCCAAACGCTTTCTCGTAATACTCTTTAAGCGTCATCGGGTCTTTGCAGCCCAACGCCAGCGCTTGGTTCAGATAGGTCAGGTTGAGGCTGTCGGGCATGCCTTTTTCGTTCATTCGAGTTGCAGCCAATATGTAGTAGGCGTCGGCTCGGTACTGGTCATAGGTCAGCATTCGCGCACTGGCCTGCGCCTGCTGGTTGGCTACGGTCCACTCCTCCTTGATCTCAGCCAGACGATCTTTCTCGAAACAGAGCGAGCGTTGTGTGTACAAAGGGTAATAGCCCTGAAATCCATCAGCGCGCAGGAGCATCTGCTTAAGATCCTCCAGATACTTCACATGGCCTGGGTCAAGAAAATTAAGGCGCATGTAAGTCTGGTCGCATTGGTAGTAATAACCTACCGCGGCTGCCAACAGGCCTTGATCCATTGCCCTGTGCATCGGCTCGCAGACCTGTTTGCGCTCGGCGTCCGACATCCCGAACCGACTTTGCATATTGGCCAGCATGTAAGTCGCTACCGTATGCCCACCGTCGGAAGCCATCTTCAGGTCGCTTTGCAACGCAGCTATCTTATCCTTACCTTCTTTGGCCAACTCAGCCGAGACCTTGGGATCCAGTTTGCCACTGGCTTCCAGAGGCAGGTTTTCCTCAATCAACACGCGCAGTTGTTCCGCTTTCTTTTGAGCACGCTCAAAGTAGTCGTCCGGAGAAATCACTGGAAGGGAGGCGGTCGTGGTGGCGAATACTGCCGCAGACAGCAGACTCAGCAGCAACAAGCAGGGGAACGTAAATTTCAAACCCTTGTATTCCTTTACAAGTAGAAACGAAAACGGCGGTGAAGCAAACCTGCTTCACCGCCGCTGATGCGTAGCCGTTTAAGCCAGCTTCTCGAACTTCAAATCCCACACACCATGCCCGAGTCGCTCACCACGACGTTCAAACTTGGTGATCGGGCGCTCCGCCGGGCGCGGCACGCATTTGCCGTCTTCGGCGATGTTGCGATAGCCAGGGGCGACGTTCATCACTTCCAGCATGTATTCAGCATACGGTTCCCAGTCGGTGGCCATGTGCAGGATGCCGCCCACTTTCAGCTTGCTGCGCACCAGTTCCGCGAAGGAGGCCTGGACGATGCGGCGCTTGTGGTGACGGGCCTTGTGCCATGGGTCTGGGAAGAACAGCATCAGGCGGTCGAGGCTGTTGTCGGCGATGCAGCGGTTGAGCACTTCGATCGCGTCGCAGTCATACACCCGCAGGTTGGTCAGGCCTTGGGTCAGCACGCCATTGAGCAGCGCGCCGACACCCGGGCGGTGAACTTCCACACCGATGAAATCCTGTTCCGGCGAGGCGGCGGCCATTTCCAGCAGGGAGTGGCCCATGCCAAAGCCGATTTCCAGGGAACGCGGCGCCGAACGGCCGAACACCTGGTCGTAGTCCACCGGCGCATCCGCCAATGGCAGCACGAACAGCGGCGTACCTTGCTCCAGGCCCTTTTGCTGGCCTTCGGTCATGCGACCGGCGCGCATCACAAAACTCTTGATGCGGCGGTGCTTGGACTCGTCGCCTTCTTCCACGGTGTTCGGCGTTTCGTTTGATTCAGTCATCAATGGCTCTTACTTGATCAGACCATCCAGCGGCGAAGAGGCGCTGGCGTAGAGTTTTTTCGGCATGCGACCGGCGAGGTACGCCAGGCGGCCTGCGACGATTGCGTGTTGCATGGCTTGGGCCATCATGACCGGTTGCTGGGCATGGGCGATGGCCGAGTTCATCAGCACCGCGTCGCAGCCCAGCTCCATGGCGATGGTCGCGTCGGAGGCCGTGCCTACGCCCGCGTCTACCAGCACCGGGATCTTGGCTTCTTCGAGGATGATCTGCAGGTTGTACGGGTTGCAGATACCCAGGCCGGAACCGATCAGGCCGGCCAGCGGCATCACCGCGATACAGCCGATTTCCGCCAATTGGCGGGCGATGATCGGGTCATCGCTGGTGTAGACCATCACGTCGAAGCCTTCCTTGACCAGGGTTTCGGCGGCCTTGAGGGTTTCGATCACGTTGGGGAACAGGGTTTTCTGGTCGGCCAGCACTTCCAGCTTCACCAGGTTGTGGCCGTCGAGCAGCTCACGGGCCAGGCGGCAGGTACGCACGGCTTCGATGGCGTCATAGCAGCCGGCAGTGTTCGGCAGGAAGGTGTAGCGATCTGGCGACAGCACTTCGAGCAGGTTCGGCTCGCCTTCGATCTGGCCCAGGTTGGTGCGGCGCACGGCGAAGGTGACGATCTCGGCGCCGGAGGCCTCGATGGCCAGGCGGGTTTCTTCCATGTCGCGGTACTTGCCAGTGCCGACCAGCAAACGGGACTGGTAGGTACGACCGGCCAGGACGAAGGGCTTGTCGCTACGAACGATGCTCATGGGAAATCCTCGAAATGGGGTGAGGTTCTGCAGAATTCAGAAAGCTGCGCGACTAACCGCCGCCGATGGCGTGGACCACTTCGACCTGATCACCGTCGGTGAGCGCGGTCTCGGCGTGCTGGCTACGCGGGACGATATCCAGGTTGAGTTCCACTGCGACGCGACGCCCGGTCAGGTCCAGACGGGTCAGCAGGGCCGCAACGGTTTCACCGTCGGGCAGTTCAAAAGATTCGCCGTTCAACTGAATGCGCATGCCACGGGCCGCCATCGTTTTTAGGGGCCCGCATTCTAGCCCGATTGGGGTTGCTGGCCCAAGTCCCTTGGTCAGGCCGCTTGCAGGCGCCACGCCGCCAAGCCGAGGAAGAACCAGCCCAGCAGGAACGCCAAGCCACCAAACGGCGTGATGATCCCCAGCTTGCTGAAACCTGTCAGCGTCAGCACATACAGGCTACCGGAGAACAGCAGGATGCCGACGGTAAACGAGATACCCGCCCAGCTGACCAATCGGCCAGGAATATGCGCCGCCAGCAACGCCACACCGAACAATGCCAAGGTGTGTATCAGTTGATAGGTCACGCCGGTATGGAAGATCGCCAGGTACTCGGCGCTCAGGCGGTTTTTCAGGCCGTGGGCGGCGAAGGCGCCAAGGGCGACACCGGTGAAGCCGAAAAAGGCAGCCAACATCAGAAAGCCACGCAACATGAGGAACTCCAGTCAGACGCAAAGGGCCGGGTCTGTATAATGGCCCGCTCAACGGGTTCGGCCAAGCCATCTCTATGCTGCGTCTCCTCTTCAAACGTTTTCTCAAAGTCGTGAAATGGTTTGCCATCGGCAGTGTACTGCTGGTGCTGCTGTTCCGTGTCGTCCCGCCGCCCGGCACTGCGCTGATGGTGGAGCGCAAGGTGGAGTCCTGGGTCGACGGCGAGCCGATTGACCTGCAGCGCACCTGGGTGCCGTGGGACGAGATCTCCGACGACCTCAAAGTGGCGGTGATGGCTGGTGAAGACCAGCGCTTCCCGCAGCACTGGGGTTTCGACTTTGGCGCGATCCAGGCGGCGATCCTGCACAACGAGCGCGGTGGCTCGATCCGTGGCGCCAGTACCTTGAGCCAGCAAGTGTCGAAGAACCTGTTCCTGTGGGCCGGTCGCAGTTATCTGCGCAAGGGCCTGGAGGCGTGGTTTACCGGGCTGATCGAAGTGCTGTGGCCCAAGCAGCGCATACTTGAGGTGTACCTCAACAGCGTGGAATGGGATGAAGGGGTGTTTGGCGCGGAGGCCGCGGCCCGGCATCACTTTGGGGTGAGTGCCAAGGCGCTTTCGCGGCAGCAGGCCAGTTATCTGGCGGCGGTGTTGCCTAATCCGAGGGTGTGGAGTGCCAGCCATCCGACGGCGTATGTGGCAAGGCGGGCGGCGTGGATTCGGCAGCAGATGAGCCAGTTGGGTGGGGATGGCTATTTGGTCGAGCTGAACAATTCCCGAAAAGCGCCTTGGTCTGACTGACACACTGCCCCCCCTGTGGGAGCTGGCTTGCCTGCGATAGCGGTGTATCACCTTGCCCATAAGTTGGCTGACAGGGCCCCATCGCAGGCAAGCCAGCTCCCACAGAGACCGCGTTGATTCTGAAGACAAACAAAAATGCCCTGATCTTTCGATCAGGGCATTTTTTTTATCGCTGCGTGTTAGGCGGCGATCGACAATTTAAGCTTGTTCATCGCGCTCTTCTCAAGCTGACGAATCCGCTCGGCCGACACGTTGTACTTCTGCGCCAGGTCGTGCAGCGTGGCTTTGTCTTCTGCCAGCCAACGCTGGTAGAGGATGTCACGGCTGCGGTCGTCCAGCACTTCCAGCGCTTCGTGCAGGTTGTGGTTGGAGTTGTCGCTCCAGTCCGCATCCTCCAGCTGACGCGCCGGGTCGTACCGGTGGTCTTCCAGATAGTTGGCCGGCGATTGGAAGGCGCTGTCGTCGTCTGCTTCAGCAGCAGGGTCGAAGGCCATGTCATGTCCGGTCAGGCGACTTTCCATCTCGCGCACTTCACGCGGTTCCACACCGAGGCTTTCGGCCACGCGGTGGACTTCCTCGTTGTTCAGCCACGCCAGGCGCTTCTTCTGGCTGCGCAGGTTGAAGAACAGCTTGCGCTGGGCCTTGGTGGTCGCGACTTTCACAATGCGCCAGTTGCGCAGGATGAACTCGTGGATTTCCGCCTTGATCCAGTGCACGGCGAACGACACCAGGCGCACACCCATTTCAGGGTTGAAGCGTTTCACAGCCTTCATCAGGCCGACGTTGCCTTCCTGGATCAGGTCAGCCTGGGCCAGGCCGTAGCCGCTGTAGCTACGGGCGATATGTACGACAAAACGCAGGTGGGCGAGCACCATCTGCCGAGCCGCCCCCAAATCCTGCTCATAGTAGAGACTCTCGGCCAGTTCACGCTCCTGCTCGGGCGTCAGCAATGGAATGCTGTTGACCGTGTGCACATAGGCTTCCAGGTTCGCACCCGGGACCAAGGCATAAGCAGGTTGCAAAGAAGTGGTCATACGAAAAAACCTCCGACTCACATAACTCGTGCAGTGAAGCACTGCGAAAATTGACCGGGAACCGTAGGACAAGTTCCCTAAACCACCAATACGGTCAATACAAACGAAACCACATTAATCTGACATTAACTACTTCGGTGCCAACTCACGTAAGTGACGGGCGACCGCAATCCAAGCACCGATATACCCCAACAAGACCGCGCCAAGCAAGAGACTCAGACCATCGGCTACCGGCACGCCCGCCAGGGCGAAATCACTGCCGTACAAGCCAGCCAGCCCGATCACCGCGTCGTTCAGCCAGTCAAGACCAAACGCCAGCACTCCCCAGGACAAAATCCCGGCACCAAAGCCATAAAGCGCGCCCATGTACAGAAAAGGACGACGCACATAGCTGTCTGTGCCGCCGACCAGTTTAATCACTTCTATCTCGGTGCGACGGTTTTCAATATGAAGACGAATGGTATTACCTATCACCAAAAGTAATGCAGACACCAACAACACCGTCAGGCCGAACACAAAGCGGTCGCCCAGCTTGAGAATCGCCGCCAGGCGCTCCACCCAGACTAGATCAAGCTGCGCCTGCTGTACCTTGGGCATCTCTGCGAGTTTTTGTCGCAGGGCTTCCAGCGCGGGCTTGTCCACTTCATTTGGCGTGACCAGCACCACGCCCGGCAGCGGGTTCTGCGGCAGCTCTTTCAGCGCTTCGCCCAGGCCGGACTGTTGCTGGAACTCTTCCAGGGCCTGGTCGCGGCTGATGTACTCGGCGTCTGCCACACCGGGCAGGTTTTTGATGTCGTCGCGCAGGGCCTCGCCCTCTTTGGCGCTGGCATCGATATTCAGGTACAGGGAAATCTGCGCGGCGCGCTGCCAGGAACCGCCCAGGCGCTCCACATTATTAAGCAGCAACGACAAACCCATTGGCAGGCTCAAGGCCACAGCCATTACCAGGCAGGTAAAGAAGCTGCCGATCGGTTGCTTGCCCAGACGACGCAGGCTGTCCAGCAGGCTGGCGCGATGGCTTTCGATCCAAGCGCGCAGCAGCGTGCCGAAGTCCGGGCCGTCGTCATCGTCGTGTTTTTTCTTTTTCTGCGGTTGCGGGTCGGCGGCTTTGGGCGCCACGCGCTCGGAAACCTTGGGGCTACGGGTCGCACTCATACGCCAGCCTCCCCGTCACCGATCAAGCGGCCGCGTTGCAGGGTCAGCATGCGATGGCGCATGCGGGCGATCAGCGCCAGGTCGTGGCTGGCGATCAGCACGCTGGTGCCCAGGCGGTTGATGTCTTCGAACACGCCCATGATCTCGGCCGCCAGGCGCGGGTCGAGGTTACCGGTGGGTTCGTCCGCCAGCAGCAGGGCTGGGCGATGGACGATAGCACGGGCGATGCCGACGCGTTGTTGCTGGCCGGTGGACAGGTCGCCCGGGTAGAGATCGGTCTTGTCCGACAGTGCCACACGCTCCAGGGCCGAATCCACGCGCTTGACGATCTCGGCCTTGGACAGCCCGAGAATCTGCAGCGGCAGCGCCACGTTATTGAACACGGTGCGATCGAACAGCAATTGGTGGTTCTGGAACACCACGCCGATCTGGCGGCGCAGGAACGGAATCTGCGCATTGCTGATGGTGGCCAGGTCCTGACCAGCTAGCAGCAGCTTGCCGGTGGTCGGGCGCTCCATGGCCAGCAGCAGGCGCAGCAATGTACTTTTGCCGGCACCGGAGTGGCCGGTTACAAACAGAAACTCGCCGCGACGCACTCGAAAGCTCAGCTCATGCAAGCCCACATGCCCGTTGGCATAGCGTTTACCGACCTGTTCGAATCGAATCATGAACGCTCCCGCTCGGCAAAGAGTGCCTGTACAAAGGGTTCGGCTTCAAAGGTGCGCAGGTCGTCGATGCCTTCACCGACGCCGATATAACGAATCGGCAACCCGAACTGTTTGGCCAGGGCGAAAATCACGCCGCCCTTGGCCGTGCCGTCGAGCTTAGTCAATGCCAGGCCGGTCAGTTGCACCGTCTGGTTGAATTGCTTGGCCTGGCTGATGGCGTTCTGGCCGGTGCCGGCGTCAAGTACCAGCAATACTTCGTGGGGAGCGTCTGCGTCGAGCTTGCCGATCACGCGGCGCACCTTCTTCAGTTCTTCCATCAGGTTGTCTTTGGTGTGCAGGCGGCCGGCGGTGTCGGCGATCAGCACATCGATGTTACGGGCCTTGGCGGCCTGCACAGCGTCGAAGATCACGGAGGCGGAATCGGCGCCAGTGTGCTGGGCAATCACCGGGATCTTGTTGCGCTCACCCCAGACTTGCAGTTGCTCTACGGCGGCGGCACGGAAGGTGTCACCGGCCGCCAGCATGACTTTCTTGCCCTCGGACTGCAGCTTCTTGGCCAGCTTGCCGATCGTGGTGGTCTTGCCCGCGCCGTTCACGCCCACGACGAGGATCACGAACGGCTTGTTCGGCTTGATCACCAGCGGTGCTTCCACGGGCTTGAGCATCGCGGCCAGCTCGGCCTGCAAGGACTTGTAGAGGGCGTCGGCGTCGGTCAACTGCTTACGCGCGACCTTCTGGGTCAGGCTCTGGATGATCACGGCGGTGGCTTCGACACCCACGTCGGCGGTGAGCAGGCGGGTCTCGATGTCTTCGAGCAGCTCGTCATCAATGACTTTCTTGCCCAGGAACAGGCTGGCCATGCCTTCGCCGATGCTGGCGCTGGTCTTGCTCAGGCCTTGCTTGAGGCGGGCAAAGAAGCCGGTTTTGCTGGTTTCGGGCGCTGCAACGACAGGTTCCGGTTCGACGACGGCTGGCGCAGCCGCTTCGACGACGACGGCAACCGGCTCGACCACCGCGGGAATCGGCGGCGTGATGTGTTCGGCCTGCACGTCTACTACCAGGGCCACCGGTTCTTCAGCGACCGGCAGTTCCAGCCAGGGCTTGGGCTCTGGCTCTGGCTCTGGCTCCGGTGCAGCTTCAACCACGGGCTGCAACACCGGTTCAGCCATCGGCAGTACCACTGGCGCCGGGGTTTCTACGGCCGGTTGGGCTTCTACGATTGGCTCAGGGGTAGGTTCAGGCTGAACCTGCGGCTGTTCGTCGACGGTTTCCTGCGGCTTTTTGCGCAGCCATCCGAACAGGCCTTTTTTCTCGCCAGCCGCAGCTGGGGTCTTCTTGTCGTCGTTGGAACCAAACATGGAGACGGCTATCTCAAGGTAGCGACGCGCCAGCAGGCGCGTCGGTAAATAAAATTCGATGCGTAACAGACTGTTTTTTAGCCAGCTCGTTCATGCGCAACATTTTGTAAGGCCTAAATAGAGCCTTAACGGGACAGCCGCAGTGGCCGTCACTAAGTCGGATCAGTATCCTAGCACCTCCTCGCCCGCCGACGCTAAGACCAAGCGGGCAGCCCAACAGGTTTAAAAACGAATGAATGCTCTAGCCCGCCATGCCGCAGGCCTGCTGTTCAGCACAGTTTGTCTGCCTCTCTCAGCCTTGGCTGCCGACCCACAACCCACCCACGAATTCACCCTGGATAACGGCCTCAAGGTGGTCGTGCGCGAAGACCATCGCGCGCCGGTGGTGGTTTCCCAGGTCTGGTACAAGGTCGGTTCGAGCTACGAAACCCCGGGCCAGACCGGTTTGTCCCACGCCCTGGAGCACATGATGTTCAAGGGCAGCGCCAAGATCGGCCCTGGCGAAGCCTCGCTGATCCTGCGCGACCTGGGC
This sequence comes from Pseudomonas sp. P7548, assembly GCF_013386585.1. Lineage (GTDB taxonomy): Bacteria > Pseudomonadota > Gammaproteobacteria > Pseudomonadales > Pseudomonadaceae > Aquipseudomonas. Next base: position 162,241 of record NZ_JACARO010000015.1, on the reverse strand, counting down.
GCCGAAGAAAACGCCTTTACCAGCGACGACTACACCGCCTACTACCAGGTACTGGCCCGTGACCGCCTGGGTGTCGCCTTCGAACTGGAAGCCGACCGCATGGCCAGCCTGCGCCTGCCGGCCGACGAGTTCAGCCGCGAGATCGAGGTGATCAAGGAAGAACGCCGCCTGCGCACCGACGACAACCCCATGTCCAAGGCTTACGAGCGCTTCAAGGCCATGGCGTACCCGGCCAGTGGCTATCACACGCCGACCATCGGTTGGATGGCTGACCTGGAACGCATGAAGGTCGAAGAACTGCGCCACTGGTACCAATCCTGGTACGTGCCGAACAATGCCACCCTGGTGGTCGTGGGCGATGTCACCCCGGATGAGGTGAAGAAACTGGCCCAGCGCTACTTCGGCCCGATCCCCAAGCGCGACGTGCCACCGGCCAAGGTCCCGCTGGAGCTGGCTGAACCCGGCGAGCGCCTGCTGACCATGCACGTGCAGACCCAACTGCCGAGCGTCATCCTCGGCTTTAATGTGCCCGGACTGGCCACCGCCGAGGACAAACGTTCGGTGCAAGCCTTGCGCCTGCTCTCGGCCCTGTTGGATGGCGGCTACAGCGCACGCATTTCGGAACAACTGGAGCGTGGTGAAGAGCTGGTCTCGGCCGCGTCCACCAGCTACGACGCCTACACCCGTGGCGACAGCCTGTTCACCTTGACCGCCACGCCGAACCAGCAGAAGAAAAAGACCATCGCCCAAGCCGAAGCCGGCCTGTGGCGCCTGCTGGATGAATTGAAAGCCAAACCGCCGACCACCGAAGAACTGGAGCGCATCCGCGCCCAGGTCATTGCCGGCGTGGTTTACCAGCGCGATTCCATCACCAGCCAGGCCACGGCCATCGGCTCCCTGGAAACCGTCGGCCTATCCTGGAAACTCATGGACACCGAACTGGCTGACCTGCAAAGCGTGACCCCGGAAGACATCCAGAAAGCTGCGCGCACCTATTTCACCCGCGAACGCCTCAGCGTCGCCCATGTCCTGCCTGAGGAGACCGCTCATGAGTGATCGCAAAAGCAGCCGCTTGATCTTCCCCGGCCTGATCGTGGTCACCCTGATCGCGGCGAGCGCCGTGTATTTCCTGCGCCCGAGCGAATCCGTCGCCAGCCCGGCGCTGGAAAAAGCCCAATCGGCCAACAAACTGCAATCCCTGGCAGAGCTGGACGGCAAGGCGCCGACCAACCGCAAGCTCGACGTGCAGACCTGGACCACCGCCGAGGGCGCCAAGGTGCTGTTCGTCGAGGCCCACGAACTGCCGATGTTCGACATGCGCATCCTGTTCGCGGCCGGCAGCAGCCAGGACGGCAACGTCCCGGGCCTGGCGCTGATGACCAACGCCATGCTCAACGAAGGTGTGCCGGGCAAGGATGTGAGCCAGATCGCCAGTGGCTTTGAGGGCCTGGGTGCCGATTTTGGCAATGGCGCCTACCGCGACATGGCGCTGGTGTCCCTGCGCAGCCTGAGCGACAGCGACAAGCGCGAGGCCGCGCTGGCGCTGTTTGGCCAGGTGATCGGCAAACCGACGTTCCCGGCCGACTCCCTGGCGCGGATCAAGAACCAGATCCTGGCGGGTTTCGAGTACCAGAAACAGAACCCTGGCAAGCTGGCGAGCCTGGAGCTGTTCAAGCGCCTGTATGGCGACCACCCTTATGCTCACCCGAGCGAAGGCACGCCCCAGAGCGTTCCCGCGATTACCCTGGCGCAGTTGCAGGCGTTCCACGCCAAGGCCTATGCCGCCGGCAACGCCGTGATCGCCGTGGTCGGCGACCTCACCCGTGCCGAAGCCGAAGCCATGACCGCCAAGGTCTCCGCCTCGCTGCCCAAAGGCCCGGCCCTGGCGAAGATTGCCCAGCCTGCCGAGCCCAAGGCCGGCCTGAGCCATATCGAGTTCCCGTCCAAGCAGACTCACCTGCTGTTCGCCCAACTGGGCATCGACCGCGCCGATCCGGACTACGCGGCCCTTTCCTTGGGCAACCAGATCCTCGGTGGCGGCGGCTTCGGCACCCGCTTGATGAGCGAAGTGCGCGAAAAACGCGGCCTGACCTACGGCGTGTACTCCGGCTTCTCGCCGATGCAGGTACGCGGCCCGTTCATGATCCAGCTGCAGACCCGCGCCGAAATGAGCGGCGGCACCCTGCGCCTGGTGGAGGACGTGCTGGCCGACTACCTCAAGAACGGCCCGACCCAGAAGGAACTGGACGACGCCAAACGCGAGCTGGCAGGTAGCTTCCCGCTGTCCACCGCCAGCAATGCCGACATCGTCGGGCAGTTGGGCGCCATGGGTTTCTATAACCTGCCGCTGAGCTATCTTGAGGATTTCATGAAACAATCCCAGGCCCTGACCGTAGAGCAGGTCAAGGCTGCAATGAATAAACACTTGAGCGCCGACAAGATGGTCATCGTGACCGCCGGCCCGACGATTGCGCAAAAGCCACTACCGCCCCCCACTGATAAACCCGCCGAGCAGCCGCTCGGGGTTCCGGAGCATTAATGGCCAGTTCATCTCGCCCGAAAAAACCCGTCCACAACGTGCATAACGGTGTGGGCCAGCTGCGCATCATCGGCGGCGAATGGCGCAGCCGCAAGCTGAGCTTCCCCGACGTGGTGGGCCTGCGCCCCACGCCGGACCGCGTGCGCGAAACCCTGTTCAACTGGCTCGCGCCGTACATTGCGGGCGCCAAAGTGCTGGACCCGTTCGCGGGCAGCGGCGCGCTGTTCCTGGAGGCGCTGTCCCGTGGGGCCGCCCTGGGCCAGGCGCTGGACGCCAGCAATGTGGCGGTTTCCAGCCTCAAGGAACACCTGGGCACCCTGCGCTGCACCACCGGCCAGGTACAGACCGCCGACGCCCTGCGCTACCTGGAAACCCAGCCGGCCAGCGAGTTCGACGTGGTGTTCCTCGACCCGCCGTTCAACCAGAACCTGCTGCCGACCGTGTGCGCGCTGCTGGAAGAACGCCAATGGCTGGCGCCGGATTCGTGGATCTACACTGAAAGCGAGGCGGCGCCTTCGACCCTGGGCTTGCCCGGAACCTGGCGTTTGCACCGCGAGCAGAAGTCCGGCCGCGTCTACTACGCGTTGTGGCAACGCAGCGTATAAATCTGTAATGACGGGCTTGTTGTGGCGAGGGAGCTTGCTCCCGCTGGGCTGCGAAGCGGCCCCTAAACCTGCAATCGTGTTCTGACTGACCAAGCGCGGCGTTTTAAATGGGGCTGCTACGCGCCCAGCGCGAGCAAGCTCGCTCGCCACAGAGAGTTTCATGACAGCCTCTTTCGACCTGTTCAAACCCGCCTTTGGCCTCGGCAACCCTCACCTGCAAACCTTGTGGGGACCGTTGTGGCGCCCCACCACCCACATTGAACGCCTGCGCGAACGCCTGTGGCTGGACGACGGCGACTTCCTCGACCTCGACTGGCACGGCCCCCACGACGCGCAAGCGCCGTTGGTGCTGGTGTTGCACGGTCTGACCGGCTCGGCCAATTCGCCCTACGTGGCCGGGCTGCAAAAAGCCTTGGCCACTCAAGGCTGGGCCAGTGCCGCGTTGAACTGGCGCGGTTGCTCGGGTGAGCCCAACCTGTTGGCGCGCAGCTATCACTCGGGCGCCAGCGAAGACCTGGCCGCTGCGATTGCCCATCTGCGCGCCAAGCGGCCATTGGCGCCGTTGTATGCCGTCGGCTATTCCCTGGGCGGCAACGTGCTGCTCAAGCATCTGGGGGAGACGGGCGAAGCGTCCGGGTTGCAAGGCGCGGCGGCGGTGTCGGTGCCGTTTCGCCTGGACCAGTGCGCCGATCGCATCGGGCTGGGCTTTTCGCGGGTGTACCAGAAGCACTTCATGCGCGAAATGCTGGCGTACATCCGCGTCAAGCAGAGCCGCTTTCAGCAGGATGGCCGGGCGGACGGGCTCAAGGCCCTGGAGGCCCTTGGCTCACTGGAGAAGATGCGCACGTTCTGGGATTTCGATGGCCGGGTCACCGCGCCGCTGCACGGTTTCCTGAGTGCCGAGGACTATTACCGCCGCGCGTCAAGCCGTTATTACCTGGGGGCGATTCGTACGCCGACCCTGATTATCCAGGCAGCAGATGACCCGTTCGTGTTTGCCCACAGCTTGCCCGAGGCGAGCGAATTGTCGGCGTGCACCGAGTTTGAGCTGCTGGCCAAGGGTGGGCATGTGGGGTTTGTCGACGGTTCGCTCAAACGCCCCGGTTATTACCTGGAACGCCGTATTCCTGCCTGGCTACTGACGCAACACGGTTAAAACATGTGGGAGCTGGCTTGCCTGCGATAGCGGTGTGCCAGCCAATAATAAGATTGCTGACACGCCGTCATCGCAGACAAGCCAGCTCCCACAGTTGATCGGGTTTACACCTCCGTCGATTTAGTCACCCGTAGCAATTTCACGCTGCGGGTCGGTAATCCACTCGCTCCATGACCCCGCATACAACTTGCCCAACGGGTAACCCGCCAGGCTCAGGGCGAACAGGTTGTGGCAAGCCGTGACGCCCGATCCGCAATAGGCCACCAGCTCATCCGGCGAGCGCCCCTGCAGTTGCGCGGCAAAGCGCTGCTTGAGTTGTTCAGCCGGCAGGAAACGCCCATCGCTGCCCAGGTTTTCAGTGAACGCCGCACACTGCGCGCCCGGAATATGCCCGGCGACCGGGTCGATCGGTTCCACATCACCACGAAACCGCGCCTGGGCACGGGCATCGATCAGGGTCAGGCCCGGTTGGCCCAGGCGCTTTTGCAGGTGTTCGGCATCCAGCACCAGGCGAGAATCAGGCGTGCCGGCAAATGTACCGGGCTCGACCACCGGCGCATCCAGGCTCAGGGGAAACCCAGCGCTGTGCCAGGCCTTGAGGCCACCGTCCAGCACAAACACGCCGTCGCGCTTGCCCAGCCAGGCCAGTAACCACCAGGCGCGGGCGGCATAGGCGCCGGGGCCGTCGTCATACAGCACGATGTCGGTGTCGGCGCTGATGCCCCAGGCCCGCAACTGACGCACCAGGGCATCAGCCCCCGGCAGCGGGTGACGACCGGTCACCCCCTTGGTCACCGGGCCACTCAGGTGGCGCTCCAAGTCAGCATACTGCGCGCCGTCGATATGCCCTTCGGCATAGCTGCACAGCCCGTAGTCCGGGTCTTCCAGGGCAAAGCGGCAGTCGAGGATCACCAATCCGCCGGCCTTCTGGCGCTCGGCCAGTTGCTGGGGGCTGATCAATTGGGCAAGCGGCATGACGGACTCCTGTGAACAGATTCGGGAAAGGTCCTACTTCACTTCTTCCAGTGCCTGGTTCAACGGCACGTAAAACTCTTTGAACAGCGCATCCACCGCCTCTTTCGCCTGGGGCGTGACGAAACCTGCTTCCAATACCAGCACCTGATACACCCCGCGCTTGATCGCCTCAGCGCTCAACTGGGTGGAATTTTCGTTGGTGGTGCACAAGAAACGCACCCAGGAGGTGAGGATGATCCAGGCATTGAGGGTCAAGGCCTCGGTTTGCACCGGGTCCATATTGAGGATGCCCGCGTCGACAAACCCTTGATAGATAGCACCGCCTTGGGTCAGGCAGCGCTGGGAAAAACGCCGGTAGCCGGTGGCCAGTTCCGGGTCGCTCTCCAGCAGGTGTTCGAGATCACGGTGCAGGAAACGGTAGCGCCACATGCCGGCCAATACGGCTTGCAGGTAGAAACGCTTGTCTTCGACGGTGACGGCACGGCCCTGGGGCGGGCGCAGGAAGCTGTCCACCAAGGCTTCGTATTCACGAAACAGCACGGCGATGATCGCCTGCTTGTTGGGGAAGTGGTAGTACAGGTTGCCCGGGGAAATTTCCATATGGGCGGCGATGTGGTTGGTGCTGACACTGCGCTCGCCCTGCTGGTTAAAAAGCTCCAGGCTGGTTTGCACAATGCGCTCGCTGGTCTTTACTCGTGGTGCCATAGGGAATCAGCTTCTGTACACGTGAAGGGGCATCTTACGGCCTATCCTTGCCAGGATAAATCCACATGTTGCTGCAATGTTATTTGACAATTTAGAGCAATGACTCTAATAAATGAACCATTCAAATAACAATCGGGAACTGTGCCATGTCTGCCAACGTTGCCTACCTGCAAGATTCCCAGGCGCTGGATCAACTCCAGGACCTGTTCGACGCCCAACGTCGTGCCTACGCGGCCAACCCGATGCCGCCCGCCGCGCAACGCCAGCAATGGCTCAAGGCCCTGCGCGACCTGCTCAGTGATGAGCGCCAGGCACTGATCAACGCGATCAGCCAGGACTTCAGCCATCGCAGCGCCGACGAGACCCTGTTCGCCGAGCTGATGCCGAGCCTGCATGGCATTCACTACGCCAGCAAACACCTCAAGCGCTGGATGAAACCTTCCCGCCGCGCCGTGGGCATTGCCTTTCAACCGGCGTCAGCCAAAGTCATTTATCAGCCACTGGGGGTGGTTGGGGTGATCGTGCCCTGGAACTACCCGCTGTACCTGGCCATCGGGCCGCTGGTGGGCGCGTTGGCCGCCGGCAACCGGGTGATGCTCAAGCTTAGTGAGTCCACCCCTGCCACCGGCGAATTGCTCAAGGCTTTATTGGCGAAAATATTCCCCGAGGACCTGGTGTGCGTGGTGCTGGGTGAAGCCGAGGTCGGCATGGCGTTTTCCAAGCTGCCCTTCGATCACCTGCTGTTCACCGGCGCTACCAGCATCGGCAAACACGTGATGCGCGCTGCCGCCGAACACCTGACCCCGGTCACTCTGGAGCTGGGCGGCAAGTCCCCTGCCATCGTGTCCGCCGATGTACCGCTAAAAGATGCCGCCGAACGTATTGCCTTCGGCAAAGCCCTGAACGCCGGGCAAACCTGTGTGGCCCCCGACTACGTGCTGGTTCCAGAGGATCGGGTAGACGGCTTCGTCGAGGCCTACACCCAGGCCATTCGCGGGTTTTATCCGACGCTGGCTGACAACCCGGACTACACCGCCATCATCAACGAACGGCAACTGGCTCGGCTCAATGCCTACGTCAAGGACGCCACCGACAAGGGCGCGACCCTCATCCCTCTTTATGACCAAGGCCAGGCCCGGCGCATGGCTCACAGCCTGCTACTGAATGTCAGCGACGAGATGACGGTGATGCAGGATGAAATCTTCGGTCCGGTGCTACCGATCGTGCCGTATCGCGGCCTCGACCAGGCATTTGCCTACATCAATGGGCGCCCTCGCCCACTGGCCCTGTATTACTTCGGCTACAACAAAGCCGAGCAAAACCGCGTGCTCCACGAAACCCACTCCGGCGGCGTGTGCCTGAACGACACCCTGCTGCATGTGGCCCAGGACGACATGCCGTTTGGCGGCATCGGCCCTTCCGGCATGGGCCATTACCACGGCCATGAGGGCTTCCTCACGTTCAGCAAGGCCAAGGGTGTGCTGGTGAAACAGCGCTTGAACGCGGCGAAGCTGATCTACCCGCCGTATGGCAAATCGATCCAGAAGTTGATCCAGAAACTGTTCGTGCGCTGAAACCACCACCTTCGGGATAACAATAACAATGAACCCAAGCCTGACTGAAACCCCCGCGCTGTCGCGGCGCGGCGTCCTGAAAATCGGCCTGTGCGCCAGCGCCTTCCTGGCCACGGCCGGGCTGGGTGCCAGCCTCAGCGGCTGCTCCAGCAGCACCCCGGCCAGCGGCTTTGCCATGTTGCGCAGCAGTGACCTGCCGTTCCTGCGGGCGGTCATTCCGGTGCTGCTGGAAGGTGCCGCCAGCGCCGAGCAAGTGCTCGCTGGTATCGAAGACACCCTGAAAAAGCTTGATTACAGCCTGCAGCACCTGTCGCCGGAGATGTTCAAGCTCACCCAGCAACTGTTCGACGTGCTGGGCATGGGCATCACCCGTGGTCCGCTGACCGGCATCTGGGGCAGCTGGGAAAACGCCAGTGCCGAACAGATCCGCAATTTCCTGCACCGCTGGGAAAACAGCTACCTGAACCTGCTGCGCATGGGCCAGGGCTCGTTGCTCAAGCTGGTGATCATGGCCTGGTATTTCCGACCGGCGTCCTGGGCCCATTGCGGCTACCCCGGCCCGCCGAAGATCTGACACCCCCCGTAGGAGCCGGCTTGCCCGCGATAGCGGTGCGCCTGACGCACCGCATCGACCGGATCGCCGGCAAGCCGGCTCCTACAAAGGTTCACTACAACAATAAGAGTGCATGTTTATGCCCGTACCCGATCTGTTCCGCGAGGGCCTGGCCCGTGGCTGGAAAACCCACAATGGCGCCGCCCTTGAAAGCGACCTGACCTTGGAAGCCGACGTGGCCATCATCGGCAGCGGCGCCGGTGGCGGCACCACCGCCGAGATCCTCAGCGCTGCCGGCTACAAAGTGTTGCTGATCGAAGAAGGCCCGCTCAAGACCAGCAGCGACTTCAAGCTGCTTGAGGACGAGGCCTACGCCAGCCTGTACCAGGAAGGCATCGGCCGCATGAGCAAGGATGGCGCGATCACCATCCTGCAAGGCCGGGCCGTCGGCGGCACCACCTTGATCAACTGGACCTCGAGCTTTCGCACCCCGGACGCCACCCTCGCCCACTGGGCCAGTGAATACGCGGTCAAAGGCCACAGCAGTGCCGAGATGGCGCCCTGGTTCGAAAAAATGGAGCAGCGCCTGGGCATTGCGCCCTGGGCCATCCCGCCGAACGCCAACAATGATGTGATCCGCAAAGGCTGCGAACAGCTCGGCTACAGCTGGCACGTGATCCCGCGCAATGTGCGCGGCTGCTTCAACCTGGGTTACTGCGGCATGGGCTGTCCGGTCAACGCCAAGCAATCGATGTTGGTGACCACCATCCCATCCACCCTGGAAAAAGGCGGTGAGCTGCTGTACCTGGCCCGGGCCGAACGCCTCAAGTACAGCGGCGACAGCATCAGCAGCCTGGAATGCGTTGCCATGGATGAGCGCTGCGTGGCGCCCACCGGGCGCAAGATCACGGTGAAGGCCAGGCATTACGTGCTGTCCGGTGGCGGTATCAACAGCCCGGCATTGCTGATGCGCTCGGACGCCCCCGACCCGCATTCGCGGCTCGGCAAGCGCACCTTCCTGCACCTGGTGAATTTCTCTGCGGGGCTGTTCGACGAGGTGATCAACCCGTTCTACGGCGCGCCACAGTCCATTTACTCCGACCATTTCCAATGGCAGGACGGCACCACCGGCAAAATGTCCTACAAGCTGGAAGCTCCACCCTTACATCCAGGACTGGCCAGCACCTTGTTCGGCGGCTACGGCGGGCAGAATGCCCTGGAGATGAGCCAACTGCCCCACACCCACGCGATGCTGGCGCTGCTGCGCGACGGCTTCCACCCCGACAGCCAGGGCGGCACGGTGGATTTGCGCGGCGACGGCACGCCCGTGCTCGACTATCAGGTCTCGCCCTACGCCTGGGACGGCCTGCGCCGGGCTTTCCACAGCATGGCCGAGATCCAGTTCGCGGCCGGTGCCAAGTCGGTCAAACCGTTGCACCACGACGCGCGTTACGTGACGACCTTGGCCGAGGCACGCAGTGTGATTGACGGGTTGAACCTTGAATTGCACCGCACAACCCTGGGCAGTGCTCACGTGATGGGCGGCTGTGCGATGGGCGAAGACCCTAAAAATGCCGTGACCGACAGCCTGGGTCGGCATCACCAACTGCGCAACCTGTCGATCCATGACGGCTCGCTGTTCCCCACCAGCATTGGGGCCAACCCCCAATTGTCGGTATATGGATTGACCGCCCAACTGGCGACAGCATTGGCCGAACGTCTGAAAACGGCGTGAAAAAACACGGTCTATCGGGCTTTCTTCTACATAAGTTGACTTGGCCGACCGGGATGGCTGCGATACCATCCGGTTCCCCAACGGACTCCGCCAGGACGACGCGATGAACCGAGTGTTGTACCCAGGTACCTTCGACCCGATTACCAAAGGCCATGGCGATCTGGTCGAACGTGCCTCTCGCCTGTTCGACCATGTGATCATCGCGGTCGCGGCCAGCCCCAAGAAAAACCCGCTGTTTCCCCTGGAACAGCGCGTGGAGCTGGCGCGTGAGGTCACCAAGCACCTGCCCAACGTGGAAGTGGTGGGCTTTTCCACCTTGCTGGCGCATTTCGCCAAAGAGCAGAACGCCAATGTGTTCCTGCGTGGCCTGCGTGCGGTGTCGGACTTCGAATACGAATTCCAGCTGGCCAACATGAACCGCCAACTGGCGCCGGACGTGGAAAGCCTGTTCCTCACGCCGTCGGAACGTTATTCGTTCATTTCCTCGACGTTGGTCCGTGAAATCGCGGCGTTGGGCGGTGATATCACCAAGTTCGTCCACCCCGCCGTGGCCGATGCGCTGACCCTGCGCTTCAAGAAGTAAGGCTCTCTGTGGCGAGGGAGCTTGCTCCCGCTGGGGCGCGAAGCGGCCCCGCTCTGCTTGAAAAGATTGGGACTGCTGCGCAGTCCAGCGGGAGCAAGCTCCCTCGCCACAGGTAGTAGTGCTTGCCACAGGCTCGCACTGCGGGCGCCAATGCGGCACAATTGCGCGCATTAGTTTTTCAGATGCCTTGGCTGACGGCCCTGGCAGGAGTTTCCATGTCCCTGATCATCACCGACGATTGCATCAATTGCGACGTCTGCGAACCCGAGTGCCCGAACGCTGCGATTTCCCAAGGCGAAGAGATCTACGTGATCGACCCGAACCTGTGCACCCAGTGTGTCGGCCACTACGACGAACCCCAGTGCCAGCAGGTGTGCCCGGTGGATTGCATTCCATTGGATGAAGCCCATCCGGAGACGGAAGAGCAGTTGATGGCCAAGTATCGGTTGATTACCGGTAAGGCGTGAGGCTCAACAGCGCCTGCCAGGGCCTCTTCGCGAGCAAGCCCGCTCCCACATTCGACCGCATTCTCATGTTGGAACCCGGTTAACTGTGGGAGCGGGCTTGCTCGCGAAGGCGGCTTCAGCCATCACACAGAATCAGCGCTGACACTTAGGGCAAAACACACTCGCCCGCTGCCCCAGCACCACATTGCGCAGTTCCGTCCCGCACACCTTGCACGCCTCGCCGCCTCGGCCGTAGACGAACAGCTCCTGCTGGAAATACCCCGGCTGCCCGTCCCCACCGATAAAATCGCGCAACGTCGTGCCGCCGCGCTCGATGGCAGCCGCCAGTACCCGCTTGATCTCGATCGCCAGCTTCAAATACCGCGCCCGCGAAATGCCGCCTGCCTCGCGACGTGGATCAATGCCCGCCGCGAACAGCGCTTCGGTCGCATAGATATTGCCCACACCCACCACCACCGCGTTGTCCATGATGAACGGCTTCACCGCCATCGAACGCCCACGGGACAGCTGGAACAGGCGATCACCGTCAAACAGGTCGGTCAACGGCTCCGGCCCCAGGCGAATCAGCAGCTCATGGTTGTGCGGGTCCTGGCTCCACAGCATCGCGCCAAAACGCCGAGGGTCGGTGTAGCGCAGGGCCAGGCCCGACTCCAGTTCGATGTCCACATGCTCATGCTTGGCCGCCGGCATTCCCACTTCCACCAGCCGCAGGTTGCCCGACATGCCCAAGTGGCTGATCAAAGTGCCCACTTCGGCGTTGATCAGCAGGTACTTGGCCCGTCGCTCCACCAGCACGATGCGCTGCCCAGACAGGCGCACATCGAGGTCTTCCGGGATCGGCCAGCGCAACCGGCGCTCACGCACCACCACGCGGCTGACCCGCTGGCCTTCCAGGTGCGGTGCGATGCCGCGCCGGGTGGTTTCGACTTCTGGTAACTCGGGCATGCGTACCTCGTGAAGAACGGTTTAGTGGGCGCCCAGCTCGCGGATCGACAGCTTCATGCTTTCGAAGTCGTAGTCCGACAGCCCCACGTAGTCGAGCACCAGGTGGCCGATGGCATTCCATTCATGGTCCACCGACTGGTTGCCCAGCACGCGGTAGGACGAGCCGATGTGCTCGGCCATCTTGAGGATCGCCAGCAGGTTTTTCAGTTGGGAGTTGCGCGAGGACTCATCGCTGAAGATCGCCAGGGCGTTGTGGTGGTTGGCGATGGCGTCGGTCACATGCTGGGGCAGGCGCCAGGATTTGGCGGTGTAGTAGCCCACCACCGCGTGGTTGGTGTTGAACGCGTTGTTCTCGGTGTCGACCACGCGGCAATCAGGGCCGGCGTTGGCGTAGGCCTCTTCCAGCACGGTCATGTAATTGGGGAAGCGCTTGAGCATCAGCGGCACGCCACAATCGTGGAACAGGCCCAGGGCGTAGGCTTCGTCCACCGCCTGGGCGCCGGTGCGCTTGGCCAGGGTGAGGCAGGTCATGGCCACGTCCTGGGCGGTGTCCCAGAAACGGTTGAGGGTGACGATGGTGTCGTCGCTCATCTCGCCTCTGATCGACAGCGCGTTGATCAAGTTGATGATCGAGCGGCTGCCCAGCAGGTTCACTGCGCGCTGGATCGAGGCGATCTTGTTGCTCAGGCCGAAATACGACGAGTTGACGATTTTCAGCAGTGCGCCGGACAAGCCTGGGTCCTGGGAGATCAACCGTGCAATCACTTCCAGGTCCGGATCGGGCATGTACTGCTCCATCTGCAAATCCACCATGATTTGCGGTTGGGGCGGCACGCTGATGCCTTGCAGGGCCTGTTGGATCTGTTCGGCGGAAAGCTCTTGGGACATAAGTACTTACTCTGGGCTAGGCGGGGATTCTAACCTCTATGGGAACCTGACTGACACCTCAATAACCTGAATGCAAACCCAATCAAATGTGGGAGCTGGCTTGCCTGCGATGGCCTCACCGCCGTACGTCAGATACACCGCGCCGTCCGCATCGCAGGCAAGCCAGCTCCCACATGAACAGCGCCGCAACAGGTATACTCCCGCTCTTTTTTCCGGAGCGACGTCATGTCCCTGCCAAGCCTGCGTCTCAAAGCCAACGCCGATCGTCGTTTGCGCAACGGCCACCTGTGGGTCTACAGCAACGAAATCGATGTGGCCGCCACCCCACTCCACGGCTTCCAGGCAGGCGACCAGGCTATCCTGGAAGCGGCCGGCGGCAAGACCCTGGGCATCGTGGCCATGAGCCCGAACAACCTGATCTGCGCCCGCCTGCTGTCGCGCGACATCAAGTTGCCTTTGGACAAGTCGCTGCTGGTGCACCGCCTGAACGTCGCCCTGTCGCTGCGTGACCGCCTGTTCGACAAGCCGTTCTACCGCCTGGTGTACGGCGATTCCGACCTGTTGCCAGGCCTGGTGGTCGACCGTTTCGGCGACATCCTGGTGGTGCAGATCGCCTCGGCGACCATGGAAGCGCATAAAGAAGACGTGATCGCTGCACTGACCCAAGTGCTCAAGCCAAGCGGCATCCTGTTCAAGAACGACTCCGCCGCGCGCGACGCCGAAGGCCTCAACCGCTACGTCGAGACCGTGTTTGGCCTGGTGCCGGAGTGGGTGGCGCTGGAAGAAAACGGCGTGAAATTCGAAGCCCCGGTGATCCAGGGCCAGAAGACCGGGTGGTTCTACGACCACCGCATGAACCGCGCACGCCTGGCCCCGTATGCCAAAGGCAAGCGCGTACTCGACCTGTACAGCTACATCGGCGGTTGGGGCGTGCAAGCTGCGGCCTTCGGCGCCAGCGAAGTGTTCTGCGTCGACGCCTCCGCCTTCGCCCTCGACGGCGTGGAGCGCAATGCCGCGCTGAACGGCTTTGCCGAGAAGATGACCTGCATCGAAGGCGACGTGTTCGAAGCCCTGAAAGAGCTGAAAGCCAGTGAAGAGCGCTTCGACGTGATCGTCGCCGACCCACCGGCCTTCATCAAACGCAAGAAAGACATGAAGAACGGTGAAGGCGCCTACCGCCGCCTGAACGAGCAAGCCATGCGCCTGCTCAGCAAGGACGGCATCCTGGTCAGCGCCTCGTGCTCCATGCACTTGCCGGAAGACGACCTGCAAAACATCCTGCTGACCAGCGCCCGCCACCTGGACCGCAATATCCAGATGCTCGAACGCGGCGGCCAGGGCCCGGACCATCCGGTGCACCCGGCGATTGCCGAGACGCGCTACATCAAGAGCATCACGTGCCGGTTGTTGCCTAACAGCTAAACCCTAGCGCGAATCAAAATGTGGGAGCGGCGGTGCGACGATTCGACTTGCCCGCGATGGCGGTGTATCAGGTACAGATTTTTAACCTGTTAAATCGCTATCGCAGGCAAGTCGAATCGTCGCACCGCAGCTCCCACATTGTTTTGTGTTGTGTCATAGCTAGTTCCTAAGCTTCTGAGCATTGACTTTCCCCCTCATCAAATCAATTCTGCGTCCTCGCTCAAGGACTGAGTTTTGACCCGATGACCACCCTCTCCACCCCCGCCCGCAAGACTGCCGCCATCTTTCTGCTGATGACGATGACGGTCCTCGGCGTGTTCCCACTCGATGTAATCCTCCCCTCATTCCCGTCCATGGCGACACACTTCGGCACGTCGGTGGCCGACATCGCGCTCTCCGTCAGCCTGTTTTCCATCGGTCTTTCCTTGTCGCTGCTGCTGGTCGGCCCACTGTCCGACAACCTGGGGCGTAAACGGCTGCTGATGATCGGCATGACCGTTGCCGTCATAGGCTCAGCAGGCTGCGCGATAGCAGACGACTTCACTACGTTTCTGTTGTTCAGGGTGGTGCAGGCAGTCGGGTGCGGCAGCTTTGTGCTGTCACAGGCGCTGGTTCAGGATCTGTTTGTGGGCAAGGAGCAGGAGCGGCTGCGGATCGCGATTGTCACTGCGGGCGGGATCTGCATTTCAGTCTCGCCCTTGTTCGGCAGTTGGCTGCAAACCTGGCTGGACTGGCGCGGCAGTTTCCAGGTGTTTGGAGTCATTGGCCTGGTATTGGTCTTCAAGGCCTGGTTACTGCTGGAAAGCCCAAGCACCGCGCCATCAGTCCGCATTCCCATTCTGAAAGCCTATCGTCAGGTGTTGTCCGACCGGCGTTTTGTCGGCTACTGGCTGATCTCGGCGCTGGCCTTCACCTGCCACTTCGCCTTTATCGTGGTGTCGCCGATCATCCTGATGGAACAACTGGCCCTCACGCCTTACCAATTCTCCCTGGCGCTGCTGCTCTATGGTGCGGCGTATGTGCTGGGTGGCATGGGCGCGGGCTGGATGAACCGACGAATGGAAGGCCACACTCAAATCGTCACCGGCCTACGGCTGATCGCGTTGGCGGGCGTGCTGATGCTGGTGCTTCATAACGTGTGGGGCCTGAGCGTGATAACGGTGATGCTGCCGATGATCCTGTGCACCGCCGGCACCACCATCACCCGGCCGATAGCCACATCCCGGGCCATGGGGCTGTTTCCACACAGCGCCGGGACGTCAGCCTCGGCCGGCAACGTGATCATTTTCGTCAGCGGCGGCTTGATCAGCGGGCTGGTCAGCCAGGCCGGCATGCAGGTCATGACCGTACTGCCAATGACCTTCCTGATCCTGAGCGCAATCGGTATGGGCCTCAATGCCCTGGTGCAAAGGCCGGCGCACGTCTCGTAAGCGCTAACTTCACACTGGCGGCCATTCCCTCCCGCCGCCAGCGGTGTAGAATCGACGCTATTCATCGCCAGTCATCCCCCGGCGGGTTTATGAGCTCGAGGCCCAAGCAAGCGGCGATCCCGCGACGCGAGTGGCAACTTTTGGACACACGGCCATTTTCTGAGTGTTCCAGACGTCAATAGAAGCTCACTCCCCTTTGCACCTGATTAGTAAGTGATTAGCCGCCCGGAGTGCTCCATGCCAGATTACCGCTCGAAAACATCCACCCACGGCCGCAACATGGCCGGCGCGCGCGCACTGTGGCGTGCCACGGGGATGAAAGATGACGACTTCAAAAAGCCGATCATCGCGATTGCCAACTCGTTCACCCAGTTCGTACCGGGCCACGTCCACCTCAAAGACCTGGGCCAACTGGTCGCCCGCGAGATTGAACGCGCCGGCGGTGTAGCGAAAGAATTCAACACCATCGCCGTGGATGACGGCATCGCCATGGGCCATGACGGCATGCTGTATTCCCTGCCGAGCCGCGAGATCATTGCCGACTCCGTGGAATACATGGTCAACGCCCACTGCGCCGACGCCATTGTGTGCATCTCCAACTGCGACAAGATCACCCCCGGCATGCTGATGGCCGCCCTGCGCCTGAACATCCCGGTGATCTTCGTCTCCGGCGGCCCGATGGAAGCCGGCAAGACCAAGCTCGCCTCCCACGGCCTGGACCTGGTCGACGCCATGGTCATCGCCGCCGATTCCAGCGCTTCTGACGAGAAGGTCGCGGAATACGAGCGCAGCGCCTGCCCGACCTGCGGTTCGTGCTCCGGCATGTTCACCGCCAACTCGATGAACTGCCTGGTGGAAGCCCTGGGCCTGGCCTTGCCGGGCAACGGCTCCACCCTGGCCACCCACAGCGACCGTGAGCAGCTGTTCCTGCAGGCCGGCCGCACCATCGTCGAGCTGTGCAAGCGCTACTACGGCGAGAACGATGAGTCGGTGTTGCCGCGCAACATCGCCAACTTCAAGGCGTTCGAAAACGCCATGACCCTGGACATCGCCATGGGCGGTTCCACCAACACCATCCTGCACCTGCTGGCCGCGGCCCAGGAAGCCGAGATCGATTTCGACCTGCGCGACATCGACCGCCTGTCCCGTCACGTGCCGCAACTGTGCAAGGTCGCGCCGAACATCCAGAAGTACCACATGGAAGACGTGCACCGCGCCGGCGGGATCTTCTCGATCCTCGGTTCGCTGGCCCGTGGCGGCCTGCTGCACACCGACCTGCCGACCGTGCACAGCACGTCCATTGCCGAAGGCATCGCCAAGTGGGACATCACCCAGACGGACGACGAAGCCGTGCACACCTTTTTCAAGGCAGGTCCGGCCGGCATCCCGACGCAAACCGCGTTCAGCCAGTCGACCCGTTGGGACACCCTGGACGACGACCGTGAAAACGGCTGCATCCGCAGTGTCGAGCACGCCTACTCCAAAGAAGGCGGCCTGGCCGTGCTGTACGGCAACATCGCCCTGGACGGCTGTGTGGTGAAAACCGCCGGCGTGGATGAGTCCATCCATGTGTTCGAAGGCAACGCCAAGATCTTCGAAAGCCAGGACAGCGCCGTGCGCGGCATCCTCGCCGACGAAGTAAAAGAAGGCGACATTGTGATCATCCGCTACGAAGGCCCCAAAGGCGGCCCAGGTATGCAGGAGATGCTGTACCCGACGTCCTACCTGAAATCCAAGGGCCTGGGCAAAGCCTGCGCCTTGCTCACCGACGGCCGTTTCTCTGGCGGCACTTCGGGCCTGTCCATCGGCCACGCTTCGCCAGAAGCCGCAGCCGGTGGCGCGATTGGCCTGGTGCAGGATGGCGACAAGGTACTGATCGACATTCCGAACCGTTCGATCAACCTGTTGATCAGCGATGAAGCACTGGCCGCGCGCCGGGTCGAGCAGGACAAGAAAGGCTGGAAGCCGGTGGAGAAGCGCCCGCGCAAAGTCACCACCGCGCTGAAGGCTTACGCCCTGCTGGCCACCAGTGCCGACAAGGGTGCTGTGCGTAACAAGGCGATGCTTGACGGTCTGTAAGCTGCGCCCCTAGAAAATGCCCCGCCAGGTGCGGGGCATTTTTTTGCCTGGCCAACCCCCTCCAGGACACTGGAGATCATACTGTGGGAGCGGGCTTGCTCGCGAAGGCGGAGTGTCAGTCAACACATGCATGACTGATGTCCCGCATTCGCGAGCAAGCCCGCTCCCACAGGGGTTATATGTAGGGCTTAAAACTGCGGGGTGTAGGTCATGGTGAACATCACATTGCGCGGATCACCGTAGTAGTTGCTGCCCCAGTTCGCGTTGTACGCCGGGATGTAGTACTTCTTGTCGAACATATTGTTCAGGTTCGCCGCAACGGTGAATTCCTGGTTGATCTTGTAGGCCACCCGCGAATCCCATAACGCATTGCCCGGCACACTGAAGGTGCGGTCATAGGCAACAGTGCTGCTTTGCGCCGTCACACCGGCACCGACGCTGAACTTCTGCCAATCCCCCGGCAACTGGTAATCACCCCAGACCTTGAGCAAGTGCTTGGGCGTCCAGGTGCTGAAAACCTTGCCTTCGTAAGTGTCGTCCTTGAGGAATTGGGTGGTGTTGTAGGTGTAGCTGGAGGCCAGTTGCAGGCCAGGCAGCACTTCACCGCCCAAGGTCGCTTCAAAACCCTGGCTGCGGACTTTGCCCGAGGCCACCGAGCAGTACCAGCCATTGCAGTTCATCGGCCCTTGCAGGTCCTGAACGCCACGGTTTTCCTGGTCGTAGCGAAAGATCGCAAACGAGGTGTTGAGTCGGCCATCGGCCAGTTCTCCCTTGATGCCCAGCTCATAGTTCTTGCCCTCAATGGGCTTGAGCAATGAACCGGAGGTGGTCAGGTTGGTTTGCGGTTCGAATGCATCGGCGTAGCTGGCATAGGCCGACCACTCATCGTTCAGGGCGTATACCAGGCCGGCATACGGCGTGACCTTGCCAGAGGTTTGCGTAGTGCTTTCTTCCGGCGCGCTGTACACACCCTGGCGACCGCTCTGGCCGATATACGAATACTCATACCAACTGGTGCGTGCGCCGAGGATCAGGGTCAGGGGGTCCAGCACCTTGACGCGCCAGGTGCCATAGAGGCCTTTCTGGCGAATGTCATACCAGCTCTTGGAGGCGTTACCCGCCTGGAACAGCTGGTATTTGTCGCGTTGCACACGGTTGTGGTCGATGTTGAAAATATCCGCGCCATTCGTTGCCGCGCGTGCCCACTGGTCGTCGGTAGTGAGTTTGGAATAGTTGGCGCCCAGCACCACTTCCTGTTGGAAGCCCAGCCCATCGAACTTGCCGTTGACATACACATCCGCACCGCGGCTTTTGGTATTGAAGTCGGTGACCCAGTCGATGTAGCGCACATTGCCCGTGTCGCCAGGGTTGGGAACGGTATCCCACGTCGCCTGGTAGGTTGCGTCGTTATGCTCGTCCATGGCCACCAGCGCAGCCTTCACTTTCCAGTCATCGTTGAAACGATGCTCCAGGTCGGCGAACACCTGGGTCTGGTTGTTGACGGCGCGGTTCCAACTGGCACCGACAAAGGTCGAACGCGGCAGGCCGATATCACTGCCATTGGCGTAGCGGGGCAACGACATGAAGTTGGGGCGTGAGTGGCCTTTCTGGTTGCTGATGCCGACACCGACGGTAGTGTCGGGCGTGAAATCGTAGTCCACTGCCCCATAGACCGTCTGATTCCAGCCGCCGACATAATCGACAAAGGAGTTGGTCGTGTCGTAATCCGCCACAAACCGCCCCCGCAGCGTGCCTTCAGGATTGAGCGGGCCACCCGCGTCCACTTGAGTGCCGTAATGGTCCCAGGAGCCGGCCTTGGCGGTGACGGTTACCGTGGGCGCCTGCTGGCCGCGTTTGCGCACCAGGTTCATGGTACCGCCAGGGCTGTTGGCGCCTTGCAACAGGGCAGCCGGGCCGCGCAGGGTTTCGACGCGGTCGTAGATCGCCATGTTTTCGGTGAGGTAGCTGCCCAGCGTGTAGGTGTTGCGCGCAATGCCCACACCGTCGTATTGCAGCGTGCCGACTTCGAAGCCACGGGAGAAGATGAACATGCCAGGGCCAGGAGATTTGGTCGCCGTCAGGCCAGGCGTGCGCTTAACCACTTCGGACAGTTTGGTGGTGTTCTGGTCATCCATTTGCTTGCGGGTCATGACGCTGACCGACTGCGGAATGTCCTTGAGCTTCTGCTCGCCCTTGCCCAGGGTTACGGCGCCTGTGGTGTAGGAACCCGTACCTTCGGTGGTGACCCCAAGGCGTTCGGCGCTGATGGTGGTGGCGCCGACTTCAAGGGCGGTGCCTGTGCCCAAGCGCTTTTCCAGGGTGACCGTATCCGCGTTGATAAACGCTGCGCTCAACCCTGTGCCGCCCAACAATTGGCCCAGGGCTTCGCGTTGCCCCAGGTTGCCCTTGACGCCCGGCGACACCACCCCTTGGGTCAATTCCCCGGAAACCAGCACCTGAACCCGCGTCACTGCCGAAAACGCCGCCAGCGCACCGTCCAGGCTTTGCCCCGGAATATCAAAACGATAGGTCTGGGCCTGGGTGGTCTCGGCGGCCTGCAAGTACAGCGGTGCAGTGCCGCAGGCCAAGGAAATGGCCAGTGCCAGCAAGGGCCGTGCGGCGTGTCGGTGTGCCATGGATGGTGCTCCCCGGTGCAAAAAGTCAGTGATCGGCGCCGCACTACTTGAGAGTGCTTACTATTTGCGCCTCAGTGATCAAGGACGATGCCTTGCGGAGAAACCCTGAAAGTTTTTGAAAAAAAGTGCCGGCTAGGACGCTTTGCCTTCGCGCAGCACCAGCAAATACGGGGTGTAGTGCTCGGCGTGCAGGTTGAGGGTGTATTCCAGTGCCTTGATCACGGCGTCGGGTTTGTCGATCTCGAACACCCCGGACACCACGCGATTACGCAGCGCGTCCCCCAGCACCAGGGTCTTGCCGGGCCAGTAGCGGTTCAACTCGCTGACCACGTCCGCCAACGGTTGCTGACGAAATACCAGTTGCCGCTGGCGCCAGGCGAAGCCACTGGCCGGGTCGAAACCATGGGCGTCATTGAGCTGCTGGCCCTGATACTCCACGGCCCGCCCCGGCTCCAGATAAACCGGCGCCCCCTTGCCCGCACTGACCTGCACCTTGCCTTGCGCCACCTGTACCCGTGTCTGCGCATCACGCCGGGCCACGCTGAACTGGGTGCCCACCACCTTCACCCAGCCATCGCCGGACTGCACCACGAAAGGCCGCGCCGGGTCTTTGGTCACGCTGAAAAACCCTTCACCGCGCAGCAAGCGTACTTGGCGCTCACCGCCGCTCATGCGCACTTGCACCGCGCTGTCGGTGTTGAGTTGCAACTGAGAGCCGTCCGCCAACTCGACGGTGCGCGATTCGCCGGTGCGAGTGGCGTAATCGGCCCGCAGGCGGTCCAGCCAAGGGGTGTTCTGCACGGTCAGCCCCACCGCCAGCAATACCGCGGCGGCATAGGCCCAGCGCCGGGCGGGTTTGCGCCAGGCCGCCTGTTCGGCGCGACGGATGACCCGCGCCGGTTCGCGCAAGCCGCCCAGCATCGCCTGGACTTCCTGCCACGCATCGTCCTGGGCCTGGCCCTGTCCGAGCCAGGCGGCAAAGGCCTCCATTTCGGCCGGGGTCACGTCCTCGGCCTGCAGGCGGAAATACCAGCCTGAAGCTTGCTCGAACAACGCATCGGCAGTGTGTGCAGCGGTCATGGCCGACGTCCTTGTGTGTCGCAGGCGAGCCGCGTCTTGATGTAGGCACGGCATTCGATCAGGGCACGGCGCAGTTGGTATTCCACGCTGCGCGGGGTGATCGACAGGCGTTCGCCAATCTCGCGGTAGGAAAGTTCGTCGACATGATAAAGCAGGAAGATCTGCCGAGTCGCTTCGGGCAACGCCAGGATCGCGTCCTGCATCAGTTGTTCCTGCTGGTAGGCGGCCAATTGCTCATCGGCGCCCGGGTTGCTGCACGGCAATTCTTCACTGGGTTCGCCGGCGTCCAGGCGCTCACGGCGGATGGCCTGGCGCTGGTGATCGCGCACCAGGTTGCTGGCGATGGTGAAGAGAAAGGCCGGGAGGTTGTCGATCTTCTCGCCGCAGTCCATGCGGGCCAGGCGTAGGAACGATTCCTGGGTCAGGTCGGCGGCCACCTGGGCGCTGCCGGTGCGGCGGGTGACGAAGGCTTCGAGGGCTTTCTTCTGCTCCGCGAACAGGCGCGCGATCTGCGAATTCCAGGAGGGCACAGCACTACCTTGAGAAGAACGAGGGGTTCAGGGAGTGCGCACGCTAGCAGAAGATGAGATTTGTTCGCAATTGATATCTATTTTTGCTGCAAGGTCCGTGGTGTTCTTGGGATCGCTATCGCAGGCAAGCCAGCTCCCACAGGTTGACCGCATTCTCCTGTTGGAACTCGGTCAACTGTGGGAGCTGGCTTGCCTGCGATGCAGACGACTCGGTCTTACTGGATTTCGTCCGGCTTGACGATCACCCAGTTCTTGTCCGCCGTCACCGGCAGCCCTTCTTTGGCCTGGGCTGCTGCATGCTTGGCCATCATGCCGTTCAGCTGGGTCATGTATTTGTCTTTGCGGTTGACCCACAGGTGAATGCCGCCCTTGGCCACGTCCACATCGTGGAACAGCATGTAGCCGTCACTGCTGGGCGTGTCGCCGCCCACGATCACTGGTTTTTTCCATTCGTCGATGTAGGTGAGGATCGCCGCATGCTTACCCGCCATCCAGGTGGCCGGGGTCCACAGGTACGGGGTGAGTTCGAGGCCGAGGTTGGCCTTCTCGTCATACTTGCCGGCCGCAATCTGCTTGCGTGCGGTGGTCAGCTCGCCAGTCTTGCGGTCCTTGAGCAAGGTGCTCACGCCGATGACGTTCTCGGGTTTGACGTTATAGCCATACTTGGGATCGGCCGCGACCATGCGCACCAGCTCTTCCGAGGCGGCGGTCATCACGTACACCTCGATGCCGTTTTCCATCAGCTTGTTGTACAGCTCAGCCTGGCCGGTGAAGACTTTCGGCGGCTGCACTTCGGAGTTCTTCACCACGTCGCCTTCGTAATAGGTCACGGGCACCGGCTTGCCGGAAGCCATCAGCTCATCCACATAGCCCTTGAGTTCCTTGAGGGTGAAGCCGGAGAAGATTTGCGCAACCCACGGGTAGCAGACCATGTCGTCCACTTCGCACAGGCGGTAGTAGTAACTGAACAGGCTTTCCTTGTGGTCGGCGGTGTCCTTGAACGGGATCAGTTTCAGGGACGGGTCCATGGTGTCGCGGGTGATCAGGCCCTTGTTTTCCAGGTAAGGCAGCAAGGACTCTTCGAGGTCGTAGCGGTAGCTGGTGTTGTCCATGTCGAATACCGCGAAGTTACCTTTGTTGGCATTCGCAGCGATCATTTCGTTCAGTTGCTTGGCCGCAGGCGCTGGCCAATGCTTCAACTCGGTGGCGGCAAAGGCCTGGCTGGCGAGGCCAAGGCAGAAGGCGGCAGAGACCAGTAGTTTCGGCGCAAGCTTCATAAGCGTTTTCTCCCTGAGTGAAAGACATCGACGCTAACAAATCTGTATGACAGTTATCGCCCGAGCACGACCGCTTGCATCGTGATTGCGCCAACGGCATGTGCCTGAGCGTCAAACGCTTATTCCAAAAACGACAGTCAACATTCCATATCGGTATTAAATCAATATATTTCAAGCTGTTAGGCTTTCCGGTTCGCAATCGCAGGCTCACGCGATTGGCTGCCTTCTCAACGGAGCTTCAATGAATCTGCCCCTGATTCTCAACTTACTGGTGTTCGTGGTCCTGTTGCTGGGCCTGGCACAAACCCGTCGCACAAACTGGAGCCTCGCCAAGAAGGTGCTGTTCGCCCTCGCCCTCGGCGTGGTGTTCGGGACGGCCCTGCACACGATCTACGGTGACGGCAATCCAGTGCTCAAGGCCTCCATCGGCTGGTTCGACCTGGTCGGCAACGGCTACGTGCAACTGCTGCAGATGATCGTGATTCCATTGGTGTTCGCCTCGATCCTCAGCGCCGTGGCGCGCCTGCACAACGCCTCGTCCCTGGGCAAGATCAGCTTCCTGACCATCGGCACGCTGCTGTTCACCACCGCCATTGCGGCGCTGATCGGTATCGGCCTGACCAACCTGTTCGGCCTCACCGCCGAAGGCCTGGTGGCCGGCACCCAGGAAATGGCGCGCCTGCAAGTGATCCAGAGTGATTACGCGGGCAAGGTCGCCGACCTGAATATTCCGCAACTGCTGCTGTCCTTCGTGCCCGCCAACCCGTTCGCCGACCTGGCCCGGGCCAAGCCCACGTCGATCATCAGCGTGGTGATCTTTGCCGCGTTCCTGGGAGTTGCCGCGCTGCAACTGCTCAAGGATGACGTGGAAAAAGGCCAGAAAGTGCTCAACGCCATCGACACCCTGCAAGCCTGGGTGATGCGCCTGGTGCGCCTGGTGATGAAGCTCACGCCCTACGGCGTACTGGCGCTGATGACCAAGGTAGTCGCCGGCTCCAACCTGCAAGACATCATCAAGCTCGGCAGTTTCGTGGTGGTGTCGTACCTGGCCCTGGGCCTGATGTTCGTGGTGCACGGCCTGCTGCTGTCCCTGGCTGGGATCAACCCGCTGCGTTTCTTCCGCAAAGTGTGGCCGGTGCTGACCTTTGCCTTTACCAGCCGCTCCAGTGCCGCCGCGATTCCGCTGAGCATCGAAGCCCAGACCCGCCGCCTGGGCATCCCGCAGTCCATCGCCGGTTTCGCCGCCTCGTTTGGCGCGACCATCGGCCAGAACGGTTGCGCCGGTCTCTATCCAGCGATGTTGGCAGTGATGGTGGCGCCAACCGTGGGCATCAACCCGTTGGACCCGCTGTGGATCGCGACCCTGGTGGCGATTGTGACCTTGAGTTCGGCAGGCGTTGCCGGCGTGGGCGGTGGTGCAACCTTTGCCGCGCTGATCGTGCTGCCGGCCATGGGCTTGCCGGTGTCACTGGTGGCGCTGCTGATTTCCGTGGAGCCGCTGATCGACATGGGCCGTACGGCGTTGAACGTGAACGGTTCGATGACGGCCGGCGCGATTACCAGCCAAGTGATGGGGCAGACAGACAAAGCGCTGTTGAATGCCGATGAGCATGCCGAGTTAGCGCAAGCCTGATAGACCGCTATCGCGGGCAAGCCTGCTCCCACATTTGACCGAGTTTTCCTGAAGAAACCGGATCAAACTGTGGGAGCTGGCTTGCCTGGGATGCTTTTAGGCTTTTTCCCAGACTTCGAAGTTGTACGCAGGCTTGTCGCCTTCCGGCGCATTCTTCACGTTCGACACCAGCTTCCACTGGCCCGCATCAAACTCCGGAAACCACGCATCCCCTTCCGGGCTCAACACCACCCGCGTCAGATACAGGCGATCCGCCTGCTCCAGCCCCTGCGCATACAACTGCGCACCACCAATCAGCATCAGCTCATCCGCGCCTTGCTCCAGCGCCCACGCCTCGGCACGTTCCACGGCGGCGTCCAGCGACGGAAAAACTTCCGCACCTTCCAGCGCCAGATCGGTCTGACGGCTGACCACAAGGTTCAAGCGCCCCGGCAACGGTCGGCCCAGGGAGTCCCAGGTCTTGCGCCCCATGATGATCGGCTTGCCGAGCGTGGTGGCCTTGAAATATTTGAAATCCCCCGGCAAATGCCAGGGCATGCTGTTGTCGACGCCGATCACACGGTTTTCACCGAGGGCTGCGATCAGGCTTAAAGGGAGAGTTTTTTTCATGGCGACGAGAATACCAGAGGTACGAGCCAGCGGTTATGCTCAGACCTCACTGGCTCAACAGGATGGCGCGTGACTGCACTGAACCCGCTGCACACACTCTGGCTGACAGAAACCGTGCGCCTGCGCGAAGAACACGCAGGCCCACTGGAAGACCTGGAAGCCAACCGCCTGGCCCGCACGGCCGGTGGCGACCTGCCGACGCGCATCCAGCACCGCGCCCTGCACCTGGCCGAGCGCGACGGCCTGGCCACCGCCCTTACCCGCTGGCTGCAAGGGGCACGCCTGGCGCTGGTGTTGCTGGCTATCGTCGCCGTCATCAGCGGCGCCGGCTTGGCCTTTGCCGCATTGGGTAACGGCCTGACCCCGGTGAACGTGTTCTGGGCGCTGGGCAGTTTGCTCGGCTTGAACCTGATCCTGCTGATCAGTTGGGCCCTAGGCCTGCTGTTTGCCGGTGAACACAGCGCCAGCCTGGGGCGATTGTGGTTGTGGCTCAGCGAAAAACTCGCCCGGGATGCCAAGGCCGCGCAATTGGCGCCCGCGCTGTTGCTGTTGCTGCAACGGCAGAAACTCAATCGCTGGGCCGTGGGCGTGCTGGTCAACAGTTTATGGCTGCTGGCGTTGCTCAGTGCCCTGGTGATTCTTCTTACGCTGCTCGCCACCCGTCGCTACGGCTTCGTGTGGGAAACCACCATCCTCGGTGCCGACACCTTTGTCGCCGTCACCCAAGCCCTGGGCAGCCTGCCCGCCCTGCTGGGCTTCAACGTGCCCACCGTCGACATGATCCGCGCCAGCGGCGATGCCGCCCTGAATATCGAAAGCGCCCGCCAGGCCTGGGCCGCGTGGCTGGTGGGTGTACTGCTGGTGTACGGCCTGCTGCCAAGGTTGATCCTCGCCCTGCTGTGCCTGTGGCGTTGGAAACGCGGGCGTGCGGCCCTGCGCCTGGACCTCAACCTACCCGGCTACAGCCAACTGCGCGAACGCCTGATGCCCAGCAGCGAACGCCTCGGCGTCAACGATGCCGCGCCCGAGCAACTGCACCACGTCAGCGGGGGCGTCAGTGAAGTGGAAAGCGACGGCGCCCTGCTGGTGGCCATCGAACTGGACGACCAGCATCCCTGGCCACCCAAACTGCCCGCCAGCGTGAAGAACGCCGGCATCCTCGACAGCCGCGAGTCGCGCCACACACTGCTGGAGCAACTCACCCGCTTCCCGCCTGCCCGACTGGCCATCGCCTGCGACCCACGCCGCTCGCCCGACCGTGGCAGCCTGGCGCTGATCGCCGAACTCGCCCGCAGCGCCACCGCCACCCGCGTCTGGCTGCTGCAAGCGCCGCCCGGCCAGGCCCTGGACGCCGAGCGCCTGGGCGACTGGCACGCCGCGTTGGAGCAACTTGAGCTGCCGTTCGCCGACTGTGCGCCGCTGAACTGGCTGGAGACCGGTCATGACTAAACCGCTGAAACTCGCCGTGGTCGGCCACACCAACGTCGGTAAGACTTCACTGCTGCGCACGTTGACCCGTGACGTGGGCTTCGGCGAAGTCTCCCATCGCCCCAGCACCACGCGGCATGTCGAAGGCGCGCGCTTGTCGGTGGAGGGCGAGGCGCTGCTGGAACTCTACGACACCCCCGGCCTTGAAGACGCCATCGCCCTGCTCGACTACCTGGAGCGTCTGGATCGTCCCGGCGAACGCCTCGATGGCCCGGCTCGCCTGGCGCGCTTCCTGGAAGGCAGCGAAGCGCGCCAGCGTTTCGAACAGGAAGCCAAGGTGCTGCGCCAACTGCTGGCCTCGGACGCCGGGCTGTATGTGATTGACGCCCGCGAACCGGTGCTGGCCAAGTACCGCGACGAACTGCAAGTGCTGGCCAGTTGTGGCAAGCCGTTGTTGCCGGTGCTCAACTTTGTCAGCAGCAGCGACCACCGCGAGCCGGACTGGCGCGAAGCCCTGGCCCGCCTTGGCCTGCATGCGCTGGTGCGTTTCGACAGCGTCGCGCCGCCGGAGGACGGCGAGCGGCGCTTGTACGAAAGCCTCGCCCTGCTGTTGGAAAACGCCCGGCCGCAATTGGAACGCCTGATCCTGGACCAGGAGGCCCAGCGCCAGGCCCTCCAGCAAAGCGCGGCACGCTTGATCGCCGAGTTGCTGATCGACTGCGCCGCCTGCCGTCGCAGCGTGGTCACTGAAGATGAACCGCAAGCCATCGGCGACCTGCGCAAAGCCGTGCGCCAGCGCGAGCAAAAATGTGTGGAGGCTCTGCTCAAACTCTTCGGCTTCCGCCCGCAGGATGCCGCCGCCAGCGACCTGCCGTTGCTCGACGGCCGCTGGGGCGATGACCTGTTCAACCCCGAAACCCTCAAGCAACTCGGCGTACGCGTAGGGGGCGGGATTGCCGCCGGTGCAGCCGCCGGTGCGGGCGTGGATCTGCTGGTCGGAGGATTAACCCTGGGCGCCGCCGCCCTGGCCGGGGCGATTGCCGGTGGCGCGCTGCAAACCGCACGCAGCTACGGCAGCCGTTTGCTGGGCAAGATCAAGGGTCAGCGCGAACTGACCGTGGACGACAGCGTGCTGCGCCTGCTCGCCCTGCGCCAGCGCCAACTGCTCAAGGCCTTGAACCTGCGCGGCCATGCCGCGATGCACAGCATCAAGGTCGACACGCCCCAGGACAAAACCTGGCGCGAAGGCAAGTTGCCAGACGCCCTGCACAAGGCCCGCGCCCACCCGCAATGGTCGTCCCTCAACCCCCACGCCAAACTCAGCCAGGCCGAGCGCCAGGAACAGATCGAAGCACTGGCTACCCGGCTCGACGAGGCGTAAACCGCTTACACCTCATACCAGTTCAAGGCCAGGAAGGTCGTGCATAGCGAGCGGATCAGTTCCTTGTCCGCCTTGTCAGCCGCGCCATTGCGGTCAACGTCACTGTTGGTGAACGACTCCAGTACGCCGTCGCTGTCGCCGTCATAGGCCGCCACCTTATAGATCAGTGGAGCACCAGCCCCAGAGGCACCAGGTTCGTGGAAGTCCAGCTTGACTGCGTTCGGCTGACCCGTTTTGCCGAAATGGTCGACGTACATGATCAATGTACGCTGCCACTGTCTAGCCGAATTGAACCAATTCAGCTTCAAGAAGCTGTCAGCGAAACTCACCAACTGAGGTTTGTCCACAACCAGACAGTCAGGCAGAGGTTCTCCCGCCAGTTGCAGATCGACCTTGCCATCCACTGTCATATCCAAGCCGACGGTTTCGTAGATCAGCGCGTCGGGGGCACCCGGTTGCTGTTGATAAAAATGCAGAATCACCGCATCGGCGCGACCATTCCCGCACAAGTCCTGGGCGGTGGCTTTCAAATAACGCATCGCATTGCTCCTTTAAGTAAAGAAGCAAGCACCTTAGTAACGTGCCGATAGTGACTCTAGGCGGCGTGTCTGCGTTATGCGTAAGGCCACTCTACACAGCGAGTAGCCGTACAGCCTTGGCCTTGAGCAACTGCAGATCCATCACCGGCACATGCATTTCCTTGGCCTGTTCGTCCCAATGACGCATGCGCAGGCTGACCGCGCACAGCGGGTCCTGCTCGAACGCCCGAGCTTCCTCGGCACTCATCACACCGCCCTGGTAACCCAGGGTGCGGCGGCTGGCTTCGCTGAGGCGAGCGTAGTAGTCCGGTTGGCTGAACGTCAGGTAACGCTTGGCCTGCACGTGGTACTCCACCAGTTTGGCCATGCGCTCGCTGAACCCTGCACGGCGCAAGTAGTCCGCGCCCAAGCGCTCGTGGCTGACCACGCCATAACCGCCCATATTCTCGCCACCTTGGCCGCAAATGTGCCCGATGTCGTGGAAAAACGCCGCCAGCACCACTTCATCGTCAAAGCCCTCGGCCATCGCCAGCTGCGCGGCCTGGGACATGTGCTCGATTTGCGACACGGGCTCGCCGATGTAATCCGCCGCGCCGTGCGTTTCGTACAAGCCGAAGACGTCGGCAATTACCTGTTCCGGGTTCATCACGCCGCTCCCCACAATGCTGTGATATTTCGCTCGGCCATCGCCGGCCCCACGCTCATGCCCACGCCGGTGTGCATCAACGCCGCACTCACCCCCGGCGCCGCACGCACGAATGAAAACGGTCCCGGCCCGCGCGAGCCGTACACGCCCTGCCAACGCTCCACCACCTGGATCTTGCACCCCAGGGTTTGCTCGGCCAGCTCGATCATCCAGTCGTCCACTTGCTCGGCGTTGAACGGCGAGGCATCGCTGCCGTAATCGTGGGAGTCGCCGATGATCAGTTCGCCATGGGGCGTCGGGCTGATCAGCAGGTGAATCCCGTGCTCGTGCAAATGCGGTTCGTCACGCAGGATCTGCGCCTGCACCGGCGCCGCTTCCGGCAGATCGGCAAAGGCGCCGTAGTGCACGCAACTCAAGCCCGTGAGCAAAGCGTGTTGCAGGTTCAGGTTCACCGTTGGCCGGGCACGCAGCATTTGCAGGCGGCAGATACTCGGGTTGAGCTCGGCCAGCGCCTCGGCCAGCAGGGTTTGGTAGTCATGGCCGGAACACACGATGATCTGCTCACCGCGAAAGCTGCCCGCCGTACTGTGCAACTTGCCCGGCTCGACGTCGCGCACCAGGGTGGAGAAGTAGAACTCCACGTTCAGTTCCTGCGCCAGGTAGTTGATCAGCGCCGGGATCGCTTCGCGCGAATACAGCTGCTGGTCGTCCTTGCCATGCAGTGCGGCGCGCTGATGGCGAAACTGGCCGCCGTACAGGTCCTTCATGACCGAGCCTTGCAGCAGCTCGACGTTGTAGCCGTGTTCCCGCGCGCGGCCGGCGCAGAAGGCTTCCAGCAGGTGTTCTTCGGCTTCGGTGCGGGCGAACAGGTACGCGCCGTTGCGTTTGAGTTGCAGGCCGGCGACTTGAGCCCAATGGCCCCAGATGTCGCGGCTTTGCCGCGCCAGGTCGAGCATCGGGCCGGGCGGCTGGCCGGTGACCAGGGCTTGGCCGAAGTTGCGCACCGAGGCGCCCAGTGGCGTGGCGCTGCGTTCGAAAACCTTGACCTTGAGGCCGCGCTTGGCGGCGGCGTAGGCGTGGGACAGGCCGAGGATGCCGGCGCCCACGATCAGCAGATCCGTGTGGTGTGTCATGGAGAGATGTCCTGAATTTGAAGCCGCCTTCGCAGGCAAGCCAGCTCCCACATTTTTGATTTGTGAACACATTCAAATGTGGGAGCTGGCTTGCCTGCGAAGAGGCCATCAGCCCTAACGAAAAACCTTACTGACCGGCCACCTTCTCCGACTTGCCGTCATAGCGCTTGCGCCACTCAGTCAGGATGCTGTCGCGGTTCTTCGACGCCCAGGCAAAGTCGTTCTTGATCAAACGCTGCTCGTAGTCAGCCGGTAATTCGGTCTGCGGCTTGGCAATGCCCGGTTGGGCGAGCACGGCGAAGTTGTCTTTGTACAGGTCCATGGCCGCGCTGCTGGCAGAGAAGTCCGCGAGCTTTTTGGCGGCGTCCGCATGGGCGGTGCCCTTGATCACGGCGGTGGCTTCAATGTCCCAGCCCAGGCCTTCTTTCGGCAGGATGATGTCCAGCGGCGCACCCTGGCGTTTGAGCTGCACGGCCGGGTATTCGAAGGAGATTCCGATCGGGAACTCACCCGAAGCCGCTAGCTTGCACGGCTTGGAACCGGAATGAACGTATTGGCCGATGTTCTGGTGCAGGTCGTCCATGTACTGCCAGCCCTGCTTCTCGCCGAAGGTCTGCAACCAGGCGCTGACGTCCAGGAAACCGGTGCCGGAAGACGCAGGGTTCGGCATCACGATCTTGCCCTTGTACTCAGGCTTGGTCAGGTCCTGCCAGCTCACCGGCTTGGTCAGGCCCTGTTTCTCGGCTTCTACAGTGTTGAAGCAGATGGTTGCCGCCCAGACGTCCATGCCCACCCAGGCCGGTGGGTTGGCCGGGTCGCGGTAGTGTTTGCCGATCTTGTCCAGATCTTTTGGCGCGTAGTTGTCCAGCATGCCCTGCTGGTCGAGGATCGCCAGGCTCGACGCGGCCAGGCCCCACACCACGTCGGCTTGCGGACGGTCTTTCTCGGCCAGCAGCTTGGCAGTGATGATGCCGGTGGAGTCACGTACCCACTTGATCTCGACGTCAGGGTTGGCCTTTTCGAACGCCTGCTTGTAGGTCTTCAACTGCTCGGCTTCGAGGGCCGTGTACACGGTGAGCTCGGTCTTGGCGAAGGCATTCAGGCTGAATGCAGTGAGTACGGCAGCGACCAGCGCCAGGGGCTTGAACATGCAACACCTCCTATCGGGATTATTGGCCGGGCGCGGTCTGGCGCCAGGCTTGGGAGCGACGCAGTGCGCCACGTGAAGCCCACGCCAGCAGCAGCGAGACGCCGGCTGAAGTGAACAGGATCAGGGTCGACATGGCCGCCGCACCGCCCACGTTGCCGGCATCGTCCATGTTCAACACGGCGACAGCGGCGAGGATGGTGTCGGGGCTGTAGAGGAAGATCGCGGCCGACACAGTGGTCATGGCCGATACAAACAGGTAGCGCACGATGTCCAGCAACGCCGGCAGGCAGATCGGCACGGTCACGCGCAGGTAGTGGCGGTACAGCGGCGCCTTGAGGGACAGCGCGGCGGCTTCGAACTCGGCGTCCAGCTGTCGCAAGGCCGTGGTGGCGGTCATCTGTGCAGTGGTCAAATAGTGCGCAATGGTGCACACCACCAACAGCGTCATGGTCCCGTAGAACACATGCAGCGGGTTGCCATTGAGGTTGAAAAAGAACACGTAGCCCAGGCCCAGCACCAGGCCCGGCACAGCCATCGGTACGAAGCTGAGCATGCGCAGCGCCAGGTTGAGGCCTTTCTGGCCCTTGGTCTTTTCCATCAGGTAAGCACCGGTGAAGATCAGCACGCTGCCGATCAACGCCGTGCACAGCGCCAGGGTCAAGCTGTTGCGATAGGCCAGCCAACCGCCGCCCGCGGTGTCTTCGAACTGGTAGTGGTTGAGGGACAGCGACAGGTTGTACGGCCAGAACTTCACCAGCGAGGAATACACCGCCATGCCGAACACCAGCAGCAACACCGCGCAAATCAGCAACACGATGGCCAGGTAGCAACCGTCGCGCAGCCGCGAGGGCGCCGGCTGGAACACCTGGGCACGGCCGCTCATCGAGTCGCCATGACGGCGGCGCAGCCAGGCGTCCACCCCAAAGCTGAACAGCGCCGGCAACAGCAACACCATGCCGATCAGCGCACCACGCCCGAACTGTTGCTGGCCGACCACCGCCTTGTAGGCTTCCAGCGCCAGCACTTGATAATCCCCGCCGACGACAACGGGCACGCCAAAATCGGTGATGGTCAGGGTGAACACCAGGCAGAACGCAGCGAACACCGCCTGGCGCGTCGCCGGCCAAGTGATGCTGCGAAACGCCCGCGCCGGACTGGCGCCCATGCTGGAGGCAGCGTCGAACAGGCGCGCATCCGCCAAAGACAGCGCCGACAGCAGGATCATCAAGGCGTGTGGGAAGGTGTAGATCACTTCGCCGAGAACAATGCCCCAGAAGCCGTAGATATTGTCCGAGAGCAAGCCACGCAGCATGCCCTGGTTACCGAACAGGTAGACCAGCGCAATGCCTGGCAACATCGACGGGGCCATCAGTGGTAGCAGCGACATGCCACGCCAGATCGCCTTGCCGGGAATCAGCGTGCGTTGCAGGGCGTAGGCAAACAGGTAGGCCAGCGGTACGACAATCGCCGCCACGCTGAGGGAGACTTTCAGGCTATTGCCCAGCAGCCAGTGGAAGTTGTCGCTGGTCACCAGTTCCCGCGCCGCCACCAAGCCACCGCCCTGCCCGGCTTGGCTGCTGAAACCGCGCCAGAAGATCGCCAGCAAGGGCAGCAACACGGCGATGCCCAGCAGCACCAGCCACAGCAGTTTGCCGCCGACCACGAAAATACGGTCGCCGGTTTCGGCACGGGTCACCTGTCGTGGCTGCGTCATGACAGTGGCCATCTCAGGCAAACACCTGCAGGCTGCGTGGCGGCAAGGCCACCCAGATATCCTGCGCACCCAGGCGCGGCATGGCTTCCGGCGCCAACTCGGCCAGCAATGGGTGGCCGGGCAACTGCTCCAGCTCAAAGCTCATGCGGCAACGATTGCCGAGGAAGGTGATCTCGCGGACCTTGGCCGGGAACAGGTTCTCTTCATGCACCGGCGGGTTGACGCTGATCGCTTCCGGGCGGCAGAACAGGCGGCCGGACTTGGCCACGCCGGCGTCGTCGGCCAAGCGCATGTTCATCCCACCCACCTGGGCGTGGCTGGCACTGTTGCGGCTGAACGGCAGCCAGTTGCCCTGGCCCACAAACTCCGCCACGAACGGCGTGGCCGGGCGGTCGTAGATTTCCTGGGGAGTGGCGTACTGCTCGACCTTGCCGTTGTTCATCACGGCAATGCGGTCGGCCATCAGCATGGCCTCGTCCTGGTTGTGGGTGACCATCAACGTGGTGATGCCCAGGCGGCGCTGCAGTTGGCGCAATTCGGTGCACAAATGCTCGCGGACGCGGGCGTCGAGGGCCGACATCGGTTCATCCAGCAACAACAACGAAGGGGCCGGCGCCAACGCACGGGCCAGGGCCACGCGTTGCTGCTGGCCGCCAGAGAGTTGGCCGGGGTATTTCTTTTCACTGCCGACCAGGCCGACCAGCTCCAGCATCTGCCCGACGCGCTTGCGCACTTCATCGCGGCCGCTGCCAGTGAGGCCGTAGCCGATATTCGCTTCGACGGTGAGGTTGGGAAACAGCGCGTAAGACTGGAACAGAATGCCGTAGTCCCGCGCCTGGGGCGGCAGCAGGGACACGTCGCGGTTGCCCAGGCGCAGCTCACCGCTGTCCTGGCGCTCCAGGCCGGCAATGCAGCGCAGCAAGGTGGTCTTGCCACAGCCGGACGGGCCCAGTAGGCACACCAGTTCGCCCGCAGCGACGTCCAGAGAAACGTTGTCCAGGGCGGTGAAGGCGCCGAAACGCTTCTGGATACCGCGCACCGTCATCGGCGCGCCGGGGTTAGTCAGGGCTGTGTTCATGGTGGCACCTCATCAAACGGATGAAGGCCATGCTAGGAGGGCAATGCGTCCCTGATGTGGCAGGAAGGCAAAATGGGGCGATAGTGGTATTGGTAGATTTGGGTTGTCTAGGCGGACGTCATCGCCGGCAACCGTGCGCCTTTGCGCTCCTTGAGGCAGTACAGATACTCCGGAATCTGCGGCGCATGCTCGATGGTCAGCACCCGCAACTGCGGGTCATGGGGCACTTCCTGGCGTGCAATGATGCTGATGCCGATATTGCGCAGCACCGCCTCGCGGATCGACTCGCGGCTGCCGATCTCCAGCAGCGGCCCATAACTCACACCGGCGCCCTGCAACATTTCTTCGGTCAGTCGTCGCGTGGTGGAGCCGGCCTCGCGCATCAACAAGGTGTGCCCGGCCAACGCACTGAGCGGCACATGGTCGAGCTTGGCCAGCGGGTGGTTGCGATGCACCGCCAGCACCAGCGGGTCGGTGCCGAGCACGCGGCGGATCAGACGCGGGTCTTCGAGCAATTGTGAGGAGGCGGCGACGTCGACGCGGTAATCGTCCAGTGCTTCGAGGACCTGCTGTGAGTTGCCGATCTCCACCGATACCTCCACGTGGGGCAGGCGTTCGCGGAAGGCTTTGACCAGGTCGAGGATGTAATACGGCGCCGTCGCGGCAATCCTCAATGCGCCCTGCACCTGGCCGGTGTTGCGCAGGAAAAACTCGATATCCGCTTCCTGCTGCAACAACGTCTTGACCATCGGCAGCAGCCGCGCACCGTCGTCACTGACGGTGAGGCGGCGCCCGCCACGGTAGAACAGCTCAACGCCGTATTGGCTTTCCAGGTTGCGGATCTGGGTGGTGACCGTGGGCTGGCTCAAGCCGAGTTTTTTCGCCGCCTGGGTGATGCTGCCCAGGCGCGCGACCATGAAAAAAGCCTTCAGCTCGGCACTCAGCACACCACCCTCTCATCGTTTATTTGCGCAACAGGCGCAGGCCATTGAACACCACCAGCAGGCTCACGCCCATGTCGGCGAACACCGCCATCCACATAGTGGCCATGCCCAGGAAGGTGACCGCCAGGAAGATCGCCTTGATCACCAGCGCCAGGGCGATGTTTTGCTTGAGGATACTCGACGTTTGCCGCGAGAGCCGAATGAAAGCCGGAATCTTGCGCAAATCATCGTCCATCAACGCCACGTCGGCGGTCTCGATGGCGGTGTCGGTGCCCGCCGCGGCCATGGCAAAGCCGATCTCGGAACGGGCCAGGGCCGGCGCGTCGTTGATGCCGTCGCCGACCATGCCCACGCGGTGGCCTTGGCCGTAGAGGGTTTCAATGGCTTGCAGTTTGTCGGTGGGCAACAGATCGCCCTGGGCCTGATCGATGCCGACCTGGGCTCCAATTGCCTGGGCAGTGTGGGTGTTGTCGCCGGTGAGCATCAGGGTCTTGATGCCCAATTCATGCAATTGCTGGATGGCTTCGCGGCTGCTGTCTTTGACGGTGTCGGCCACGGCGAACAGCGCCATCGGGCCGGACTTGTCGAGCAGCAACACCACGGACTTGCCTTGTTTTTCCAGGGCGAAGAGTTTTTCTTCCAGGGCCGGCGAGCACAGGCCGAGGTCTTCCACCAGGCGATGGTTGCCCAGGTGGTAGGTCTGGCCATTGATATCGCCGCGCACACCCCGCCCGGCCAGGGCTTCAAAGTTATCCACAACGTGCGTCGGCAGGTTTTTATCCACAGCCGCGTTGGCGATGGCCAGGGACACCGGGTGGTCGGACCGCCCGGCCAAACTGGCGGCCAGGGCCGGCGCGCTGCCCTCGACGTTGGGGAACAGTGGCAAGTAGTCGGTTTGCACCGGCTTGCCGTGGGTGATGGTGCCGGTCTTGTCGAGGGCCAGATAATCAAGCTTGTAACCGCCCTCCAGGTACACGCCGCCCTTGATCAGAATGCCTTTGCGCGCCGCTGCCGCAAGACCGCTGACGATGGTCACCGGGGTGGAAATCACCAGTGCACAAGGGCACGCGACCACCAGCAGCACGAGGGCGCGGTAGATCCAGTCAAACCAGGCGCCGGCCATGAACAGCGGCGGGATCACTGCCACGCCCAGGGCAAACAGGAACACGGCCGGGGTGTAGACCTTCGAGAAGCTGTCGACAAAGCGCTGGGTCGGCGCCCTTGCGCCTTGGGCCTGCTCCACGGCGTGGATGATGCGCGCCAGGGTGGAGTTGTTGGCCGCAGCCGTCACCTCGTATTCCAGGGAGCCGGCCTGGTTGATGGTGCCGGCGAAGACTTTATCGCCCACGGTCTTTTCAATCGGCAGGCTTTCGCCGGTGATCGGCGCCTGGTCGATGGTGGACTGGCCAGCGGTGACTTCACCGTCCAGGCCGATGCGTTCGCCGGGTTTTACCCTCACGATCGCGCCAATCTCAATACTTTTGACGTCCTGTTCAGCCCACGAACCGTCCGCCTGCCGAACTGTGGCCTGCTCGGGTGTCATCTGCATCAAGCCGCTGATGGCGTTGCGTGC
The DNA here is from genome assembly GCF_013386585.1 of Pseudomonas sp. P7548. GTDB lineage: Bacteria > Pseudomonadota > Gammaproteobacteria > Pseudomonadales > Pseudomonadaceae > Aquipseudomonas. The sequence goes on along the minus strand of NZ_JACARO010000015.1, from coordinate 125,234 downwards.
ACGGTCCAGGGACTTGGCTTCGATCAGCTCGGCCACGGTAAACAGGAACATCACCATGGCCGCTTCCGGCCACTGGCCAATCAGCACGGCGCCGGTGACGGCGATGCTCATCAGGGCATTGATGTTCAGGTTGAGGTTTTTCAGGGCGATCCAGCCCTTTTTGTAGGTGGTGAGACCGCCGCTGAGGATCGACACCAGCGCCACCACTGCAATCACCCATGTCGGCGCGGCGTTGGTGAAGTGCAGCACTTCGGCGCCTAACGCGCCGACGCCAGACACCGCCAGCGGCCACCCGTGTTTCTTGGCAGGCGGCTCGGCGGCCGGGGTGCCTTCCTCGATAGGGTCAGCCTGCATGCCGAGGGATTTGATCGCGTCGATGATCGGCGCTGTAGTCGGCAGGTCATGGGTGACGCCGAGGATGCGGTTGATCAGGTTGAATTCCAGTTGCTGCACGCCGGCCAGCTTGCCCAGTTTGTTCTGGATCAGCGTCTGCTCGGTGGGGCAGTCCATGGCTTCGATGCGGAAGGTGCTCAGGCGCGAGCCGGCGGTGGGGGCTTCGCTCAGCTGCACCACCGCAGGGGCTGGCGTGCCGGAACAGCAGGAACCGCCGTGGCCATGGTTGTGCACAGGCGTGAGTTTCTTCGGGGCATGATCGTGGTCATGGTCATGACCGTGGTCGTGCTTGTGTGGGGTGTGGAGGGAATCGCTCATTCTGTCGCGTCCGTAAAGGTGCCTGTTGCCAAGTAAAGACCCTGTAGCCACTATAGGGTCAAGCACCCATTTGGAGATTGCTGCGATGAAGATCGGCGAACTGGCCAAACTGACCGACTGTCAGGTGGAAACCATCCGGTATTACGAGAAAGAAGGCCTGCTGCCACCGCCAGCCCGCACAGACGCCAACTACCGCGTGTACACCCAGGCGCACACCGAACGGCTGATCTTTATCCGCAACTGCCGCAGCCTCGACATGACCCTGGAAGAAATCCGCAGCCTGCTGGGCCTGCGCGACAGCCCCCAGGACCAGTGCGAAAGCGTGAATGCGTTGATCGACGAGCACATCCACCACGTGAAAGCGCGGATTGATGGGCTGCTGGCGTTGCAGGAACAATTGCTCGACCTGCGCCAACGCTGCGGCGGCGGGCCGGAATGCGGGATTCTGCAGCGTCTGGAAGTCAGCGGGAGTGTCGCGGCCAGCGAGGCCGAGCACTCACATGTGGGCCGTAGCCACGGGCACTAACCCAGATGGATGGCGCCCCACAGGGGACTTGTGCAGCGACGGAGATCCACTGTAGGAGCTGGCTTGCCTGCGATGGCGACGGCACAGCCAATAGAGAGGTCGCCTGACCCACCGCTATCGCCGGCAAGCCAGCTCCCACAGTGATTAGTGTTGCTGCAAGTCTTCGGGCAATAGAGCCTCGGGGATGTTCTGGTAACTCACCGGCCGCAGGAACCGGCGGATCGCCATCGTGCCCACCGACGTCGCGCCAAAGTTGGTCGACGCCGGATACGGCCCGCCATGCACCATGGCCTCGCTCACTTCCACACCGGTCGGGAAGCCATTGGCAAGAATGCGCCCGGCCTTGCGCTCCAGAATCGGCAGCAAGCGGCTGACCTCGGCGCTGTCCGCTGCATCCAGATGAACCGTGCAAGTCAGCTGGCCTTCCAGCGAACGCGCAACCTCCAGCATCTCCTCGCCATCCTTGACCGTCACCACCAGCCCCAACGGGCCGAACACTTCATGACCCAATGACGCATTGGCCAGCCATTCGCGGCCCGTGGTGGCGAACAGATACGGCATCGCCTGGCGCGGCTCGCAGGTGTTGGACAGCACTTCACGCACACCCACGGCATTGGCCACACGTTCACGGCCATCGCGATACGCGGCGGCAATGCCTTCGGTCAGCATCACCTGGGCGCCGACCGGCGCCAACGCGGTGACCGCCGCGTCGATAAACGCATTGGCCGCCTCACCTTCAGCCAACACCGCCACGCCAGGGTTGGTGCAGAACTGCCCCGCGCCCATGGTCAATGAACCGGCCCAACCCTTGGCAATCTCCACCCCGCGCGCTGCCACCGCATGGGGCATCAGGAACATCGGGTTCACCGAACCCAACTCGCCAAAAAACGGAATCGGCTCGAATCGCTTGGCACACAGATCAAACAACGCCCTGCCCGCCCCCAGCGAACCGGTGAAACCCACCGCCTTGATCAGCGGATGCTGCACCAGCCGTTGCCCCACCGCCCGCGAACCGCCGTGCACCAGGCTGAAGACGCCCGGGTGAACGTCGCACTGCTTGATCGCCGCATGAATCGCCTCGGCCACGATCTCGCTGGTGCCAGGGTGCGCCTCGTGCCCCTTCACCACCACCGGGCAACCGGCAGCCAACGCCGACGCCACGTCACCGCCTGCGGTGGAAAACGCCAGCGGGAAGTTCGACGCCCCAAACACCGCCACCGGCCCGATCGGGCGCTGGATCAAGCGAATGTCCGGGCGCGGCAGCGGCTGGCGATCGGGCAACGGCACATCGCGGCGACGGTCCAGGTAATCCCCCGCCAGAATATGCGACGCAAACAATCGCAACTGCCCCACGGTGCGCCCACGCTCACCTTGCAAGCGCCCTTCCGGCAGGCCGGTTTCCAGCGCGCCCACGGTGGTGATGATCGCGGCACGCGCTTCGATTTCATCAGCGATGGCGTTCAACAATTCGGCCCGCGCCTCCCGGCTCGAATAACCGAAGCTCCAGAACGCCGCTTCCGCTGCCTCGCAGGCGCGGTTCACCAGTTCGATGCTGCCTGCCGAAAACCACTGGGCCGGGCCCTGGGTCGGTGCGTTGGAAAAGGTGCTGTCGCCGGCGACCCAAACGCCTGCGATCAGGTGCTTGCCGTGGGGTGTAAAAGACATGGGCGTTTCCCGAAGTTGAAATGGATTAACCGAAATAGCGCACGCGGATAGCGTCAATGGCCACGGCGATAAAGATCATCACGCCACCGATCATGCCGACATAAAACGACGGCACATTCACAATCGCCAGGCCGACCTGGATCACCGTCAGCAACAATACGCCGCCCAGTACGCCTTTGACGTTACCGCGCCCGCCGAACACGCTGACGCCACCGATGATCGGCGCGGCAATCGCATACAACAGGTAGCTGGAACCCTGGCTGGAGGTGATCGCCATCTGCCAGGACGCCAGCAGAAAGCCCGCCGCCGCCGCGAGAAAACCGGAGATGGTGTAGGTGATGATCTTGACCCGGTCCACGCGGATACCCGCCGAGTTCGACGCAATCGGGTTGCCGCCCACTGCGTAGATCGAGCGACCCAGCACCGTGCGGCGCAGCACCACGCCCATTACCACCAGCGCGACCAGGAACACCACCGGCATCAGCGGCCAGCCACCGAGGGTGACTTGGCCGATCCAGATGTAGCCGTCAGCCATGTTGGTCAGCGTGGTGCCCTGGGTCAGCGCCAGCAGCGCGCCTTGCAGAATGATCATCATCGCCAGGGTTTCGATCAGCGAGACCATTTTCAGCCGGGTGATGCACAGCCCGTTGAAGAAGCCGATCGCAGTGCCCACCAGCAAGCCGATGATCACGGCCAGGTACCACGGCAACCCCCAGCTGGAATAGGCCAGTGCGCCCACCGCCGAAGAGAACCCGGCATTGGCCGGGATCGACAAATCGATCTCCGCCACCAGCAACGGCAGCGCCACCGCGAGCCCCAACATACCGAGCACCGTGGCTTGCACCATCACGTTCTGCAGGTTGAACAGGGTGAAGAAGAATTCGTTGAACAGGCCGAAGCCCGCCACCAGCGCGATCAGCCAGATCCACACCACGTTGTGCAGCACCCAGCCCAGCACGGCCGGGCCGTTGATTTTGGTTGCGGCAGGCGCTACCCCGTTGCCGGGTTTCACTAAAGTACTCATACCCGTGTCTCCACTCTTTTTCTTATTCAACTGCTGGATCCTTGTACGGATGCGCGGATGCGCTCGACGCTGATGTCCTCTCCCGTCAATGTTTCCTTGATCGTGCCCTGATCGAAGATGCACACCCGGTCCACCGCGCGCACCAGTTCATCGGTGTCGCTGGACACGATGATTACCGCCACGCCGGCATCACTGAGTTCGTCGATGATGCGCAACACGTCCTGCTTCACGCCCATGTCGATACCCCGCGTTGGCTCGTCCACCATCAACAGGCGTGGCTGGGTCGCCAGCACCCGGCCCAGGCAGACCTTTTGCTGGTTGCCGCCGCTGAGGGTGTTCACCGAGTAGTCCGGATTGGGCGATTTCACGCCCATCGCCGCGAAGTAGTGATTGATCACCGAGGCTTCGGCGTCGGCGTCGATAAACCCCAACCGGCTGCGCGTGGCGAGGGACGACATGGCGATGTTGCTGCCAATCGACATCTGCCCCACGGCGCCGTCCTTGCGGCGGTCGTCGGAGAGGTAGGCAATGCCCGCCTCGAACGCCGCATTGGGGGAACGTGGCAGTGGGCGCACGTCTTCGCCGTTCATCGCCAGGGTGCCGATGGCCGGGTGCAGGCCGAAAATCGCCCGGGCCATTTCCTTCGCGCCGGCACCGGGCAACCCGGTAAACCCGACCACCTCACCTGGCGCGATGTCCAGGCTGTCGAGCGCCAACCACTTGCCACGCACACCGCGCAGGGAAATCGCCGGCGCCTTGCCGTTGTGGTCACGGCGCTTGCGCTGGAACAGCTGCACGCCGTGGCCGATCACCAGTTCGGTGAGCTGCTCGGAGGTCAGCCCGGTGATGTCCGAACGCGTACCCGCCAGGGCGCCGTCGCGCAGCACGGTGACCGCGTCGCAGATTTCGAGGATCTCGTCGTTGTAGTGGGAGATGAAGATGAAGGTCACGCCCTCGCCTTTGAGGCGCAGCATGAAGTCGAACAACTGGCGCCGGTCGACCACGGTCAGTGACGCGGTTGGCTCATCGAGGATGATGACCTTGCCTCCGGAAAACATCGCCCGCAGGATGTTCAGCTTGCGCCGCGCCACGGCGTCGAGCTGACCCGCGAGCGCCTTGGGGTCGATGCCGGAGCCGTCGAGCATGCGCGCCGCGTCCGCGTTCAACTGCTTCCAATCGACCAGGCCATTGCGCGTCGGCCAGATACCGAGCATCAGGTTTTCCGCGGCGGTGAGGTTGCCGATGATCATCGGCTCCTGGGTCACCAGGAACACCCCGGCCTGCTCCATCACCTTGACGTCCACCTGCTTGAGCGGCTGCCCGTTCATGAGGATCTGCCCGGAGGTGGGGATGACCTGCCCGGAAATAATCCCCACCAGCGTGGATTTGCCCGCACCGTTTTCCCCCAGCAGCCCATGGATCGAGCCGCGACGGATTTGCGTGGTCACCCCGCGCAAGGCGCGGACCGGGCCATAGCTTTTGGCGACATTCTCGATGCTCAGGATCGTGTCGTCGGGCGTTGGGTGTAAGGTCATTTTGTTGTTCTCACCATCACCTTGTCGGATAAACATCGCGCCAGCCGTTGCTCACGCCGCGCGACGGCCCATCACTTGGAGGCCACGCCCCACACCTTCTCCGCGACGTAGCCCCAGTGGCGTTTATCGTCGGCGTTTTCAGGGGTGATCATGAACGCCGGGATCACCAGCGCCGGGCCCGTCTTGCCCTGCACGATCTCGCCGGTTTCCCAGAAATAATCCTTGTTCTGGTAGGTACCCAGCGGCACGGCCTGGCCGTTGAGGGCGTACTTGGTGATCATTTCCACGGCGATCTGGCCGTAGGCAACCGGGTCCTGGGACACGCAGCCGTCCATGTAGCCGTCCTTGATCCAGTCCAGCGCCACGGGTTCGCCGTCGATATTGATGAAGATGACGTGGCCTTTTTCGCCGACTTTTTTCCAGCGGTCCTTCTGCTTCAGCGCGGCGGCGATCCCCCGTGACGGCGAATCCGACGGGGCGTGCACGGCGTCCAGGTCAGGGAACTCCGAGAGGGTCGAGAGCGTGACCGACTGCATCTTGTCCAACTGGCCTTCGGTGGGCCGTGCGAGGTATTTGATCTCGGGGTATTTGGCGAATACCGAGTCCATGCCCTCTTTGCGCAGGCGCCACGCCACCGAGGCCAGGGCGCCGAAGCAGTTGAGCACGGTGCCTTTGGGGCTGCCGTATTTGGCCACCAGGCGTTTGACGATTTCTTCAGCGGCCATCACGCCGCCCTTGAAGTTGTCGAAGCTCACGGTGATCGCCACGTCGCCGCCGTCGGCCGGGGTGTCGATAATGCCCACCGGGATCTTGCGTTGGTTATAGCGCTTGATCGCCGAAACGATGGCCTGGCTGTCGATGGGGTCGGAGATGATCGCCGACGGCTGGGACAGCATCAGGCTTTGCCATTGGCCCAGCTGGGTGGTGGTGTCGAAGCTGGCATTGGTCGCCTGGAACTTGCCGGACTGGGCCAGCACCGCACGCTTGACCGACTCTTCCTGGATCACGAAGAAGTAGTAATCCAGGCTCTTGTTCGAATAGGCCACCGACAGCGGGGTCTGCGCCATGGCCGTGCGCCCCAGCAGCGAACCCAGCCCCAGTACCACACCGCCTGCCAGGACACTGCGGCGGCTCACGCTCGAAAAATCGACTTTTTTCATGGAAGTGACTCCGACTTATTATTGTTGGTTGAGTACGTCTTTCCTTTCTTCACGCGTCGTGCGGTATAGCTCCAGACAAATCGGGAAATCAGCGCATCTGTACGTAGGACGTGCCGTCAAAACAGCCCACTACCATGCCCACCGCTTCGCGGGTGAACAGGCCGTTTTCCACCACGCCCGGGATTCGGTTCAGCTCGATTTCCAGGGGCGCCGGGTCGGTGAGCACCGGGCCGCAATGGCAGTCGAGAATGAAGTTGCCGCTGTCGGTCACCACAGTCTCGCCGTTGCGTTCGCGGCGGATGATCTGCACCTCGCGGATGCCATGTTCGGCCAGCACGCGCTGGACCAGGCGCTCGGTCTGCTTCCAGCCGAACTGCACCACTTCCACCGGCAGCGGGAAGGCGCCCAGGCGGTCGACGATCTTGGTTTCGTCGGTCACGCAGATCATGCGTTTGGAGGCGTGGGCGATGATCTTTTCCCACAGCAGGCAAGCGCCGCCGCCCTTGATCATGTTGAACTGGCGGTCGATCTCGTCGGGGCCATCGACGGTCAGGTCCAGCTCGCCGATCTCGTTGGGGTCGGTGATTTCGATGCCGACTTCCCGCGCCACGTCATTGGTGGAGCGCGAGGTGGTGGTGCAGGTCAGTTTCAAGCCGTTGGCCACGTGCTTGCCCAGCTCGCGAACGAAGAAATGCGAGGTGGTCCCGGAGCCCAGGCCCAGCTGCATGCCATCGCGCACAAATTCCTCGATCACCCGGCGGGCGGCGACCTTCTTGGCTTCGTTCTGTTGATTACTCATTACCTGCTCCACGGATCGGTGTTTAAATTTTGTCGGTACGCCAGGAATCGAGAGCGGTCAGTTGATCGGGGAACTGACTGCCGCTGGCGATGGCAATCGCCGCCACCAGCATGTTGGTGACCAAATGGTGGTTGAGCCGTGATGCCAAGGGCGTCATCAGCTCGGTGTGTTCGTAGGGCTTCACGGCGATCAGCACGTCCGAGACTTTCGCCAGCGGGCTGTCATCGGCGGCAATCGACACCACCTTGGCCCCGGCTTTGCGCGCGGCAATGGCCATGTCGACCATCTGCCGGGTGTGCCCCGACTGCGAAAAGATCAGCGCGACTTCACCGCTGCGTGCGCCTTCGGCGTGCATTTCCTGGCGCTTGCCGCCGAGCAAGGCCTGACAGCGCATGCCCAGGCGCTGGAACTTGTGCTCGGCGTCCAGCGCGTTGACCACCGAAATGCCGGTGGCGTAGATGCCTACCCAGCTCGCGGCCTGCAACAGCTGCGCGGCCTCGGCGACTTTTTCCGGTTTCAGGTCTTCTTCCAAACGCTGGATCGCGTTCAACGAATTGCGGCAGGTCTTGCGCACAATGTTGTCGATGCTGTCATCCGGGATGATCTGCTCGTAGGCAAACGGCGCCGACGGCACCAGGCTCTGCACCAGGTGCAGCTTCAATTCCTGATAGCTCTCGAAACCGAAACGCCGGCAGAAACGCATCACGGTCGGGTCGCTGACCGAACAGGTTTCCGACAACTTGGCCATGCTCATCTGCAGCACTTTGGACGGTGATGTGGAGACGAAATTGGCCACCCGGCGCTCGGCGCGGTGCATGTTCTTGCTTTCATCAATAATGCGTTGCAGCAAACTGTCGCTCATATCCGCTCCTTGGCGATTGGTGGGCTGCGTTGTAACAGATCAGCCAAACGGTTCAAGCGCTGCGCCGGGGAAATCTCCACCAGTGGGCCACCGCCCCACGGCACCACAAAAAACATGACACCAGCGGCCTGCGCGGTTTGCTGGTCAACCCGGGTATCGCCCACATAGGCCCAAGTGTGGTCGGCCAGCGCCATGGCATCGGCCACGGCAAGCAAGTGGCCGGGGTCCGGTTTGCAGGCCGGCACGGCGTCGGCGCCAATCGCGGCATCGAACAGATCCGCCAGGCCCAGTTGCTGCAGCACCTTGCCGGTGACGGCGTGGTTCTTGTTGGTGCAGATGCCCAGGCGGATACCGGCTTCGCGCAGCGCCACCAGGTCTTCGCGCACATGGGGGTAGAACCGCGTGCGCCCGGCCGGGTCGTCCATATAGGCCTGCAAGTAGCCTTCAAACGCGCGCTGCACCTGGGCCTCGGTGTAGGGAATATCCAGGTCTTCGAGGATGTCGACGATCAAGCGCCGAGGCCCGTTGCCCAGGAATGTCTCCACGTGGTCCGGGGCCAGTTCCGGCCAGCCGTTGAGCGTGAAGCCAACATTCAGGGCCTTCGCGATATCGCAGGCGCTGTCGATCAGCGTCCCGTCGAGATCAAAAATCAGCGCGTTATAGACGGCCATGAAAAGACTCCTAATCGAAAAGAGGGGCGCCGAGCTCAACAAAGGTTTCCCTGAGCGTCGGGTACAAATGGCGATAGATGCGATGGGCCTGAGCGTGAACCTCGGCCGTGGCGCCGTCTGGCGCCTGGCGGGTCATTGCACGGCAGCTGGCGGCGGCACTCGCTGCGTCGGGCCATACGTTGACCGCCAGCCCGGCCACCAGCGCCGCGCCGAATGCTGCCCCCTCGGCCGCGCCTTCGGTGGTCACCACGTCGCAGCCGAAAATATCTGCCTGCAACTGGCGCCACAGCACCGAGCGCGCACCGCCACCAGACGCCTTGATCACCTGCCCGGCAATGCCCAGCGGGCGCATCAACGCGTACATATCGGCGAGGGCATAGACCGAGCCTTCCATCACGGCGCGGGCCATATCACCGCGTTGATGGCGACCGGTGAGGCCGATAAAGGCAGCCCGCAGAACCGGGTCCGGATAAGGGCAGCGTTCGCCATTGAGGTAGGGCAAAAACAGCAGGCCATGGGCGCCGGGCGGGCTGTCGGCAGCTTCGGCAGCGATCTGCTCGAAGGGCACGCCGGCGCAGAAGGTGTCGCGAAACCAGTTCATCGAACCACCGGCGTTCAGCGACACGCCCATGCAATGCCACTTGTCGGCGGCGACGTTGCAGAAGATCTGCAGGCGGCCGTCCGGGTTGTCCTGGGGGGTGTCCAGCGCCGCCGCGAGGATGCCGGCGGTGCCGATGGTGGTTTGCAATTCGCCCGGCGCAATCACACCGGAGCCGAGGGTCTGGATCACCGAATCACCACCGCCACCCGCCACGGGCGTGCCCACGGGCAGGCCAAACAGCTGGGCGCCCTGGGCGCTGACCCGGCCGGAAATCACTTGGGATTCAAACACCGGTGGCAACAACGCGGGGTCAATCCCCAACGTCTCGACCAGCCCCGTCGCCCACTGCCGCGAGCGCACATTGAACAGGCCGGTCCCCGACGCATCGGACACTTCGCTGGCGACTTCACCGGTCAGGCGCAGGCGCAAATAGTCCTTAGGGTTGAGCACCGTGGCCAGGCGTGCGAACAGCTCGGGTTCATGGCGCTGCATCCACACGATCTTGCCGCCGGTGTAACCCACCAGCATGCGGTTGTCGGTGGCCGCCAGCAGGCCTTCAAGGCCACCGGCTGCCTGGGTGATCCACTCGCATTCGGCGGCGTTGCGCTGGTCGTTCCACAGGATCGCCGGGCGCAGGACGTTGTGTGTGGCGTCCAACGGCACCAGCCCGTGCATCTGGCCGGACAAACCCACCGCCAGCAATTCCACGCCGGGCGCCTTGGCCAGTACCCCGGCAATCGCACGGCGGGCGCCATCGATCCACAGTTCAGGGTCTTGTTCGGTCCAGCCGGGCCGCGGTTGGGACAGCGGATACGTCGCCGTGTCGGCGGCAATCACCGCGCCATGGGCGTCCAGCAGCAACGCCTTGCACCCGGAGGTGCCGATGTCGATACCAATAAGGGCCTGCATGGCTCAATTCCCGACGCCGTGGTGCAGGCGCACATGCTTGAAGTTGAAGTACTCCAGCAACCCTTCGCGCCCGTGCTCGTAACCCACGCCACTCTGTTTGCGGCCGCCATAGGGCGCATTCATGATCCCGGCGTCGACGTTATTGATCGCCACGTTGCCGTAGTCGAGTTGAGCCGACAGGGTGTGGATGTCCACCAGGTCCCGGGCGTACACATACGCGGCCAGCCCGTAAGGCGTGTCGTTGGCCAGGTGCACGGCTTCGGCCAGGTCATCGAAGGGCGCGACACCCACCAGCGGGCCGAAGGTTTCTTCGCTCATGACCAGCATCTGGTGGGTACAGTCGGCGACCACGGTGGGGCGGAAGAAATGCCCGTGGGCGAACTCCTCGCCTTCGGGCGCCTTACCGCCAGCGACCAGACGTGCGCCTTTGGCCAGTGCGTCTTCAAGGTGGGCGCGGGTTTTGTTCAGGGGCTCAGCGGAGGCCATGGCGCCCAAATCGGCGCCGGGGTTTTCCAGGCCGTTGCGCACCGTCAGCGCCTCGGCGGCGGCGCCCAGCTGGGTGACGAATGTTTCGTAGATCGAACGGTGCACATAGATGCGGTTGATCGCGATGCAGATCTGCCCGCAGTTACGGAAGCTGCGGCGCGTGGCGCCTTTGACGGCAGCGGCGATATCCGCGCTGGCGGTGACCACCATCGGGCAGTTGCCACCCAGTTCCAGGGACAGGCGCTTGACCTGCGGGCAACTGCGCTGGATATGCAGGCCCACGGCACTGGAACCGGTAAACGCGACTTTGCTGACGTCCGGGTGTTCGACCAGCGCCTGGCCGACCACCGAACCCTTGCCGGTCAACACATTGACCACGCCTGCGGGGATCCCGGCTTCGATGCATTTTTGCGCAATGGCCAGCGCGGTGAACGGCGTCAGCTCGGCAGGCTTGATCACGATGGTGCAACCAGCGGCCAGGCTCGCACAGAGCTTCCAGCCGACCAGCTCGGCCGGGTAGTTCCACGGCGTAATCGCAGCGACGACGCCAATCGGCTCGCGCACCACCAGGCTCTGGAAACCCGGTTGGTCGTTGGGCACGATCTCGCCGTGCACGCGGGTGGCTTCTTCTGCATAGAAGTGGCAGGCCTCGGCGAGCTTGAGCACTTCGCCACGGGCTTCATTGACGGGCTTGCCCTGCTCGGCGGTCATCACCTGTGCCAGGGTCTGCGCATCGGCGGCGATCAAGTCGCCCAAACGATGCAAGGCGCTGGCGCGGGTTTTCGGCAGTTCGCGGGACCACAGTAGAAAGGCACGGCGTGCAGCGGCCACGGTCTCGTTGATTTCTTGCGGCGTGGCAGCGGCGATATGCCCCAGCACCTCACCGGTCGCCGGGTTCTCCACCGGCAACTGAGCGCCGGCGCCTTTGCGCAGCTGACCCTCGATAAACAAAGCGCCTTGCAGCGCGGCAATCGTGTCGCCGTGAATCTTATTGTTATGCATCGAACTGCTCCGTCACCGGTCTTGGCGGTTGAACCACTCGCTTAATTCGAAAATATAGTATTGCTAGCTTTTTGCAATAGCCTGGCGAAAATTCACTCAACTTCGTTTTGCACCAAAACTGCTCACGAACGGCTGAAACACTTAATATTCGCCTTATTTTTCAGCAAATTAGTCTTAAAACGCGGTTTTTATCGCGAAAAATGCAGTTTCTTTCATACGAGAGCGCTTGACCGTGCTTAAAATCGAAACGTAGCATTACTAGATATCAAACAATAAAGGATCACCCTCATGCTGCCCATCTCACTCAAGCACGCCAAATTGGTCGGTCGGGTCTGGCTTCCCGGCAAGGGCCCCAGCGTGGTGATCCTGCGCGAAAACGTGCTGATCGACGTCACGCCGTCCGTGGTCTCCATGGCCGATTTTCTCGACAACAACCCTGCCGAACGCTTCGACACCCTGGCCGGTGAGCCGGTGGGCGACCTCGCAGACTTGATCCTTGAGCCTTCCGAGATGGGCTATCACTCGGACCGCCCTTGCCTGCTGGCACCGTGCGATTTCCAGGCGCTCAAGGCCTGCGGCGTGACCTTTGCCAGAAGTATGGTCGAACGCGTGATTGATGAGCGCACGGCGGGCGATCCCGGCCGGGCCAATGAACTGCGCGCGCTGATCGGTTCGTTGATCGGCGACAGCCTGTCCAATGTGCAGGCCGGTTCCGCCAAGGCGGCCGAGATCAAGGCTGCGCTGATAGCCGAAGGCCTGTGGTCGCAATACCTGGAAGTGGGCATCGGCCCGGACGCCGAGGTGTTCACCAAATCCCAGCCCATGGCGGCAGTCGGTTACGGCGCACAGGTGGGCATCAACCGTATTTCCGAGTGGAACAACCCCGAGCCCGAAGTGGTGCTGGCGGTGGACAGCCAGGGCAATATCCGTGGCGCCACCCTGGGCAATGACGTGAACCTGCGCGACGTGGAAGGCCGCTCGGCGCTGCTGCTGGGCAAGGCCAAGGACAACAACGCCTCGTGCTCCATCGGGCCGTTTATTCGCCTGTTCGACGAGCACTTCACCCTGACCGACATTGAAAACGCGACCCTCACCCTGTCGGTCAGCGGCCTCGACGGTTTTGAAATGTCCGGCGGTTCGAACATGGCCGAGATCAGCCGCAAGCCGGCGAACCTGGTCGAGCAGACCCGCAACAATTCGCACCAGTACCCGGACGGCTTCATGCTGTTCCTCGGCACCATGTTTGCGCCGACCCAGGACCGCGAGAAAAAGGGCTCGGGCTTTACCCATAAGGCCGGCGACCTGGTGGAAATTTCCACGCCGCTGCTGGGCACCTTGCGCAATACCGTCGTGTACTCCGACGAAGCCGCGCCCTGGACCTTCGGCACCCGCGCACTCATGCGCAACCTGGCAAAACGGGGGCTGCTATGAGCCAGAAGTTGGTCGTGACTGACCAGGCGTTTGGCAACACACGCCATGAACAGGCCGCCGCCGCACTGGTCGGCGCGCAGTTTTCCGAGCACCAATGCCGCAGCGAAGACGAAACCCTGGAAGCGGTACGCGGCGCCCATGCGGTGATCAACAACTTCGCGCCGATGACCCATCGCGTGATGGCGGCCATGGCGCCGGGCGCGGTGGTGGTGCGCTACGGCGTCGGCGTGGATAACGTCGACCTCGCGGCGGCCAAGGAACTGGGGATTCGCGTGTGCAACGTGCCGGACTACGGCGTCGAAGAGGTGGCCGACCATGCTGCCGCGATGACCCTGGCCCTGGCGCGCAAGCTCGATCATTACGGCACCGGTATTCGCAACGGCGAGTGGAAGATCGCGCAGATGGTCGACGGTGTGCGCTCCCTGCGTGACACCACGGTTGGCCTTATTGGCTTGGGCCGCATTGCCCGCGCCTTTGCGTCACGCATGACGGCGTTTGGCTGCACGATTGTGGGTTATGACCCGTACGTGACCAACCAGCAGGCGCGGGAGTCGGGGATCGAGCCGATGTCGCGGGCCGAGGTGATTGCTTGCGCCAACGTGCTGTCGCTGCATGTGCCGCTGACGCCCGAGACGCGCCATGTGATCGATGCCGATGCCATCGCGCAGATGCCCAGGGGGGCTATTCTGATCAACTGCTCCCGGGGTGGTTTGATCGATGAAACAGCCCTGGCCCAGGCGCTGGTCAGCGGGCAGTTGTCGGGGGCGGGGTTGGATGTGTTCGAGAAGGAGCCGTTGCCGGCGGATTCGCCGTTGCGCAGTGCGCCGCATTTATTGGTGTCGCCGCATGCGGCGTTTTTTTCTGATGCGTCGGTGGATGCGTTGCAGCGGTTGGCCAGTGAGGAAGCCTTGCGCGGGTTACGCGGAGAAGCGTTGCGCTGTGCGTTGACTTGAGCTGAATCAGGGCAGGCAGCTGGCTCGGATTGGATTAGCTTGGCTCACCGCATTCTAAATGTGGGAGCTGGCTTGCCTGCGATGGCGGTTTGTCTGGGTACATATCCGTTATTGGGATTACGGCCTCTATTGGTTCCGCTCTTACAGCGGGTCACTTTTGAACAGCCGGAATGCCGGCCCAGCCAAAAGTAACCAAAAGGCTCTTGCCCCACCACTCGGCACCTCGCTTAAGCTCGGTGTGCCCGTAATCCGACAGTGATTTGGGGGGCCGCCGCCACGCGCCATCCATGGCGCGGGGCGGCTAAACCGGCATCCCTGCCGGTTTACCCCCCAAATCAATATCGAATTCCGGCCAGCGTGGTTAACGGGGCGCCTAGGATCAAGATCAAGATCAACAGCAGAACAAAAGCAGAGCAAAAGCAGAGCAAAAGCAGAGCAAAAGCGGGTGTTTGGCTGGCTTCCATTTGTGGTGAGGGACGCGGGATGAATTATTCGGAAAAACAGGCGCTGAACGGCAAGCTGGCGTTGGTGACGGGGGCCGGTCAAGGCATTGGGGCGGCGATCGCTGAAGCCTTGGCGGCGACGGGTGCGGAGGTGATTTGCACCGATATCCTGCAGGCTCGGGCCTTGGCGACGGCACAGCAGTTGATCGAAAAAGGCTACGCCGCGCGGGCGCAAGTGCTGGATGTGACGAACAGCGCCGCGATCAATGCGTTGGCGACGTCGCTGCCGCCGCTGGATGTGCTGGTGTGCAACGCTGGCATTGTCACCAACACGCCGGCCGAGGAGATGACTGACGAGGAGTGGGACAAGGTCATCACCGTCAACCTGACCGGCGTGTTTCGTACCTGTCGGGGTTTTGGCCGGCGCATGCTGGAGGCCGGGCGCGGCTCGGTGATCAATATCGGGTCGATGTCGGGGCAGGTGGTCAACGTGCCGCAGCCGCAATGCCACTACAACGCGTCAAAGGCGGGTGTGCATCAACTGACTAAGTCATTGGCGGTGGAGTGGGCAACGCGCGGGGTGCGGGTGAACGCGGTGGCGCCGACGTATATCGAAACACCGCTGCTGCATGGGCTGGAAAGCCAGCCGGGGTTGATCCAGCGCTGGCTGGACATGACCCCCGCCGGGCGCATGGGGCAGCCTCATGAGGTCGCGTCGCTGGTGCAGTTCCTGGCTTCCGATGCGTCGAGCCTGCTGACAGGCTCGATCATCAATGCGGATGCGGGCTACACCTGCATCTAGCCATCAGATAGCGACGTCGGCCTTGATGCTTGGGTCGGCGTCGTAGCCCACGATTTCAAAGTCTTCGAACTTGTAGTCGTAGATCGACGCCGGTTTGCGTTTGATCACCAGCTCCGGCAACTTCTTCGGCGTACGCGCCAGTTGGGTGCGGATCTGTTCCATGTGGTTGCTGTAGGCATGGGTGTCGCCGGTGGTGACGATGATCTCGTGAGGGATCAGGTCGCACTGCTGGGCCAGCATGTGGGTAAGCAACGCCAGGGCGGCGGTGTTGTACGGCAGGCCGAGGAAGACGTCAGAGCTGCGGATATACAACTGCATCGACAGGTGGCCGTCGTGCACAAACGCCTGGTACAGCAGGTGGCACGGCGGCAGGGCTTGTTTGCCGTCGAGCGCGTTTTGCTGCGGGCTCTTGGTTTCGTCGGGCAGGTACTCGACGTTCCAGCCGTGGAACAGGATGCGCCGGCTGTTGGGGTTGTTCTTCAACGTGTCGACCATGTAGTCGATCTGGTTGATCGTGCCGCCGTCCTTGGTCGGCCAGGCGGTCCACTGCTCGCCGTACACCGGGCCGAGGTCGCCATCTTCGGTGGCCCATTCGTCCCAGATACGCACACCGTTTTCGTTGAGCCACTTGATGTTGGTGTTGCCGCTCAACATCCAGATCAATTCGTTGGCGATGCTTTTGAAGTGAAGCTTCTTGGTGGTCAGCAGCGGGAAGCCGTCGGCCAAGTTATGCCGATACTGACGGGCAAACACGGCCTTGGTGCCGGTGCCGGTGCGATCGCCCTTGGTCAATCCATTGGTCACGACGTCGTTCAGTAGTTCGAGATATTGCTTCATGTGTGTACCTGTATCAAAGAAGCCGGGGCTCGCAAGCCCCGGCATTCGAATTTAAAGCGCGGCATTCTTCAACGGCTGCGGGCGATTGTACGCCCACCACAGCAGGCCCAGGCCACCCAGGATCATCGGCAGGCTGAGGATCTGCCCCATGGTCACCCAACCCCACGCCAGGTAGCCCAGCTGTGCATCCGGCACGCGGACGAACTCGACGATGAAGCGGAAGATCCCGTAGAACAGCGCGAACATGCCGGACACGGCCATGGTCGGACGCGGCTTGCGCGAGAAGATGTAGAGGATAAGGAACAGCGCCACGCCTTCCAACGCGAATTGGTAAAGCTGCGACGGGTGGCGCGGCAGTTGCGCCGGGTCGCTGAACGGCGGGAACACCATCGCCCACGGCACGTCGCTAGGCTTGCCCCACAGCTCGGCGTTGATGAAGTTGCCGATACGCCCGGCACCCAGGCCGATCGGCACGAACGGCGCGACGAAGTCCATCAGTTG
The DNA here is from genome assembly GCF_013386585.1 of Pseudomonas sp. P7548. Taxonomy (GTDB): domain Bacteria; phylum Pseudomonadota; class Gammaproteobacteria; order Pseudomonadales; family Pseudomonadaceae; genus Aquipseudomonas. The sequence continues at coordinate 108,316 of NZ_JACARO010000015.1, read as the reverse complement.
GAAGAACGACTTGCCGTTGCGACGGCCGAACCACCAGGCGGCGATCATCACGCCGATAAACCCGCCGTGGAACGCCATGCCGCCCTTCCACACCTCGAAGATCAGCGTCGGGTTGGCGATGTAGGCCGACAAATCGTAAAACAGCACATACCCCAGGCGTCCGCCGACGATCACCCCCATCGACATCCAGAACACCATGTCGGAGAGTTTCTCCTTGGTCCAGGTCGGGTCGAAGCGGTTCAGGCGCCGGGAGGCCAGCACCCAGGCACCACCGATGCCGATCAGGTACATCAACCCGTACCAGTGGATTTTCAGCGGACCGATGGCCAAGGCCACCGGGTCGATCTGCGGGTAAGGCAGCATTGCGACTCCTCGTTAAATCATTTAGTCATGACGCACCGGACCATGCCGGTGTGCGATTAAGCCTGCGTTACAGCCGCTATTTCAAATTAAGAAGTTCACACGCACCGAATCGCTTGGCATGTTAACGGATGGAAGGCACGCGACCCAACTGGATACGATGGAACGCCTCCGCCCGAGTGGGTAGAGTGGCAAGAAACACAAAAGGGATCGCCTGATGTGCCTGATTGTTTTCGCCTGGCGGCCGGGCCACGCCCAGCCGCTGATCGTCGCGGCCAACCGTGATGAGTTCTACGCCCGCCCCAGCCTGCCCCTGGCCCAGTGGCCGGATGCGCCCGAGGTCTATGCCGGCCGCGACCAGGAAGCGGGCGGCACCTGGCTGGGGGTGAACGCCGACGGGCGTTTTGCTGCCCTGACCAACATCCGCAACCCGCACCAGCCGCCGGCACGCAAGTCCCGGGGGGAGCTGGTGGCGCGTTTTCTCAGCGGTTCGCTGCCCATTGATGAGTATTTGGCCGACGTTAACGGACGTTCCATTGAATATGCCGGGTTCAACCTGCTGGTGGGCACGCGGGATGAGCTGTGGCATTACAACGCCAATGACTCCGAGCCCACACGGTTGAAGGCCGGGGTTTATGGGCTGTCGAATGCGGGGCTGGATACGCCGTGGCCCAAGTTGCTCAAGGCCAAGGCGGCGTTGAACGCCGTGCTGGATGATCCGCAGCCGGAGGCTTTGCTGGATATTTTGAGTGACCCGCAGACGGCGCCGTTTGCTAACTTGCCGGATACCGGGGTGGGGTTGGCGACGGAAAGTCTGTTGTCGAGCGTGTTTATTGCCAGCCCCAGTTATGGGACGCGGGCCAGTACGGCGTTGATTGTGAATGCTGACGGGACGCGGCGGATGGTGGAGCACAGTTTCGGGCCGCATGGCGGGCGGCTTGGCGAGGTGGAACTGCATATTTGACAGCGCTTGGACCGGCCTCATCGCAGGCAAGCCAGCTCCCACAGTTCGAATGCATTTCAACTGTGGGAGCTGGCTTGCCTGCGATGGCCGCGCCTCGGTCTAAAGGGTTTTCGCAGAAGCCGGGTTGATCATGCGCGTCAGCCCCAGGTTTTTCAGCGCCAACTGCAGCGAGCTGTGGATAACTTGCGGGTTGTCGATGGTCATCAACTCCTCCAGCAGCTCCTTGGCCATGCCCAGTTCAACCTGGCGCAGCATCCACTTCACCTTCGGCAAGTTGGTGGCGTTCATCGACAGGCTGTCAAAGCCCATCGCCATCAACAGCACCGCCGCCGCCGGGTCACCGGCCATTTCACCGCAGATACTCACCGGCTTGCCTTCGGCATGGGCGTCGCGCACCACATGTTGCAGGGCTTGCAGCACCGCCGGGTGCAGGTAGTCATAGAGGTCGGCCACCCGTGGATTGTTGCGGTCCACGGCCAGCAGGTATTGGGTCAAGTCGTTGGAGCCCACCGACAGGAAGTCCACCTGCCGCGCCAGTTCCTTGGCCTGGTACACCGCTGCCGGGATTTCGATCATCACGCCAATCGGCGGCATCGGTACGTCGGCGCCTTCGTCGCGCACTTCGCCCCAGGCGCGGTGGATCAGGTGCAGCGCCTCTTCCAGCTCATGGGTGCCGGAGATCATCGGCAACAGGATGCGCAGGTTGTTCAGGCCTTCGCTGGCCTTGAGCATGGCGCGGGTCTGGACGAGGAAGATTTCAGGGTGGTCGAGGGTGACACGAATGCCGCGCCAGCCGAGGAAGGGGTTGTCTTCCTTGATCGGGAAATACGACAGTGACTTGTCGCCGCCGATGTCCAGGCTGCGCATGGTCACCGGCAACGGGTGGAAGGCCTGCAGTTGCTCGCGATAAATCGCCAGTTGCTCCTTCTCACTCGGGAAACGCTGGTTGATCATGAACGGCACTTCGGTGCGGTACAGGCCCACTCCTTCGGCGCCGCGCTGTTGCGCGCGAGCCACGTCGGCCAGCAGGCCGGTGTTGACCAACAGCGGCACACGGTGGCCGTCGAGGGTCACGCACGGCAGTTCGCGCAAGGAATCCAGGCCCAGGGCCAGTTGTTTCTCTTCCTCGACCACTTCGCCGTATTGCTTGCGCAGCACGTCGCTGGGGTTGGTGAACACTTCGCCGCGATGGCCATCGACGATCATGTCGATGCCGTCAACCTTGGCATACGGCAGGTCGACCAGGCCCATCACCGTCGGAATGCCCATGGCGCGTGCCAGGATCGCGACGTGGGAGTTGCCCGAACCGAGTACCGAGACCAGGCCTACCAGCTTGCCTTCCGGCACTTCGCCGAGCTGGGTGGCCGTCAGTTCTTCACTGACCAGAATGGTGTTGTCGGGGAACACCATGTTGGTGCTCCGGTCTTCCTGCAGGTAGGCCAGCAGTCGGCGACCCAGGTCGCGCACGTCCGAGGCCCGCTCGCGCAGGTAGTCGTCGTCCATCATTTCAAAGCGGTTGACGTGATCGGTGACCACCTGGCGCAGCGCGCCCTGGGCCCACTGGCCGGTCTTGATCACAGTCTTGACTTCATTCCCCAGGGACGCGTCGTCGAGCATCATCTGGTACACGTCGAACAGCGCGCGCTCTTCGGGGCGCAGTTGAGTGGCCAGCTTGTTCGACAGGTTGCGCATGTCGGCGCGCACACCTTCCAGGGCCGTCTTGAACAGTTTGATTTCGGCGTCGATGTCGGTGACGGTCTTGTCCGGCACCACGTCCAGGTCCGCGGGTGGCAACATGACCACCGCCGTACCGACAGCAGCGCCCGGCGATCCCGGCACGCCGACGAACTTGGCTTCCTGGATGCCCTTGCCTTCACGGCCCAGGCCGCGAATCGAGCCGGTAGCCTCGGCGTGGGCGATAACCCCGGCGAGTTGCGCGCTCATGGTCACGAGGAAGGCTTCTTCACCTTCGTCGAACTGGCGGCGTTCTTTCTGCTGGATGACCAACACGCCGACGACGCGGCGGTGGTGAATGATCGGTGCGCCGAGGAACGAGGCGTAGCGCTCTTCGCCGGTTTCGGCAAAGTAGCGATAACGCGGGTGATCAGCCGCGTTTTCAAGGTTCAGGGGTTCTTCACGCGTCCCCACCAGGCCCACCAGACCTTCATTGGGCGCCATGCTGACCTTGCCGATGGAGCGCTTGTTCAAGCCCTCGGTGGCCATCAGGACAAAACGGTTGGTCTCGGGGTCCAGCAGGTAAACCGAGCAGACCTGGCTGCCCATGGCTTCCTTGACGCGCAACACAATAATCCCCAACGCCGCCTTGAGATCCTTGGCGGAGTTAACTTCCTGGACGATCTTGCGCAGCGTATTGAGCATGGCTCGGGGTCGAACTCCGTCGTCAGTCGCGCGCTAAAAGGCGCGGGGCAAGCTCTTTGAGAGCGCGACGATAAACTTCGCGCTTGAATGTCACCACCTGGCCCAACGGGTACCAATAGCTGACCCAGCGCCAGCCATCGAACTCCGGTTTACCGGTCAAATCCATCCGCACCCGCTGCTCGTTGGAGATCAGGCGCAGGAGAAACCATTTCTGCTTCTGGCCGATGCACAGCGGCTGGCTGTGGGTACGCACCAGGCGTTGCGGCAAACGATAGCGCAACCAGCCTCGGGTGCAGGCCAGAATTTGCACATCTTCGCGCTCCAGGCCGACTTCTTCATTCAACTCACGGTACAAGGCGTCTTCAGGGGTTTCGTCGGGGTTGATTCCGCCTTGAGGAAACTGCCAGGCATCTTGGTTGATTCGGCGAGCCCATAGCACCTGTCCGGCATCATTCGTAAGAATAATCCCGACATTAGGACGGAAACCATCGGGGTCGATCACGGCAACAACCTCGCAAACGCATGTCGCCGCATTGTTCCACAAAGGTTGATCAAGCGGCAACGAGGCTTCTTACCTTATGTGCACTCTTGTGAAAAGACCGTATTCTGGACGCCTTTTTACAGACTTTTCAGCGAGTAACTGCAATGCGCCTGGCTTTATTCGACTTGGACAACACCCTCCTCGGCGGTGACAGCGATCACGCCTGGGGCGATTACCTCTGTGAACGCGGGATTCTCGACCCGGTGGCCTACAAGGCCCGCAACGACGAGTTCTACCAGGATTACCTGGCCGGCAAGCTGGACAATGCCGCCTACCTGAACTTCAGCCTGGAGATCCTCGGGCGCACCGAGATGGCCCAACTTGACGAGTGGCACAACGATTTCATGCGCGATTGCATCGACGCGCTGATGCTGCCCCTGGCTGCAGAGCTGCTGGCCAAGCACCGCGCCGCCGGCGACAAGCTGGTGATCATCACCGCCACCAACCGCTTCGTCACCGCACCGATTGCCGCACGCCTGGGCGTGGATACCCTGATCGCCACCGAGTGCGAGATGGAAAACGGCCGCTACACCGGGCGCAGCACCGACGTGCCGTGCTTCCGCGAAGGCAAGGTGACACGCCTGAACCGTTGGCTGGAAGAGACTGGGTATAGCCTGGAAGACAGCTACTTCTATAGCGATTCGATGAATGACCTGCCGTTGCTGGAGCAGGTGACCCATGCGGTGGCGGTGGATCCGGACCCGAATCTGCGGGCTGAGGCTGAAAAACGCGGGTGGCCGGTGATTACGCTGCGTAGCTGAGGGCCCCATCGCAGGCAAGCCAGCTCCCACATTTTGACCGCATGCTCATGTTGGTACTCGGTCGAGTGTGGGAGCGGGCTTGCTCGCGAATGCAGACGACTCGGTCTCAAGCCTTAAACCGGCTTGGCACCCATCAGCCCGGCAATCGCCACAAACCCCACCAGGCTGACCACCGCCAGCACCAGCGTGAAGTTCAGGCTACCGCCCTCGCCTTTACGCAGGCGGTTGAGCCGCGCCACCAGCCAGAACCAGGCCAGCGCCGCCACGGTATAGAGGATGCTGGAACCCAGGATCCAGGTCTGCCCCAACGGCCAGCCGATCAGGTGCACCAGCCACCAGCCGGTAAACGGCATGCTGACCACGCACACGCCCATCAACAGCCACACGAACGCCCACGGCCGCTGTACGGTCGCCGCCGCGCCGGCACTGCGTTTGCGCCAGGCCAGCAGCGCCAGGCCGAGGCCGCTGAGCAGCAGCAACGCCGTGGCCGCGATGTGAATAACTTTCAGGGTGGTCAGGGTTTCCATGTCTCGTCTTCCTTATAGGCCGCCCCAATCAGCGTAGTCGCTCAACCGAGGAACAGTGTGTAGGCCGGGTTATCGCTTTCATCCCAGTACGGGTAGCCGATGGCCTCCAGGGCTGCCGGTACTAGGTGACGCTCGTCCGCCGGCACTTGCAGGCCGGCGACCACACGGCCGTCGGCTGCGCCGTGGTTGCGATAGTGGAACATCGAGATGTTCCAGCGCCCGCCCAATTTGTTAAGAAAGTTGAACAAGGCGCCCGGGCGCTCGGGGAATTCGAAACGCAACACCACTTCATCGCTGACTTTGGCCGCGTGCCCACCGACCATATGACGAATGTGCAGCTTGGCCAGTTCGTTTTCGGTCAGGTCCAGCACCGGGAAACCCTGGCTGGTCAGGCTGGCGATCAGCGCGCTGCGCGGGTCGTTTTCCGGGTGGGTCTGCACGCCAACAAAGATGTGCGCCTCGCTGCCGGAGTGGTAGCGGTAGTTGAATTCGGTGATCTGGCGCTTGCCCACGGCTTCGCAGAACGCCTTGAAGCTGCCCGGCTTCTCGGGAATGGTCACGGCGATGATGGCTTCGCGGCCCTCACCCAGCTCGGCCCGCTCGGCCACGTGGCGCAGGCGGTCGAAATTGACGTTGGCGCCGGAGTCGATGGCCACCAGGGTTTGCCCGGTCACGCCGCGGGTTTCGACGTACTTCTTGATCCCGGCCACGCCCAGGGCGCCTGCAGGCTCGGTGATGGAGCGGGTGTCGTCGTAGATGTCCTTGATTGCCGCACAGATTTCATCGGTGCTCACGGTGATCACTTCATCGACATAGTCCTTGCAGATGTCGAAGGTGTGCTGGCCAATCTGCGCCACCGCCACGCCGTCGGCGAAAATGCCGACGGTCGGCAATACCACGCGCTCACCGGCTGCCATCGCAGCTTGCAGGCAGTTGGAGTCGTCGGGCTCGACGCCAATGATCTTGATGTCCGGGCGCAGGTATTTCACGTACGCCGCAATACCGGCGATCAGCCCGCCGCCGCCCACCGGTACGAAAATCGCGTCCAGCGGCCCCGGGTGCTGGCGCAGGATTTCCATCGCCACGGTGCCCTGCCCGGCAATGGTGTGCGGATCATCGTAGGGGTGAATGTAGACGTAGCCTTTTTCGTCGACCAGTTTCAGCGAGTAGGCCAGGGCTTCCGGGAAGGAATCACCGTGCAGCACCACTTTGCCGCCACGGGAGCGCACACCTTCGACCTTGATCTCCGGGGTGGTCTTGGGCATCACGATGGTGGCTTTGACCCCCAGTACCTTGGCCGCCAGGGCCAGGCCCTGGGCATGGTTGCCCGCCGAGGCCGTGACCACGCCGCGCGCGCGCTCTTCGCTGCTCAGTTGGGTCAGCTTGTTGTAGGCGCCGCGAATCTTGAACGAGAACACCGGCTGCAAGTCTTCGCGCTTGAGCCAGACCGTGTTGCCCAGCCGCTCGGAGAGCTGGCGAGCGGTCTGCAGCGGGGTTTCTACGGCAACGTCGTAGACGCGCGAGGTGAGGATCTTTTTGACGTACTGTTCAAGCATCGGCGGGCTTCTACTTTCACGGTTTGGCAGGGCCAAGGAGTCTAACCCGGCTTTTGGCCGGGCGACCACACGAATCCCGAGGTTTTGTTGGGTTATACTCGCCGCCCTCGATAACTCCCCGCCCGTTCCGGAGCCCGCATGACCCAGGATCAACTCAAACAGGCAGTGGCCCAGGCCGCCGTCGATTTAATCCTTCCTAAACTCGACGACAAGAGCATCGTCGGTGTCGGCACCGGCTCCACCGCCAACTGCTTCATCGATGCACTGGCCCAGCACAAGGGCGCCTTCGACGGCGCCGTGGCCAGCTCCGAAGCCACCGCTGCACGCCTCAAGGGTCACGGTATTCCGGTGTACGAGCTCAACACCGTGAGCGACCTGGAGTTCTACGTCGACGGCGCCGATGAAAGCGACGCGCACCTGAACCTGATCAAAGGCGGCGGCGCAGCCCTGACCCGCGAGAAGATCGTCGCGGCCGTGGCCAAGACGTTCATCTGCATCGCCGACGCCAGCAAGCTGGTGCCGGTACTCGGTGCATTCCCGCTGCCGGTGGAAGTGATCCCGATGGCCCGCAGCCACGTGGCCCGCGAACTGGTGAAACTGGGCGGCGACCCGGTGTACCGCGAAGGCGTGTTGACCGATAACGGCAACATTATCCTCGACGTGTTCAATATGCAGATCACCAACCCCGTGGAGCTGGAGACCCAGATCAACGCGATCGTGGGTGTGGTGACCAATGGCTTGTTCGCGGCGCGCCCTGCCGACGTGCTGCTGCTGGGGACTTCCGAAGGCGTAAAAACCCTCAAGGCCTAAGCAAATCCGCTGTGCTTTATGTGGGAGCTGGCTTGCCTGCGATAGCATCACCCCGGTGCTACTGAAAGACCGAGGTGCCTGCATCGCAGGCAAGCCAGCTCCCACAGTTGGCCGGCGGCGTTTCAGGGATTGGGTTTCTTGAAGACGTAGAACAGGTTCGGCTCACTGGTCAGGTACAGGGTGCCATCGTCGTCCATCGCGATCCCTTCCGCTTGCGGCACACGCTTTTTCAGGCCGTGGCGCCCAGCCAGCAAAGACAGGCTGCTCAACGGGCGACCGTCAATATCCAGTTCCAACACCAGGAACGACTCATCCGACAGCGCCAGCAAGTGGCCGCTGCGCTCGTCGTACTGCAGGCTCGACAGGTCCCGCACAAACAGCCCGGCGTCGCGCCTGGGGTTGTTGATCACGTGGACTGAGTAGGTTTTTTCCGGCTTGAAATGGGGAAACCCGTGCACCTCGTAGATCAGCATCGGGTCGCGCTCCTTGGCGACAAACAGCCGCTTGCCCACCGAGTCATACGCCAGGCCTTCAAAGCCCTTGTTGCCCCCAATATGCACACCCAGGGTCATTTGCTCTGCATCGGCGGCGTCGAGGAACTGGGTGTCGTCGTCCACATGCACCTTGATCAAGCGCTGCTGGCGCTCGTCGCTGATCACATAAATGTTGTCGCTGATGAACTCCACCGCCTCGGCATCGCCAAAACCCACCAACGCAATACGCCGCAGGATCTTGCCCTCCAGGGACAGCTCGATCAGCTCGGCATTTTTATTGGTGACGGTAAACAGGCTCTTGCGCACCGGGTCGTAGGTGAGCGCCGAGACATCATTATCGAGGCCCTCGATCACCCGCGCTTCGACCGCGACGCGGTAATCCGCCAGGCCGATGGAACGCTCATTGGCAGGCTGACGCCAGGCCTGCCAGTTGAACCATGCACGCTCGAACAAGCGAAAGTGCTGCGCAAAGGCCCCGGCGCTGATCAGGGCAATCAGCACCAGCATGAATAGAAGGGGTTTGGGGCGGGCAAATCGACGCATCGGACGGGCTCAAAGTCAAAAGTGGCGAAGGAATATCACGCCCGTCTGAATTTAAACTTAAACGCTGCGGAGTGTCTGGCGAATGCCGCTAATAGAGACTTATCCGACGTAATCGTCGGATTACTTCTGCTTTTCGAAGCGGTAGAACAAGTTGGGCTCACTGACCATGTACAGGGTGCCGTCTTCATCCATGGTCACGCCTTCGGCGCGGGGGATGGTGTTCTTGAGGCCGTTGAAACCGCCGAGCAAGGTCATGAAACTGACTTGCTCGCCCTTTTCATCCAGTTCCAGCAGCAAGTGGGAGTCGGCCGACAGTGCCAGCAAGTGGCCCGTGCGCGGGTCGACGGCCAGGGCAGAGAGATTGCGCATGTCCAGCTCGGTCGTGGCGACTTTTTGCTTGTCGCCGGTCAGCGTGCTGCCATCGCTTTTCCAGGTGAACAGCGCGGGCGGGCGCTCTTCACCGAGCACAATGTGCTGGTTACGCTTGTCCCAGGTGACGCCTTCAAAAGCTTTGTTCTGGTCCTTGGAAGGGCCCAGGTCGTAGCTTTTGAAGTCAGCGATGTTCAGTTGCTGGGTGCTGGCGTCGACCTTGACCACCGTCAGGGTGTGCATGCGCTCATCGACGATGGCCATCTGGCCGTTTTCCATCACCGTGACGCCTTCCGGGTTGTTCCAGCCATTGAGCGGCATCTTGCGCAGCACATCGCCTTGCAGGCTCAACTCAACAAGAAAAGGGTTCTTGCCCATGACGGAAAACAGGGTTTTGGTCTGCGGGTTATAGGACACATCCGAAGCTTCGTCCTTCTCCATGCCGGGCAGCAACTTGCCATCGATGACCGCGTGGTAGTCCGGCAGCCACACACTTTCCTGGCGCTCTGCCTGGGTTTCGAAGCGCTCCATCACCCACAACACGCCGCGATCGTCCCAATGCATCGCCCACGAAACGCCATAGACGATGGCCCCCGCCAGGAACAGCCAGGAATACCAACGCAGGGCAAAACGGGAGCGGGGCTGGGGTGTGGCGGAAGGCAGAGGCACGGCCATTGAGCGCTTTTCCAGAAAGTCAGCTTAAGGTGATAGCACAGGATCAACGGGCCCGCGTGCTGAAGGCTGAGGATTATCCGGATGACGTGTGAAAAAAATGCAAAGAACGATGCTTGGGGATGAACACAAACCCCTGTGGGAGCTGGCTTGCCTGCGATGCGGGCAGCTCGGTCTGTCAGTTACACCGAGGTGATGCTATCGCCGGCAAGCCGGCTCCTACGAAGGGAGAGGGGTTTAGCGAACGTGGCTTTCGAAGCGGCTGACGCCTGGCAGTTCCAGCACCAGCTCGTCGCCGACATTCAGCGGGCCCACGCCCACCGGGGTGCCGGTGAGGATCACGTCGCCGGCCTGCAGCGAGAAGCAACCGGCCATGTACTGGATCATCGGGATGATCGGGTTGAGCATGATCGCGCTGTTGCCGTCCTGGCGAACCTCACCGTTGATGGTCAGGCGGATGCCGATATCGGTCACGTCCGGGAAGGTGCTGCCCACCACGAAGGGTGCAATCACCGCCGCGCCGTCAAAGGACTTGGCGATTTCCCACGGCAGGCCCTTGGCTTTCAGCTCGGCCTGCTTGTCGCGCAGGGTCAGGTCCAGGGCCGGGGCGAAACCGGAGATGGCGTCCAGCACTTCTTCACGGCTCGGCTTGGTCGACAACGGCTTGCCGATCAATACCGCGATTTCCGCCTCGTAGTGCACCGAACCGCGCTCGGTCGGGATGGCGAAGCCACCTTCCAGCGCGACCACGCAACTGCCAGGCTTGATGAACAGCAGCGGCTCGGTCGGTACCGGGTTGTCCAGTTCCTTGGCATGTTCGGCGTAGTTACGCCCGATGCACACCACTTTACCCAGGGGAAAGTGGATGTTGGTGCCGTCGACATACTTGTGCTGGTAGCTCATGGAACGACTCCTTCAGGGGCGATTAAACAGCGAAGATCTTGCCAGGGTTCATGATCCCGTTCGGGTCGAACACGGCTTTCACAGCTTTCATGTACTCGATTTCCACCGGCGAACGGCTGTAGGTCAGGTAATCACGCTTGGTCATGCCCACGCCGTGCTCAGCGGAGATCGAGCCGTTGTACTTCTCGACGGTTTCGAACACCCACTTGTTCACGGTGGCGCACTTGGCGAAGAACTCATCCTTGCTCAGGTTTTCCGGCTTGAGGATGTTCAGGTGCAGGTTGCCGTCGCCAATGTGGCCGAACCAGACGATTTCGAAATCCGGGTAGTGTTCGCCGACGATCGCGTCGATTTCCTGCAAGAACGCCGGGACTTTGGAGACAGTGACCGAAATATCGTTCTTGTACGGGGTCCAGTGGGAAATGGTCTCGGAGATGTACTCGCGCAGTTTCCACAGGTTGTGCAGTTGGGTTTCGCTCTGGCTCATCACGCCGTCGAGCACCCAGCCTTGCTCCACGCAGTGTTCGAAGGTTTCCAGCGCGTGGTTGGCGACTTCTTCGGTAGTGGCTTCGAATTCCAGCAGGGCGTAGAACGGGCATTCGGTCTCGAACGGCGCTGGCACGTCACCACGGCCGAGGACCTTGGCCAGGGCCTTGTCGGAGAAGAATTCAAAAGCGGTCAGGTCCAGCTTGCTCTGGAACGCGTGCAATACCGGCATGATCGAGTCGAAGTCGGTGGTACCCAGCACCATGGCAGTGAGGTTTTTCGGTGCACGGTCCAGGCGCATGGTGGCTTCCACCACGAAGCCCAGGGTGCCTTCGGCGCCGATGAACAGCTGGCGCATGTCATAGCCGGTGGCGTTCTTGATCAGGTCGCGGTTCAGCTCCAGCACATCACCCTTGCCGGTGACGACCTTCATGCCAGCCACCCAGTTGCGGGTCATGCCGTAGCGAATAACCTTGATCCCGCCGGCATTGGTGCCGATATTGCCGCCAATCTGGCTCGAACCGGACGACGCGAAGTCCACCGGGTAGTACAAGCCTTTTTCTTCGGCGACGTTCTGCAACTGCTTGGTGACCACGCCCGGCTGGCACACGGCGGTGCGGTCGGTGAGGTTCACGTCGAGAATCTGGTTCATGTAGTCGAACGACACGACCACTTCGCCATTGGCCGCCACAGCGGCTGCCGACAGGCCGGTACGCCCACCAGATGGCACCAGCGCCACCTTGTGTTCATTGGCCCAACGGACGATGGCCTGCACCTGCTCGATGGTCTTGGGGAAGACGATGGCCGTGGGTGCGGGGGCGAAATGCTTGGTCCAATCCTTGCCGTAAGCCTCCAGGGAGTCTGCATCGGTCAGCACTTTGCCAGGCTCAACCAGGGTCTTTAGCTCATCAATCAGGGCAGGATGGGTCATCGACAGAACTCTCGAACAATTCATGGTCATCCTGAGAACGCTTCACGTCGCAGGAATGAGTGTTTAGCGGGGCGCGTATGCTAGCATACCGCCCCCGCAGGACAGAGCCCAAGGGCGTTTCTGCGGTGACGGCTTTCCTGCCGTCCGGGTCAGCTTAAGCGATCCGATTCCCTGCCATTTTTCTCCGGGATACAGGTTTACGCAGATGAGCAAGACTTCTCTCGATAAGAGCAAGATCAAGTTCCTTCTTCTGGAAGGCGTCCACCCATCGGCTGTCGACGTTCTGAAAGCCGCCGGGTACACCAGCATTGAGTACATCACCAGTTCTCTGCCGGAAGCCCAGTTAAAGGAAAAGATCGCCGACGCGCACTTTATCGGCATTCGCTCCCGCACTCAGCTGACCGAAGAGATCTTCGATCACGCCAAGAAACTCGTGGCGGTTGGCTGTTTCTGCATCGGCACCAACCAGGTCGACCTCAACGCAGCGCGCGAGCGCGGCATCGCGGTGTTCAACGCACCGTACTCCAACACCCGTTCCGTTGCGGAGCTGGTGCTGGCCGAGGCCATCCTGCTGCTGCGCGGCATCCCTGAGAAGAACGCTTCCTGCCACCGTGGCGGCTGGATCAAGAGCGCGGCCAACTCCTTTGAAATCCGTGGCAAGAAGCTGGGTATCGTCGGTTACGGTTCGATCGGTACTCAACTGTCGGTCCTGGCCGAGGGCCTGGGCATGCAGGTGTTCTTCTACGACACCCTGACCAAGCTGCCATTGGGCAACGCCACCCAAGTGGCCAGCCTGACCGAACTGCTGGGCATGTCCGACATCGTCACCCTGCACGTTCCGGAAACCGCTGAGACCCAGTGGATGATCGGCGAGAAGGAAATCCGCGCCATCAAGAAAGGCGGCATCCTGATCAACGCAGCACGTGGCACCGTGGTCGAGCTGGACGCCCTGGCCGACGCGATCAAGGACAAGCACCTGATCGGCGCCGCCATCGACGTGTTCCCGGTGGAGCCACGCTCCAACGACGACATCTTCGAAAGCCCGCTGCGCGGCCTGGACAACGTGATCCTGACCCCGCACATCGGCGGCTCCACCGCTGAAGCCCAGGCCAACATCGGCCTGGAAGTGTCGGAGAAGCTGGTCAAGTACAGCGACAACGGTACTTCCGTATCGTCCGTGAACTTCCCGGAAGTGGCCCTGCCGGCTCACCCTGGCAAGCACCGCCTGCTGCACATCCACCAGAACATTCCTGGCGTGATGATGGAGATCAACAAGGTCTTCGCGGAAAACGGCATCAACATCTCTGGTCAGTTCCTGCAGACCAACGAGAAGGTTGGCTACGTGGTAATCGACGTCGACGCCGAGTACTCGGACCTGGCGCAAGAGAAGCTGCAGCACATCAACGGCACGATTCGTAGCCGCGTGTTGTTCTAAGGTTTCACCTGCACCATAAAAAAGGGAGCCCTCAGGGGCTCCCTTTTTTTCATCTGAACAAATCTTACTTAACGTTAACCGTGATCACTTTGGACGCTACAGTCGGGTTGAACTGCATGTGCAGTTTGTCGCCCGCCACCAGTTGCAAGGTGTGCTTGCCTGGGGTGAGGGTCAGTTCTGTTTCGGTCTGGGCCTTGCCGTAGTGGATCACGGTGTCGGTGGCCGGGATTGGCACGCTGGCGTCAGGCAGTTCTTTCTGGTCGACCAGCAAGTGGTGGTGGCCGGTGCCTGGGGTCTGGTCAGTGGCCGGAGCCAGTTTCAAGCCTTCCATGCCGAATTTGACGGTGAAGGTCTTGTCGACGGTGGCGCCGTCTTTTGGCGAAACGATAAACACCTTGGCGCCTTCAGGTGGAGCACTGCGCGGGATACCGTCGGCGGCGGTGGCCAACATTGAAGCACCCAGCAGCAGGCTGGCAATCGTTGCTCGGGACAAAAGGGCTTTCATTCGCTTCTCCAGTTTTTCCAGGAAATCTGTTGGGTTATGACAACTTCGCGGCAAATTGCTGTCCAAGGCACTCAACACACCATAGCAAAGCGATGCTGAACGGCGCCTCGCACAGATGAATACTTTAGGAGTGACCATGCGCCTTTCGCCTGGCCTTGTACTTTTGCTTTCCTTCCTGAGCCCTCTGGCTCATGCCGAGTTGATCGACGATGTGTTCGATCGCGGCGAACTGCGTATCGCCCTCGAAGCCAACACCCCACCCTTTAACTTCAAGGACGGCGACAAACTCACCGGCTTTGAAGTGGAGCTGGGTGAACAACTGGCCAAGGAAATGGACGTGCGCCCCTCATTCATCACCACCGACGACAGCGACCTGCTACCCGGCGTGGAAACCGGCAAGTACGACGTGGCCATCAACCATATCGCTATGACTGCCGAGCTGCGGGATCGGTTCGATTTCAGTGAGGCTTATAAGGAAACACCTGAACTGGCGATTCCATTCCATAAAGGCAACCCGGCCTTCAAAAATAGCCTGGACAAGGCGCTGCAGCACATCAAGGCCGATGGCCGCTTGAAGGCGCTGACGCAAAAGTGGTTTGAAACCGAGCCCGTCGCCAAGACCCAATAACACGCTGTAGGAGCCGGCTTGCCGGCGATAGCGGCCTCAAGTTGTTCGCAAACCTTAAGGGCCTCATCGCCGGCAAGCCGGCGCCTACAGGTTGTTGAGTGCCTGGGCGGCTTGGGGGAGTTCCAACTCGCTGAAGACGTGCACGCCATGGCGCTTGAGCAGCGCCGCCGTCACCCCCTCGCCGCTCACCTTCACCCCCGAGAATGTGCCGTCATAGGTCAGCAGGTTGCCGCACGACGGGCTATTGGCCTTGAGAATGGCGATACGGATATTGTGTTGCTGCACCAGCGCCAGGGCCTGGCGGGCACCGTCGAGAAACGCCTCGCTGAAATCCTCGCCATCGGCGGTCAGCACCCGGGCACGGCCTTCCCACACATCCAGCCCTTGCCCGCCCGGGATTTCGGCCGCAGGCCTGGGGGTGGGCAACCCACCCGCCACTTCCGGACAGATCGCGACCACCCGCCCCTCGGCCTGCCATGCGGCCAACTGATCGAACGGCCCGCTGCCAGCGCCGTCGTAGCGCACCTTGTGCCCGAGCAGGCAACGGCTGACGAGGATCTTTTCCATGGTTAAAACGGCTCGTTGCCACGCCGACGGAACCAGCCCGTGAGGGACAGCCGCTCACGCGTCGCCGGCAAGACTTCGTGGGGCACCTCGCCCGACAAGAACACCACCAGGCAACCGCCGTTGGGGTCTACGTCGTACTCTGCGCCGTCCTTGAGGTACATGCGCAACTGGCCGCCGTGTTCGGGCAGCCAGGCATCATTCAAATAGACCACTGCCGACACCATGCGCCGGTCATCGTCGCGAAAGCGGTCCACATGTTTTAGGTAGAACGCTCCTGGCGGGTACATCGCAAAGTGGCTTTCGAAATCCTCAAGGCCCAGGAACAGGTCGCGATTCATCGCCTGGCGCAGGCCGTCCATCAAGCCCATGTAGGTGCCGCAGACAGCAGCATCACCCTCTTCCAGCCACTGGATATGGTCACCGCGAATCCCCTCGCGGATCTCCTGGGCCGGGCCGCGCCCGACCGCAGCCGGTGCCAACTCACCTTCGGCTTTACGTTTACGGCACTCAGCCGCCAATTCCAGGGTCAGAGCCTGGGGCAGGAAGCCGTCCTGCCGGGACCAGCCTTTTTCGGCGAGGTCGTCGACAATACGTTGCAACAGCGAGTGATCGAGGGGAATTTGCATGGCGCGCATAGTATCCATACGCCTGTGAATCCGACAGAGCCGCCGAGCGTCTGAATACACTTTAGTCAGGTGACCTATAGGATTTCTCGACAAATCCTACGCCCGACACGGACAATAGTGGCCGACTGACAGGAGTCCATATGCGTCGTTTGTTTTTTTCCGTGCTGATGTTCTGCGTTTTGCCCGCTTGGGCAGACGGCCATGACCAGTTGTACAAGGTCGCCGGCTGGGCCGAACAACGTGCGCATTTCAATGACGCCCTGAGTGCCGCCCAGCAACGCTATCGCAATAGTCTGCCGCCAGCGGTGTACCAGGCACTGGTGGACAACAGCAATAAACGCTTCGCCGCCCAGGCCGTGGACCAGCGCGCCGAGGCGCAACTGCGCAAGAACCTGGCGGACCCCAAGCCCGCCCTGGCGTTTTTCCAGTCGCCCCTGGGCCGCAAGATTGTCGCCGCCGAGCTGCTCGCCACCCGCCGTGACCAACTGGCAAAGAACGCCCAAGGCCTGCCGAAAATTGAAGCCGACGCCACCCGTAGCCTGATCATCGGCCACCTGGCCCAGGCGCTGCCGGCACGCGAAGCGGGCGCCGAGGTCAGCCTGGCGATTGCCGGTGTGGCCGCCGACAGCCTGAGCCAGATGATCCCCGGCCTGCTGGGGGGCGGTCAGGCCCAAGGCATGCTGAACGGTCAGCGCGAGCGGTTGATGCAGCAGATCGGCAATGACCTGAACAACACGCTGCTGTACGTCTATCGGGATTTGTCCGACCCGGAGCTGGAAGAGTTCGCCACGTTTGCCGAGTCGCCGGAAGGCAAGGCGTATTACCAGGCAGCGTTGGCGGCCATTCGCGCCGGCCTGGCGGTCGGCCAAAGCACCTCAAGCCTGTCGCAATAACCCGCCTTGTAGGCGCTGGCTTGCCGGCTCCTACACAGGGGCGGCGTTATTTCAGGTGGGCTGTTAGATACCGGAAGTACTCTTCACGAATCTCGGGAATCTCATTGGCCAGGTGATGCCTGCCACGCGGCAGCATCAGCACCTCAGGCTGGTTGAACTTGCCCCGCAGCACCTGCAGGTTGTGCTGCCAGTCCACCGTCATGTCCTCCTCCCCCTGGATAATCACCAGCCGCCGTGGGCTGCGCGGTGCGGCTTCGATGCGCTTGATCCAGCGGGCGAGCGCGCCCACCCAGGCGGTGGGCAGTTGGCGCGGCTGCAGCGGGTCGGCTTCCAGGAACGGCTTGAACGCGGGGTCGTTGGTGTTCTCGCTGAACCGCCGCGCAATGCCTTTTACAAACGGGCGCAGCAGGTAATAGCTGACCTGCGACCAGCCCCACGCACGCGGCCGTACCAGCGGTGACAGCAGGAAGGTCTTGCCCTGGGCCGGGCTGTCGACGCCATGGTTGAGCAGGTGATCCACCACCACCGCCCCGCCGGTGCTTTGCCCGAACAGGTGCCAGGGTTGGGGCAATTGCAGGGCCGATGCCTGGGCAAACAGCGCCTGGACCACGTCCTGATACACCGAAAAATCATTGATGCTGGCCCGCGCGCCACTGGACAGGCCATGGCCCGGCAGGTCGCAGGCGATCACCACGAAGCCCTGGTCCAACGCCCAGTCCACCACGTTGCGGTACAGCCCCATATGGTCGTAGAAACCGTGGAACAGGAACATCGTCGCCACCGGCGCCTTTGGCCACCAGACCTGCGCCACCACCTCGAAACCGTCGACCTCGAAGCGCCCCAGGCGGCTCACCGCAGGCACCGTGCGCTTGGCCAGGTCGAGCCCGTAGAAACGCTGGTAGACCCGCGCCTCGGCACTCAGCGGTTGCGCATCCACCAGGGGGCGCAAGCTGTCGCGCAGATGATCGGGGTCAAAGGTGACGGGCATAAAGGGTTCCAGACTGACGGCGAAGATGAATATCGAGCTGCGATATTCATCTGTCAGGACAAGCATGGCAAGCTACGCGACCTTCGAGGATTGATCTGAATGCGACAGCCTTACCGTACCGCCTTGTTCGCCAGCCTGATCCTGATCATCTGCGCCGGCGTGCTGTGGGCGGCCTACGACTGGTTCCAGGGCCGCTACCTGCGGGCCTTCAGCGAGCACACGGCGGTGTTTTCCGGTGATGCCCTGCGCCTGCCCGCCGAGCTGAGCGGCCCGGGTCCGATTCGCCTGGTGCATTTCTGGGACCCGGCCTGCCCGTGCAATGTCGGCAACCAGCAACACCTGGGCGAGCTGATCGAGCAATACGCGCCCCACGGCGTCCAGTTCTATGCCCTGCAAAAAGCCGGCAGCCACGGCAAGCTGCCCGACAACCTGCGCCAGATGAAAACCCTCACCGTCCTGTCCGGCGCCGACCAGGTGCCCGCCAGCCCCGCCGTGGGTATCTGGGACCGCAGCGGCAAGCTCGCGTATTTCGGGCCCTACAGCGAAGGGCTGACGTGCAATTCCAGCAACAGTTTTATCGAGCCGATCCTCAAAGCCCTTGAAGCCGGACGCGAGGTGAATGCCACGCACACCCTGGCGGTGGGCTGCTATTGTTCGTGGCCTAAGGATCTGTAGCCGTTACCCTCACTCTTGGTAAGGAATGTTCATGAAGCGCGTCTTGCAGGTTTTCGCGGTTCTGGTGGTGCTGCTCGCCTTCGCGGGCGGTTGGTACGTGTACAGCAAGCAACCCACCCGCCAGGGCACGGTCACGCTGGCCGGCCTGCAAGGCTCGGTTACGGTGCGCTACGACGACCGGGGCGTGCCGCATATCCGCGCCGAGAACGAGACCGACCTGTACCGTGCCCTGGGCTATGTGCACGCCCAGGACCGCCTGTTCCAGATGGAAATCATGCGGCGCCTGGCGCGGGGCGAACTGGCTGAAGTACTCGGCCCCAAGCTGCTGGACACCGACAAGCTGTTTCGCAGCCTGCGCATTCGCGAACGCGCCTTGAGTTACGTGGAACAGCTGGACCACGACTCGCCTGCGTGGAAGGCACTGCAAGCCTACCTGGACGGGATCAACCAGTATCAGGACAGCCACGCCAGCCCCATGGAGTTCGACGTGCTGGGCATCCCCAAGCGGCCGTTTACCGCTGAAGACACCATCAGCGTCGCCGGCTACATGGCCTACAGCTTTGCCGCCGCGTTTCGCACCGAACCCCTGCTGACTTACGTACGCGACCAACTGGGCAGCGACTACCTGAAAGTCTTCGACCTGGACTGGCAACCCAAGGGCGCGCTGAACCTGGCTGCCAGCGACTGGCAAAACCTCGGCGCCCTGGCCTCCCTCAGCGAGCAGGCCCTGGCCGAAAATGGCTTGCCGCAGTTCGAAGGCAGCAACGCCTGGGCCATCAGCGGCAGCCGCACCAAGAGCGGCAAGCCGTTGCTGGCGGGCGACCCGCACATTCGCTTTTCGGTGCCGTCGGTGTGGTACGAGGCGCAACTGTCGGCGCCGGGGTTTGAGTTGTACGGCTATCACAACGCGCTGGTGCCGGTGGCGTTCCTGGGGCACAACCTGGACTTCGGTTGGAGCCTGACCATGTTCCAGAACGATGACCTCGACCTGATCGCCGAGAAGGTCAACCCGGACAACCCCAACCAGGTCTGGTACCACGACCAATGGGTGAACATGACCACCAGCGAGCAGCAGATTGCCGTGAAAGGCCAGGCGCCGGTGACCATCACCCTACGCCAGTCGCCCCACGGCCCGATCGTCAATGACGTGCTGGGTGAGAACGCCGGCAAGACGCCGATTGCCATGTGGTGGGCCTTCCTCGATACCCAAAACCCGATCCTCGAAGGGTTCTACCAGCTCAACCGTGCCGACACCCTGGCCAAGGCCCGGGCGGCAGCGGCCAAGGTGTCCGCGCCGGGCCTGAACATCGTGTGGGCGAACGCCAAGGGCGATATCGGCTGGTGGGCGGCGGCGCAGTTGCCGATCCGCCCGGCCGGTGCCAATGCCGGGTTCATCCTCGACGGCAGCACCGCCCAGGCCGACAAGCTGGGCTTCTACCCCTTCAGCGCCAACCCCCAGGAAGAAAACCCGGCGCGCGGCTATGTGGTGTCGGCCAATGCCCAGCCGGTCTCGCCCACGGGCATGGAGATTCCGGGCTATTACAACCTGCCCGATCGTGGCCAACAGTTGAACGCGCAGTTGAGCGACAAGAGCGTGAAGTGGGACGTGAACAACAGCCAGGCACTGCAGCTAGGCACCACCACCGCCTACGGCCCTCGGTTGCTGGCGCCGCTGTTGCCGGTATTGCGCGACGTGGTCAAGGACCCGGCGCAGCTCAAGCTGGTGGAGCAACTGGCCGCCTGGAAAGGCGACTACCCGCTGGACTCCACCAGTGCCACGCTGTTCAACCAGTTCCTGTTCAACCTCACCGACGCCGCCTTCCACCCCAAGCTGGGCGACGCCCTGTTCAAGACCCTGCTCGGCACCCGCGTGATCGACGCCGCCCTGCCACGCCTGGCAGCCACGCCGGATTCGCCGTGGTGGGATGGCAAGCGCGCCGACACCGTCAAGCTCGCCTGGGACAACAGCCTGGCGCACCTCAAAGCCACCTTCGGCGATGACCCCAGCCAATGGCAATGGGGCAAGGCGCACACCCTGACCCACGGCCACCCGCTGGGCACGCAGAAGCCATTGGACAAGGTGTTCAACGTCGGCCCGTTCCCTGCGCCGGGCACCCACGAAGTACCCAACAACCAATCCGCCATGATCGGCCCGGCGCCGTGGCCCGTGACCTACGGCCCGTCGACCCGCCGCCTGATCGACTTCGCCGACCCGGCCCACGCCCTCACCATCAACCCGGTGGGGCAAAGCGGCGTGCCGTTTGATGCGCATTATGGGGATCAGGCGGAGACGTACATCGAGGGCGGGTATGAGCAGGCGCATTTCAGTGACGAGGAAGTGACGGCGAATACGCGCGGCACCCTGAAATTGCTGCCCGCCCGATAGCAACTTGAAATAGGGTCAAAATGTGGGAGCGGGCTTGCTCGCGAATACGGTGGAGCAGTCGATATTTCTGGTGACTGATACCCCGCATTCGCGAGCAAGCCCGCTCCCACATTTGATTTGTGTTGTGGCGACTATCGTGCCCGCAACCGCCCCGGCGCCTCGCCGTAGGTCTCCTTGAATTTCTTGCTGAACGCCGCCTGGGACTGGTAACCCACCTGGGCGGCGATATCCAGCAGGCTCAGGCGCGATTGGCGCAGCAGGTTGTACGCCAGCTCCATGCGCAACTGTGTCAACAACAGCCACGGCGAGACACCCGCGACTTTCACAAAAGCCCGCATGAAGGTCGCCCGCGACATCGTTGCCACCGCCGCCAGATTGTCGATGGTCCATTCGTGCCCAGGCTCGGCCAACATTGCTTGCCAGGCCTTGCTCAGGCGTTTGTCAGCCAACAGCGCGAACGTGCCGGCGACCGGCGCCTGGCGGTTCAGCCAGGTGCGCAGGATGAGGGTGAAGAGCGCCGATGACAGCGCATCGATAAAAGTCCGTGCGCCCAGCTGCTGCCCGTCCGCTTCACTGCGCATCAGGGCGATCAACGCCGCCAGTTGCCCATCGCCCTGCCACTCGCGGCTGGACACCACCAGGTATTCCGGCAGCGCACCGAACAGCAACGACTGGCGGTTGTAGTGAAAGGAGCCACACAGCATATCGATGTCCGGCTGGTTGCCGCCCAGGCGATGCACCTTGAGCAGCCCGCCGTCGATCACCTGTGGCGGCTTCGGCGCAGTCCGTGCGCCCTGGCTGCGCAGCAAGTGGGTGGCGCCACCGGGCATCAACAGAATATCCCCGGGTTCCAGGGTCACCTGCTGGCCGCCCGACAACTCGGCCCGGCAGGTGCCGCTGAGCACGATGTGGTATGGCGCCACGCCAAATGCTTCCGGCGCGTGGTCCATGGCCCAGTCGCCCTGGAACTGGCACCGCAGGTCCAGGCTGCCGCGCAGGTTGGCCAGCGCGATAAGGGTGTCGATCGAATTCATTTGCGAACATCGGTCAAAAAGATGAGCGGATTGAACAATAACGCCAACCCCGAACGGCACACACTGGCTTCACACCCAACCCGTTCAGGAGTTACCGCAATGTTCAATAACTGGTCCGACTTGCTGCCTACCGTGAAGAAAGCCTTTGGCGCGCTGGGCAAGAGCAATCCGAAGATGGTCAAAGCCTACATGGCGCTGGGCGAAGCTGCCGAGGAAAACAACGTCCTCGACGCCAAGACCCGTGAGCTGATCTCCATCGCCGTGGCCATCACCACCCGCTGCGACGGTTGCATCGGTGTGCATGCGGATGCGGCAATCAAGGCCGGCGCCACCCGCGAAGAAGTCGCTGCGACCCTGGCGACCGCCATCTCGCTGAACGCCGGCGCTGCGTACATCTACTCCCTGCGCGCCCTGGAAGCCTACGACACCCTCAAACCGGCGCCGCAAAGTTGAGCCGAAACTGTTGCGGCGTCACGCCCAGCCGGCGGTTGAACACACTGCGCATGTGCTGGGCGTCGCGAAAGCCGCACTGATAGGCCACGGTCTTGAGCGGTGCGGGGCTGCTTTCGAGCATCACCCGCGCCGCATCCACCCTCGCCCGCTCGACGAACTCGGCCGGCGTTATCCGCGCTTCCCGGGCGAACACCCGGGAGAAGTTGCGCGCACTCATGTTGGCCGCCTTGGCTAAGTCCGCAATGGTCAGGTCTCCCGTCAGGTTCGCCAGCACGTACAACTGCACCAGTGCCACCGCCGAGGTGGTTTCGGCGTGAGGCGTAAGGAACGGGCTGAACTGCGACTGCCCGCCCGAACGCTGGGTGAACACCACCAGGCGCTTAGCCACGCTCAGCGCGACTTCCGGGCCGTGGTCCTGGGCCAGCAAATACAGCGACAAGTCGATGCCCGCCGTGACCCCCGCCGAGGTGTAGAGGTTGCCGTCCTGCACATACAGGCGATCGGCCTCGACCTGGGCCGTGGGGCACAGGCGCGCCAGGTCAGCGGCGTCGTTCCAGTGGGTGGTCACAGTCTTGCCGTCGAGCAGCCCGGCGCGGGCGAGCATGAAGGCGCCGTTGCAGATCGAGCCGAAGCGTTGCGCTCGGGCGGTGGCGCCGCGCAGCCAATCATCGAATTCGGCACCGAAATCTTCGAACGGCAATTGCGGGCCGCCCGCCACCAGCAATAGGTCGTAGGCCTGCAGGGCTTCGCTGTAGTGCCGGTGGGCCTGCAACGACAAACCATTGGACGCGGCCAGGCTGCCGTGGCCGAAGCCGATCACTTCCAGCCGGTAGTGATCCTGGGGCGGCAAAAAGCGGTTGGCTTCGCAGAACACATCCAGGGGGCCGGTCACGTCCAGTGACTGGACGCCGGGGAAGATCAGGATGCCGACGGTTTTGCCCATGAACAACACACCTTATCTAGCTGGATAAACACAAATCCCCTGTGGGAGCGGGCTTGCTCGCGAATGCGATTTTTCAGTCACCACAGGTATTAACTGACATACCGCATTCGCGAGCAAGCCCGCTCCCACATTTGATCTGCTCAAGCCTCAAGAGATGATTAAGGCTGGCGCGATATGACGGCAGGTTGGCCGGGATCGCGCCCTCGCGGCGATAGCCCCTTCGCGGGCGCGCGACCAGACTGGACTCATCGGCGCCACCCCCGGCGCTTTCTTGAGGAGAACGACCATGAGCACCACCATCGCCGGCATCCAGATCCCGGACAGCGCCCTGGCCAAGGCCACCACCGAATACATCCGCGACGTCGAATCGGACCTGCTGTACCACCACTCCCGCCGTGTATTCCTGTTCGGCGCCTTGAGCGGTGAGCGCAAACAACTGGCCTACAACCCGGAGCTGCTGTACGTCGGCGCGATGTTCCACGACCTGGGCCTGGTCGAAGGCCATCGCAGTGACAACGAGCGTTTCGAAGTGGACGGCGCCAACGCCGCGGCGGCGTTCCTCAAGCCTTACGGGCTGAGCGATGACGATATCGAACAGGTGTGGTTGTCCATCGCCCTGCACACCACACCGGGGGTGCCGCAGCATTTGCGCCCCACCGTGGCACTGGTGACGGCGGGCGTGGAAATGGACGTGCTGGGCATGGACTACGCGGCATTTTCCAGCGTGCAGCGCGAAGCGGTGGTGCATGCGCATCCACGGGGTGAAGGGTTCAAGGAGTGCATCATCTGCGCATTCGCCGACGGCTTGCGCCATCGCCCGCAGACCACGTTTGGTAACGTGAAGACGGATGTGCTGGTGGATCAGGAGCCAGGGTTCAAGCCGATGAACTTTGTGGAGGTGATTCGCAAGTCGCCGTGGGTTGCCTGAAACACAACCCTATAACACCACAAAACCACTGTGGGAGCTGGCTTGCCTGCGATAGCGATGTATCAGTAAACCAATCAATCACTGATAGATTGCTATCGCAGGCAAGCCAGCTCCCACATTTTTTACCGCGTTGTGCCAGTTAGACCGGTGCAGGCGCGCGGCGCTTGTCAGGCTGTTGCCAGCCGTCCGCCGCCGCTTCTTCAATGGCTTGCTGAATGGCTTTCTTGCGGTGTTCTTCGGCACGACGGCTGAAGAACCACACCAGGAAGGTCACCAGCGACACCGCCAGCAGGATGAGGCTGGCCACGGCGTTGATCTCGGGTTTAACCCCCAGGCGCACCGCCGAGAACACTTCCATCGGCAAGGTGGTCGAGCCCGGGCCCGACACGAAGCTGGCCAGTACCAGGTCATCGAGGGACAGCGCGAACGACATCATGCCGCCCGCCGCCAACGATGGCGCGATCATCGGGATGGTGATCAGGAAGAACACCTTCCACGGCCGCGCACCCAGGTCCATCGCCGCTTCTTCGATCGACAGGTCCAGCTCACGCAAGCGCGCCGACACCACCACCGCCACATACGCCGCGCAGAACGTAGTGTGGGCGATCCAGATAGTCACGATGCCACGTTCCTGGGGCCAACCGATCATCTGCGCCATGGCCACGAACAGCAGCAACAGCGACAGACCGGTGATCACTTCCGGCATCACCAACGGCGCCGTCACCAGGCCGCCGAACAGCGTGCGGCCCTTGAAGTGGCTGATACGCGTCAGCACGAAGGCCGCCAATGTACCCAGCGCCACCGCAGCCACCGCCGTGTAGCAGGCGATTTCCAGGGAGCGGGCCACCGAGCCCATCAACTGGGTGTTGTCCAGCAGGCCCACGTACCACTTCACCGACCAACCGCCCCACACGGTCACCAGCTTGGATTCGTTGAACGAGTAGATCACCAGGATCAGCATTGGCAGGTAGATGAACAACAACCCCGCCACCAGCATGAAGCTTGAGAAACTGACGCGCTTCATATCTTGCCCTCCATCTCTTTGGCTTGGCTGCGGTTGAACAGGATGATCGGCACGATCAGGATCGCCAGCATCACCACCGCCAGGGCAGACGCCACCGGCCAGTCACGGTTGTTGAAGAATTCTTGCCACAGCACTTTACCGATCATCAGGGTTTCCGGGCCGCCGAGCAGCTCGGGAATCACGAACTCACCCACGACCGGGATGAACACCAGCATGCAGCCGGCGATGATGCCGTTCTTGGACAGCGGCACGGTGATTTTCCAGAAGCTGTTGAAGGTGCTCGAACCCAGGTCGGATGCGGCTTCCAGCAGACTCTGGTCGTGTTTCACCAGGTTGGCGTACAGCGGCAGGATCATGAACGGCAGGTACGAATAGACCACGCCGATATACACCGCGATGTTGGTGTTGAGGATCTGCAGCGGCTCGTTGATCAGCCCCATGGACATCAGGAAACCGTTGAGCAAACCGTTGTTGCTGAGGATGCCCATCCACGCATACACACGGATCAGGATCGCGGTCCAGGTCGGCATCATGATCAGCAGCACCAGCACGGTCTGCATCTCTTTGCGCGCACTGGCAATGGCGTAGGCCATCGGATAGCCGATCAGCAGGCACAGCAGCGTGCTGAAAAACGCCATCTTCAGCGAGCCCAGGTAGGCGGCGATGTACAACTCGTCGTCGCCCAGCATCGCGTAGTTGGCCAGGTTGAGCACCAACTGCAGCTTCTGCTCAACGAAGGTGTAGATCTCGGTGTAAGGCGGGATCGCGACGTCGGCTTCGGCAAAGCTGATCTTCAAGACGATGAAGAACGGCAGCATGAAGAACAGGAATAGCCAGAGGAAAGGGATCCCGATGACCACATGCCGGCCACCGGGTGTTATTCGTTGCAGCTGGCGCTTGAGCTTCTTCATGTTCATGAGCGAAGTACCACGCCGCTGTCGTCTTCCCACCACACGTACACCTGGTCACCCCAGGTTGGGCGTTGGCCACGGCGCTCGGCGTTGGCCACGAACGACTGCACCAGCTTGCCGCTGGGCAGTTCCACGTAGAACACCGAGTGGCCACCCAGGTAGGCAATGTCGTGCACCTTGCCGCTGGACCAGTTGTGCTCGCAGGTCGGCATTTCGGTGGTCACCAGCAGCTTTTCAGGGCGGATGGCGTAAGTCACCGACTTGTCTTCCACGGCGGTGGCGATGCCATAGCCCACGTAGATGTCGCGGTCCAGGTCCGGGCACTTGAGCACCGCGTGGCCTTCGGCGTCGTCCACCACCTGGGTGTCGAAGATGTTGACGTTGCCGATGAACTCGCACACCAGGCGGCTGGTGGGGGTTTCGTAGATGTCGATCGGGCTGCCGATCTGGGCGATCCAGCCCAGGTGCATGATCGCGATGCGCTCGGCCATGGTCATGGCCTCTTCCTGGTCGTGGGTCACCATCACGCAGGTCACGCCCACGCGCTCGATGATCTCCACCAGCTCCAGCTGCATCTGCGAACGCAGCTTCTTGTCCAGCGCGCCCATGGGCTCATCGAGCAGCAGCAGTTTCGGGCGTTTGGCCAGGGAACGCGCCAGGGCCACACGCTGACGCTGGCCACCGGACAACTGGTGCGGCTTGCGCTTGGCGAACTGGCTCATCTGCACCAGCTTGAGCATCTCGGCCACACGGGCGTCGATCTCGGCCTTGGGGATCTTGTCCTGTTGCAGGCCGAAGGCGATGTTTTGCGCCACGGTCATGTGCGGGAACAGGGCATAGGACTGGAACATCATGTTGATCGGCCGCTCGTAGGGCGGCATGTCGGTGATGTCCACACCGTCGAGGTAGATGCGACCTTCCGTTGGGCGCTCGAAGCCTGCGAGCATGCGCAGCAAGGTGGATTTGCCCGAACCCGAACCGCCGAGCAAGGCGAAGATCTCGCCTTTCTTGATTTCCAGGGACACATCGTCCACGGCAATCGTCTCGTCGAACTTCTTCGTGACCCGGTCGATTTTGACCAACACCTTTTTCGGTGTCTGGTCGCCCTCGAGGGCTTTCTTATAGGCGCCGGAGGCAACTGCCATTTACGAAACTCCCAACAAAAAATTCTGTGCGCCCGAGGCGGGCGAACCTTGGATAGTTTGAGCCTTACTTGCCCGTCTTGACCTTGGTCCAGCTACGGGTCATTAAACGTTGCACTTTCGGGGGTAACTCGAAGTTGACGAATGTCCGATCGAGAACCGCCTGCGGTGGGTAAACCGCTGCGTCGGTGCGTATCGATTGCTCCATCAGTTTGTCCGCCCCAGGGTTAGGGTTGGCGTAACCGACTTGATCACTGACCTGAGCGATCACCTCAGGTTTCAGCAAATAGTTGATGAAGGCGTGGGCCTCTTTGACGTTGGCTGCGTCCGCGGGGATCGCCAGCACGTCAAACCACAGGTTGCCGCCCTCTTTCGGAATCACGTAGGCGATGTTCACGCCTTTGCCCGCCTCAGCCGCACGGGCCTTGGCCTGGAACACATCACCGGAAAACCCTGCTGCCACGCAAATGTTGCCGTTGGCCAGGTCCGAGATGTATTTGGACGAATGGAAGTAGGTCACGTAGGGCCGCACTTTGAGCAGCTTCTCTTCGGCCTTCTTGTAGTCTTCGGGGTTGGTGCTGTTGGGGTTCAGGCCCATGTAGTTGAGCACTGCCGGCAGCATTTCATCGGCCGAGTCCATGAACGACACGCCGCAACTGGCCAGCTTCTTCATGTTCTCCGGCTCGAACAGCACGGCCCAGGAGTCGATATGGTCGACGCCCAGCACTTCCTTCACTTTATCGACGTTGTAACCAATGCCGTTGGTGCCCCACAGGTACGGCACGGCGTATTGATTACCCGGGTCGTTCTTTTCCAGGCGCTTGAGCAGCACCGGGTCCAGGTTGGAATAATTGGTCAGCAATGAACGGTCGAGCTTCTGGAACGCCCCGGCCTTGATCTGCTTGCCGAGGAAGTGGTTGGACGGCACGACCACGTCGTAACCGGTACGACCGGCCAGCAACTTGCCTTCCAGGGTTTCGTTGGAATCAAACACGTCATACACAGGCTTGATGCCGGTGGCCTTTTCGAAGTTGGCCAGGGTGTCGGGGCCAATGTAGTCCGACCAGTTATAAATATGCACAGTCGGTGCGGCCTGCACGCTCAACGCCAGCGTGATACCTGCGCCCACCAGCAAGGCTTTGCGAAATAAAGAAATTGGCAAGTGGAGGTCCTCTTAAATAGTTGGGCCCAAAGTTGTTGCCCGGCAACAAAACCGGCGCGCAACTTACCCTCGATAAACCGATCCGGCAAAACTTTCTGTCATTTAATGTGTAAGAAGGGCAGTCAACCTGCCCCTCCTACTGTTTTAAGGCTTACTTGCCCGATTTGATCTTGGTCCAGCTGCGTGTCATTTCACGCTGGGTTGCAGCCGGCAAGTCAGCAATGGCGTAGAGCTTGGCTTGCACGTCAGCTGGCGGGTAGATGCCCGGGTCGCTGGTGATGTCCTTGTCCACCAGTGCAGTGGCTTTCTCGTTACCGTTCGGGAAACGTACGCTGTTGGTGATCCCGGCCATCACTTTAGGCTCGAGCAGGTAGTTCATGAACTTGTAGGCGGCGTCGACGTTTTCGGCATCTTTAGGGATGGCGACCATGTCATAGAAGCTGCCAGCGCCTTCTTTCGGAATGTCGTAGGCCACCTTGACCTTGCCACCGGCTTCAGCCGCGCGGGACTTGGCTTGCTGCACGTCACCCGAGTAACCCACGGCCACGCAGATGTTGCCGTTGGCGAGGTCCGAGATGTACTTGGACGAGTGGAAGTAGCCGATCGATGGGCGCAGCTTGAGGAACAGGTCCTCGGCTTGCTTGAGGTCAGCCTTCTTCTGGGTGTCGGTCGGCAGGCCCAGGTAATGCAGCGCGACTGGCAGCATTTCGGTTGGCGAGTCGAGGAAGCTCACGCCGCAGCTTTTGAGCTTGGCGAGGTTTTCCGGCTTGAGGATCACATCCCACGAGTCGATCTTGTCGATACCCAGTGCGGCCTTGACCTTCTCCGGGTTGTAACCGATGCCGATCGAACCCCACATGTACGGGAAGGCGTGCTTGTTGTCCGGGTCGCTGACCGACACGGCTTTGAGCAGGGATTTGTTCAGGTTGTCGTAGTTGGACAGTTTGGACTTGTCCAGCTCCTGGTAGACACCGGCCTTGATCTGCTTGGCGAGGAAGTTGTTCGACGGTACGACGATGTCATAACCGGACTTGCCTGCCAGCAACTTGGCTTCCAGGGTTTCGTTGCTGTCAAAAACGTCGTACACCACCTTGATGCCCGACTCTTTTTCAAAGTTGGCGATGGTGTCCGGTGCAATGTAGTCGGACCAGTTGTACACGTGCAGCACTTTATTGTCTGCCTGGGCCGCGCCCGCCATTGCGCCCATCAGGGACAAGGCGAGGAGGGTCTTGCCAGCGTTCTTCAAACCTAATGCCTTCATTTGGTGATGCTCCAATTTTTTCTTTTTTGGGCCACGTTCTTCATCGTTATGCGGCCCGTCTAAGGGCAACAAAACAGGGCGACAGTCTGGCAAGTTCCGAGGCCGGCTTTCAACCAAAGCCTCATTTATAACTGCTCAGCACGCAGCGCCCGAAAGCCGCTGCGCACTGAGCCTAGCACTTAGCCCTGCAATGCCGCCAAAGTCAGGTCCAGGCAGTGGCGAGCCTTGGTCACCAGCTCGTCGATTTCAGCCTTGCTGATCACCAGCGACGGCGAAATGATCATGGTGTCGCCCACGGCGCGCATGATCAGGCCATTCTCGAAGCAGAACGTGCGGCAGATCATGCCCACACCTTTGCCTTCGTAGCGTTTGCGCGTGGCTTTGTCCTGCACCAGCTCAATCGCACCGAGCATGCCCACACCGCGCACTTCACCCACCAACGGGTGATCAGCCAGTTCCCTCAGACGTTTCTGCAAATACGGTGCCGTTTCTTCGTGGACACGGCTGACGATTTTTTCATCACGCAGGATGCGGATGTTTTCCAGGGCGACCGCGGCGGCCACCGGGTGACCGGAGTAGGTAAAGCCGTGGTTGAAATCACCGCCTTCGTTGAGCACGGCAACGATGTCGTCGCGTACGATCAGGCCACCCATGGGGATGTAGCCCGAGGTCAGGCCCTTGGCAATGGTCATCATGTGGGGCTTGAGGTCGTAGAAGTCGCTACCGAACCACTCACCGGTACGGCCGAAACCGCAGATCACTTCGTCGGCGACAAACAGGATGTCGTACTTGGCAAGGATTTCCTTGATGCGCGGCCAGTAGGTGTCTGGCGGTACGATCACACCGCCGGCGCCCTGGATCGGCTCGGCAATGAAGGCACCGACGTTGTCCACGCCGATTTCCAGGATCTTCTCTTCCAGCTGGTTGGCGGCCCAGATCCCGAACTCTTCCGGGCTCATGTCGCCGCCTTCGCCATACCAGTACGGCTGGGCGATGTGAGTGATGCCCGGGATCGGCAAGTCGCCCTGTTCATGCATGTAGGTCATGCCGCCCAGGCTGGCGCCGGCCACGGTGGAGCCGTGGTAGCCATTCTTGCGGCTGATGATGGTTTTCTTGTTCGGCTGGCCCTTGATCGCCCAGTAGTGGCGGACCATACGCAGCATGGTGTCGTTGCCTTCCGAGCCGGAACCGGTGAAGAACACGTGGTTCATGCCGGCCGGTGCGACGTCGGAAATAACCTTGGCCAGTTCCAGCACAGGCGGGTGGGCGGTCTGGAAGAACAGGTTGTAGTACGGCAGTTCTTTCATCTGCTTGGCGGCAGCATCAGCCAGTTCGTCACGACCGTAACCGATCGCCACGCACCACAAGCCAGCCATGCCATCGAGGATCTTGTTGCCTTCGCTGTCCCACAGGTAAACGCCGTGGGCTTTGGTGATGATCCGTGGGCCCTTCTCTTTCAATTGCTTGAAATCGCTGAACGGCGCCAAGTGATGATCGCTGCTCAAGGCTTGCCATTCACGGGTTTGCGGGTTGTTGCTGGACATACCAATCTCCTAGATGTTTCAGGTGAGGGCGAGCCGTTCCCACGGCCCGCCCGGCGCATCAGACGGCAAAGAGCAGGAATTCCCGCTCCCATGAGCTGATCACGCGCTTGAAGTTTTCATGCTCGGCCCGCTTGACCGCGACGTAGCCGGTGATGAATTTCTGACCCAGGTATTTCTCGATGGTCTTGCTGTTTTCCATGCGTTCCAGGGCGTCTTCGATGGTCAACGGCAGGCGCAGGTTGCGGCGCTCGTAACCACGGCCGACCACCGGCGCGCTCGGGTTATGGCCTTCGACCATGCCGATGAAGCCACACAGCAGGCTGGCGGCAATCGCCAGGTACGGGTTGGCGTCGGCGCCCGGCAGGCGGTTTTCCACGCGGCGGTTCTGCGGGCCGGCATCCGGTACGCGCAGGCCCACGGTGCGGTTTTCTTCGCCCCATTCCACGTTCACGGGCGCCGAGGTGTCCGGCAGAAAGCGGCGGAACGAGTTCACGTTGGGGGCAAACAACGGCAGCAATTCAGGGATGAATTTCTGCAGGCCGCCAATGTGGTTGAGGAACAGCTGGCTCATGGTCCCGTCTTCATTGGAGAAGACGTTCTTGCCAGTGGCGATGTCGATGATGCTCTGGTGCAGGTGCATCGCGCTGCCGGGCTCGCCGGTCATCGGCTTGGCCATGAAGGTGGCAGCCACGTCGTGCTTGAGCGCGGCTTCGCGCATGGTGCGCTTGAACACCAGGATCTGGTCGGCCAGGGACAGGGCATCGCCGTGACGGAAGTTGATTTCCATCTGTGCCGTGCCGTCCTCGTGGATCAGGGTGTCGAGGTCCAGCTCCTGCAGTTCGCACCAGTCGTAGACGTCTTCGAACAGCGGGTCGAATTCGTTGGCCGCTTCTATAGAGAAGGACTGGCGACCGGTCTCCGGGCGCCCGGAACGGCCGATCGGCGGTTGCAGCGGGAAGTCCGGGTCTTCGCAGCGCTTGGTCAGGTAGAACTCCATCTCCGGCGCCACGATAGGCTGCCAGCCTTTGTCGGCATAGAGCTTGAGGACTTTCTTGAGCACGTTGCGCGGCGACAGCTCGATCGGGTTGCCTTGCTTGTCGTAGGTGTCGTGGATCACCTGGGCGGTCGGCTCGATGGCCCAAGGCACCAGGTACACGGCGTTCTGGTCGGGGCGGCAGATCATGTCGATGTCGGCCGGGTCGAGCAGTTCGTAATAGATGTCGTCTTCAACATAGTCGCCGGTCACGGTCTGCAACAGAACGCTCTCGGGCAGGCGCATGCCTTTCTCGGCGATGAACTTGTTGGTCGGCGAGATCTTGCCCCGGGTGATGCCCGTGAGGTCGCCAATCATGCATTCGACTTCTGTGATCTTGTGGTCTTTCAACCAATCGGTGAGCTGGTCGAGGTTGTTACTCATAAATGCCTCTGGGCTGGGTTTCCTGACATCCATTAAAGGTCAGGCGTTGGTTGACGCAGCATCCGCGTCGCGTTGCATCGCCCGCTTTCGACAGGCGGTGCCAAATGCCTGGAAGATCGCTAGGTAGTGCGGGTTAGAGCTTACCTGCCATTCGGGGTGCCATTGCACTCCTAAAGCAAAAGCCTTGCCCTGTTTCACCGAAAAAGCTTCGATCAGGCCGTCCGGCGCCGTCGCTTCGACCAGAAGCCCAGGCGCTAGGCGGTCAACGCCCTGCCCGTGGATCGAGTTGACCTCAATCGTCTGTGGCAACCCCAGGCTTGCCAATACCCCATTCGGGGAGATCGCCACGGCGTGCGCCGGGCCGTACTGGACGTCCAGCGGCTGCGTGTCGTCTTCGCGGTGATCCATCATGCCCGGCACTTCATGAACCTTCTGGTGCAGGCTGCCGCCAAACGCCACGTTCATCTCCTGGAAGCCCCGGCAGATACCCAGTACCGGAACGCCTGCCGCAATCGCGGCGCGCAGCAACGGCAATGTGGTCTGGTCGCGTGCAGAATCATGAGCAGTCCCAGGCGCACTGGCCGGACCGTCGTAGTGAAAGGGTTCGATATTGGAGGGAGAGCCGGTAAAGAGGATGCCATCCAGGCCGTCAAGAATATTGGCCGGGTCGAGCAGATGCCCAAGGGACGGAATGATCAATGGCAAGCCCTTGGCAGCGGTGGCCACTGCACGGACGTATTTGTCGCCACTGATGTGATAAGCATGCAGACCGACCTGTTTGGAGCAGGCGGTGACGCCGATTAACGGCAGGCGAGACATGAAGCACCCCGGTATTATTGCTGTTATGGGTTTGAATCGAGCTTAGCCTTGTTCATTTTTTTACACAACACCCCCGTAAAAAATACAACACGGCCCGCTCAAGCCTGCTAGTCCCAAGCCGTCCAAACCCAAAAAACCGCCCCAAAAAGCCCCAAAAAAGCCTTCGAGGCGCTTTTTTAGGGCAAAAAAGGCCTCGCTTGACTTCGGCATGCCGTTCGGGTTGACTGAAACCAGAAAAGATCAATGATTGATATTTTTAACAACAAAGGTGTTGCATCATGTCGGTACCCCCGCGTGCCGTTCAGCTTAACGAAGCGAACGCGTTCCTTAAGGATCATCCTGAGGTTCTGTACGTAGACCTTCTAATTGCGGATATGAATGGTGTGGTGCGCGGCAAGCGCATCGAACGCACCAGCCTCCACAAGGTTTACGAGAAGGGCATTAACCTGCCTGCCTCTTTATTTGCCCTGGATATCAACGGCTCGACGGTGGAAAGCACCGGCCTGGGCCTGGACATCGGTGATGCTGACCGAATCTGTTATCCGATCCCCGACACCCTGTGCAATGAACCCTGGCAAAAGCGCCCTACCGCGCAACTGCTGATGACCATGCACGAACTTGAAGGTGAACCTTTCTTCGCCGATCCACGCGAAGTGCTCCGCCAAGTTGTAACCAAATTCGACGACCTCGGTCTGACCATCTGCGCCGCCTTCGAACTCGAGTTCTACCTGATCGACCAGGAGAACGTGAACGGCCGCCCACAACCGCCCCGCTCGCCGATTTCCGGCAAACGCCCGCACTCGACACAGGTCTACCTGATCGACGACCTCGACGAATACGTCGACTGCCTCCAGGACATCCTGGAAGGTGCCAAGGAGCAAGGCATCCCGGCCGACGCCATCGTCAAGGAAAGTGCCCCGGCGCAGTTCGAAGTGAACCTGCACCACGTGGCCGACCCGATCAAGGCCTGCGACTACGCCGTACTGCTCAAGCGCCTGATCAAGAACATCGCCTACGACCATGAGATGGACACCACCTTCATGGCCAAGCCTTACCCAGGCCAGGCAGGCAACGGTTTGCACGTGCACATTTCGATCCTGGACAAGGAAGGCAAGAACATCTTTGCCAGCGAGGATCCCGAGCAGAACGCCGCATTGCGTCACGCGATCGGCGGTGTGCTCGAGACCCTACCCGCCCAAATGGCGTTCCTGTGCCCCAACGTCAACTCCTACCGTCGTTTCGGCGCACAGTTCTACGTGCCGAACTCGCCGTGCTGGGGCCTGGACAACCGTACCGTGGCGATTCGCGTACCGACCGGCTCGTCCGACGCGGTGCGTATCGAACACCGTGTGGCCGGCGCCGACGCCAACCCTTACCTGCTGATGGCTTCGGTCTTGGCAGGCGTGCACCACGGCCTGACCAACAAGATCGAGCCCAACGCACCGGTGGAAGGCAACAGCTACGAGCAGAACGAGCAGAGCCTGCCGAACAACCTGCGCGATGCCTTGCGCGAGTTGGACGACAGCGAGGTGATGGCCAAGTACATCGATCCTAAGTACATCGATATCTTCGTCGCCTGTAAGGAAAGTGAGCTGGAAGAGTTTGAACACTCCATCTCCGACCTTGAGTACAACTGGTACCTGCATACCGTCTAAACGGCGGCTGCATTAAAAGAACGCCGCAGGCTATTGGCCTGCGGCGTTTTTTTATGGCCGTTGTGGCGAGGGAGCTTGCTCCCGCTGGGCTGCGAAGCGGCCCCAATAAAGCTACCCGGTTCTTTCAGGCAGTACTGGGGCGCTGATTTTGGGCCTGCTGCGCAGTCCAGCGGGAGCAAGCTCCCTCGCCACAAGGTATGGATCATCCAGTGGCTCTGCGTACAATGCCCGCTGCCTTGTAGGAGACTTCCATGACCACCCGCCCCGCCACCCCTCGCAAACCCCGCGCCCGCAGCCAGGCCCGGATCGACGCGATTCTCGACGCCGCCCGCACCTTGCTGGCCGCCGAAGGCGTGGCCGGCTTGTCGATCTACAGCGTGGCCGAGCGGGCGCAGATTCCACCGTCGTCGGTGTACCACTTCTTCGCCAGCGTGCCGGCCCTTCTCGAAGCGCTGACGGCCGATGTGCACGCGGCCTTCCGGGCCGCCATCCAGGCACCCATCGACCATGAATCACTCAAGCACTGGCGCGACCTGTCCTATATCGTCGAACACCGCATGCTCACCATCTATGAGCAGGACGCCGCCGCTCGCCAGCTGATCCTGGCGCAGCACGGGCTGACGGAAGTGACCCAGGCGGACCGTCAGCATGACCTGGAGTTGGGCGACCTGATGCTCGCCGTGTTCAACCGTCACTTTGAAGTGCCGACCTTGCCAAACGATGTGGATGTGTTTGCACTGGCGCTGGAACTGAGCGACCGCGTGTACGCGCGTTCGGTGCATCAGCATGGACTGATCACACCGCGCATGGCGGAGGAAGGGATGCGGGTGTTTGATGCGTATGTGGGGCTCTACCTGCCAGCCTATTTGCCCAAGCGTTGAGCCTTGTGGTGGCTGGGCGTGCCCCTTCGCAGGCAAGCCAGCTCCCACATTTGAATGCATTTCAAAGTTGAAACTCGGTCAAATGTGGGAGCGGGCTTGCTCGCGAAAGCGGCCTTAAGAGCACCGCAAATCTCGATCACAACTTGGCGATCGACACCTCGGTGGATTTAACGAAGGCAATCACTTCACTGCCAATCACCAATTCCAGCTCTTTGACCGAGCGAGTGGTGATCACCGACGTCACGATGCCGGACGCAGTCTGCACGTCGATTTCCGACAGCACGTCGCCTTCGACGATTTCCTTGATGGTGCCTTTGAACTGGTTACGCACGTTGATGGCTTTAATAGTCATGGTGTTCTTCCTTCAGGGACGAGTGAGTTATTGAGCC
This sequence comes from Pseudomonas sp. P7548, assembly GCF_013386585.1. Lineage (GTDB taxonomy): Bacteria > Pseudomonadota > Gammaproteobacteria > Pseudomonadales > Pseudomonadaceae > Aquipseudomonas. The sequence continues at coordinate 71,754 of NZ_JACARO010000015.1, read as the reverse complement.
CAACGCAATTGCGTAGGCAGCGGTGAAACAGGTTCGGGTTCCGGCGGCGAGCCCGGCAACGACAGCACGCGGTTGAGCACTTCGGCTTCCAGCGCAGCCAGGCGGTGTGAGCCCCGGGCACGTGGGCGCGGCAGGTCGACGATCAGGTCGAGGCCGATCTCGCCGTCTTCGATCAGGATCACGCGGTCGGCAATTGCCACGGCTTCGCTGACGTCGTGGGTTACCAGCAACACGGTGAAACCGTGTTTCTGCCAGAGGTTTTCGATCAGTTGCTGCATCTCGATGCGGGTCAGGGCATCCAGGGCGCCCAACGGCTCATCGAGCAGCAGCAGGCGCGGCTGGTGGATCAGGGCACGAGCCAGGGCCACACGCTGCTTCTGGCCACCGGACAAGGCCGCTGGCCACTCATTGGCGCGCTCGGCCAGGCCCACGGCTTCCAAGGCTTCCAACGCCTGGGGGCGCCAGTTGCCCTTGAGACCGAGGCCCACGTTGTCGATGATCTTTTTCCACGGCAGCAAGCGCGCTTCCTGGAACATCAACCGCGTGTCTTCAATCGCTTCGCTCAAGGGCGCGGAGCCGGCCAGCAGCTCGCCGCCGCTGGCTTTATCCAAGCCGGCCAGCAGGCGTAGCAAGGTACTTTTGCCGCAACCACTGCGGCCGACCACAGCCACGAACTGACCAGCTGGGATGTGCAGGTCGATCTCTTTGAGCACTTCCCGCGTGCCAAAGGCCTTGCGCAACCTGCGCACCGCCAGCGGGATACCTTTCAACAGGCGTGGAGGTTGTTGAGCGGTCATGCCGCACCTCCTTTATTCACTTGATAAGCCGGGTGCCAACGCAGCCACACACGCTCCAGGCCACGCGCTGCCAGGTCGGCCAGCTTGCCGAGGATGGCGTACATCACGATGGCGAGTACCACCACGTCGGTCTGCAGGAATTCACGGGCGTTCATTGCCAGGTAACCGATGCCGGAGCTGGCCGAGATGGTTTCCGCCACGATCAGCGTCAGCCACATGAAGCCCAGGGCAAAGCGCACGCCCACCAGGATCGACGGCAACGCGCCCGGCAGGATCACCTGGCGAAACAGGCTGAAACCGGACAAGCCGTAGCTGCGCGACATTTCCACCAGCGCCGGGTCGACGTTGCGGATGCCGTGGTAGGTGTTCAGGTAGATCGGGAACAGCGTGCCGAGGGCGACCAGGAAAATCTTCGCGGTCTCGTCAATGCCGAACCACAGGATCACCAGCGGGATCAGCGCCAGGTGCGGCACGTTGCGGATCATCTGCACCGAGCTGTCCAGCAGGCGCTCGCCCCACTTCGACAAACCGGTGATAAAGCCCAGGGCCAGACCGATGCTGCCACCGATCACAAACCCCAGGCCCGCGCGCCAGCCGCTGATCGCCAGGTGCGTCCAGATTTCGCCGCTGCGTACCAGGTTGATCCCGGCTTCGATCACGGCGCTGGGCGCCGGCAGAATACGCGTCGACAACCAACCGGCCGACACCGACAACTGCCAGATCGCCAACAACAGGATCGGCAGCACCCAAGGGGCCACGCGATGGCTCAATTTTTCAAAGTTCATGGCGGCGCCTCAACTCTGTGACGCAGCTTTGGGAAGGATGTCGTTGGCGACCATCTCGCCGAACGGGCTGACGTAACCGGCGCTTTTCGGCAACTCGGGACGTTCGATGTCCAGGTGCGGGAACAGCAGTTCGGCCACCCGATACGATTCTTCCAGGTGGGGATAACCGGAGAAGATAAAGGTGTCGATACCCAGGGCTGCGTATTCCTTGACCCGCGCCGCAACGGTCGGCCCATCGCCCACCAGCGCCGTGCCGGCACCACCGCGTACCAGGCCAACACCTGCCCACAGGTTGGGGCTGACTTCGAGGTTGTCGCGGTTGCCACCATGCAAGGCCGCCATGCGTTGCTGGCCGACGGAATCGAAGCGCGCCAGGGAGGCCTGGGCACGGGCGATGGTGTCGTCGTCCAGATGGGAGATCAGTTTGTCGGCGGCTTTCCACGCCTCGTCGTTGGTTTCACGCACGATCACGTGCAGGCGAATACCAAAGCGCACGGTACGCCCCAGCTTGGCGGCCTTGGCGCGCACCTGCTCGATTTTCTCCGCGACCGCAGCGGGCGGCTCGCCCCAGGTCAGCACCATTTCCACTTGCTCGGCAGCCAGGTCCTGGGCGGCTTCGGAAGAACCGCCGAAGTACAGCGGCGGACGCGGTTGCTGGATCGGTGGGTAGAGTAATTTTGCGCCTTTGACGCTGATGTGCTGGCCGTCGTAATCCACGGTTTCGCCTTCCAGTACACGACGCCAGATGCGGGTGAACTCCACCGAGGCCTGGTAACGCTCTTCGTGGCTGAGGAACAAGCCATCACCGGCCAATTCTTCCGGATCACCGCCGGTGACCAGGTTGAACAGCGCACGGCCACCGGACAGGCGGTCCAGGGTTGCGGCCTGGCGCGCAGCCACCGTCGGGGAAATGATCCCGGGGCGCAGGGCAACGAGGAATTTCAGACGCTGGGTCACCGGAATCAGCGAGGCGGCCACCAGCCACGAGTCTTCGCAGGAGCGACCGGTGGGGATCAACACCCCGCCGAAGCCCAGGCGATCAGCGGCTTGGGCCACTTGCTGCAGGTAACCGTGGTCGACGGCGCGAGCGCCTTCGGCGGTGCCAAGGTAATGGCCGTCGCCGTGGGTAGGCAGAAACCAGAAAATATTGAGGCTCATGGAGTTGTCTCCTGAAGAAGTCGGATTACGGCGCTTTGGCAACGGCGGCGGGTGGCGTCCAGATGACGTCCTTGATGTTCAAGGGCTTGGGGATCAGTTTGAGTTGGTAGAAGCTGTCGGCGATTTTCTGCTGGGCGGCGACCACTTCCGGGGTCAGGAACAGCGCGCCGTAGCCCTGGCGTTTCACCGAGGTCAGGGTGATGTCAGCCGGCAGGCCAAGCAGCGGGGCAACTTGTTCAGTGACTTCCTGCGGGTTGGACTTGGACCATTCGCCCACCGCGCGCACTTCTTCCACCAGTGCCTTGATCACTTCCGGGTGTTTTTCGGCGTAGGGTTTGGTGGCCAGGTAGAACTGGTGGTTGTCGGCAATGCCGGTGCCGTCACGCAGGGTGCGGGCTTGCAGTTGTTTCTCGGCAGCAGCCTGGTACGGGTCCCAGATCACCCAGGCGTCCACGCTGCCACGTTCAAACGCGGCACGGGCATCGGCGGGCGGCAGGAATACGGTCTGCACGTCGGTGTATTTGAGGCCGGCGTCTTCCAGCGCACGTACCAGCAGGTAGTGCACGTTGGAGCCTTTGTTGAGCACGACTTTCTTGCCCTTGAGCTCGGCCACGGATTTGATCGGCGAATCTTTCGGTACCAGGATCGCTTCGCTGGTCGGTGCTGGCGGTTCGTAGGCGACGTAGAGCAGGTCGGCACCGGCGGCCTGGGCGAATACCGGTGGGGTCTCGCCGGTGACGCCGAAGTCGATGGAGCCGACGTTCAGGCCTTCGAGCAATTGCGGGCCGCCAGGGAACTCGGTCCACTGCACGTTCACGCCTTGGGCAGCCAGGCGCTTTTCCAGCGAGCCCTTGGCCTTGAGCAGCACCAGGGTGCCGTATTTCTGATAACCGATCCGCAGGGTTTCGGCGGCGTGGGCTTGAACAATGGCGCCGAAGGACACAGCCGCAGCAAACAGTGCGACCAGACCACGACGCAAGATGACAGTGCGCATGGCGCTCTCTCCAAATAGTGCGTTTAGGGGGTTGGCTGCACCTGCTTGGCCGTTGGCGGCTGAGTAAGGTGAGTACTACAAAATCCGGTAAGGCTCAGATGCTCCAGCGAGCACTCAACAAACGTTCATTCAACACATGAGGGTCCAGCGGTTTCGGGCGACGGGCCATGGCGCTGTAGAAAGTTTCCAGGGCCTCGTGCAAGCGGTGTTCAAGCACCGGCACCAGTTGCGCCTGCGCACTGCCTTCGCCATAGGCGATCTGGCTGTCTTCGGCAAAGATACCGTGGAGCAATTCCTGGGCCTTGAGCGCCGACAACACCGGCTTCAGGGCGTAGTCCACCGCCAGCATGTGGGCGATGCTGCCGCCCGTGGCCATCGGCAGAACGATCTTGTGGGCCAGGGCGCGCTCAGGCAGCAGGTCCAGCACAGTTTTCAGTGCGCCGGAGAACGAGGCCTTGTACACCGGCGTGGCAATCACCAAGCCATCGGCATTGGCGACTTGCTGCAACAGGTCGATGACCTTGGGGCTGTCGAAGCGCGCGTGCAGCAAGTCTTCGGCCGGGAAGTCCCGTATCTGATAACTCACCACTTCCACGCCTTTCTGCTGTAGCCACTGACGGGTTTTATCCAGCAAGACCCCGGAGCGGGAACGCTGGCTGGGACTGCCTCCAAGTGTTACGACCAGCATGCAGGTATTCCTTGAGCAAGTGTCGGCGGTTCGCTGTGTGGCGATGTCGCCAAGATGGAACAGACCTTATCAGCACATTTATATATCTATAAATCTTATTTTTTCATTTGTTTATTCTTAAAGTGCATATGCAATTCAGGCCTCTCCAGGCGAAAAAAAAGGCCGTCGAAACGGCCTGAAAACCCCTGCTATGTGATTCGGTTTACAACGCAATGCGGTGGTGGATGTACCACCGCCATCGCGGGCAAGCCCGGCTCCCACAGGGGAATGCGGTCAACTGTGGGAGCCGGGCTTGCCCGCGATGGCGGCCTGAGCCTTAACGGTTGGGTTGTGGGGTGAGCCGCAGGTACGGCTTCACCGCGCGGTAACCCTTTGGAAAGCGTTTCTTGATCTCTTCCTCATCCTTGAGCGACGGCACGATCACCACTTCATCACCGTCCTGCCAGTTGGCGGGCGTTGCGACCTTGTGGTTGTCGGTCAGCTGCAACGAGTCGATGACCCGCAGGATTTCGTGGAAGTTGCGACCGGTGCTGGCCGGGTAGGTGATGGTCAGGCGGATCTTCTTGTTCGGGTCGATCACGAACAAGGAACGCACGGTGAGGGTGTCGCTGGCATTCGGGTGGATCAGGTCGTACAGGTCCGATACTTTGCGATCGGCATCAGCCAGAATCGGGAAGTTGACGACGGTGTGCTGGGTTTCGTTGATGTCTTCGATCCACTTGTGGTGCGAGTCCACCGGGTCGACCGACAGGGCGATGGCCTTGACGCCACGCTTGGCAAATTCGTCCTTGAGCTTGGCGGTAAAGCCCAGCTCTGTGGTGCACACCGGAGTGAAGTCCGCCGGGTGGGAGAACAGCACACCCCAGCTATCGCCCAGCCATTCGTGGAAACGAATCTTGCCGGCGCTGGAATCCTGTTCAAAGTCGGGGGCGATGTCGCCCAGTCTTAGGCTCATGGTGTGGCTCCTGGTGAGTGCTTATGGAGCCCACTGTGCATGTATTGCGGATTATTTAAAAAGAATAAATATCGATTTATCTAGACGATATAGGAATATTAAAAATCTGTTCATTGGACGTGGGTGCAAGCAAGGAGCAACATCGTTTTCAAGGTTCGAGAAGGCCTTGAGACGCTGTACAAGAGGGGATTCGGGAAGGGCTTGCGGGGGTTGAGCCCGACCTGAAAGCAAGACACCTTGCCCGGCATTGCGCCGGGCAAGGTTTTGCACACTTGGAATTGACTCAGACGACTAGAACAGTGGCAGCGAGTAGCTCACGATCAGACGGTTTTCGTCTTGGTTACGCTGGCCAGGAATGTCGTTGCGCCACATAGCGTTTTTCCAGGCTACACCAACGTTTTTCAGTGGGCCTTCTGGCACGACGTAGGCAACAGTGATGTCACGTTCCCACTCGTTCGCGCCATTGGCATTTGTAGCCCGTTGCGGTGTACCGGTGTTGCCGCGGGTGTCGATATTGTCACCACGCAGGTAAACCACGCCGGCGGTCAAGCCAGGCACGCCAACCTTGGCGAAGTCGTAAGCGTAGCGAGCTTGCCAGGTACGTTCACCGGCACGGGCGAACTTGGCGATCTGCATGTCAGTAGTCAGATAGGCCGAGGAACCGTCGCCTTGGTTCAACCAAGGGAAGTCGCTGTTGCCGTTGCTGACCTGGTAACCGCCACCGAAGGTGTGACCTGCAACGGTGTACAGGAACAAGCCGCTGTACAGGTTGTTGTCGACTTTACCTTTAGTGATGGTAGCGCCAGCGGCGTTAGTACCGTAGTCACCGGTGGTGTAGTAGTTCGCATCGTGGCCGTTGGCACCATCGTCGCGGCTATTGAAGTAGCGCAAGTCGGTTTTCAACACGCCAGGACCGATTGCCCAGTTATGCAGCAGGCCCAGGAAGTGCTGCTTGTAGAACTGATCCAGATTGCCGTAGTAGTACTGGGCAGTCAGATCCTTGGTGATTTTGTAGTCACCGCCGGCGTAGTAGAACTTGTTGCTGTCGCGACCTGTGGCACTACGACCGTTGGCACCGGCAATCGACAGGTTCTCGACGTTGCTGGAGTTACGACCCTTGGCCTTTTCGATCTGACCGGCAACCAGCGTTAGGTCCTTGATGTCGTTAGTGGTGATCTGGCCACCCTGGAAGGTCTGCGGCAGCAGGCGACCGTCGTTGGACACAATAACGGGCAACTTAGGCATCAGGGTGCCCAGTTTCAGTTCGGTCTGGGAGATCTTGGCTTTTGCAGTCAGGCCCAGGCTGGAAAAGTCGTTAACAGCTTTGCCGTTGGACTCGCTTGGGAAGACAGTGCCGCCGTAGGAACCGTAGCTGGTGCCGCCGCGTTTGGTCGCGCCGTTAGTACCACCGCCCGAATCCAGGCGCACGCCCAGCAGGCCGATTGCATCAAGACCGAAACCCACAGTACCTTGGGTATAGCCCGAGGTGAAACGCAGGTCGAAGGCTTGGCCCCATTCTTCTTGCTTGCTCTGTGCACCGGCCGCTTTGGTAGCGTCGTCACGGTTGTCAGTGTTGATGTAGAAGTTACGCAGACCCAGTGTGGCCTTGCTGTCTTCGATGAAACCGGCAGCGCCTGCTTGCTGGGCAATTGCGCCCAAAGCTACAGCCAAAGCCAAGGTGGACTTCTTCATGTACCGCTCCTCTCATTTCTAATTTTTGTATTTCTAAGGTCTCGGGTCTGACGCCCTTGATCCACAGATGCGCGATTAGCGCCAGATAGTGACTACCAAGTCAATCGTAACCTTGTGTGTCTACTACCTTCGTCTAACCGCAGTTAATTTGGTCCCTGCAGGGTAATGAGTTTTTCATACACCCAAAAAGAATTGTTTCATTCTTTTTCATACGATCCAGGAATAAGGCTTTCCATGAAGCGGACAAGTCCGGGGGAACGAACCGCTCCATAAGCTAATTCCTAAAGGGTATTTACCAGACTTTTTTTAGATCGATTAGTGTGGCCGTACTGTTGCATACGTCACCCACGATCAAAAAGGCGACGCCATCATGGCCAAACGCACATCCTCCCGTCAATTTGTTACAGTTTTTGTGTCACTAATACTTTCTTTTGGTGTCAAAGCGGCCGATTTAACCATCGGCTACCAAACCGGTATTGACCCCAGCAAAGTCCCTCAGGCCGACGGCCTCTATGAGAAGGCCATCGGCGAGAAAATCGCCTGGCGCCGGTTCAACAGTGGGCCTGAAGTCGTGACGGCCATCGCGTCCGGCGACGTCCAGATCGGCAATCTGGGTTCCAGCCCGCTCGCAGCGGCGGCTTCACGCCATCTACCGATCGTGGCGTTCATCGTATCGGCGCAGATCAATGCTTCTGAAGCCTTGGTAGTGCGCAACGGCAGCGGCATCGACACACCGCAGGACCTGGTCGGCAAAACCATCGCCACGCCTTTTGTCTCAACCTCTCATTACAGCCTGCTCGGCGCGTTGAAGCACTGGGGCCTGGACACTAAAAAAGTCAAAGTCGTGAACCTGCAACCAGCCGAAATCGCCGCCGCGTGGAAACGGGGCGATATTGACGGCGCCTTCGTGTGGTCGCCCGCCCTGGGCGAGATCCGCAAGACCGGCAAAACCCTGACAGACGCGGCCCAGGTGGGCCTGTGGGGCGCGCCCACCTTTGAAGTGTGGGTGGCCCGCAAGGATTTCGCCGAAAAACATCCTGACGTAGTGGCCAAGTTTGCCAAGGTCACCCTCGACTCATTCGCCGATTACGCCGCCCATAAAAACAGCTGGACAGTCGACTCCGAGCCCGTGCAGAAAATCGCTAAATTGACAGGCTCGAACGCCGCCGACATTCCTGAGTTGCTGGCCGGCACCACATTCCCCGACGCCCAGGCGCAGCAAACCGACGCGCTGCTTAAAGGCGGCACGGCGAAGGCGATTGGGGAAACAGCGAAGTTCTTGAAGGAACAGGGGAAGGTTGAGACGGTGCTGCCGGACTATTCGGCGTTCGTCACTGACAAATTCGCTCGAGATTAAACGCAATCCAATGTGAGAGCTGGCTTGCCTGCAATTGCATCACCTCGGATCAACTGAAAGACCGAGGTGCTTGTATCGCAGGCAAGCCAGCTCCCACAAAAACCTGCCCCTGCTATTAGTTACAGCGCCTTTTCGAAAATCTTCGAGTTACGCTGGTAGTTGTACAGCGACGCCCGCGCTGACGGCAGGCGGTCCACGCTGCTCGGTTCAAAACCGCGCTCACGGAACCAGTGGGCGGTACGGGTGGTGAGGACAAACAAGGTCTTCAAACCCTGCGCCCGCGCCCGGGTCTCGATGCGTTCCAGCAACACATCACCCCGCGCACCATGACGGTACTCCGGGTTGACCGCCAGGCACGCCAGCTCGCCCGCGTCCGAATCCGCGATCTGGTACAGCGCCGCGCAGGCGATGATCATGCCCTCGCGCTCCACCACGCTGAACTGTTCGATCTCACGCTCCAACACTTCCCGCGAGCGGCGCACCAGGATGCCCTGCTCTTCCAGCGGGCTGATCAGGTCGAGCAACCCACCGACGTCTTCAATCGCCGCTTCGCGCACCTGCTCGAATTGTTCCTGGGCCACCAGCGTACCGCCGCCGTCCCGGGTAAATAGCTCGGTGAGCAAGGCGCCGTCTTCGGCGTAGCTCACGATGTGGCTGCGCCCAACCCCGCCCCGGCATGCCTCTGCGGCTGCATCGAGCAATTCGGCCTGATAGTTACTTTTGCCCAGGCGCTGCAGATGCGCTGGCACTTGTTGCGGGCGCAGTTCGCGCACCAGGCGGCCATGCTCATCGATCAGGCCCAGATCGGCGCCGAACAGCAGCAGTTTGTCGGCGCCCAGGTCGATGGCGGCGCGCGTGGCGACGTCTTCGCAAGCCAGGTTGAATATTTCGCCAGTGGGCGAGTAACCCAGGGGCGACAACAGCACGATGGAGCGCTCGTCCAGCAGGCGGTTGATGCCCTTGCGGTCGACCCGGCGCACTTCGCCGGTGTGGTGGTAGTCCACCCCTTCGAGCACACCGATTGGCCGTGCGGTCACCAGGTTGCCGCTGGCTACCCGCAGGCGCGAGCCCTGCATCGGCGAGGAAGCCATGTCCATGGACAGGCGCGCTTCAATGGCAATGCGCAAGTGGCCGACTGCGTCGATCACACACTCCAGCGTTGCAGCATCGGTGATGCGCAAGCCTTCGTGGTAAGCCGGGGTGAGGCCACGCGCTTCAAGACGGGTTTCGATCTGTGGGCGTGAACCATGGACCAGCACCAGCCGCACGCCCAGGCTGTGGAGCAGCACCAGGTCGTGGACGATATTGCCGAAGTTGGGGTGTTCCACACCGTCGCCCGGGAGCATGACCACAAAGGTGCAGTCGCGGTGGGCATTGATGTAGGGCGAAGCGTGACGAAGCCAATTTACGTAGTCGGGCATAACACCTGGGCCTGTAATAAAAAGCAGCCGAAAAAGGATGAATCATGAAAGCGCACAGCGGGCTGATGGTTATCGTCGGAACAGGCTTGGCGACACGCTCGCTCTCCTTCTATGTACGAATGGGCAGGGGTTAAATTACGCAGGTTTCAGGCAGTAGTGTTCGATCAGTTCCCGCAATAGACGCACTGTAGGCGTCAAGCGTGACATTTCGAGGTACTCGCCCGGCTGATGGGCGCAGGCGATATCGCCGGGGCCCAGCACCAGGGTTTCACACCCGAGGCGCTGAAGATAAGGCGCTTCGGTGCCGAACGCTACTGCTTCGGCACGATGACCGGTCAAACGTTCGGCCACCCGCACCAGTTCGGCGTCTTCGGGTTGTTCGAACGGCGGCACTTCGGGGAACAACGGCGCGTAATCGATCTTGACCTGATGACGCTCGGCCAGGGGTTGCAGCTTCTGCCGGATTGCATCGCGCAGCACCTGGGGGTCCATGCCCGGCAGGGGGCGCAGGTCGAATTCCAGGGAACACTGGCCGCAGATGCGGTTGGGATTGTCGCCACCGTGGATGCAGCCAAAGTTCATGGTCGGCTGGGGCACACTGAATTGCGGGTTGCGGTACTCGCGTTGCCAGGCCAGGCGCAGGCCGCGCAGTTCGCCAATGGCGTCGTGCATAGCCTCAAGTGCGCTGTGGCCCAGGCTCGGATCCGACGAATGGCCACTTTGGCCCAGGATGTCGATACGTTCCATCATCACACCTTTGTGCAGGCGGATCGGCTTGAGGCCGGTGGGCTCGCCAATCACAGCCGCACGCCCCAGTGGCCGACCGGCTTCGGCCAGCGCACGGGCGCCGGACATGGAGCTTTCTTCATCACAGGTAGCGAGGATCAACAGCGGCTGCTTGAACGGTTGGTCCAGCAGCGGCAACACCGCTTCGATGGCCAGGGCGAAAAAGCCCTTCATGTCGCAACTGCCCAGCCCTACCCAGCGGCCGTCAACTTCCGTCAGCTTGAGCGGGTCGGTCTTCCACAATGCGGCGTCATACGGAACCGTATCGCTGTGACCTGCCAACACCAACCCGCCCGGGCCACTGCCGAAGCTGGCGAGCAGGTTGAATTTGCCGGGGCTGACTTGCTGGATGTCGATGGCAAACCCCAGGTCCCCCAGCCAACCGGCGAGCAAATCGATCACCGGGCGGTTGGTCTGGTCGAGAGACGCCTGGGTGCAACTGACCGACGGCGCAGCAATCAGCGCGGCGAACTGCTCTTTCATGGACGGTAATGGCATGCGCGGTCTCTCAACTTCCCGGATGAGCCCCACTATAGAGCCATCTGCACGACACAATAAACCGTTGCGGCGCGTTGCCGGGCTCAGTCCTGTACACTGCACAACCTTGGCAGCCACTCTTTTCCCCGGCTGCGCTCCCGATCCTGGATGTTCCGGCCATGCAAAAAGAAACCGAAATCAAGCTCCGCGTCAGCCGCGAGACCCTCGCCGCGCTGCGTGAGCACCCGCTCCTGAAAAAACGCAACAAAAGTGGCTGGGAACGCCGTGAGTTGATGAACCAGTATTTCGACACCCCCGAGCGCGACCTGGCCCAGGCCAAAGTCGCCCTGCGCCTGCGCAAGGACGGTGACGACATCATCCAGACCCTCAAGACCCGTGGCCAGAGCGTCGCCGGCTTGTCGGAACGCAACGAGTACAACTGGGACCTGCCCAAAGCCAAGCTCGACGTGAAGAAGCTCGACGGCGAATGCTGGCCCGAGCAACTGGCCGACCTGGACAAAAAGACCCTCAAGCCAATCTTCACCACCGACTTCGTGCGTGAGCGCGCGGAAATCGCCTGGGGCCGCGGCAAGGCCAAGGTGGTCATCGAAGCTGCCCTGGACCTGGGCCACGTGGTGGTCGGCAAGCAGAAAGAAGAAATCTGCGAACTGGAACTGGAACTGCGCGAAGGCGAACCGGCTGCCCTGCTGGAACTGGCCGCCGAGCTGGCCGCCACCCTGGCCCTGATGCCATGTGACATCAGCAAGGCCGAGCGCGGCTATCGCCTGTACGACGCCAGCAGCTATTCCCTGAGCCTGCCGGCGCCTGAACTGCACGCCGAAATGCCTTTGGACGACGCGTTTGCCGCCATCCTCTGGCACCTGCTCGGCAGCAGCCAGCGCCTGGCCGAGCAATACCGCTTCAATGGCCACTGGCGCCTGCTGAAGGACTGGGTCGACAACCTCGGCGAACTGCGTGCCCTGATCGGCAGCCTCGGCCAGGCCGCCCCTCGCCAATCCACCAGCGAACTGCGCAGCGCACTGGATGCCCTGCTGGAAGACTGGCGCCCGCTGGTGCAAGCCGGTGACGACGACGAAGACATCCGCAAAGCCGCGCCCGAGCAATTCATCGAAGAACTGGACGATGTGCGTTGGGGCCTGTTCTCACTGAATGCGTCCCGCTGGTTGCTGGCCCGTGCTTGGACCGCCGACCGCAACGTGCGCGGCAATCGCCAGGGCGCGGCACAAATCACCAACTGGTTGCCACGCCTGCTGGCTGACGACGCCGTCGCCCTGCAACTGCCGCGTTACCAGCAGCAGCCGGAAGACCTGGCCGAACAACTGCCGCGTATCGAACGCATCCAGGCCTGGCTGCACCATGCGCGCCATGTGGTGGACATTCCAGAGCTGGACCGTTTGTACGGCGAGCTGAACAAGTTGGCGCAACTGGCCAACCAACTGATCACCGATGAGTCGCTGGATGCGCGGATGCATCAGGCGATTGCGGTGTATCAGAACCGGGCGTGGAAGACTTTGTTGCGTCTGTAAGGACGCCATCGCGGGCGAGCCCGCTCCCACCTTGACCGTGTTCCAACTCTGGAATGCAGTCAAATGTGGGAGCGGGCTTGCCCGCGAAGAGGCCCTCACTGTCAGCGCAACACTGGCAGGCTAGTGGTGGACTTGATCTCCGACAACGCCACAATCGAATTGACCTCCTGAATCCCCGGCACCATCGACAGCTTCTCGAAGAAGAATCGCTCGTACGCCTCAATGTCCGCCGTCACGATGCGCAGCAAAAAATCCACCGCCCCCATCAGCACATAACACTCCAGCACTTCCGGAAAACCGCGAATCGCCTCAGTGAACTCAGTGAAGTTGGACCGACCGTGGGCGTTGAGTTTGACCTCGGCGAAGATCTGCGTGTTGAGGCCGATCTTCTTGCGATCCAGCAAGGTGACCTGGCCACGGATCACCCCCTCTTCCTTGAGCCGCTGGATACGGCGCCAGCATGGCGATTGAGACAAGCCCACCTGCTCGGCGATCTGCGCACTGGACAGCGAGGCGTCCTCTTGCAACAGGGCCAGGATGCGACGGTCGTAGGCGTCCAACTCGCTGTGCATAAAAATACCTTTTATTTAACATATGATGAATTGGATGATTCAAACATCCGCCAATATGGCCGATCTTAGATAAGAAATCTCCCACGCCAAATGCAAAAATTTCTCCAATCGAATCTGGAGAGTCAGCATGTACGCCGTCGAAACCATCCACCCCGCCACCCGCGTCGATGCGTGGGCCGTCAACAGCGCGCATTGCCAGGCGCATTACCGCATCGTCGCCGAAGCTGAGCCGGACGTGCTGTGCCGCGTGCTCAACTACTTTGCGCTGCAGTTTCTGACACCCAGCCAGGTCCAGGTGAACCGCGAGGACGACCTACTGAGCGTGGATATCGTGATGAATGGCCTGAGTTGGCACCGGGCCCAGGTGATCGGTGAAAAGATTCGAAACGTGATCAGCGTGTGCAGTCTGGAACTGTGGGCAGCTGATTCCGTGGAGCCTCAAGAGCGGGTGGCCGTCGCGCTGTAAAGGCCTGCAATACAAGCCGGGAGGCGCCGAGTCAGGGGCTGACTAGCCTGGGGTTTACGCCCCAAGCCAGCCCAGGAAACCTGCAATGCCCGTTGATCAACCTTTGGAACTGCATCGACTGTTACCCGCCCTGGTCGACAGCGGCGTGATAACACCCGAAACCGCCCGGCAGTTGTCTGCGCAACCCGCCAGCAATGCGTTGCATCCCTTGGCGTGCATTGCCGCCCAGGGGCCTTGCCTGGAAACCCTGACGCAATGGCTTGCCCGGCATGTCGGGCAGCCTTATCTGCGCATCGACCCGTTGAAGATCGACGTGGCGACCGTGGTGCCGTTGATGTCCCACGCCTTTGCCCAACGCCATGGCATTCTCGCGGTGGCCGTGGATGCGCATACCGTCACCATCGCCAGCGCCCAACCCGGCATCACCGGCTGGGAAGCCGGCCTGGCACAGGTGCTCAAACGCTCGATCAAACGCGTGGTCGCCAACCCCCAGGACATCCAGCGCTGCATCGGCGAGTTTTACCGCTTGGCCAAGTCGGTCAGTGGCGCCGACCAGAAGACCGCTGCGCCCGGCGCTGCCGAACTGCTCAACCTTGGTGCCCTCGACAAGGAGCCGGATGCCAATGACGCGCACATCGTCAATATCGTCGACTGGCTGCTGCAGTACGCCTTCGCCCAGCGAGCCAGCGATATCCACATCGAGCCGTGCCGCGACCAGGGCCGCGTGCGTTTTCGCATCGACGGGCTGTTGCACGACGTCTACCAGTTCCCACCCCAGGTCACCATGGCCGTGGTCAGCCGCCTCAAAAGCCTGGGCCGGATGAATGTGGCAGAGAAGCGCAAACCCCAGGATGGGCGAGTCAAGACCAAGAGCCCCACGGGCACCGAGGTGGAGCTGCGCCTGTCCACCTTGCCCACGGCGTTCGGCGAAAAACTGGTGATGCGCATTTTCGACCCGCAGGTCCTGCTCAAGGGCTTTGACCAACTGGGGTTGTCTGCCGATGATCAGCAACGCTGGCACGCCATGACACGCCAGGCCAATGGCATCATCCTCGTCACCGGGCCAACGGGGTCGGGCAAGACCAGCACGCTCTACACCACACTCAGGCAACTGGCGACCCGGGAGGTCAACCTGTGCACGGTGGAAGACCCGATCGAAATGGTCGAGCCCGCCTTCAACCAGATGCAGGTGCAGCACAACATCGACCTGACCTTCGCCAGCGGCATTCGCGCGCTGCTGCGACAAGACCCGGACATCATCATGATCGGTGAGATTCGTGATCAGGAAACGGCAGAAATGGCGATCCAGGCCGCACTGACCGGGCACCTGGTGCTATCAACCCTGCACACCAACGATGCCCCCAGCGCCATCAGTCGCTTGCAGGAACTGGGCATTGCTCATTATTTGATCAAAGCTACGCTGATAGGCGTAATGGCGCAGCGGCTGGTGAGGGTCTTGTGCCCTCACTGCAAACGCGCCGTGAAAGACACTGAAGTCCATGAAGCGGTCGGGTGCATGGAGTGTCGTGACAGCGGCTACCGGGGTCGAGCCGGTCTCTATGAAATCATGGTGGTGGACGAAGCGCTCAAGGCGCTCATCACGCCCGGCGCCGACATACAGGCGCTGCGCCAGGCGGCGCTTGAACAAGGCATGTGCAGCCTGCGCATGGCCGGTATCGACAAGATGAGGGCCGGCCTCACCACCCTGGCTGAAGTATTGCGCGTAACACCTGGGGATTCAGAAACAAATCCTTTGATTGTCGGGGCATGAAACCGTTCTTATCCGTGACGAGACCGTTACAATCGGCCGAACGTCGTTTCACTGACACTTTCAGATAGGGAATCGTTATGCAGATCGGAACCGTACTGCTTCTTTTCGTGGGCCTGGCCGTGGCCATCCTGTTCATGGGCTTCAAGGTGGTGCCTCAGGGCTACCAGTGGACCGTCGAACGTTTCGGCCGCTATACCAACACCCTCAAGCCCGGTCTCAACATCATCATCCCGGTCATGGACCGCATCGGTCGCAAGATCAACGTGATGGAGAGCGTGCTGGATATTCCGCCCCAGGAAGTGATCACCGCCGACAACGCCACCGTCCAGATCGATGCGGTGTGCTTCTTCCAAGTGGTCAACACCGCCCAGGCCGCCTACGAGGTCAATAACCTCGAACATGCCATCCGTAACCTGCTGCAAACCAACATCCGTACCGTGCTGGGCTCCATGGAGCTGGACGCCATGCTCAGCCAACGCGACGGTATCAACGAAAAACTGCTGAAAACCGTGGACGAAGCCACCGCGCCGTGGGGCATCAAGATCACCCGTATCGAGATCAAGGATATCAGTCCGCCCGCCGACCTGATGGCCGCCATGTCCGGCCAGATGAAAGCCGAACGGATCAAGCGTGCACAAATCCTTGAAGCCGAAGGCCTGCGCGCCTCGGCGATCCTGACCGCCGAAGGCAAGAAGCAGGCACAGATCCTTGAGGCCGAAGGTAGCCGACAGGCGGCCTTCCTTGAATCCGAAGCCCGTGAACGCCAGGCTGAAGCGGAAGCCCGCGCGACGCAGGTGGTATCGGAGGCCATCGCGTCGGGCAACGTGCAGGCGGTCAACTACTTCGTGGCGCAGAAATACATCGACGCCTTGGGCAAACTGGCGTCGGCCAACAACAGCAAGGTCATCCTGATGCCGCTGGAAGCCAGCCAGGTGATTGGCGCCGTGGGCGGCATCGGCGAGATCGTCAAGGCCACCTTCGACAGCAAGAAAGGCTGAAGCCATGTGGGAATTCCTGCAGCACCTGTCGTTCTGGGACTGGCTGGCACTGGGCACGGTGCTGCTGATTCTGGAGGTATTCGGGGCCGGCGGTTACCTGCTGTGGATGGGCATCGCTGCCGCCGCCGTGGGCGTGATCAAGTTCCTGGTGCCGCCGCTCGGGCTGGAATGGCAACTGCTGTTGTTCGCGGTGCTGTCCATATTGACGGCGGTGTACTGGTGGAAACGCCAACGCAGCAGCGCAAAGGCCAGTGACCAACCGGGGTTGAACGAACGCGGCTCGGAGCTGGTGGGGCGCGTCTTCGTGGTGCACCAGGCGATCGTCGATGGCCGGGGCAAGATAAAAGTCGGTGATGGGGTGTGGATGGCAACCGGTCCGGACAGCCCTGTAGGCGCTCAAGTACGGGTGATTGGTCAGAATGGCGTGGTTTTAACAGTTGAAACTGTTTAGTCAGTGATGGAACTCGGCCGGGCTTACTACAATCATAAAGTACAGATAACCCACCCGGAGTCACCCATCATGCGTCTTAAATATGCTGTCGCAACCCTCGCTGTGCTTTCCCTCCCTGTCGGTTCAGCCATGGCCGACAGCTTCTGGCGCAACGTCATCTCGTCGGGTGCCACCACCGGCTCGACGTACCTGACCTTCAAAGACCACAAGCTGGTGGTCGCCGCCCAGGACGACGCCGGCAGCTTCGTTGCCAGCGACGGCGGCATTCGTGGCCCGTACTTGGAAGCAGCCATGCAAAAGGTTCGCGCCGACAACCCGGGTCTGCAGGCCACGGATATGGAGCTGGCCAACGCCATCCTCGCAAAAAACGCTGTGACCGAATAACTCGAGCTTTATAAAAAATACCGCTTTAAACAGCGGTATTTTTTTGCCTTCAATTCCTACGGTCTTCGCCGCTAAGCACTACGTAAGCGTTCCTGCTTTCGCAGCTGACTACAGAAAAGTCCTGTCGAGCCTCATCCTGCCAGGCAACAAGCTAAGGATTCCTTTTAAATAAAGCGAATCACTGCCCATGCAAAAGATTGCCTACGCGCTGCTGCTCTCTGTCTTCGCTACCCCCTACGCCCAGGCAGAAACCTGGTACGGATCAGCCAAATTCAATAACGCCCGTCAGAACCTTTCCAGTTCGCTGCTCACTAGCCCTCGCGTGACTGACCGGGTGGACGCCCCGGACAGCAGCAAGTCATTCGTGGCCTCTTTCGCCGCGGGTTATGCCTTTGAGAATGGCTGGCGACTGGAAGGGGAATACACAATGCCGAACAACTCGACATTCAAATCCTACTGGGCCCCCTTTAATGCCAACGTCAACAGCCTGCACGTCCATAGCCAACGCTTGATGCTCAACGGCTATAAAGACATCCCGATCAACCCATGGTTGTCGTTCTACGGTATGGCCGGTGTGGGTATCGCTCGCATTGAAAGCGAAGGCTATCAAACCAACGAGACCCGTCGCTTTGCCAATAATCACCAACACAACCTTGCCTACAGCGTAGGTATGGGGCTGGAAGCCAAGGTCAGTGAGCCAATCACACTGGGGGTTGGTTATCGTTATATCGCGATGGGCGATATTGAAACCGGCTACAACACCTTCGCAAACCGGGTGAATGCGCGGGATGAGCAGCTCAAGGGTAAGCTCAAGGAACAAAATGTGTTTCTGGAAGCGCGTTACGCCTTCTGAATACCCGCTGAGAATGCCGCTGTTGAAGCGGCATTTTTTTGCCCAACCGATGACGATTCATTCACAGGTGACAGGCTATATTCAGTCGAGCCGTGTAACCATGCTGATACTGATACGCCCCTCACTCATCGCCAATCTGAAACGGATGCCTTCGTCGTTATGAGCCAATTGCCCTTTCTGCCGTTTTCCAAACCTACCATTGATGAAGCCACCATCTCGGCGGTCGGTGATGTATTGCGCTCAGGCTGGATCACCAGCGGGCCGAAAGTGCAGGCCTTCGAGGCGCAGTTGTCGGAGTATTTTGGTGGCCGCCCGGTGCGTACCTTCAACTCGGGCACCTGCACCATGGAAATTGCGCTGCGCATTGCGGGTATCGGCCCTGGCGATGAAGTGATCACCACACCGATCTCGTGGGTTGCCACGGCCAACGTGATTCTGGAAGTGGGCGCCACGCCGGTGTTTGCCGATATCGACCCGGTTACCCGCAATATCGACCTGGCCCAGGTGGAAGCGGCGATTACCCCGCGCACCAAGGCAATCATTCCGGTGTACCTGGCCGGCCTGCCGTTGGACATGCCGATGCTTTACGCGCTGGCCAACAAGTACAACCTGCGCATCGTCGAAGACGCTGCCCAAGCCCTGGGGTCCAGCTGGGATGGCGAACGCATTGGCGCCACCGGCGACTTCGTGTCGTTCAGCTTCCAGGCCAACAAGAACATCACGTCGTCCGAAGGTGGCTGCCTGGTGCTGAATAACGCCGAAGAAGCCCGCCTGGCCGAAAAATACCGCCTGCAGGGCGTTACCCGCACCGGCTTCGATGGCCTGGACGTGGATGTGCTGGGCGGCAAGTTCAACATGACCGACATCGCTGCCGCCATTGGCCTGGGTCAGTTCGCTCATATCGAAAAGATCACCGCTCACCGCCAGAACCTGGCGCGGCACTACTTCAAATGCTTTGGCAGTGACTTCGAAGAGCAATACGGCGCGCAACTGCCGCCGGCGGACTTCGAAAACAGCAACTGGCACCTGTTTCAGCTGGTGCTGCCGGAACGCCAGGATGGCCTGCCCGCCCGTGCAACCTTCATGGAACAGATGCAAGCTCACGGCGTGGGCATCGGCTACCACTACCCGCCCATCCACCTGCTGAGCCTTTATCGGGCACAGGGGTTCAAGGAAGGCATGTTCCCGGTCGCGGAGAAGGTGGGGCGCTTGATCGTGTCATTGCCGATGTTCACGGCCATGACAGAAGCGGATGTGGAGCGGTCGGTGGCGGCCGTAAAAGCGGTATTGAAACGCTGACCCTGTAGGAGCCGGCTTGCCGGCGATGAGGCCCTCAAGCTTTGCAGCGAACCTGAGGCCGCCATCGCCGGCAAGCCGGCTCCTACAGTAGATTGCGGTGTTACTCGCCGATGGCGGCTTTGTAGCCAGCCGCATCCAGCAGTTTTTCCAGGTCAGCCGGGTTACTCGGCTTGAGCTTGAAGATCCACGCACCGTAAGGATCGGAGTTCAACAGCTCTGGCTCACCGCTCAGGGCTTCGTTCACCGCAATCACTTCGCCAGCGATTGGCGAGTAGATATCCGACGCGGCTTTCACCGATTCAACCACACCCGCCTGGTCAGCTGCGGCAAACACGTTGCCGACTTCGGTCAGCTCAACGAACACCACGTCACCCAACGCTTCCTGGGCATGGTCGGAGATACCGACGGTCACTGTGCCGTCAGCTTCCAGACGGGCCCATTCGTGACTTTCGGCAAAACGCAGGTCGGCAGGGATATCGCTCATAGTCTGTGTCCTCAAGAAGAAATGTCAGCGGCCTTTGGCCTGCCGGAAATAGGTTAGATCAAGGTTTTGCCATGGCGCACGAAGGTCGGTTTGACCACTCGAACCGGGTACCACTTGCCGCGGATTTCCACTTCGGCCCGATCGGCAGTTGCCGTCGGTACGCGCGCCAGGGCAATGGATTTGCTCAGCGTAGGAGAGAAACTACCACTGGTGATCTCCCCTTCGCCAACATTGGCGATACGAACCACCTGGTGGGCACGTAAAACCCCGCGCTCTTCCAGTACCAGCCCCACCAGTTTGAACCGCACCCCGGCCGCTTTTTCCGCTTCCAGCGCGGCACGACCAATGAAGTCTCGCTCGGCGGGTTCCCAGGCAATGCTCCAGGCCATGTTCGCCGCCAGCGGCGACACGTCCTGGTGAATGTCCTGGCCGTACAGATTCATACCGGCCTCCAGGCGCAGGGTGTCGCGCGCGCCAAGGCCGATAGGTGAAATGCCAGCCCCCACCAGGTCGTTGAAAAAACCAGGGGCCTGATCGGCAGGCAGTACAATTTCCAGGCCGTCTTCGCCGGTATAGCCCGTGCGGGCAATAAACCAGTCGCCGTCGGCCTGGCCTTCGAAAGGCTTGAGCTGGTGGATCAAGGTGCTGCGCGATTGGGTGACCAGCTCGGCAATCTTCTGCCGGGCGTGAGGGCCTTGAATGGCGAGCATGGCCAATTCGGGCCGCTCATGCAGTTGCACCTGGTAGCTGCCCAGTTGCGCCTGCATCCAGGCCATGTCCTGGTCGCGGGTGGCCGCGTTGACCACCAGCCGGTAACCGTCGTCGGTTCGGTAGACGATCATGTCGTCCACCACGCCGCCCCGCTCGTTGAGCATGGCGCTGTAGAGCGCACGGCCGCAGCCATGCAAACGATCCACATCATTGGCCAGCAAGTGCTGGAGCCATTCCTTGGCCTGGGGGCCTGTGATATCGATCACGGTCATATGAGATACATCGAACACCCCGCAGTCGCGTCGCACCTGATGGTGCTCTTCAACTTGCGAGCCGTAATGCAGAGGCATATCCCAACCGCCAAAATCGACCATTTTCGCGCCGAGGGCGAGATGCAGGTCATACAGAGGCGTACGCTGTCCCATGGGTTTCTCCTTCCGGGCTTGGCGAAGGTGCGCAGAGTTGCCATTTGCGCTGGAGACCTTGAATTACAAGGCCCGCAGCCACACACAGCGACTCGATCCGAAAGACGGACCGCACCGAATGCCGCGCATTGTAGCCGCAAGCCGTAGGACTGGCACCTAACCGATTTGCCGTGCGGAGCGACGGATCAGCCCGATCACTGGCAACAGGCCCACCAACACCAGCGTCAACGCCGGCAGCGAAGCCCTTGCCCACTCGCCTTCGCTGGTCATTTCAAAGATACGAACCGCCAAGGTGTCCCAGCCGAATGGGCGCATCAGCAAGGTGGCGGGCATTTCCTTGAGCACGTCCACGAACACCAGCAACGCGGCGCTCAGGGTCCCCGGCAGCAATAACGGCAGATACACTTTGCAAAACAGTCGTGGCCCGCTCACGCCAAGGCTGCGCGCGGCTTCCGGTAATGACGGCCGGATGCGCGCCAGGCTGTTTTCCAGCGGCCCATAGGCCACCGCCAGGAAGCGCACCAGATACGCCAGTACCAGCGCCGACAGGCTGCCCAGTAACAGCGGCTTGCCTGCACCACCGAGCCAACCGGAAAGCGGCACCACCAGCTCACGGTCCAGGTAACTGAACGCCAGCATGATCGACACCGCCAGCACCGAGCCCGGCAACGCATAGCCGACGTTGGCCAGGCTGATACCGGAGCGGATCGCCCGGGTCGGTGCCAGCCGGTTGGCAAAGGCCAGTATCAACGCCACGCTGACCGTGATCAGCGCGGCGATGCCGCCCAGGTACAGGGTGTGAAGGATCAGGCCCGAATAGCGCTCATCCAGATCGAACCTGCCGCGCTGCCAGAACCAGGCGACCAATTGCACCATCGGGATGATAAAGGCGCAGGCGAACACCAGGCCGCACCAGGTGCTCGCGGCAGCGGCCTTGAACCCGCGCAGGTGATACAACGCCTTGCCCCGTGGCCGCTCGTTGCTCGGCCGGCTGGCTCCTCGTGCACGGCGCTCGCCATAGAGCACCAGCATCACCACCAGCAGCAGCAGGCTGGCCAACTGCGCCGCACTCGACAGGCTGAAAAAGCCGTACCAGGTCTTGTAGATCGCCGTGGTGAACGTATCGAAATTGAACACCGAGACCGCGCCGAAATCCGCCAGAGTCTCCATCAGGGCCAAGGCCACGCCAGCTCCGATGGCGGGTCGCGCCATGGGCAAGGCCACGTGCCAGAACGCTCGCCACGGTGATTGCCCGAGCACCCGTGCCGCTTCCATCAAGCCTTTGCCCTGGGCCAGGAACGCCGTGCGCGCCAGCAGGTAGACATAGGGGTAAAACACCAGCACCAGCACGATGATCACGCCACTGGTGGAGCGCACCCGTGGCAGGCGCAGGCCTGTGCCGAACCATTCGCGCAGCAGGGTTTGCACGGGGCCGGCAAAATCCAGCAGGCCGACGAAGACAAACGCCAGCACATAGGCCGGGATGGCGAACGGCAGCATCAGCGCCCAATCGAGCCAGCGTCGCCCGGGGAATTCGCAAAGGCTGGTGAGCCAGGCCAGGCTCACGCCGAGGAGGGTCACACCGACGCCGACGCCAAGTACCAACGTCAGGGTGTTGCCCAGCAGGCGCGGCATCTGGGTGTCCCAGAGGTGGGACCAGATTTGCGCATCGATACTTTGCCAGGACAGCAACAGCACACTCAGCGGCAGCAGCACCAGGGCGGCGGCGGTGAAGACCGGCAGGTACCAGCGGCGTTGGGCGGGGTGAGCCAAAGTCAGTTCTCAGTGAATAGATATCAGGATGTCACCACAATCCAAATGTGGGAGCGGGCTTGCTCGCGAAGGCGGTGTATCAGTCACACATGTATCGACTGACACGACGCCTTCGCGAGCAAGCCCGCTCCCACATTCAGCACTGCAGTGCCCTGCAGATTGTACTTAGTTCCAGCCGGCGCGATCCATCAAGCGGATGGCCTCAGCCTGGCGTTTGCCCGCCACTTCCACCGGCAGGGTGTCCGCCACGAACTTGCCCCAGGTCGCCACTTCGGCCGACGGCGGCACGGCCGGGTTGGCCGGAAATTCCTGGTTCACATCGGCAAAGATCTTCTGGGCTTCAGCCGTGGTCATCCACTCCACCAGCGCCTTGGCAGCTTCCGGGTGTGGCGCGTGCTTGGTCAGGCCGATGCCCGACAGGTTCACGTGCACGCCACGGTCGCCCTGGTTCGGCCAGAACAGCTTCACCGCCAGGTTCGGGTTCTGCTTGTGCAGGCGGCCGTAGTAGTAGGTGTTGACGATGCCTACGTCGCATTGCCCGGCGTTGATCGCCTCAAGCACCGCGATGTCATCGGAAAATACATCGGTGGACAGGTTGTTGACCCAACCCTTCACGATTTCTTCGGTCTTGGCCGCGCCATGGGTTTCGATCAGGGTGGCGGTCAGCGACTGGTTGTAGACCTTTTTCGCCGTGCGCAGGCACAGGCGGCCTTCCCACTGTTTGTCGGCCAGCGCTTCGTAAGTGGTGAGGTCACCCGGTTTCACCCGGTCGGTGGAATAGGCGATGGTCCGCGCACGCAGGCTCAAGCCGGTCCAGGCATGGTTCGAAGAGCGGTATTGCAGAGGGATGTTCTTGTCGATCACGGCCGACGTGAACGGTTGCAGGATGCCCATCTGCTCGGCCTGCCACAGGTTGCCCGCATCCACGGTGAGCAGCAGGTCGGCAGTGGCATTTTCGCCCTCGGCCTTGATGCGCTGCATCAGCGGGGCTTCCTTGTCGGTGATGAACTTCACCTGAACGCCGGTCTTCTGGGTGTAGGCATCGAACACCGGCTTGATCAGTTCGTCGATGCGTGAGGAGTAGACCACGACTTCGTCGGCTGCCTGCACGGAGGTGCTGCCGATGAGGGTGAGTGCCAGGGCAGTCAGGAGGCGCTTGGGTGCCAACATGGGTGCGGTCTCTCATTTGCAAAAAGTGGGCAAATGATAAGGACTCACATTTGGTGGCGCTTGGTGGAGGCGTTACCAGATGTTGCATAACAGTTTGTGCGGAGACTGACTTCCCTTGTGGGAGCGGGCTTGCTCGCGAAAGCGGTACATCAGCAACACATTCAGTGGCTGACACTCCGCTTTCGCGAGCAAGCCCGCTCCCACAGGAGGGTGTATTTCAAATCAGGGTTGGGCGAGGTCGGGGAGGTCGCCGCTTAGGCCGAGCGCTTGGCGTACGAAGACGGCCTTGGCTTCGGGCATCTGGTCGACCATCTTCAAGCCGGCGTTGCGCAACCAGCGCAGCGGCAGTTGGTCGGCCTGGAACAGTCGCTCGAAACCTTCCATCGCCGCCATCAAGGCCAGGTTGTGGGGCATGCGCCGGCGCTCGTAGCGACTCAGCACTTTCACATCCGCCAGGCGTTCGCCGCGTTCAGCCGCCGAGAGCAGCACCTCAGCCAAGGTCGCCGCGTCGAGAAAGCCCAGGTTCACGCCCTGCCCGGCCAGCGGATGGATCACGTGGGCCGCGTCGCCGATCAATGCCAGGCCTTCGGCCACATAGCGCTTGGCATGACGCTGACGCAATGGCACACAAACGCGCGGGTCGGCGCTGATCACTGTTCCCAACCGCCCCTCAAAGGCGCGCTCCAGCTCACGACAGAAGCCTTCATCATTCAGCGCCATCAAGCGCTCGGATTCAGCCGGCGTGGTGGACCAGACGATCGAGCACCAATCCTCTTGCCCATCGCGCACCAACGGCAAAAACGCCAGTGGGCCGGTGTCGGTAAAGCGTTGCCAGGCCGTGCGCTGATGCGGCTGGCTGCTGCGCACGCTGGTGACGATAGCGTTGTGCAGGTAATCCCACTCGCGGGTCGCGGTGCCGGTCAGGCGGCGCACGGCGGAGTTGGCACCATCGGCGGCAATCACCAGGGGTGCGCGCAATGTGCGGCCGTCGGCCAGGGTCAGCAACCAGTCATCGCCGGAGCGACGCATCTGCTCCAGGCGTGCATTGGCCAGCAGGCCCAGGTCGCAATCGTGCAGGCGGTCGAGCAAAGCGTCCTGCACCACACGGTTCTCGACGATATGCCCGAGCACCTCGGCATGCACGCTGGCCGCCGAAAAGTGGATCTGCCCGGTGCCACTGCCGTCCCACACTTGCATCTCGCCGTAAGGGCTGGCGCGACGCGAGACGATGCCGTCCCACACGCCCAGGCGCTCCAGAATACGCTGGCTGGCGGCCGACAAGGCGCTCACGCGCGGTTCGAATGCGGCCTGGCGGTCGAATGGCTTGACGCTCAGCGGGCTGCCGTCGAGCAGCAGCACCTGCAGGCCACTGCCCTGCAACGCCAGCGCCAGGGCGCTCCCGACCATTCCGGCCCCGACAATCAGCACATCTGCGCGCATGTCCATGCTTTAAGCCTGTCTCGCTGGCGGCTTGCGCCGCACGTAAAGGGTTTTGTCGACCCGCGCCACCAGGGTGCCGGAGCCGTCATGAATCTGTACCTTGAGGTGGGGCAGGTACTTCTCTCCACCCTCGGTCTGCCGGCGAATCTCATCGAGCAACGCGTCGTCGATGGAGAACTCGGCATACACCGGGCCTTTGCCCGGCGAAATGAAATCGATGCTCGCGGCCTTGTCCCAGACGATGTAGTCGCGGCCCAGGTTCTCCATCAACAGCAGCATGTAGAACGGGTCGACCATCGAATACAGGCTGCCGCCGAACTGCGTGCCGACATAGTTACGGTTGTACCAGCCCAGGCCCATGCGCACCTTGGCATGTCGAAAATCCGCGCTCAACGCCTGCACCCGAACGCCCGCGCCGAGGTACGGCGGGTACAGGGTCAGGAACAGCCGCAACAACCGCGCCTTGCCCAGGCGCCGGGTCAGCCAGTTACGCATCCGGACGCGTGCCCAGGCCCATGGCCTGACGGGCGAACCAGCGTTTGGCCGGTGGCAGCAAGTCCAGGCCCAGCAGGCCCAGGTTGCGACCCAACGCCACCAGCGGTTGCGCGCTGCCGAACAGGCGCGTGACCTGGTCAGAAAAACCCACGGTCATTTTCTGGTCCAGGCGCTGGCGCTCAAGGTAGCCCTGCAAGGTCGCCAGGTCGCCCGGCACCGCAGGCCCGGCCAGCAAGGCCTCGGCCAGGGCATTCGCATCGCGCAGGGACAGGTTGAAGCCTTGCCCGGCAATCGGGTGCAGGCTGTGGGCAGCGTTGCCGAGGATGGCCAGGTGCGAGCGTACTTGTTCTTCGGCCTCGACCAGGGTCAACGGGTACAGGTGGCGGGCTCCGACTTGCTTCAAGGTGCCCAGGCGGTAGCCGAACACGCCCTGCAGTTCGCTGAGGAAGGCTCGCTCGTCGAGGTTGGCCAGGCGCTGGGCGTCCATGCCGATGCGGGTCCAGACCAGCGCGCAACGGTTGTCCGGCAGCGGCAGCAGGGCCATCGGGCCTTCATCGGTGAAACGCTCGAAGGCTTCGCCGTTATGGGCTTCGCTTGGGGTGATGTTGGCGATCAATGCGCTCTGGTTGTAAGGGCGGGTCTTCACGCCGATACCCAGTTGCTCGCGCAGGCCAGAACGACCGCCGTCGGCGAGTACCGCCAGGTCGCATTCCAACACGGTTTCATCGTTGAGGGTCAGGCGGTAGCCATCGGGCAGCGGCTCCATGCGCGTGACTTCGGCCGGGCAACGCCAACTGACCACGTCCTTGTCCAGGCCTTGCCACAGGCATTGGCCCAGCCAGGCATTTTCCACGACGTAACCCAGGGCCGGTACGCCCTCCTCCTGCGCGGTCAACCGTGCGGTGGAGAAGCGCCCACGGTCCGACACGTGAATCTGCTTGATCGGCTCGGCACGCCGGGAAATTTCCTGCCACAGGCCCAGGCGCTGGTAAATCTGGCGGGCGCCAAATGAGAGTGCCGAGGACCGTGCGTCGTAGCTCGGCTGATAACTGTCACCGGGTGCGAAGGGTTCGATCAGTACGATCTTCCAGCCGCGCGCCTTGGCCCCGGCCTGCAATGCCAGCGCCAGGCTGGCACCCACCAGGCCGCCGCCGATGATGGCGAGGTTGACCCTGCTCATCGGGCAGCTGCCATCAGCGCTTCGATCTCGGCAACCGCCTTGGGTACGCCACCGGTCAGAATTTCACAGCCTTGCTTGGTCACTACCACGTCGTCCTCGATGCGTACGCCAATGCCACGCCATTTCTTTGCCACGTTCTGGTTGTCCGGTGAAATGTAGATCCCCGGCTCCACGGTCAACGCCATGCCCACTTCCAACACGCGCCACTCACCGCCTACCTTGTACTCGCCCACATCATGCACATCCATGCCCAGCCAATGGCCGGCGCGGTGCATATAGAAAGCCTTGTAGGCTTCGCTGGCGATCAACTCGTCGACGTCACCCTGCAGCAAGCCCAGCTTCACCAGCCCGGCAGTGATCACCTGGACGGTCGCCTCGTGCGCCTGGTTCCAATGCTTGTCCGGGGCGATCTCGGCAAACGCGGCTTCCTGGGAAGCCAGCACAATCTCGTAGATCGCCTTCTGTTCCGGCGAAAACTTGCCATTGACCGGCCAGGTGCGGGTGATGTCGCTGGCATAGCAGTCGATCTCGCAACCGGCGTCGATCAGCACCAGGTCGCCGTCCTTGAGCACTGCATCATTCTGCTGGTAATGCAGGATGCAGCTGTTGCGCCCGGCGGCAACGATGGAGCCATAAGCCGGCATTTTCGCGCCGCCCTTGCGGAACTCGTAATCCAGCTCGGCTTCCAGGCTGAACTCATGCAAACCGGCGCGGCTGGCCTGCATGGCCCGCACATGCGCCGCGCAGGAGATGCGCGCGGCTTCGCGCATCACCTTCACTTCTGCCGCCGATTTATACAGGCGCATGTCGTGCAGCAGATGATCCAGGGCAACGAATTCGTTCGGCGGCTGGGCGCCGAGGTGCGCTTTGGAGCGGATCACGTTGATCCACTCCATCAGGTGGCGGTCGAACTCGGCGTTGCTGCCCATGGCCGAATACACCCGGTCGCGGCCTTCGATCAGGCCGGGCAGGATGTCGTCGATATCGGTAATAGGGAATGCGTCGTCGGCGCCAAAGTCACGGATCGCGCCTTCGGTGCCGGCGCGCAGGCCGTCCCACAGTTCGCGTTCGGCATTGCGTTCGCGGCAGAACAGCACGTACTCGCCGTGCTGGCGACCGGGCATCAGCACGATCACCGCCTCGGGCTCGGGGAAGCCGCTGAGGTACTGGAAGTCGCTGTCCTGGCGATACACGTGTTCGACATCACGATTGCGGATCGCCACGGCGGCGGCTGGCAGGATCGCGATGCTGTTGGGTTCCATCTGCGCCATGAGCGCCTTGCGGCGCCGGGTGTATTCCGCTCTGGGGATATGAATCATGGGCAGATGGGCTTCCTTTCTTAGTGAAGCGACGGCTTGGGCGCAGCCGGCTCAGCGGACTTTTTGGTCTCGGTGAACAGCAACAGCGGCGCGACGCGCAGGTATTCCATCACTTCCATATAGTCGCTTTCACCGTCTTCGGATTCTTCCAGGGCATCTTGCACCTGGGAGATCGCTGCCAAATCCTGCAACACTTCCTGTGCGTCGGTGCTCAACTCCAGGCCGCCGGCATTCACGCCGAAACCGTGGAGGAAACCTTGGCACCATTGGCCCAGGGCGGCGGCACGTTCGGTGAGCGGCGCGTCGTCGGTCGGCAGCAGCAGAACCACGGTGACGTCGTCACCGGTCAGCTCGCCCTTGACCATTTCCTGCAGGCCGATCAGCGCGTTGCGCACGTTGTCTTCGGGCTCTTTCTCCAGCAGTTCGGCCACATCGGCCAGCCAGTTGTCGGCATCGAAGCCGACACCGGTGCAGCTGCGGCCCAGCAACACGCCGTGCAGCTCGGCAGGCGAGCATGGGTGGCCGCTGGTGCTCAGCAGTTTGGAAAAAGCGTCATACGGGGAGTTCTGAATGGGCATGGTGAGCTAGGCGCCAGACGGCGCAATGTCTAGAATGGAGCGCTGTATCCTAGCACCGGCAGACGTACCAAGACTATCGAGGGCGTCAGATCGTTTATCCTGAAGTTGCCATTCATCAGACAAATCCAGTGGAACCCAATGGAAGACACCGACCTGCAAGCGCTGATGGCCAGACTCGAACTGCTAATTGATCGGGTCGAGCAACTTAAGAGTCAAAACGGACTCCTATTAGCTCAGGAAAAGACCTGGCGCGAGGAACGCGCTCACCTCATTGAAAAAAACGAAATCGCCCGGCGTAAGGTCGAATCGATGATTTCGCGCCTGAAGGCCCTGGAGCAAGACTCATGAGTTCAAGCAATAGCGTAACCGTGCAGATCCTCGACAAAGAATATTCGATCATCTGCCCCCAGGAAGAGCGCAACAACCTGGTGAGCGCCGCCCGTTACCTGGATGGCAAGATGCGTGAAATCCGCAGCAGCGGCAAAGTGATCGGTGCCGACCGCATCGCCGTGATGGCCGCGTTGAATATCACCCACGACCTGCTGCACAAGCAGGAACGGCCTGACGTGCAGGCCAGCGGCTCGACGCGTGAGCAGGTGCGCGACCTGCTGGAGCGTGTCGATCTGGTGCTTTCCAGCGATTCAGACGCACCCAAGGGCTGATTGCCGAGGCTGTTTAAGGTATACTCGCCCCACTCCCTGGCGTGTTTGCCAGTCGGCGATGTCCCTGAGCCGATTCGCACTACCCTGGAAGTTGCACGTTGGGCTGGTGTGCATGTCCGCTAGACGGAAAGCCTTAAAGCCTACTGCATCTTCCACCTTGAACTTTCGGGTTCAAGGGCTAAGTCGACAGCGGCTCTGTCGGGGAGCCTGAATTCCCAAACTCAATGCCAGTCTTCGGACTGGCATTGTTTTATGAGCCGAAAACCATGACCGAACCTGCGCCGCTTTCCCGTCCGCAACTTCGACGCATGTTGCGCAAAGCCCGTCGCGCCCTCACGCCGAGCGAGCAGCGCAAGGCCGCTCACGGCCTGTATCGGCAACTGGCACAGCAACCGCTGTTTCGCCGGGCCAAACACATTTCCTTGTATCTACCGACGGACGGTGAAATCGATCCGCGCCTGCTGCTGCGCGCCGCCCAACGCCGGGGCAAAGCCACCTACCTGCCGGTGCTCAGCGCCTGGCCACGGACCAAGATGGTGTTTCAGCGTGTGCGGCCTGGGGATAAGTTATCGCCCAACCGCTTCCGTATTCTTGAGCCACGGGTGAATGCCAAACACCAACGTCAGGTCTGGGCGCTGGACCTGGTATTGCTGCCGCTGGTGGGGTTCGATGATGCTGGCGGTCGCCTGGGCATGGGCGGCGGATTCTATGACCGCAGCCTGGCTTACCTCGCTCGCCGACAACACTGGCGCAAGCCGACATTGCTGGGCCTGGCCCATGAATGTCAGAAGGTTGATCGCCTGGCACAGGCAAGCTGGGACGTGCCATTGGCAGGCACTGTCACCGATAAGCAATGGTATGTTGCGGGAACGCCGCTGGAACCAGCGACGCCTTGAAGCAGTGTTAACGCTTGAACGGTTGCGGCTGCTGTTGAGCCAGCTCAACGGGCGCATCGCTCTTGTTCGACCACAAGCTTTGCGCATACCCGGTGGTCACGACGCCCAGACCAAACAAAATAACCAAAATCCATAGTAAATCCGGTTTACGTTGCATCGATTGCCCCCCTTCAGGCACCTCGTACACGATGACAACAACGTTCCAAAGTAGTCCGTTGCAGCTGCGTCAAGCTTAAAATCCCGGCATTCTGCGGTAACGTGAACCAACACGCAAACCTTGGCGCCAACCGACTGTCGGTTTGTCATAAAATTGCCAGACAACTTGCCCAACGCCTTTTTCAGGAGCCCCAAAATGGCCTACTGGCTGATGAAATCAGAGCCCGACGAACTCTCGATCAGGGGCCTGGAAAAGCTGGGCGAAGCCCGCTGGGACGGGGTGCGCAACTACCAGGCGCGCAATTTCCTGCGCGCCATGGCGGTGGGCGACGAGTTTTTCTTCTATCACTCCAGCTGCCCCGAACCTGGCATTGCCGGCATCGGCAAAATCGTCGAGGCGGCGTATCCAGATCCCACCGCGCTTGAACACGAAAGCCACTACTTCGACGCCAAGGCAACCCCGGAGAAGAACCCGTGGAGCGCAATCAACGTGGCCCACGTCGAAACCTTTCCCAACGTGCTCGGCCTGGGCTACCTGAAACAGCAGGCCGCCCTCGCCGAACTGCCATTGGTACAAAAAGGCAGTCGGCTTTCGGTAATGCCGGTAACCGCCGAACAATGGGCGGCGGTGATCGGTTTGCGGTGAAGCGTTACTGGATGATCAGGTTGTTGAACAGCAGGTCTTCCACCACCGGCTTGCCGGTTTCATCGCTCATCACCTGCTGAGTCTGCTTCAAGGCTTCCTGGCGCAGCTTCTCTTTGCCTTCGACACTGCTCATGGTGTCGTTGGTCTGCTGGGTGAACAGCGCCACCAACTGGTTGCGGATCAGCGCATCATTGGCTTTGACTGCAGCGGCGGCTTCTGGCCCGGTCACACGCAGGGCGATGTCGGCCTTGTACACCTTGAGTTTGGCCGTACCGTCCAGCCCGTAGTTGCCCACGAACGGCGGGGTCAGGCTGATATAGCTGACCTTCGGCGCCTCCCCTTCTTTCGCTTCTTCGGCCTGGGCTGCCATCGGCAAGGTCAGGGCCAGCATCAACAGGATCCACGCTTTCACAGTTCATTCCTCGAATTCGGTTGCCGGGTAGCATAACGCTAGCAAGGCTGAGCACAAGCTTATGGCGGCTTATCAGGCCCGGGCATGCTCGTTGACCCACGAGCGTACCCTCCTACACTTATCGGCCACGATGCCAAAAGGAATAGCCCGATGAAAGCTGTGCTCTGCAAAGCCTTCGGCCCCGCCGAAACCCTGGTGCTGGAAGAGGTCGCCAGCCCGGCGATCAAGAAGAACGAAATCCTGCTGGACGTGCACGCCGCCGGGGTCAACTTCCCGGACACGCTGATCATCGAGGGCAAATACCAGTTCAAGCCACCCTTCCCGTTTTCACCGGGCGGCGAAGCGGCAGGCGTGGTCAGTGAAGTGGGTGAGAAGGTCAGTCACCTCAAGGCCGGCGACCGCGTCATGGCCCTGACTGGCTGGGGCAGCTTCGCCGAGCAGGTCGCAGTACCGGGCTACAACGTGCTGCCGATTCCGCCGAGCATGGATTTCAACACCGCCGCTGCGTTCAGCATGACCTACGGCACCTCCATGCATGCCCTGAAACAACGCGCCGACCTGCAGCCCGGCGAAACCCTGTTGGTACTCGGCGCCTCGGGCGGCGTGGGCCTGGCCGCCGTGGAAATCGGCAAGGCCATGGGCGCCCGGGTAATCGCCGCCGCCAGCAGCGCCGACAAGCTGGCCGTGGCCAAGGCGGCCGGCGCCGATGAGCTGATCAACTACAGCGAAACCAGCCTCAAGGACGAAATCAAGCGCCTGACCGATGGCAACGGCGTCGATGTGATCTACGACCCGGTGGGTGGTGACCTGTTCGACCAGGCTGTCCGCGCCATCGCCTGGAACGGCCGCCTGCTGGTGGTGGGGTTTGCCAGCGGGCGGATTCCCGAGTTGCCGGTGAACCTGGCGCTGCTCAAAGGCGCATCCGTGGTCGGCGTGTTCTGGGGCTCTTTCGCCCAGCGCCAGCCGCAGGACAATGCGGCGAACTTTCAACAACTGTTCACGTGGTATGCCGAGGGCAAGCTCAAGCCATTGGTGTCACAGGTATACCCGCTGGAACAGGCCGCCCAAGCGATCAATGACCTGGGGCAGCGCCGAGCTGTGGGCAAAGTGGTCGTCCAGACTCGCTAACGGACCTGAAATGCAATCCCTGTGGGAGCTGGCTTGCCTGCGATAGCGGTGGGTCAGCCAACACATTCTCTGCTGATAGATCGCTATCGCAGGCAAGCCAGCTCCCACATTTGTTCTCCAACACCTTCAAGAACCCAATCACGACCCACACTTATCCATTTGCGACATGTTCGTAAGAGAACATGCGATTGCTCTCATTTCCTGTGTTTGCAGATAAGAGGCGATGCTATTTTCGGTAACGAAACTGTAACATTCGCATCCGCAGTCAAAACAAGAAATTTGGAGCTCTTGAATGTTTGCTTTCTTTCGACCTGCCGCACACCAGGCGCCCCTGCCTGAAGAAAAAATAGACAGTACCTACCGACGGCTGCGTTGGCAGATCTTCGCCGGTATCTTCTTCGGCTATGCCGGGTACTACCTGCTGCGCAAGAACTTCTCCCTGGCCATGCCCTACTTGATCGACGAGGGTTACACCCGCGGTGAACTGGGCCTGGCCATGTCGGCCATCGCCATTGCCTACGGCTTGTCCAAGTTCCTGATGGGCCTGGTGTCCGACCGCTCCAACCCACGCTACTTCCTGACCTTCGGCCTGCTGGTGTCGGCGGGGGTGATGTTCATTTTCGGTTTCGCACCTTGGGCAACGTCCAGCGTGACCATGATGTTCATTTTGCTGTTCATCAACGGCTGGGCCCAAGGCATGGGCTGGCCTCCAAGTGGGCGCACCATGGTGCACTGGTGGTCGCAGAAAGAACGCGGCGGCGTGGTGTCGGTGTGGAACGTGGCGCACAACGTCGGCGGAGGCCTGATCGGCCCGCTGTTCCTGCTGGGCATGGCCTGGTTCAACGACTGGCACGCAGCATTCTACGTACCGGCCACCGTGGCCCTGCTGGTGGCAGCGTTTGCCTTCATCACCATGCGCGATACTCCGCAATCGGTAGGCCTGCCGCCGATCGAGCAGTACAAGAACGACTACCCGGAAGGCTACAACGCCAGCCACGAAGAAGAGTTCAGCGCCAAGGAAATCTTCGTCAAGTACGTGCTGCGCAACAAAATGCTGTGGTACATCGCCTTCGCCAACGTCTTCGTCTACCTGCTGCGCTATGGCGTGCTGGACTGGGCGCCGACCTACCTCAAGGAAGCCAAGCACTTCGACGTGGATAAAACCTCGTGGGCGTACTTCTTTTACGAGTGGGCGGGTATTCCGGGCACGCTGTTGTGCGGCTGGATGTCGGACAAGATCTTCCGTGGCAACCGTGGCCTGACCGGCGTGGTGTTCATGGCGCTGGTGACCGTGGCAACCCTGGTCTATTGGCTCAACCCACCGGGCAACCCGACCATCGACATGATCGCGCTGTTCTCCATCGGCTTCCTGATCTACGGCCCGGTGATGCTGATCGGCCTGCAGGCCCTGGAACTGGCGCCGAAAAAAGCGGCCGGTACGGCGGCGGGCTTCACAGGCCTGTTCGGTTACCTGGGCGGTTCGGTGGCAGCGAGTGCAGCCATGGGCTACACCGTGGACCATTTCGGTTGGAATGGCGGGTTCGTGTTGCTGGTGGGCGCGTGCCTGTTGGCCATCGCGTTCCTCATCCCAACGCTGTGGCACACCAACAGTGTCAGCGAGGCGCGGTCAGCTACCGCCTGAGCAACCCTTGGCACAACGCTTGAGCCGCGCCTCCAGGTTTTTATCTGGCATGGCGTGGCTACGCAGGGCGTTGACGGTCTGCTCGACATAATCGCGAGTCGTGCCGTAACGCCCGCAAGCGCTCTGTAGCACATGGTTGAGCACGATATCGGGCAGGTTGCCGGCGTAGCTCGGCAGATGCCGCTCCAGGACAAACCCCAATGCCTGCACCTGGCTGCCATCTTCAAGACGGCAACTGAGCCAGTGTGGCCGGTAGGAGGGATAGGGCATTTCGCGGCACCACAAGGCGTACAGCGAAGCCTCCAGTTGGTCTTCCGGCAAGCGGTAGGCAAACCCGCTGCAGGAACCGCCGCGATCCAGGCCAAAGACCAGCCCCGGCAACTCCGGCGTACCCCGATGCTCCTGGGACCACAGGTACAACCCCCGGTGATAACCGTGGACCCGGGCCCGCACTCGCTCGGTGGACGAGCATTCCGGGCGCCAGATCAAAGAACCGTAAGCGAATAGCCAGACCGGCCCACCCTTATGCCGCGCCATGGTGGCCTGCATCGAGCTCATCAACTGTTCGTGAGTGAGTTGCGGCCCAAGGTCGAGCCGCGGAGGGTAAGCCAAATGCGAGAGATCGGTTTCAATAACGGTCATGGCGAATCGCTTAGGTCTCCTGCGTACTACCAGTTATAGGCAACTTTACCGTAATAGAACGCGCCGCTGTAACCGTACGGCGAAAAAGTGCTATAGGCGAGGTTGCCGCCGCTGCTGGCAAAAGCATTGACCTTTTCCGGGTATTTGTCGGTGACGTTGTCGCCGCCCAGGGTGAAGGTCCAGTTCTTGAGCTTGTAGTCCGCCGACAGGTCCAACACCCACGCAGCCTTGAAGGTCTGGTCGTTGACCTTGTCCGCCTGATAACTGGTGAATTCACCATAGCGCACCAGGTTGCTGTGCAGCGCCCAATTGCCGAACGTGAAGTCGTTGCCCAGGCTCAGCTTGTGCTGTGGCGTGGTATCGCCCAGCAAACCGATGCGCTCGCGACGATCGACCCGCACCAGGTTGGCGCCCAGGCTGTCGAGGATGGCCGGGTTGGCCTTCACGTCCGTGACCTTGGTGTGGTTGTAGTTGTAGCCCACGGTGCTGTTCCAGCGGATGCCGTTGTCGAACTGGTAGCGATAATTGGCGACCAGGTCGACGCCATCAGTGCTGGTGTCGGTGGCGTTGGTGAAGTAACGGGCGCTGGTGTAGTTGATGTTGCCGACCCCATTGGCTTGCAGGTAGGCAATGGTCGCCGGGTTGAGGTTCAGGTTGGAGGACAGGCTGATGCGATCGCGGATGTCGATACGGTACACATCCACCGTCACGGTCAGGTCATCCGCCGGTTCCAGCACCAGGCCGAGGCTGTAGTTGCGCGATTTCTCGGCCTTCAAGTCTTCGGCGCCGAGCAAACGGGCCACTCTGCTGTTGGCTGGGAACGTGCCGGCTTCCTGGATGGTGCTACCAATCAACTGCGACGACGTGTAGGCAAAGTTCTGCTGGGCCAGGGACGGCGCGCGGAAGCCGTTGGAAATACTGCCGCGCAAGGCCACTTGTGGGGTGAAGTCGTAGCGTGCCGACAGCGAACCGCTGACGTTGGAACCGAAGTCGCTGTAATCCTCATGCCGCACGGCGGCCGACGCGCTGAGTTTTTCGGTGAAGTTGGTTTCGAGGTCCAGGTATTGGGCCCAGTTATGTCGCGAACTGCTGCCGGCGTCGGCATCCCGGAAACCACCCAGGCCCGAACTGCCGGTCTGATAGTAGGACGCCGGTTCGCCCGCTTCGATTTCATAGCCCTGGTGCAGGTACTCGCCGCCAAACGCCACGGAAACCGGATACGGCAAAAAGCCCACGTCGAATTCACGGGACAGGTCCAGGCTCACCTGCTTCTGGTCGTTGCTCAGGGTGCCGTTGTCGAACTTGCGCGGCGTGGCCAGGCCCAGGGAGGTGTTGATGGTTTCAGTGCTCAGCGCATATTGGTTTTTGCCGTAGTTCGCCGACAGGTCGTAATGCCAGTCGTAGGCCAGCAGGCCGCGCAGGCCCACTACCAGCGAGGTGTCTTCCAGGTTGCCCTTGATCAGGGGCAGGTAGCCATTGGGGTTGAGCGCCACAATGTTGTTGGAGGCATTGCTGGCCCGATAGAACGCGGCGGTCTCGCCACGGCGCTTGCTGTAGCCGCCGAAGGTGTAAAACTCCAGCCCGTCGTTGAAGGCGTAGGCGGAGTTGAACTGCAGTTTGCCTTCATTGGTAGCCGGCTCGCCTTGGCGGAAGACCCGCTGGCCATAGGTGGTCGAACCGACGCTCGCCGGCCGCAAGTCATTGCCGGCGCGGTTGGTGTAGTCGTTGTCGGCACCTTCGCCGGAGAGGTTGAAAAAGCCGTTGTCGCCCAATGCAAAGCCGGTATTGCCGCTGAGATTGCGCTGGATACCATCACCCTTCTTGTACTCGCCAAACTTGGTGGAAACTGAACCGCCATGGTCGTCATGCTTGAGGATCACGTTGATCACACCGGCAATCGCGTCGGAACCGTAGCGTGCAGAAGCGCCGTCGCGCAGCACTTCGATGTGATCGACCGCCGACAGCGGGATCGCATTCAGATCGGCGGGCGCCGAGCCACGGCCCACCGCGCCACCCAGGTTGACGAACGCACTGGTGTGGCGGCGTTTGCCATTGACCAGCACCAGCACCTGGTCCGGCGACAAGCCGCGCAACTGCGCGGGACGCACCAGTTCGGCGCCGTCCACCAGGCTCGGGCGTGGGAAATTGATCGAAGGAATCAGCCGCGCCAACACCGCCCCCAGTTCATCAGAGCCGGTGCTGCGCAAGGTGTCGCCGGAGATCACATCGATGGGCGACAGCGACGCACTGGCCGTGCGCTCTTGGGCGCGGGTGCCGGTGACAATGACCGTATCGAGCTTAGGTGCATCGGCCGCAGCTGTTTCCGCCGCCTGTGCTGGATTGAATCCCACGGCGGTCAGCAAATTGGCCGACAAAATCGCCGTGTACAGCGCGTGTTTCTTGTAACTCCCCATACCGCTCCCCTTGGAATCAAAAGTCAGAACGTCAATGCTCTGAATGCATACGATCGATCCGGCTGGCGGGCGGTGGCGGTCAGTTATTGGTTAGTGGCAGATAATCGGTAGTCCGTTGCGATATAGCCTAAAGATATCTATTGAATAAATTAAATACCCAAAAAGAATAAGCGAAAGCATAAGCGCCCGCGTCCGCTCATCAGGATTGGCCCAGGCAATCCCGGTACTTTCAGCCCCGGTTCAGCCTGGGCCGGCGTCAAGCCGTCAAAATAGCGCCCCTGTCACGACCCAACTAGCCGCCCTTCAAACCGACTATCGAGGTCGCACCCATGAAAAAATCCACACTGCCTGGCCTGCTGTTCCTCGCCCAGGCCTCTGCGGCCCTCGCCGGCGAAATGCCTGCGGCCAATGACGACAAGGGCTTCTGGTACGCGCAGACCAGCCTCTACACCCGGCACTTTTCACCCGACCCCGACCACAACAACCACCAGGACCTGATCGGCCTGGAGCGCAATCAAGCGTCGGGGCTGGTGATTGGCGGGGCGACCTTTCGCAACTCATTCAGCCAGCGCTCGTATTACGCCTATGCAGGCAAGCGCTACGACATGGCTGACTACCCGGTGTATTTAAAACTCACAGGCGGAGTGATCCAGGGCTATCGTGGCGAATACCGCGACAAGATCCCGTTGAACCGTTTCGGCGTTGCGCCGGTGATCATCCCGTCGGTCGGCGCGCATTACGGGCCCGTCGCGGCAGAGGTGGTGTTGCTGGGGTTCAATGCGGCGATGGTGACCACTGGCGTGCGCTTCTGACACTGACACAGCACGGTCTAATGTGGGAGCGGGCTTGCTCGCGAAAGCATTGTGTCAGCCACACATAAGCTGACTGAACCACCGCTTTCGCGAGCAAGCCCGCTCCCACATTTTGACCGGCGTACGTCAGTGAGTTATGGGCGCGGGGCGTAGGCGAAGACGTCGGCACGCATCTGGTGTGCATCCATGCCGGCGTCCACCAGCGCGTCCAGCGTGCCGTAGATCATCGCCGGCGAACCGCTGGCATAGACGTGCACAGCCTTGAGGTCGCTGATGTCTTCGCACACCGCTTCGTGCAACAACCCGCAGCGCCCTTCCCAACCGCACAGGTCACTGACCACTTTGTGCAGGAACAGGTTGGGCAGTTGCAGCCATTGATCCCAGTGTTCGATCTCATAGAAATCTTCTGGACGACGCACGCCCCAGTACAGGTGCACCGGGTGCTTGAAGCCGGAGGCGCGGCAATGTTCGATCAGGCTGTGCATCTGCGCCATACCCGTGCCAGCAGCGATCAGCACCAAGGGCCCGTCCGGCAACTCGGCCAAATGGGTATCGCCAAACGGCAGCTCGATGCGCGCCATCTGGTTGCGCTGCAGTTGCTCAAGCAGGTTGCGGGCACTGTCCTCGCGGGCCAGCACATGCAGTTCCAGCTCGCGCCCGGCGTGGGGTGCGGACGCCAGGGAGAAGGCGGACTTCTCGCCGTTGTCCCGCTCGATCATCAGGTACTGCCCGGCGTGATAGCGCACCGCCTTGCCGGCCGGCGCCCGCAGGCGCACGCGCCACACGTCGCCACCGACTTCCACGCATTCGCTCAATTGGCACGACAACTTGCGCAACGGCAACTCTCCCGGCGCCAGCACGCCATCCCACAACACAATGCAATCTTCCAGCGGCTCGGCAATGCAGGTGTAGAACTCGCCATGGTCACGCACCTCACCGGCCTGCTGCACCCGGCCCTCCACCAACAGCGCCGCACACACGTGGCACACGCCATTGCGGCAAGCCTGGGGGCATTCATAACCCAGGCGACGCGCGCCTTCGAGGATTCGCTCGCCAGGGACCAGTTCCAGCACGGCGCCGGAAGGTTGCAGGGTTACACGCATCAATCTATTCCCAATTCTTTCCAGATCGCATCGACACGGGCAGTCACGGCTTCATCCTTGACGATCACGCGGCCCCACTCGCGGGTGGTTTCACCCGGCCATTTGTGGGTGGCATCCAGGCCCATCTTCGACCCCAGGCCCGACACCGGCGAGGCGAAGTCGAGGTAGTCGATCGGCGTGTTGTCGATCATCACCGTGTCGCGCTTGGGGTCCATGCGCGTGGTGATGGCCCAGATCACGTCGTTCCAGTCGCGGGCGTTGATGTCGTCGTCGGTGACGATAACGAACTTGGTGTACATGAACTGTCGCAAAAACGACCACACACCCAGCATTACCCGCTTGGCGTGGCCCGGGTACGACTTTTTCATGGTCACGACGGCCATGCGGTACGAACAGCCTTCGGGCGGCAGGTAGAAGTCGGTGATTTCCGGGAATTGCTTCTGCAGGATCGGCACGAACACTTCGTTGAGCGCCACGCCGAGGATCGCCGGCTCATCCGGCGGACGGCCGGTGTAGGTGCTGTGGTAGATCGGTTTGACCCGGTGGGTGATGCGCTCGACGGTGAACACCGGGAAGCTGTCGACTTCGTTGTAGTAGCCGGTGTGATCGCCGTACGGGCCTTCATCGGCCATTTCGCCCGGATGAATCACGCCTTCGAGGATGATCTCGGCGGTGGCCGGCACTTGCAGGTCGTTGCCACGGCACTTCACCAGCTCGGTGCGGTTGCCGCGCAGCAGGCCAGCGAAGGCGTACTCGGACAAGCTGTCGGGCACCGGGGTCACGGCGCCAAGGATGGTGGCCGGGTCGGCGCCCAGGGCCACGGAGACCGGGAACGGTTTGCCGGGGTGCTTTTCGCACCACTCGCGGAAGTCCAGCGCGCCGCCACGGTGGCTCAGCCAGCGCATGATCACCTTGTTGCGGCCGATCACTTGCTGGCGGTAGATACCGAGGTTCTGGCGGTCCTTGTTCGGGCCCTTGGTGACGGTCAGGCCCCAGGTGATCAGCGGCCCGACGTCGCCGGGCCAGCAGGTCTGCACCGGCAGCATGGCCAAGTCCACGTCGTCGCCTTCGATGACCACTTCCTGGCACACCGCGTCCTTGACCACCTTGGGCGCCATGGCAATGATCTTGCGGAAGATCGGCAGCTTCGACCAGGCGTCCTTCAAGCCCTTGGGCGGCTCCGGCTCCTTGAGGAAGGCCAGCAGCTTGCCGATCTCGCGCAGCTCGCTGACCGACTCGGCGCCCATGCCAAAGGCCACACGCTCGGGGGTGCCGAACAGGTTGCCAAGCACCGGGATGTCAAAGCCGGTCGGGTTTTCGAACAGCAGCGCCGGGCCCTTGTTGCGCAGGGTACGGTCGCAAATCTCAGTCATTTCCAGTACCGGCGAAATCGGCATCTGGATACGTTTCAACTCTCCGCGCTGCTCAAGTTGCTGCACGAAATCCCGAAGATCCTTGAATTTCATTAACCATGCCACCCGTAAAATAGGCGTACATCCTACCTGCTCTGAGGGCGGCTGGCAGCTTAATTGGCCGTCAACCCTCGTGATTGCAGCGAACTGAACAACGGTTCCAGGAAGGCCTCGACGTGCCGCGCACCGACGTCAGAAAGGTGATTGTCATCGGTATACAGCGCTCGGCCGTTGAGCTCCACCCGGCACAAGCCATCGGCGCCGCACAACAAGGGCGCGGGGTCGAGCACCGCGACACCACTGTCGGCCGCCGCCAACTCGGCAAACAGCTGGGAGATAAAGGCCTGGCGCTTGAGGTGCTCCGCCACGGGCAAGCCTTCCCGATCCACCGGCCGGTGCATCATGGCCAGGCGGCTGAGCCGGTAAGGCACAATGATTTCCTGCAGCGGCACCTCTTTGACCAACCAGACCCTGTGGCCTGCGGTGCGCAAGCCCTTGATGCGCTCGCGCAGGCCTTGGGCGAAGCGCTGCTCGGCAATGGCGCGCACGTATTGACCCGTCGCGGGGTCTTTGAGCGCATGCTCCTTGTCACCCGACATCTGCCCATAGAGGTACAGGCTCCAGCGCGCCGCCAGCACCACATCGCTGAAGGACTGCTCGGCCATCGCTTTCTCCACGCGATGGTTGAAGTGGGCGCAACGGGCAATGTTCTCCAGGCCATCCAAAGGCACACAACCGGCAAAACTGGCCTCGACCAGGCTGATGTCGTGCCGCTTGGCCGCCACCTCGAGCGCAGGAATCAAGGCGGTGGCGTGACTGTCGCCCCAGACCAGCGCAGAGACCGAGCTGCCTTTGGGGCCGAAATGGCAAAACAGGCGCTCATCGGGCGTGTCTTTGTCCGCCATGCACGCCATCAACTCCGGGCTCCACTTTTTCGCCTGGGCATAACGCAGGGCCTGTTCGGACAAGCGCGACGGCACACCGTCGGCCTTGCGCAATGCCACGCCCGTAAGGCCGAGGCACAGGATCCCGACACACGCTGTCGCCAGAATCGCCTTGCGCCCGGGCAGCAGGCGCTTCTCCCGAAACGGGGTTTCCACAAAACGCCAGGACAGGTAGCCCAGCACCAGGCTCAGCAGCATCAACCCACCCAGCTCCAGCGGGCTCAGGCCATCAACCGCGGCGTAGCTGGCATACACGAACACAGGCCAGTGCCACAGGTACCAGGAATAGGAAATCAGCCCCACGCCCACCATCACCCGTGAACTCAGCAGGCGCCCGACCCAGGTGGATTGCTGCCTGTTGGCCCAGATCAGGCCAACGACGCCCAGCACCGGCAACAACGCAGCCGCGCCGGGGAAGGGTGTAGCTGAATCGAAACCGAATACCGCGATCAGTATCAGCGCCATCGACAACAGGCTGACTCCTTGGGCCAAGCCGGGCGAGGCACGCCAATCACGCAGCGGCACCACCGCCAGCATGGCGCCGGCCAGCAATTCCCAGGCACGCAGATGCAACAGGTAGAACGCCTTTTGCGGTGCATGGGCCACCGCCCACACGCTCATGCCGAACGACACCAGCAGGATCCCGAACAGCACCAGGCGCCAATGCTTCAAGCGGCTGGCAAGCAAGGTCAGCAACAACGGGAAGATGATGTAGAACTGCTCTTCGACCGCCAGCGACCAGGTGTGCAACAACGGTTTGATATCGGAGGCCGCGTCGAAGTAGCCGTGCTGGCGGGAAAACAGCAGGTTGGAGGTGAAGATCACCTGATAGTGCACCGACCGCCCCAGCTCCTCGTAGTCCTTGGGCGCCAGCAGGAACCAGCCTACGGCCAGGGTAGCCGCCATCATCACAAACAACGCCGGCAGGATGCGCCGGGCACGTCGCGCCCAGAAATCCACAAAGCTGAAGCGCCCGGCCTGGCGCTCCCGCCAGATGATCGAGGTGATCAGGAACCCTGAAATCACGAAAAATACATCAACCCCGACGAAGCCGCCTGTTACACCAGGCACCCCAAAATGGAACAGCACCACAGCCAGGACCGCAACGGCGCGCAAACCATCGATGTCTCTTCGATAAGAAAGAACAGTCATAAAACGTAGTCAGCCTGATACGAATGGAAGCGAACGTAGCTTCCCTCACCTTTTTTGTTTCTTAACTGACACTTATGCCGCCCAAACCTCCCTTTTCTGACGCAAAAAAAATGGCGCCCCTTGGGGCGCCATTCTTTCGGACCTGAAACGTCGTGTTACTTACGCTTCATCGACAGGAAGAACTCGTCGTTGGTCTTGGTGGTTTTCAGCTTGTCGACCAGGAACTCGATGGCCGCCACTTCGTCCATCGGGTGCAGCAGCTTGCGCAGGATCCACATGCGCTGCAGTTCGTCGTCGGCGGTCAGCAACTCTTCGCGGCGGGTACCGGAACGGTTGATGTTGATCGCCGGGAACACGCGCTTTTCCGCGATGCGACGGTCCAGGGGCAGCTCCATGTTGCCGGTACCCTTGAACTCTTCGTAGATCACTTCGTCCATCTTCGAACCGGTTTCAACCAGTGCGGTGGCGATAATGGTCAGCGAGCCGCCTTCTTCGATGTTCCGCGCAGCGCCAAAGAAACGCTTCGGTTTCTCCAGGGCATGGGCATCGACACCACCGGTCAATACCTTGCCGGAGCTCGGGATCACGGTGTTGTAGGCACGGGCCAGACGGGTGATGGAGTCGAGCAGGATCACCACGTCCTTCTTGTGTTCAACCAGGCGCTTGGCCTTCTCGATCACCATTTCGGCAACCTGCACGTGGCGGGTTGGCGGTTCATCGAACGTGGAGGCAACCACTTCGCCGCGCACGGTGCGCTGCATTTCGGTCACTTCTTCCGGACGTTCATCGATCAACAGCAC
The DNA here is from genome assembly GCF_013386585.1 of Pseudomonas sp. P7548. Classification (GTDB taxonomy): domain Bacteria; phylum Pseudomonadota; class Gammaproteobacteria; order Pseudomonadales; family Pseudomonadaceae; genus Aquipseudomonas. The sequence goes on along the minus strand of NZ_JACARO010000015.1, from coordinate 27,907 downwards.
GATCAGGTGAACTTCAGGATTGTTACGCGCGATGTTCGCGGCAATGTTCTGCAGCATGATGGTCTTGCCGGCTTTCGGCGGTGCGACGATCAGGCCACGCTGGCCTTTACCGATCGGGGCGCACAAGTCGATCACACGACCGGTCAAGTCTTCGGTGGAACCGTTGCCGGCTTCCATCTTCATACGTACGGTCGGGAACAGCGGGGTCAGGTTCTCGAAGAGAATCTTGTTTTTCGCGTTCTCGGGACGATCAAAGTTGATCGTGTCGACCTTGAGCAGGGCGAAGTAACGCTCGCCTTCCTTAGGAGGGCGGATCTTGCCAACGATGGTGTCACCGGTGCGCAAGTTGAAGCGACGGATCTGGCTCGGCGAGACGTAGATATCGTCTGGGCCGGCAAGATAGGAGGCGTCAGCAGAGCGGAGGAAGCCGAAGCCGTCCTGGAGAATCTCCAGCACGCCATCACCGGAGATTTCCTCGCCGCTTTTCGCGTGCTTTTTCAGCAGGGAGAAAATCACGTCCTGCTTGCGCGAACGGGCCATATTTTCTATGCCCATTTCTTCGGCCAGCTGGAGCAGGTCGGTAATCGGCTTTTGCTTGAGTTCAGTCAGATTCATATAGGAATGACGTAATCATTTATGGAGGGGGGAAATTAAGCTTTTGGCTTAATGAGGCCGCGCCGCAGAGAAGGCGACAGGATCGCGTACTAATCGAAAAGGAGAGCGTCGGCGACGGCTTGCAGGGGGCAGTGGAGAAACCAGTGCGGGGCCGAATGTACCACCTGAGTTTAGGAGCGTCTAGCCCTGTTTCACGAAAAAGCCCCGCAATTTGCGGGGCTTTTTTGACAACGCTTAGATGTTCGCGTCGAGGAAAGCTTGCAGCTGAGACTTCGACAGCGCGCCCACTTTAGTGGCTTCGACGTTGCCGTTCTTGAACAGCATCAGCGTCGGGATACCACGCACGCCATGCTTGGCCGGGGTTTCCTGGTTGTCGTCGATATTCAGCTTGGCAATGGTCAGCTTGCCTTCGTAGGTGGTCGCAATGTCGTCCAGAACAGGCGCGATCATTTTGCAAGGGCCACACCATTCAGCCCAGTAGTCAACCAGCACCGGGCCCTGAGCCTTGAGTACTTCGGCCTCAAAGGTCGCGTCGGTGACGTGCTTGATAAGATCGTTGCTCATGGATGTCTCCGGATTGTAAGCAAAAAAAACGTGGCCCATCATAGCCGCCCTTCCCCCGTTCAGGAAGCCGCCTCTGATTGAGTCTTGCTATGGTGGTGCATGAGTTTGGGTATAGCTCAACTCAGGGCGTCACGGGCGTCACGAAGGCAATGCCGGTGCGCAAGGCCGCGTTGCGCACGTGTTCCTGCATGGCTTTCTGCGCTGCTGCGCTGGCACGACGGGCCAGGGCACGCAGGATCTTGCGGTGCTCCTGCCAGGTCTCCATGGCCCGCTCCGGCCGGATGAACGGTAGCTTCTGGCTTTCCAGGAACACCTCGGCACTGGCACTCAGGATGCTCACCATTGCCTGATTGCCGCTGGCCAGCAGGATGCGCTGGTGGAATTCGAAGTCCAGCCGCGCCGCCGCCTCAAAGTCACCCGCCTTGAGCACCTTGCGCATCGCCTCGACATTGTCTTCGAGGCCATCGAGCTCATCGAGCGTCAACGTGACCGCCGCCAGCCCCGCCGCAAAGCCTTCGAGGGCATAGCGCAACTGGAAGATATCCAGCGGCGTTGCCTGCGCCGCAAACGGCCAGGCAAACCCCGGCGACTCCTCCACCGCCTGCACGAACACGCCCTTGCCCGGTTGCACACTGACGACCCCCAAGGCACTCAAGGACGACAGCGCCTCGCGCAAAGACGCCCGACTGACCCCCAACTGCACAGCCAGGTCGCGTTGGGAGGGCAAGGCATCACCCGGCCCAAAGCCCTGTTCATTAATGAGTTTGCGGATGGCCTGCAGGGCCGCTTCCGGTACGGCTTGGGCGATGGAATTCATGGAAAACTCAAGGTTGCAGTCAACGGTGCGGCTAGTTGTAAAGCTATTCGCAGCCCACGGCAAGCCACGCCCCAAAGGGGCTCGCGTGGTTTTATCGACGCTCGAAAAGGGTGCGAAAAACATGAGCACTGTTCAGACCAGTAAGACCACCGCACCTCAACAAACACCAGCGTTACAGGCCAACCTGACGAGGCTGGCATGGGCTGTGCACTGGGCCAAGACAGATTTCCCTTCGCCCTTTCCGGAGAGTTGCCATGACCAAGCGCTACAGCGCCCTGCTCACAGCCCTGTTTGCCAGCCTGATGCTGAGCCAGGCACCCGCCCAGGCCAACGGTCTGGACGATATCGTCGCCCGTGGCACCCTCAAGGTCGCCGTGCCCCAGGACTTCCCGCCGTTCGGCTCGGTCGGCCCCGACATGAAACCCCGTGGCCTGGACATCGACACCGCCAAGCTGCTGGCCGACCAGCTCAAGGTCAAGCTGGAGCTGACACCGGTCAACAGCACCAACCGCATCCCGTTCCTCACCACCGGCAAGGTCGACCTGGTGATCTCCAGCCTGGGCAAGAACGCCGAGCGTGAGAAAGTCATCGACTTCTCCAAGGCCTACGCGCCGTTCTACCTGGCGGTGTTTGGTCCGCCTGACGCGCCTGTCAGCACCACCGACGACCTCAAGGGCAAGACCATCAGCGTGACACGCGGTGCGATCGAAGACATCGAACTGACCGCCGTAGCCCCCAAGGAAGCCACCATCAAGCGCTTCGAGGACAACAACTCGACCATCGCCGCCTACCTGGCCGGTCAAGTCGACCTGATCGCCAGCGGCAACGTGGTGATGGTGGCGATCAGAGAGCGCAACCCCAAGCGCGTGCCTGCCCTGAAAGTGAAACTCAAGGACTCCCCGGTGTACGTGGGTGTGAACAAGAACGAGCCGGCACTGCTGGAAAAGGTCAACCAGATCCTGATCGCCGCCAAGGCTGATGGCAGCCTGGAAAAGAACGCGATGCAATGGCTCAAAGAGCCGCTGCCTGCCGACCTCTGACGCGACGGAGCTGATTGATGGCGTATCAATTTGACTTTGTGCCGGTGCTGGCCAATACCGACCTGCTGTTACGCGGTGCGCTGTTCACCCTGGAACTGACGGCCATCGGCGCCATCCTGGGGGTGGCCCTGGGCACCGTGGGCGCCGTGGTGCGGGCGTGGAAGATCCAGCCGTTCGCCTGGTTCTTCGGGGTGTATGTCGAGTTGATCCGCAACACGCCGTTCCTGGTTCAGTTGTTCTTCATCTTTTTCGGCCTGCCGTCCCTGGGGCTGAAAATCACCGAATGGCAAGCCGCCGTGCTGGCAATGGTGATCAACCTCGGGGCTTACTCCACCGAGATCATCCGCGCCGGCATCCAGGCTGTTCCCCGGGGCCAACTGGAAGCGGCGGCCGCGCTGGCCATGACGCGCTTTGAGGCGTTCCGTCACGTGGTGCTGCTGCCGGCGCTGGGCAAGGTGTGGCCGGCCCTGAGCAGCCAGATCATCATCGTGATGCTCGGTTCGGCGGTGTGTTCGCAAATCGCCACTGAAGAGCTGAGCTTTGCCGCCAACTTTATCCAGTCTCGCAACTTTCGCGCCTTTGAAACCTACGCACTGACCACCCTGGTGTACCTGTGCATGGCACTGATGATTCGCCAGTTGCTCAACTGGATCGGCCGCCGTTACGTGATGAGGAACAGCCGATGAGTGATTTTTCCTTCTGGGACATCGTGCGCAACCTCGCCACCGGCCTGCAATGGACTCTGCTGCTGTCCCTGGTGGCGTTTGTGGGCGGTGGTGTGATCGGCCTGTTGGTGATGACGATGCGCATCAGCCGCAAGGCGTTCCCCAGCCAAGTGGCCCGTGCCTATATCGAACTGTTCCAGGGCACGCCGTTGCTGATGCAGCTGTTCCTGGTGTTTTTCGGCATTGCCCTGCTCGGTGTGGATATTTCACCCTGGCTGGCGGCCGCCATTGCACTGACCCTGTTTACCAGTGCCTACCTCGCCGAAATCTGGCGTGGCTGCGTCGATTCCATTGCCCACGGGCAGTGGGAAGCCTCGGCCAGCCTGGCCCTCAACCCGCTGGAGCAACTGCGCTACGTGATCCTGCCCCAGGCCCTGCGCATTGCCGTGGCGCCCACCGTGGGTTTCTCGGTGCAGGTGGTCAAAGGCACCGCCGTGACCTCGATCATCGGTTTTACCGAACTGACCAAGACCGGCGGCATGCTCGCCAACGCCACCTTCGAACCCTTCATGGTCTACGGCCTGGTGGCCCTTGGTTACTTCTTGCTCTGCTACCCCTTGTCCCTCAGTGCGCGCTACCTGGAAAGGAGACTGCATGCCTCTGCTTAGAATTTCCGCCCTGCATAAGTATTACGGCGATCACCATGTGCTCAAGGGCATCGACCTGACCGTTGAAGAAGGCCAGGTGGTGGCGATCATCGGCCGCAGCGGCTCGGGCAAGTCCACCTTGCTGCGTACCCTCAATGGCCTGGAATCGATCAACGATGGCGTGATCGAAGTCGACGGCGAATACCTCGACGCCGCCCGCGCCGACCTGCGCAGCCTGCGGCAGAAAGTCGGCATGGTGTTCCAGCAGTTCAACCTGTTCCCGCACCTCACGGTGGGCGAAAACGTGATGCTCGCGCCGCAAGTGGTGCAGAAAGTACCCAAGGCCAAGGCCGCCCAGTTGGCTAAGCAGATGCTGGAACGCGTCGGGCTGGGCGAGAAGTTTGACGCCTTCCCGGATCGCCTGTCCGGCGGCCAGCAACAGCGCGTGGCGATTGCACGCGCCCTGGCCATGTCGCCCAAGGTGCTGCTGTGCGACGAAATCACCTCGGCCCTGGACCCGGAACTGGTCAATGAAGTGCTCAGCGTGGTGCGCCAACTGGCCAAGGATGGCATGACGCTGATCATGGTGACCCACGAAATGCGCTTTGCCCGCGAAGTCGGCGACAAGTTGGTGTTCATGCACCAGGGCAAGGTGCATGAAGTGGGCGACCCCAAGGTGTTGTTTGCCAACCCGCAAACGCCCGAGTTCGCCAACTTCATTGGCTCCGTGGAACAGGCGGACTGACCAGCTCGAAATGCCCCTGCCCCTCCAGCACTGTGTGGCTGCGCACACGCAGGGCGTCGACAGGCAGGTCGGCATCGATCTCGACCTGGGCCGCCAACTGCCGGCCAGCCCCTTGGGCCACCAGGGTCCGTCCCGGCAGCAATTGCCCGGCGGCCGGTTCACCCATGTCCGCCCATTCCACCGGCTGCCCATCCAGCCGGGCATGCCTGAGGCTCAGGCGAAAACGCCCTTCGCGCCCAAACCGAAAGCCCTCGCTATCGGACGCCGTCCCGTTGAACCGCAACGCCATGGTCGATGGCTGCGGACACAGAATATTCAAGTGCACCGTGCGAGTGCCCATCGCCACTGCCCCACGCTCATCGCGGCGCTCATTGCGGATCGCGCCATAATCGACACGTCCCTGGCTGACAATCAGCCGACACTCATCTGCCCGCGCCCATTGGGCCATCATTCCGCCCCAGAGCAATAGGCCCAGGCACATCGCTTTAGCGGCCATGGCACACCGCCGACGTGGTTTCATAGAGTTTGTCATTGTCCGGCTCAACTTCAGGAGCCAGGCGCAGCTGGCAGGAGGACGAGTCCGGCAGGGATACCCGCAGGCTTTGCGGCGCCGTTACATCACTCAGGAAAATCATGCCGTCAGCCACCACGCTGGTCATGAAGCGATCGTCCGCACCGAACACCGAAGCTCCCTGGGGCAACGGCTGGCCCTTCTGGTCGCGAGCATTGATCAACACTCGACGCACCTTCACCACTTCAAAGTCCACCGTATTGAACGATCCCCGGCCAGCGGCGACGACTCGGGTGCCATTCTTCAGGTCGACCCGTTTGGGCAGGGATCGGGTTTGCACCTCGATACGGCTATTGCTGTAGGCCGGCAGGCCCGCGATCACCGCATGACCGCGTGGATCGGTCCACACCGGGCCCTGAGGGGTGTCGATTCTGGCCGATCCGATATCTCCCACCGAGACGATGCCAAATGTGTCCTGGACCGTATAGGGCGAGAAGGTCAGCCCGCGTTCATGGGCCACCACACCTCCTCGCAGTTGCCCCGAATAGCTGGTGTTCTGCGAATCGCGGCTGACACCCAGGCCGACCTGGGTGTAACGCGGCGTCAGGTTGAGTTGGCCACGCACCGATTGCTCCCGAGCGTTGAAATCCCGCTCACTACCAACCTCGTAGCTCACAGCGTCATTGACCCGTTCACTGAGCGCCGCCCCCGCGTTGACCTGATGACCGCGCCGGCTGGCATAACTGTTCACACGGCGATCACCGCCCAACGGCACACTGACCTGCAAGCGCAAGGAAAGACCTTCATCCAGCACGGCATCTCGCCTGCGAGCTCCAGGTGCCGCATCACGTCCCGCTTTTTTGCCTCCGACCTGTGAATCGGCAATCAACGCCACATCGGTGCCACCGAACGACTTGTTCCATGACGCAAAGACATGTTCCATCGACCGCCCATCAAATGGGTCGCTGCGGGCATACCCCAGGGAAAAACCACCCATCACCGGATCCACCCAGCTGAGGCCTGCCGTGTAGTGGTTCTTGAAACGCGAATTGAGGTCGTCAACCCGAAGCGAGCTGCCAGCTTCGAGCACCTCTCGGTAGCCCCGGGTCTGCCGGGTGGCGCTCAGGTTGAGGTCCAGGTTGTCGTACACAGGACTGCTCACCGACAGCGTACTGCGCACACCGGAAACGGCGTTGCGGCTGTCACGGGAGACGTTCTGGCGTGCGGCCACATTCACCCGCTGGAAAAAAACACTGCCAAGCGTGCCACCCGCCGCCCAGTAGTCTTCGGCACTCAACAATCCCAGGCCCAGGGTTGAATCACGTCCCAGGCCCCAGCTTGCGCTGCCCATGGCAAACATCGGGGTACGGCTATCCCCCACCGAAGCCTCGCGCACCTTGCCCGTCGAAAAGTAGTACCCCGGCGGCGCCTGCGCGCCTCCCCTGAACGAGGCCGCCGACACCGCGAAGTTGCGCTTTGCGCCCCGTACGTCGATCACCGTGACATCCAGGTCACTGGTGCCATTTAGCAACGGCAAGCCGGTGAGGCGGTAAGGCCCCTCAGGCACCAGGGTGCTGTGAATCAACACCCCGGACTGGCGGACTTCAATACGTGACTGGCTCTGGGCAAGGCCCTCCACCACCACATTGGCGGCGCCTGCCTGGGTTCGGGACAATCCATCGGGAGATAACTGAAAACCTGAAAACTGCACACCACCGAATACCGGGTTGTTGCTCGACAATTGACCCACCTGAAAGGTTGATTGCAACGCGACAAGGTCCCGTTGCGCGTATGCGTAAAGGTGCTCGGTGCGCGACTCACTGTTGTCGGAGACATAGAACTGGCGACTGCGCACAATCCAGTCGCCCAAATTGAAGCCAGCCTCGGTGTAGGCGGATACAAACCGGCTCGGCTCCCCCCCTGTGCGGCTGTCGAAACCCAGCACGTCATAATTGAACACGGCCGCACCACCGCCGGAGGAAAAATGCCCGGCCTCCCATTCAGGCTCACGCAAGGATTGGGTCGGCACCACCAGCACCACTTCGTCACTGCCAGGGCGCAATCGCACCATGGTCGTCGGAAAGGCACCCAGAAAATCATGACAGGCCTGCTCCGGCGTCGAGCCTTCACGGATTACCCGGGGCGGCTTCACCACCCCTGCCTTCTCCAGCAGCCCCGGGGTAAAACACAGCTGCCCTTGCGAATCGAACCGCGCATCCACCAACCCCAGAGGGTTACCATTGACCCGCAGCCCCACTACCTGGACACCTTCGCGAAAACGCGCTGCGCTGCGAAAGTAATCGGACACCTTCGGGTCAATGCCATGGGTGGTCAGTGCTGCGAGGTCGAACCCCTCGCCCAGCTCCACTGCAGTCACGAAGCCAGGCAGCCCACACAGTGTCGCCAGCCCCAGGAGCAACGGGGGACGGCCCAGCCGGAGAGCGGCCCTACCATTGCCGGCCCGCTTTGTTGTATTCGGCATGAGCCCATCATCCCTCGGTGGCGTCGAGAGGGGCCTGGTAGCTGTCCGCCGCAAATCCATAGACGGTGGCCGGCTGGATTTCAACGCTCGTCGCGCCCTCAAGGCGCCCCTCGAACGTTGCCGTCAGGGCCTCTCCCGGCAGGATGTAGGTGCGCGGCAATGTGCCTGGCGCATTTTGCGGCAACAGCTTTACATCGGGGGCCAGGCGCACCACGTAGGCACTTGGGTTATGGACGGTCAGGCGCCCGCCATCGTGCCTCCACTTCAGCAATTCCCAGGGCGTAGCGTGCCGAGGCAATCCCTTTGGGTGCAGGATCAGCGGCAGGTTCTGTCGCAGGGTGATACCAATGGTGGCACCGCCCGTTGCTCGGGCCTGGGGAATGCCTTCGAAGGAAATGCGCTTCAAGCGCTGGGTCTTCAGGGGTTCCTTCAGCGTACTGATGAAACGCACCAATTGAGTGTCGCCCGCCTCTACACGGGTGATGGGCGGGGTGACGACAAGCAAGGGCTCCAGGTCTTCAGGCAGGTCCTCCACCACCGAATGAAGCAGCGCCGGTCCCTCATCGGTATTCTTCACATTAAGGGTGGCCTCACCCTCTTCCTCGTATAGAACGACCAGCGTGGTTTCAGGCCGCATACCGTCTGCCAGCGCGTTAATCGAAAAGCAGGTACTTATCGCCACACTTAAAACCAGCGACTTAATCATTATTAAAAGACCGCGCACTTCGCTTCCCCGCAGGTGTTTCCGTTAACGTAAAAAAATCAAACAGCCATACAAAAACAGCCAATAAAAAGTTTGACTTTTTATTGGCTGCCAAAAGCAACTTAGAGGTAGCTCAGTACCAACGTGGCGCGCCCATCGATGGACACATCGCGACTCAGGTCAAGATCCTGCGCTTTATTGATCACGGCCTTAACGGCGATGGTGCCGGTCAACAGGGAGATCGATGCCGGCGTAACCGCCGTGCCGCTGCGCCATGAGTACTGGCTGGGTGCTTGCGCGACTTTGCCATCACTGTTCTGCCAGCCGCCGGTGCCAGTGCGCACGATCGGGTTGAGTACCAGGTTCGAAGACTTCAGGTCTTTGAGCGTGATCGAGTAGCCACCGGTGCGCCGGGTGCCTACGGCGCCAAGGCCGAAGTTCTGCTGTTCGGTGAAGCCAGCCCCCAGGATACCGGTCACCTTGCTGCCAGCCTGCAGGTCAGTGAAGGTCAAGCCAAACATCGCGGGTGTGGCGCCACAGCTAACCGCCAGGGAAGTGCTACGCTCCTCACGCGGGTTGAACGCAGTCTGGGACAACTCACCGGAACGTATGACGCGATAATCGATAATGCCACTCCCGACCAGGCTGAGGTTGCAGGAGGCGGGGGTAATCGTTCCCCTCACCACCAGTTGAGCGCTAGTGGTGGCCTGGGCACTTACCGCCGCCACCAGGCATGCAATACCGATCGCTGATCCAACTATTTTCTTCATGTTCGACCTGTCACTAAAAGTTATCAGGTGTATTTATTTTTGCCCTGCCAATACAAAACCATAAATAAATAACACCACGGCAAAATCGCCGAGTGACAGTCTGTCGCTTTGACACTTAACTTAGAAATAAGACCACACCTTGATTCTCGTGGGAGCGGTTAAAACAATCTGTCATTTGTACCTGATCAAACAGTAGTCTCAACTAAAATTACGATGTGGCCCAAAGCATCTAGCCTGTAGGCCGAGTCGAATTCTGAAGAACAACACACGAGAGTTAAAAAATCCTACAGAGTTGCAGCATCTCTCGGCTGATGCCTGAAAAGGCAACCTACATTTCCTACAGCGACTTCCCGCAAGCACCCTCAGACAAATTCCCGCAGCACTACGCGTTGGCGTCAGCGGTCGATCGTGGCACGATGGCAAGGTTATCGACCGAGACCCCCAAACCATGCCGCAATCCCAAGCCAAGAATCTGTCCCTGATCGCCGCCATCGACCTGGGCTCCAACAGCTTTCACATGGTCGTGGCCAAGGCCCAGAATGGCGAAATCCGCATCCTTGAGCGGCTCGGCGAGAAAGTGCAGCTGGCTGCCGGGATCGACGACGAGCGCCAGCTCAACGAAGAATCCATGCAACGCGGCCTCGATTGCCTCAAGCGTTTTGCCCAACTGATCAACGGCATGCCCCTGGGCGCCGTACGGATCGTCGGCACCAACGCCCTGCGTGAAGCGCGCAACCGTGGCGAATTCATCCGCCGCGCCGAAGAGATCCTAGGGCACCCGGTAGAAGTCATCTCCGGCCGTGAAGAGGCCCGCCTCATCTACCTCGGCGTGTCCCACACCCTGGCTGATACACCCGGCAAACGCCTGGTCGCCGATATCGGCGGTGGCAGTACCGAATTCATCATTGGCCAGCGTTTTGAGCCGCTGCTACGTGAAAGCCTGCAGATGGGCTGCGTCAGCTACACCCAACGCTATTTCAAAGACGGCAAGATCACTCCGGCGCGCTACGCCCAGGCCTACACAGCGGCGCGACTGGAGATCATGAGCATCGAGCATGCCCTGCATCGCCTGACCTGGGATGAAGCCATCGGCTCATCCGGCACCATCCGCGCCATCGGCCTGGCCCTCAAGGCCGGCGGCCATGGCACCGGCGAGGTCAACGCCGAAGGCCTGGCATGGCTCAAGCGCAAGCTGTTCAAGCTGGGGGATGCCGAGAAGATCGACTTCGATGGCATCAAGCCCGACCGCCGTACCATCTTCCCGGCGGGCCTGGCGATTCTCGAAGCCATCTTCGATGCCCTCGAACTGCAACGCATGGACCACTGTGACGGCGCCCTGCGCGAAGGCGTGCTCTATGACCTGCTGGGTCGCCATCATCATGAAGACGTGCGAGAGCGCACCCTCACGTCGCTGATGGAGCGTTATCACGTCGACCTGGAACAGGCTGCGCGCGTGGAACGCAAGGCCCTGCACGCCTTCGACCAGGTGGCCGAAGACTGGGACCTGGAAGACGGTGTCTGGCGCGAGCTGCTCGGCTGGGCCGCCAAGGTCCATGAAGTGGGCCTGGACATCGCCCACTACCATTACCACAAGCACGGCGCCTACCTGATCGAGCACTCCGACCTCGCCGGTTTCTCCCGCGAAGACCAACAGATGCTCGCGCTGTTGGTGCGTGGCCACCGTCGCAACATTCCCCGGGACAAGTTCGCCGAGTTCGGCGACGAAGGCATCAAGCTGATTCGCCTGTGCGTGCTGCTGCGCTTTGCGATCCTGTTCCACCACATCCGTGGCACCCAGGAAATGCCCCAGGTGACCCTGCGCGCCGACGGCGACAGCCTGGACGTGGTGTTCCCCAAAGGCTGGCTGGATGAAAACCAGCTGACCCAGGCGGACTTCGCCCAGGAAGCCGAGTGGCTGACGCGGGTGGGTTTTAGCCTGAACCTGCGTTAACCACACCGACCTGTAGTGAGCGGGCTTGCCCCGCGCTGGGTGGCGAAGCCGCCCCAAACAAAACGCCGCGGTGTTTGAGAACAACCGCGGCGTCGGGTTTCAGGGCCCAGCGCGGGGCAAGCCCGCTCACTACAAAGGCCTGCTGTCAGTTCACCGACAGAATCGGGCTACCCAACTTCTCCAGCAACGTCGCCTGCGCACTGCGCGGGTTCTGGTTGCCGGTTGGCGTGTTGCGCACGTAGCGGCCGTCCGACTGCAGGCTCCAACTGTGGGTGTTGTCGGTGAGGTAGCTTTCCAGCTCCTTCTTGACGCGCATGATCAGCTTCTTGCCCTCCACCGGGAAGCAGGTCTCTACCCGCTTATCGAGGTTGCGCTCCATCCAGTCGGCGCTGGAGAGGAACATCTGCTCTTCGCCACCGTTGAGGAAGTAGAACACTCGCGTGTGCTCCAGGAAGCGGCCGATGATGGAACGCACATGGATGTTGTGCGACACACCGACGATGCCCGGGCGCAGGCAGCACATGCCACGCACCACCAGGTCAATGCGCACGCCGGACTGGCTGGCCTTGTACAGCGCGCGGATGATCTTCGGATCGGTCAGCGAGTTGAACTTGGCAATGATGTGCGCCGGCTTGCCGTCGAGGGCGAACTGGGTTTCGCGGGCAATCATGTCGAGCATGCCCTTCTTGAGGGTGAACGGCGCGTGCAGCAGCTTCTTCATGCGCAAGGTCTTGCCCATGCCGATCAGCTGGCTGAACAACTTGCCGACGTCTTCGCACAAGGCGTCGTCGGAAGTCAGCAGGCTGTAGTCGGTGTAGAGCTTGGCGTTGCCGGCGTGGTAGTTGCCGGTGCCCAAGTGGGCGTAACGCACGATCTCGCCGGCTTCGCGACGCAGAATCAGCATCATCTTGGCGTGGGTCTTGAAGCCGACCACACCGTAGATCACCACCGCACCCGCCGCTTGCAGGCGGCTGGCCAATTGCAGGTTGGACTCTTCGTCGAACCGCGCACGCAGTTCGATCACCGCGGTGACTTCCTTGCCGTTACGCGCAGCGTCAACCAAGGCATCGACGATTTCCGAGTTGGCACCGGAGCGGTACAGGGTCTGGCGTACGGCCAACACGTGCGGGTCCTTGGCAGCCTGGCGCAGCAGGTCGACCACCGGGGTGAAGGACTCGAATGGGTGCAACAGCAAGATGTCCTGCTTGCTCACCACGCTGAAGATGTTCTCGCTGTTTTGCAGCAGTTTCGGGATCTGCGGGGTGAACGGGGTGTACTGCAGCTCGGGGTGGCTGTCCAGGCCGGTGATGCTGAACAGGCGCGTCAGGTTCACCGGGCCGTTGACCTGGTACAGCTCGGTCTCGCCCAGGTTGAACTGCTTGAGCAGGTAGTCCGAGAGGTGTTTCGGGCAGGTGTCCGCCACTTCCAGGCGCACCGCATCGCCGTAACGGCGCGAGAACAGCTCGCCGCGCAGGGCACGGGCCAAGTCTTCGACATCTTCGGAGTCCAGCGCCAGGTCGGCGTTACGGGTCAGGCGGAACTGGTAGCAGCCCTTGACCTTCATGCCTTGGAACAGGTCATCGGCGTGTGCATGGATCATCGACGACAGGAATACATAGTTGTCGCCAGGGCCACCCACCTCTTCAGGTACCTTGATGATCCGTGGCAGCAAGCGTGGCGCCGGTATGATCGCCAGGCCGGAATCGCGGCCGAAGGCGTCGATACCTTCCAGCTCGACGATGAAGTTGAGGCTCTTGTTCACCAGCAACGGGAACGGGTGCGTCGGGTCGAGGCCGATCGGGGTGATGATCGGTGCGATCTCGTCGCGGAAGTAGCGGCGCACCCACGTCTTGATCTTGGTGGTCCAGTGGCGGCGACGGATGAAGCGGACCTGATGTTTTTCCAGTTCCGGCAGCAGGATGTCGTTGAGGATCGCGTACTGGCGGTCCACATGGCCGTGCACCAGCTCGCTGATGCGTGCCAGCGCCTGGTGGGGTTGCAGGCCGTCTGCGCCGGCTTGCTCACGGGCGAAAGTGATCTGCTTCTTGAGGCCGGCCACGCGGATCTCGAAGAACTCGTCCAGGTTGCTGGAGAAGATCAGCAGGAACTTGAGCCGTTCCAGCAACGGGTAGGACTCATCCAGCGCTTGTTCCAGCACGCGGATGTTGAATTGCAGTTGTGACAGCTCGCGGTGGATGTACAGGCTGCTGTCATCCAGGTTGGTGACGGCGGCCACCGGGGCCGGCACAGGCGGCTCGGCCACCACGGCGGGCGGTGCGGGCTCCAGCTCCGGCGGGGTCTCGGTGACTTGTTCAACCACCGGGTGAGCGTCTTTTACAGCAACTTCGGAGAGTCCTTCGGTATTCATCGAGTGTTCCTGTGAGGGCTATTGTTGCTCTCTAAGCAATTGGGCAGCGCGGGCGGCGAAGTAGGTCAGAATGCCATCAGCGCCAGCACGTTTAAAGGCAGTCAGGGATTCGAGGATCACCCCTTCACTCAACCAACCATTCTGGATCGCGGCCATGTGCATGGCGTATTCACCGCTGACCTGATAGACAAAGGTCGGCACTTTGAATTCCTCTTTGACCCGGTAAAGGATGTCCAGGTAGGGCATCCCGGGCTTGACCATCACCATGTCGGCGCCTTCGGCCAAATCGGCCGCCACTTCGTGCAGGGCTTCCTGGCTGTTGGCCGGGTCCATCTGGTACGAGGCCTTGTTGGCCTTGCCCAGGTTCAGCGCCGAGCCCACCGCATCGCGGAACGGGCCGTAATAGGCACTGGCGTACTTGGCCGAATAGGCCATGATCCGCACATTGACGTGGCCAGCCAGTTCCAGGGCTTCACGAATCGCCTGGATGCGGCCGTCCATCATGTCCGACGGTGCAACCACCTGGGCGCCTGCAGCGGCATGGGACAAGGCTTGCTTGACCAGCGCGTCGACGGTGATGTCGTTCTGAACATAGCCGTCTTCGTCAAGAATGCCATCCTGGCCGTGGGTGGTGAACGGGTCCAGCGCCACGTCGGTGATCACCCCCAGCTCCGGAAAACGCTCGCGCAGGGCGCGGGTGGCGCGCTGGGCAATACCCTCAGGGTTCCAGGCTTCAGCGGCATCGAGTGATTTGAGTTCAGACGGCGTCACCGGAAACAGCGCCAGCGCTGGAATTCCCAGTGCGACCCAACCGGCCGCTTCGATCAACAACTGATCGATGGTCAAGCGCTCCACACCCGGCATCGAGGCCACCGCTTCGCGCCGGTTTTCACCGTCGAGCACAAACACCGGCAGGATCAGATCATTCGTCGTCAGTACATTTTCACGTACGAGGCGGCGAGAAAAATCATCACGACGATTGCGGCGCAGACGGGTGGCGGGGAACAGGCGATTGGCAGGGGTAAAGCTCACGACAGACTCCTGAGCCCGCGTTTACGGGCGAGCGTTGCAGTTATAAGCGGCCATTATGACGAAGGAATGACAGTTGTGCTTATCGATGCGACCTGTAGTCGCATTCGTCGTTTATGTAGGAATTGTTCACTTCGTGACACATCTCGATACTTTCATGAATGTTCACGAAGGCGTAGGCTGCGCGTTCATTTCGCCAGCACCCCAGACCATGCTTCAACAATTTCTGCATGACTTCGGCTACTTTGCGCTCTTCCTGGGCACCTTCTTTGAAGGCGAGACCATCCTGGTTCTCGCAGGCTTCCTGGCGTTCCGTGGCTACATGGATATCAACCTGGTGGTGGTCGTTGCCTTTTTCGGCAGCTACGCCGGCGATCAGCTTTGGTATTACATGGGCCGCAAGCACGGCCGCAAGCTGCTGGCGCGCAAGCCGCGCTGGCAATTGATGGGTGACAAGGCTCTGGAGCATATCCGCAAGCACCCGGATATCTGGGTGCTGAGCTTTCGCTTCGTCTACGGATTGCGCACGGTCATGCCCGTGGCGATCGGCCTTTCCGGCTATCCGCCGCTGCGCTACCTGATCCTCAACGGCATTGGCGCCGCGATCTGGGCGGTGGCATTGGGGGCTGCGGCGTATCACTTCGGCGCCGTGCTGGAAGGGATGCTGGGCAGCATCAAGAAATACGAGCTGTGGGTGCTCGGCGCGTTGCTGGTACTGGGCTTCGGCCTGTGGCTGCGCCGCCGGGTCAAGAACGCGCGCATCGCCCGCGAGGCCTGTGCCGACGCCAAGGCCCGGCTCGCGGCCGGGCAGGCCTCGGTAGAAGCGCCTAAGACGCCAGTCGAGTAAGTCGGCTTCTGCAGCAGTAGAGGCCGATCACACTGAGCAGGCTGTAGCTCACCAGGCCCAGCCAGCCCAGGTTGCTGGCCGGCCATAGCCCCACCAGCGGCGCCAGCCATACCAGCGGTACATTCAGTGCCAGGCGCACCAGCTCGGCCTTCAGGGCCCAGGGGCGATTCTCCAGCGCCACGCCCAGGGTAAACAGCCCCAACGCCATCACGCTCCAACCCAGGATCAGCGCCGCAGTGGGCAACCCCTCGCCAAAATTCATCAGATAGCTGCCAAACCCCACATACGCGGCAAATTGCAGGGCGATGTACACCTGTTGGCGCACATCCAGCGGCACCTCGAATTTGCGGAACTGGCTCAGGTCCGGCTTGGCCATCGGGTACTTGGCCTTCACATCCGCCGGGCGCCAGCCGGTGCGCATGAACCAGATGCGCAGTTTGTCCCACCAACTTTCTGTACGCCGCGCGTCACTCCACAGCTGTGCATAAAACTGCAGGTTGGCCCACAGCGGGTTCCAGCTGGCCAGGGGCGTGGTCACGCCGAAAATCACCGGCTCGTTGTCGTCCTCCTCCTGGAAGGAACCGAACAGCCGGTCCCAAATAATGAACACCCCGCCGTAGTTGCGATCCATGTAGAGAGCGTTCTGTGCATGGTGGGCCCGATGATTGGACGGCGTGACGAAGAACCACTCGTACCAACCGAGTTTGGGCACGTGACGGGTGTGTACCCAGAATTGGTACAGCAGGTTGAGCGACGCGACGCTGATAAACACCACCAGTGGCACGCCGACCACGGCCAGCGGCAGGTAGAAGATCCAGCTCAGCAGAAAGCCGGTGCTGGTCTGGCGCAGTGCGGTGCTGAGGTTGTAGTCCTCACTCTGGTGATGCACCGAGTGCGCGGCCCACAGGATATTGCGCTCATGGCCCATGCGGTGCAGCCAGTAGTAGCAGAAGTCGTAGAACACAAAGGCGAACACCCAGGTCCACACGCTTTGGGCTGGCAATTCGAAGAGCGCCAGGTGCTTGAGCGCGAAGGCGTAGGTCAGAATCCCTACCCCTTTGGTCAACAAACCCGTGGTGGTGGACAGCACGCCGGTGCTGAGGCTGTTGATGGCGTCCGCCACCCGGTAGTTGCGCTCACCGCGCCAATGGTCGACAAGCAGCTCCACCACGATCAAGGCGATGAAAAACGGTACCGCGTAAGGCACGAAGTCCATGGTCTGGTCCGGTCTATTTTTGTTACATCAAGATTAGGTGCAGCGGCGCGAGATCCCATTGGCAACAGATGACAAATTAGTAGACATTTAACGCCATGACCCCAGGAGAAATGCCCATGAGCAAAAAGATTGCAGTGATCCTTTCCGGCTGCGGCGTTTACGACGGCGCAGAGATCCACGAAAGCGTGATCACCTTGCTGCGCCTGGACCAGCGTGGCGCTCAGGTCCAATGTTTTGCCCCCGATATTGCGCAACTGCACGTGATCAACCACCTCACCGGTGAAGAGATGCCCGAGTCGCGCAACGTGCTGGTCGAATCCGCGCGGATCGCCCGAGGTGACGTGAAAGATCTTCGCGAAGCCAATGCCGAAGCGTTTGATGCGCTGATCGTGCCCGGTGGCTTTGGCGCAGCCAAGAACCTGTCCAACTTTGCCGTGCAAGGCGCCGCGTGCAGCGTCAACCCGCAGGTACTGGAGCTGGCCGAAGCGTTTGCCGAAGCGGGCAAGCCAGTGGGGCTGATCTGCATCTCGCCGGCGCTGGCCGCGAAGATCTACGGCCCGGGCGTGACCTGCACCATCGGCAACTGCGCCGACACGGCAGCCGCCCTGGACAAGATGGGCGCCACCCACCAGGAGTGCGCCGTCGAAGACATCGTGGAAGACAAGGCGCGCAAGCTGGTGAGCACGCCGGCCTACATGCTGGGCAAGAACATCAGCGAAGTGGCGTCAGGCATCAACAAGCTGGTGGACCGGGTGCTCGAACTCACTCACGAGAACGACTGAGCATCCCATTGAACGTAGTGAGCGGGCTTGCCCCGCGCCGCGGTATACCAGGCGCCTCACGCTTACCTGACACACCGCGGCGCGGGGCAAGCCCGCTCACTACAAGGGGTGGCGCGTCAGTGGCCCAGTCAGGGTTGGCGCATCAGCCGTGTGAGTAGACGGTCCAGGGCATTGGCGAAGGCCTGCTTGTCCTTGTCGCCATGGGGTGCTGGCCCACCGCCCATCTGGCCCTGTTCGCGCAGGTCGGTGAACAGGTTGCGCACCGCCAGCCGCTCACTCATGTTCGCCGGGCTGAATTCCTTGCCCCGTGGGTCGAGGGCCGCTACGCCCTTCTTTACCAGACGGTCAGCCAGGGGCACATCGCTGCAGATCACCAACTCACCGGGCACCGCGTGTTCCACCAGGTAATCGTCCGCCGCATCCGGCCCGCTGGGCACCACGATCAGCTTTACGCACGAGAAGCTCGGCTTGATCTGGCTCTGCCCCGCCACCAGCACCACGTCGAACTGGCGCTTGAGGGCGAACTTGACCACCTGGTCCTTGGCCGCCCGAGGACAGGCATCGGCATCGATCCATACGCGCATCCATCCACCTTCTCATTAACAACATAGATCCAGTGTAGGAGCGGCGGTGCGACGATTCGACTTGCTCGCGAAAGCGGTCTATCCGTTGATGAATGCATCGACTGACACTCCGTATTCGCGAGCAAGTCGAATCGTCGCACCGCCGCTCCCACATTTTTTGACCGCGTTCGTTCAAGCGGTAACGCGGCGTTTCTCGGCCAACCGACTGCGACCATACAGCACCACAATCGCCAGGATCGCCAGCGCCTGCGCACTCAGCGAGTAAGCGTCGGCGTGAATACCCAGCCAGTCGAAGTCAAAGAACGGCACCGGCCGCGTACCGAAGATGCCGGCCTCTTGCAACGCCTTCACGCCATGCCCGGCAAACACCACCGACAACGCACACAGCAGCGCCGCGTTGATGCCGAAGAACAGCGCCAACGGCAACTTCGCCGAACCGCGCAGGATCACCCAGGCCAGGCCCACCAGCAGCACCAGCGCCGTGGCACCGCCCGCCAGCACCGCGTTGTGCCCGGCGGGCCCGGCTTGCAGCCACAGGGTTTCGTAGAACAGGATCACTTCGAACAACTCGCGGTACACCGAGAAGAACGCCAGCATCGCAAAACCGAAGCGACCGCCGCCGCCCACCAGGCTGCTCTTGATGTAATCCTGCCAGGCCGCGGCATGGCGTCGGTCGTGCATCCACACCCCCAGCCACAACACCATCACACTGGCGAACAGCGCCGTGCAGCCTTCGAGCAACTCACGCTGCGCACCGCTCACGTCAATCACATACGCCGCCAATGCCCAGGTGGCCAAGCCGGCCAGCAATGCCAGGCCCCAGCCCGCGTTGACGCTGCGCACCGCCGATTGCTGGCCGGTGTTACGCAGGAACGCGAGGATCGCCGCCAGCACCAGGATCGCTTCCAGGCCTTCGCGCAGCAGGATCAGCAAGCCAGAGATGTAGCTCAGCGACCAACTCAGACCATCGCTGCCCAGCAAGCCGGCCGACTCGGTGAGCTTGCCCTTGGCCACGTCCAGGCGCTGTTGCACCTGTTCGACCGGCAACCCGTCCTGCAACGACTGCCGGTAAGCCATCAAGGCCTTCTCAGTGTCCTTGCGGACGTTGGCGTCGACGTTGTCCAAAGAGCTTTCCACCAGCTCGAAGCCTTCCAGGTAGGCTGCGACGGACAGGTCATACGCCTGCTCGTGGTCACCGTTGCGGAACGCGGCGAGGCTCTTGTCCAAGGTGGTCGCGGTGTAGTCCAGCAACTGCGCCGGGCCACGTTTGACCTGCGGCGGCTGGGCACGCTGGGCGCGGAATGTCGCCGCCGCACCGGGGCCGTTGGCGGCGAGCACTTCATTGGGGGTCTGGCGCGCCAGGTCAGCGAGGTTGAACGGCTGCTCGCTCTTGGCCGCCGCCGGGTCGGCGGTAAAACCGGCGATGTAGGTGGCCAGGTCCCAGCGCTGGCGGTCGTCCAGCTGGTCGGCGAACGACGGCATGTCAGTGCCTTCAACGCCCAGCCCAAGGGTGTTGTAAATCGCATAGAGGCTCAGGCGATCCAGGCGCGTGGCATCACGCAGGTTGGCGGGTGGCGGGGTCATGCCCATGCCCGCCGGGCCATCACCGGCACCGGCCGTGCCGTGGCACACCGAGCAATGCTGGGCGTAGAGCGGTGCACCCCGAGTCGGGTCAGGCGTGATCGCCGGGGCCTGGCTGACTTCATACGCCACGGCCAGCTTGGCGCCCAGCTGACGGGCTTGGCGAGCGACAGCAGCGCCATCTTCGTGGGCAGTTACAGCGGCTAACAATTCGTCGACGCCTTTGATCAACGCCTCACGCTCTGGCCTCTGTGGCAGTTCTGCCACCAGGCCCTGCAACACCCCGAGAAACTCGACCTGTTCACGGTATTCGGATTCGTCGATAACCTTGCCCGCCTCCACCGTTGGCGGGTAGTCGGCACCAATGTAATCCAGCAAATGCAGGGCTTGCGGGGCGCCCTCAGCGGTAGCGGCCAACAGGCTGAAGCTGCACGACATCAGCGCCGGCAGCAGCAGCCAGGCGAGAAAGCGAAAGGGGGCAGTCATGAATGAATCTCAAAGGGAAATACGAAGTAACACATTGTCAAACCTTAAAGGGTTTGACTCAAGGCGTTAGTGAATTGGCGTTTGGAAGGCTGGGGCTTTTTTAGAAATGTGATGCTGGCATTTTGTGGATTGAATCACATCAATAAGCCATTGTTTTGCCAGTAATGGCGCTTATAATGCCGCGCCCTGTTAGTGCGAAAGGGAATTTCGTTCCTCGTTTTTATGAGGAATCACCTCACCGGCTGAATACTTTCAGGGAAGAAGTTACATGGCATTTCGCGCCTTACCTCCGCTCGCGCTCGTGGCGGTTACCTTGCTCTCCGGCTGTTCAATGTTCCGCAGCTACGACACCGAGCTGCAAGCCACCAACCAGCAATTGGCCACCGGCAATGTCGACGGCGCCCTGACCCTACTGGAAAAGAACAACACCGGCGAAGACAAGGACCTGCTCTATTTCTTCGAAAAGGGTGAGTTGTTGCGGGCCAAGGGCGACCTGACCGGCAGCCAGACCGCGTGGCGCAGCGCCGACCTGCAAGTCTACAAGTGGGAAGAGTCCGTCAAGTTCGACAGCGAGAAGTACCTCGCCCAGTTCGGCAGTTTCCTGGTCAACGACAAGGTGCGTCGCTACGAAGGCTATGACTACGAAAAGGTCATGCTGACCACCCAGATGGCCCTGAACCTCCTGGCCCTGAACGACTTCGACGGTGCCCGCACCGAAATCAAGAAGACCCACGAACGCGAAGCGGTGATCGCCGACCTGCGCGACAAGGAATACCTCAAGCGCGAGGACGAAGCCCAGCGCGAAGGCGTGACCACCCAGATGAAAGACCTGAGTGGCTACCCGGTGGAAGCCTTGAACGCGCCAGACGTGGTTGGCCTGAAAAACAGCTACCAGAGTGCGTTCAGCCATTACCTGGCCGGCTTTGTCTACGAAGCCCTCGGCGAAAAAGACCTGGCCGCCCCTGGTTACCGCAAGGCTGCCGAGCTGCGCCCCAACACCCCGCTGCTGGAGCAGGCGTTGCTGGACCTGGACAAGTCCAAGGTCGAGGCCGATGAAACCGATGTGTTGATCGTGGTCCAGAGCGGCCTGGCACCGGCGCGTGACTCCATTCGCCTGCCACTGCCGATTCCTATCGACGGCCATCTGGTGATCACGCCGCTGTCGTTCCCGGTGATCAAGGCCGACACCTCTACCGCGACCTTCGCCCAGATTGGCGTCGACGGTAAACAGCAGAACCTCACGGCACTCAACAGCACCACCGCCATGTCCCGCCGCGCCCTGCGCGATGACATGCCAGGCATCATCCTGCGCACCACGGTGCGTGCGGTCAGCCGTGGCGTGGCGCAAAACAACCTGAACAAGACCAACCCCATGGCCGGCCTGGTGCTGGGCATCGCCTCGGCCGTCACCGAGGGCGCCGACACCCGTACCTGGCGCACCTTGCCGGACATGACCCAGGTGACCCGCCTGCGCCTCAAGCACGGCGAGCATCAGGTCAGCCTGCCCAATGCCCTGGGCGGCACGCTGGTGACGGTCAAGGCCGATCAGCGCTACCAGGTGATCACCTTGCGCGTGGTCGGCAACCAGGTATTCGCCGGGGGCCTCGCCGCCCATGTCGTACCAAGCAGCACGCCCCAGGCCATCGCCACACTCAAGCAACCTTAAGGAGCACGCTATGCGTCATTTCATCCTCGGCGCCCTGGCGCTGGTCCTGCTCGCCGGCTGCGCCACCCCGCCGCCACCGGAGCCCGGCAGCGCTGCGAGCAAAATCGTGGTGATGGGCAAGTTCAAGGGTATCGCCGTCGGCGCCATCCGCGTTGCACGCGAGAACGGCTTCCTTACCGCCAAGGTGCAGTTGAGCAACATCACCAGCAGCAACCAGACGATGTATTACCGCTTCGCCTGGCTGGGCGCCGATGGCTTCCCGGTGGGCGACGAAGAAACCTGGAAAGTGCTGAACCTGTACGCCAACCAGGCGACCTTCCTGCCGGCCATTGCCAACCTGCCCCAGGCGGCGGACTTCCGCCTTGAAGTCAAGACGCCTTGAGCCGTTCCCCTTTTTCGTTTCAGAGAGAATTCCCCATGTTTGCACGCTTCTCGATGCTCGCTGTCATTGCCCTGCTGGCCAGCGGCTGCTCCAATACCTCGCCTGTACTGGGCAGCAAGAACATCAGCTACGGTGACACCAAGGCCGTGGAAACGGTGACCAACGAGTTCGGTTCCACCGACTTGCAGATGATCGCCGAAAGCATGACCCGTTCCCTGGCCCAGTCCGGCATCTTGCAAGGCCGCCCGGTGGTGCAGGTGTATGACGTGAAGAACAAGACCAGCGAGTACATCGATACCCGCGAGATCACCACGTCGATCAAGACCCAGTTGATGAAGACCGGCACCGCGCGCTTCGCCAGCGACAATACCGACATGCAGAGCCAGGTCGACCAGCTCAAGCTGCAGAACCAGAGCGGCCTGTACAAGAAATCCACCGTCAGCAAGACCGGCAACATGGTTGCCGCCAAGTACCGCCTTGAAGGCTCCATCAGCTCCATCGTCAAGCGCAGCTCGGACTACAAGGACGTGTTCTACAAGTTCAGCCTGCAGCTGATCGACGTCGAGAGCGGCCTGGCCGAATGGATGGACGAGAAAGAAATCCGCAAGACCACGGAGCGCTAAGCAATGCGTGCATGGATCGGCATGATCGGCCTGCTGTGCGCCTTTGGCGCCGAGGCCGCCCCGAAGATCGCGGTGACCGACCTGGCCTACGAGGCGCGGGTCGAGGAGTACATCCACCAGGTTTCGGCGAGCAACAACTACCAGGCGAGTGCCTACAACGCCAGCGGTGCCTCGAACTACAGCGAGTACGAGAGCCGTACCAGCTACATCGAGCAGACCGAGCTGCGTAAGTTCAGCGGTGACATCAAGGGCGAGATCCTCAAGTCCCGCCAGTTCCAGCTGGTGCAAGGCACGCCCTACACCGCCGATGCCAAGGGTGACGTCTACGACGTGATCAAGCGCATCAAGGCCGGGCACTTCAAGGGGGCTGACTACGTGCTGTTCGGCACGCTATCGGACATCGACTTCACCCAGGACATCAACGCCATCGACCGCACCAACAGCTACTCGGCGGTGCTGGGCCTGACGCTGGTAGCGGATTTCAGCCTGATCAATACGCGCACCTACGAGATCACCTCGGCGTTCACCGCCATGGGTGAAGGCCAGGACACCAAGTTGGTGAACAGCCGTGACGTGCGCGTGAGCCTGAACCGGCCGCGTGTTGTGAAGGAAGTGTCGAAAGCGCTGGGCGAAGATGTGGCGCGTCAGTTGGCGGAGCAGTTGGGTGGTGGGTACCAAGACCCAGGCAAGCCGGCGTTGCGCAACAACCTGCCAAGGGATGAGGCGCCGAAAATCCTGCGCTGAAACTCCATAGGTCGGCTAACACAAATCAATGTGGGAGCTGGCTTGCCTGCGATAGCGGTGTATCTGATACACCGCTATCGCAGGCAAGCCAGCTCCCACAGTTTTGATTCGGTTCCGCCAGGTCAGGCCGTGGCGCGATGCAAGCTGGCGAGGAAACCCGCCGCCCCTACAAACAACCCGGCAAACGTGCGGTTCATGCGTTTTTGCTGTTTTGGCGTGCGCAACAGGCGCAATACCTTCGACGCCAGCCCGGTATAGCCCGCCATCACGATCATATCCACGGTGATCATCGTCGCGCCCAGGATCAGGTACTGGATCAGCAGCGGTGCCTGCGGGTTCACGAACTGCGGCAGCACTGCCAGCATGAACACCAATGCCTTGGGGTTGCTGGCGTTGACCAGGAAACCACGGAACATCATCGCCATCGGTTTGCCGATCGGGCGCACGGCGGCGTCATCGGTCATGTCCATGGGCAAGGCGCGCCACTGCTTGATGGCCAGGTACACCAGGTACGCCACACCGAACCATTTGATCGCATAGAACGCGGTAGACGACGCTGCCAAAATGGCACCCAACCCGCCGGCCACAACGGCAATCTGCATCGCCAGGCCCAGTTGCAGGCCGATGGCGTTCCAGTAACCGCGCAGGAAACCGTATTGCAGGCCGCTGGACATCGAAGCGATGGCGCCCGCACCAGGAGAAAGGGAGATGATCCAACTGGCCACGAAAAAGGCCAGCCACGTATCGAGTGCCATTACACACCTCAGGAGGGAGTTTGCTGTGATGCCCTAAGCTAACTCCGCCGACCAAAGGCTGGCTATAGATTTTTACAAGATGTGAATGCTAGCGGTCGCCCGGGAACACGTGGTTACCTGGCCAACGCCGTACCGAACGCTGGAAGAACAGGCTGTTGGGCACTTGCACCATGGCACTGTCGGTACCGGCTTCCGCGACTTCGATCAGCGTGGTGTACAGCAAGTTGATCGCCACGACCCGGCCCTTGACGCCCGGCTTATCGACGGTATCCACCAACTCGACGATGTCGCCCAGGCGAAACGGCCCGACTGTGAAGATCAGAATGGCGCACAGCAGATTCGACAGCACCGACCACATGGCGAAGAACGCCACCGCCGCCACCGCCACAAACCCCGACAATGCTGTCCACAACACCGTGGCAGACACGCCCAGTCGGCCCAGCACGAAGATCAGCGCACTGCCCATGATCAACCAGCGCAAGCCGCCACGCAGCGGCATCAGCAGTTGCGGTGGGAACGGGTAGCGCTCACCCAGGCGGGTCAGGCCCTTGGCGACAAAACGCTGGGCCAGGTAACCGGCCAGCAGGATCAGCAGGATCTGCACGCCGATCCACACCGGTTCCACCCATTGCGCCGGCAGCGGCAGTTGCAGGGCTTCCATCAGGACAGCGCCTCCAGCTCCGCTTGCAAGGTTTCGAGCAGTTCGAGGGCTTCCATCCAGGTTTCCTCCAACTGCCCCTCGCGCACCTTGAGCTTGGCCTGTTCGGCCAGCAGGTCACGCAACTCGTCCTTGCGGGCGGCTTCGTACACCGCGCTGTCACCCAGGCTGGTCTCGATCTTGGCCAGGCGCTCGTGCACCTTGCCCAACTCGGCCTCCAGCTTGTCGGCTTCACGCTTGTGCGGCGCCAGCTGTTGGCGCAGCGCAGCAGCGGCCTGGCGCTGAGCTTTCTTGTCGGTCTTGTCCGGGTTGACCGGTGTGTTGCTGACCGGCGCATTGCGCAGGCGGTAGTCGGTCAACCAGCGCGCGTAGTCGTCGAGGTCACCGTCGAACTCTTCGACTTTGCCGTCAGCCACCAACAGGAAGTTGTCGGTGGTGCTCTTGAGCAAGTGGCGATCGTGAGACACCACCAACACCGCACCACTGAATTCCTGCAGGGCCATGGTCAACGCCAGGCGCATTTCCAGGTCCAGGTGGTTGGTCGGTTCGTCGAGCAACAGCAGGTTCGGACGGTCCCAGGCGATCAACGCCAGGGCCAGGCGGGCCTTTTCGCCGCCGGAGAAGTTCAGCACCGGCTCATCGATGCGTGCGCCACGGAAGTCGAAACCACCAAGGAAGTCGCGCAGCGTCTGCTCGCGCTCGGTCGGCGCCAGGCGCTGCAGGTGCAGCAACGGGCTGGCCTTGGAGTCGAGCGAGTCCAACTGATGCTGGGCAAAGTAACCCACCACCGTGTTCTCGCCACGGGTGAGGCGACCTGCCAGGGGCGAGAGCTCGCCCGACAGGTTCTTGATCAGCGTCGACTTGCCCGCGCCGTTGGGGCCCAACAGGCCAATGCGTGCGCCCGGCGTGAGCTGCAGCTTGACCTTCTCCAGGATGGTTTTATCGCCGTAACCCAGGCGCGCATCCGAGAGGTCCAACAGCGGGCTGGAGATCTTCACCGACTCGCGGAACACGAAGTCGAACGGCGAGTCGACGTGAGCGGCCGACAATTCTTCCATGCGCTCCAGCGCCTTGATCCGGCTCTGGGCCTGGCGGGCCTTGGTGGCCTGGGCCTTGAACCGGGCGATGTAGCTTTCCATGTGCGCACGTTGCGCCTGTTGCTTCTCGTAGGCCTGCTGCTGCTGAGCCAGGCGCTCGGCACGGGCACGTTCGAACGCGGTGTAGCCGCCACGGTAGAGGGTGATCTTCTTCTGTTCGACGTGGGCGATGTTGTCGACCACGGCGTCGAGGAAGTCCCGGTCGTGGGAAATCAGCAGCAAGGTGCCCTGGTAGCTCTTGAGGAAGTCTTCCAGCCACAGGATCGCATCAAGGTCCAAGTGGTTGGTCGGCTCATCGAGCAGCAAAAGGTCCGAAGGGCACATCAGCGCCTGGGCCAGGTTCAGGCGCATGCGCCAGCCACCGGAGAAGTCGGCGACCGGGCGGTCCATCTGTTCGTTGGTAAAGCCAAGGCCGGCGAGCATCTTGCGGGCACGGGCGTCGGCGGTATAACCGTCGGCGCTGTCGAGCTCCGAGTGCAGGCGCGCCAGGGCGGCGCCGTCCTGGGCCTTCTCGGCCTCGGCGAGGTCGTGCTGCACCTGGCGCAGGCGCAGATCGCCATCGAGCACGTAGTCGATCGCGATGCGGTCCAGGGTGTCGATCTCCTGGCGCATGTGGGCGATGCGCCAGTCGGCCGGCAGCAGGCAATCCCCGGAGTCCGGGGTCAGTTCACCCAACAACAGGGCGAACAACGTGGATTTGCCGGCGCCGTTGGCACCGATCAGGCCGGCTTTGTGACCGGCGTGCAGGGTCAGCTCGGCGTCTTCGAGAAGACGTTGCGGGCCACGCTGTAATGTTAGGCTTTGAAGTCGGATCATAATGGCGGCGGAGTCTACCAGCTTCGTTGGCCGCTGGCTTGGGTGTGAATATGTACGCTGACCTGTGGAGCTTTGCCCTTTCGACTTACGCCCGCTCGGGCTGCGAAGCCGCCTGCCTGCGCTTGCAGGAACAAGGGGCGGATGTATGCCTGTTGCTGTGTGGCGCCTGGCTGGAGCAACGGGGTGTAGCGCAGACACCCGAACGTCTGCAGGCGCTCAGACACGTCGCCAGCCCCTGGCAGGCACAGGTCATCGAGCCATTACGGCAAGTGCGTGTGCAATGGCGCGCCATCGCGCAGCAGGATGAGGTTTTGGAGAAGTTGCGGGAGCGGGTCAAAGCCCTGGAGTTGGATGCGGAGCGGGAATTACTGACGCGCCTGGAGGCAGCGGCGCAGGCATGGCCGACGGAGGAAGGTCAGCACAGATGGCTTGAAGGCTTGGCGACCGAAGCCGCCAACCTTGACCACGACGCGCTGCAACTGCTGCGCGCCGTGGCTGCCAGCACTTAGGAAGCGCTGGTTGGGGTCGTGCTTGGCGCTACCGGAGCAGGCGTGCTGCTGGCGGTTGCGGCTGGAGCAGTGGAGGCTGCCGGGGTAGCCGCTGGGGTGGCTGGTTTGGCCGGTGCTGGTTTTGCTGCAGCGGGTTTGGCAACGGCGGGTTTAGCTACTGGCTTGGCGGCCGGTTTCGCAGCAGCAGGTTTAGCGGCTGGCTTGGCGGCCGGTTTTGCAGCAGCAGGTTTAGCAGCTGGCTTGGCGGCTGGTTT
>NZ_JACARO010000144.1 GCF_013386585.1 Pseudomonas sp. P7548 | reverse complement strand
CGCCGCCGAACGCCGCGCCAGCCTGTTACTGGTCGGGCAGTCACGGATGCGCTGGCGTCGGCGCCTGTTCGGCGGTGGCTTGGCCGCGCGCTTGTTGCGCAATGCCCGCGGCTTGGAAATCAACGTGCTGGACAGCGACGACATCCCCGCGCCGCCACGCTTGCCGGATGTGCGCGGGCTGGTCTGGTTCGACTACGGCCTGGCGGTGGTGGCGACCATCATCGCCGCCGCGTTGGCCTGGGCGGTGGCCAGTGTGCTGCCGTTGCCGAACATCTCGTTGGTGTTCCTTGCTGCCGTGTTGCTGGTGGCGGTGCGCAGCAGCCTGGGCCCGTCCCTGGTGTGTGCGGCGCTGTCGTTCCTGACCTACGATTTTTTGTTTATTCCGCCGAATTTCTCCTTCGCCATCCAGCGCGAAGAGGACGTGTTGACCCTGTTGTTCTTCCTGTTGATGGCCGCCTTGACCGGCAACCTTGCCGCACGGCAGCGCCGGCAATTGCAGGCACTGCGCGATACCCAGGAAGAAACCAGCGAACTGCTCGACCTGTCGCGCAAACTCACGGCGGCCACCGACCGCCAGGCCGTTATCAGCGCGGCGGCTCATCACCTTGAGGGGTGGAGTGACCTGGAGCTGTGCCTGGTCAACCGTGACGGCCAGGGCGGCTGGAAGGTCGAGACCGGCGCCGCACTGAACCTCACCGAAGCCGAGCGTGCCGCTGCCGATTGGGCGTGGCAACACGATCAACCAGCCGGCATGGGCACCGGCACCTTGCCGTTCGGGCGTTGGTGGTGGTGGCCGTTGTCGGGCGAGGAGGGGCCGCTGGGCTTGCTCGGGGTCAGCCCCAAACCGGGGCTGGAGTTGAGCGGTCAGCGTCGTCGTTTGCTCACGGCGTTGAGCCAACCGCTGGCCCAGGCACTGGCCCGGGCGCAGCTGGCGCAGGAGCTGGAGTCTGCGCGCCTGCACGGTGAAACCGAGCAACTGCGCAGCGCCTTGCTCGCCTCGGTGTCCCATGATTTGCGCACGCCGCTGACGGCCATGCGCGGCAGCATCGACAGCCTGCTGGCCCTCGGCGAGGCCATTCCGCTGGAGGATCGCCGCGAACTGCTGGAAGGCACCCGCGATGAAGCCGAGCGCCTTGATCGCTACATCCAGAACCTGCTGGACATGACGCGCCTGGGCCACGGCGCCCTGAAACTGGCACGGGACTGGGTCTCTCCGGGTGACATCGTGGGCAGTGCACTCGGCCGTTTGCGCGCCGTGCTGGCGCCCTTGCGGGTGAAGGCCGATGTGCCCGTGGCGTTGCCGCTGCTGTACGTGCACGCGGCGCTGATCGAGCAAGCCTTGGTCAATGTGCTGGAAAACGCGGCACGCTTTTCACCCGCCCAGGGCCGCCTGGAGGTAAGCGCCGGGGTGGCCGATGATCAGCTGTTTTTCGCGGTGGCCGATGAGGGGCCGGGTATTCCTGAAGACGAGCGCGCGAAGATTTTCGACATGTTCTACACCGCCGCCCGGGGTGACCGGGGCGGGCAGGGTACCGGCCTCGGCTTGGCCATTTGCCAGGGCATGGTCGGTGCCCACGGCGGGCATATCAGCGTGGCTGATGGCATTGAGGGCCGGGGCACTTGCATCACCTTGTTCCTGCCACTGCCAACCCAGCCTGGCCTGGAGCGCGAGGCATGAGCTACCCTGTTTTCTTCACGGATTTTGATTGGACACCATGAGCCAGACCGCAACGATTTTGGTCATTGATGACGAGCCGCAGATCCGCAAATTCCTGCGCATCAGCCTGGCCTCCCAGGGCTACAAGGTGATCGAGGCTGGCACCGGCAACGAAGGCCTGGCGCA
>NZ_JACARO010000143.1 GCF_013386585.1 Pseudomonas sp. P7548 | reverse complement strand
TGAGGGCCAGGCCGATGGCGATGGGCGCAAGGCCCGGTGGGGCACGACGGTCGGTGGCGCCGAGGATGATCAGCACGAACATCGCCGTCATCACCAGCTCACAGACAAACCCCGCTGCCAGGGAATAACCTCCCGGCGAATGCTCGCCATAGCCGTTGGACGCCAGGCCGCTGGCCAGTTCGAAGCCTGGTTTGCCGCTGGCGATGAAGTACAGCAGCGCAGCAGCGACGGTGCCGCCGATGACCTGCGCGACGATGTACGCCGGTAATTCCCGGGCAGGAAACCGCCCGCCCACGACCAGCCCCACCGACACCGCCGGGTTGAGGTGACAACCGCTGATATGGCCGATGGCAAACGCCATGGTCAGCACCGTGAGCCCGAACGCCAGGGCCACACCCAGCAACCCGATCCCGACTGCGGGAAATGCTGCGGCCAACACCGCACTCCCGCAACCGCCCAACACCAGCCAAAACGTACCTAATCCCTCCGTCACTGAACGTTTGAACAAAGACATGAAGCCCGTCCTTGATAGATCGCTCTACCGAATCAGTAAATCAGTGATGCTCCCTGCAGATTTACTTCAGCGCCCCTCTGGGCACTGCTGTGAGTACAGCACGGTTACGCCACAATTCCAGGCCATAAAAAAGCGCCAGACCCTTTAAAACCGGGACCTGGCGCTATTTAAACTGTAGGAGCCGGCTTG
>NZ_JACARO010000142.1 GCF_013386585.1 Pseudomonas sp. P7548 | reverse complement strand
TCGATGAAGCGCCCGAGGCCGAGCAAGAGCTGGGTTTTGCTGATATCCGCATCGCTTACTGAAGGGGCCGCTCATGCGCCAGGAATACGAAATCACCCTCGAACCGCTGCTCAGCGTCCCCGTGGAACGCGAGCTGCCCCTGCGTCAGCGCCTGTGGCAGCAAGGTTGGCTGCGCAAGGGCTTGATCCTGATCGTGCTGGCCATTCTGTGGGAGGCTGTCGCGCGGTATCAGAACAACGACCTGCTGCTTCCGAGCTTTTTGCAGACGTCCCAGGCGCTGTTCGACGGCCTGCTCAGCGGCGAATTGCTCAGCAAGGTGAGCATTTCGCTGGCGGTGCTGATCAAGGGTTACCTGATCGGCATCGTGCTGNNTGCTGCCGTTGGCGCTGCTGTGGTTTGGCCTGGGGCAGAACAGCCTGATCTTCGTGCTGGTGCATTCGGTGTTGTGGGCGTTGGCGCTCAATACCTATTCGGGGTTCCTCGGCGTGTCCGAAACCCTGCGCATGGCCGGCCGCAACTATGGCCTCAAAGGCATGCGTTTCGTGCTGTTCATCCTGATCCCGGCTGCGCTGCCGTCGATCCTCTCGGGCCTCAAGATCGGCTGGGCTTTTGCCTGGCGCACGCTGATCGCCGCCGAGCTGGTGTTCGGCGCCACCAGCGGCAAGGGCGGGCTGGGGTGGTACATCTTCCAGAACCGCAACGAGCTGTTTACCGACAAGGTGTTTGCCGGTTTGGCCGTGGTGATCCTCATCGGCCTGCTGGTGGAAAACCTGGTGTTTGACACCTTCGAGCGGCTGACGGTGAAGCGCTGGGGCATGCAGCGCTCCTAACCCTGCTAGGATTGCACCCCATTCACTCTCCACTGAACACGAGTGCTTGGCATGCAACTACCGGACATGAACCTGTTGGTCGCCCTCGACGCCTTGCTCGACGAAGGTAGTGTGGTGGGCGCGGCGCGGCGGATGAACCTGAGCCCTGCGGCCATGAGCCGAACCCTCACGCGCATTCGCGAAGCGGTGGGCGNNTGGCCTGGTGCCGACGCCCAAGGCGCTGCAGCTGCAAGGCCAGGTGCGCAATGTGGTGGAGCAGGCGGCGGTGCTGTTTCGTTCCGCCGAGCAGGTCGACTTGAGCACGTTGCGCCGCCGCTTCAGTGTGCGGGCCAATGACTTTTTCATCGGGGTGTATGGCGGTCGGCTGTTCGACACCATGGAGCGTGTCGCACCGCTGTGTGAGTTGTGCTTCGTGCCCGAAGGCGATACCGACGACGATGCGCTGCGTGAAGGGCGGCTGGACCTGCGGGTGAGCAATACCTTGCCAGCCAGCCCCGAAGTGAAAGTGCAGAACCTGTTTTCCACTACCTTTGTCGGCCTCGCCCGGGAAGACCACCCGTTGTTTGACGAAGAGATCACCGCCGCACGCTTCGCCAGCTATTCCCACATCAGCATCTCGCGGCGTGGCAAGGCCCGCGGGCCGATCGACACCGCGCTGAATGCCCTGGGCCTGGAGCGCCGTGTCGCGATGATTGCCCCAGGCTTCCACGGCGCGATGTTCATGCTGCCCGATTCCGATCTGCTCCTGCCGGTGCCCAAGGAAGCGTTGCTGAGTGCCAACCGCCTGAAGCTGCCGTTGCGCGCCTTCCCGCTGCCGATCTCCTTGCCCACCTTGGTGTTGGCCCAATCCTGGCACCCGCGCTTCGACAAAGACCCGGCCCACAAGTGGCTGCGCGAAACCATGCGCGAAAGCTGCCACGCCACCTGGCTCGAAGCCCAGCCCACCTGACACAAACCCCATCTCACACCCCACACCCTTTGTAGGAG
>NZ_JACARO010000141.1 GCF_013386585.1 Pseudomonas sp. P7548 | reverse complement strand
CTGCTCGGCCCGTCGGGCTGTGGTAAATCCACGCTGCTCAAATCCATCGCCGGCTTTATCAAGCCCTGCGAAGGTGAGATCCGCCTGCAGGGGCAAAAAGTCGAACAGCCAGGCCCCGACCGCATCGTTGTGTTCCAGGAATTCGACCAGTTGCCGCCGTGGAAGACCGTCAAGCAGAACGTGATGTTTCCATTGCTGGCGTCCAAGACCCTCAAGCGCCGCGAAGCCGAAGAACGCGCCTTGCACTACCTCGACAAGGTCGGTCTCAGCGCCTTCGCCGACGCCTACCCCCATACCCTGTCCGGCGGCATGAAAGCCCGCGTCGCCATCGCCCGCGCCTTGGCCATGCAACCGAAAATCCTGTTGATGGACGAGCCCTTCGCCGCCCTCGATGCCTTGACTCGACGCAAGATGCAGGAAGAGTTACTGCTGCTCTGGGAGGAGGTGCGCTTCACCCTGTTGTTCGTCACCCACTCCATCGAAGAGGCGTTGGTGGTGGGCAATCGCATCCTGTTGCTGTCGCCCCACCCTGGCCGGGTGCGTGCGGAAATCCATAGCCATCAGTACGACCTGCACAGCCTTGGCGGCGTTGAGTTCCAGGCCTCGG
>NZ_JACARO010000140.1 GCF_013386585.1 Pseudomonas sp. P7548 | reverse complement strand
GGCAAGCAACTGGTGGCCTATATTGTGCCGCTGGCCCCGACCTTGCTGGACGATGCCGTGGCCCAGTCCAACGGCCGCGAGGCCTTGCGCCGCGCCTTGAAAACCCGTTTGCCGGACTACATGGTACCGACGCACTTGATGTTCCTGGCCCAGATGCCGTTGACGCCCAACGGCAAGCTCGACCGCAAGGGCTTGCCGTTGCCTGACGTGAGCCAGATGCAGCAAGTCTACGTGGCGCCCCAGAGCGAGCTGGAACAGAAGATCGCCGCGATCTGGTCCGACGTGCTGCGCCTGCCGCAGGTCGGCCTGCATGACAACTTCTTCGAACTGGGCGGCGACTCGATCATTTCGATCCAGGTGGTCAGCCGCGCCCGCCAGGCCGGTGTGCGCTTCACGCCCAAGGATTTGTTCCAGCACCAGACCGTGCAGAGCCTGGCGGCCGTGGCGCGCGAAGGCGAGGGCGCGGTGGTGCTGGACCAGTCGGCACAGACCGGCGCGTTGTTGCTGCTGCCGATCCAGCAGGCATTTTTTGCCGATGACATTCCCCAACGTCACCACTGGAACCAGTCCGTGGTGCTGCAACCGCACCAGCCTTTGCAGGTGGCCGCCCTGGTGGCGGCGTTGCAGGCACTGATGGCGCATCACGACGCCTTGCGCACCGGGTTTGTCGAAGGCCTGGCCGGTTGGCACGCCGCGTATCGGGCGCCGCAACCCGCTGACGCCGCGCAGGTGCTGTGGCAGACCAACCTGGAGACCGTCGAGGAACTGGATGCGTTGGGCGAAGAGGCTCAGCGCAGCCTGGACCTGGGCGCCGGGCCTTTGTTGCGTGCGGTGTTGGCGCAATTGGCCGATGGCTCCCAGCGTTTGCTGTTGGTGATCCACCACTTGGTGGTGGACGGCGTGTCCTGGCGCATCCTGCTGGAAGACCTGCAAAGCGCCTATCAGCAACTCGTTCAAGGCGCTGCCGTGGTGCTGCCTGCCAAGACCAGCGCCACGCGCGCCTGGGCCGAACGGCTGCAAACCTACGCCCGCAGCGCGGCGCTGGAACACGAACTGGCCTGGTGGCAGACGCAATTGCAAGGCAGCCCGACCGGCTTGCCTGTCGCCAACCCGCACGCCAGCCTCAGCAACCACCTGGCGCTGAGCGTGAGCACCCACCTGGACGGCGGCTACACCCGTCGCTTGTTGCAAGACGCGCCGAGTGCCTACCGCACCCAGATCAACGACCTGTTGCTGACGGCGCTGGCCCGGGTCATCGTGCGCTGGACCGGTGATGAAGCGCTGCTGATTCGCCTGGAAGGCCACGGCCGTGAAGACCTGTTCGACGACATCGACCTGACCCGCACCGTGGGGTGGTTCACCAGCCTGTATCCGCTGAAACTGGTGCCGAAGGACTCCCTGGCCGATTCCCTCAAGCAGATCAAGGAACAACTGCGTGCAGTGCCCGACAAGGGCATCGGCTTCGGTGCGCTGCGCTACCTGGGCACTGCCGAGGCGCAACAGGCGCTGGCCGCGTTGCCTCGGCCACGCATCACCTTCAACTACCTGGGGCAGTTCGATGCCAGCTTCGACAGCGCCGAGCAGGACGGTCTGTTCGTGCCTTCCGGCGACGCCAGCGGCGCCGAGCAAAGCCCGGACGCGCCGCTGGGGAACTGGCTGGAGCTCAATGGCCAGGTCTACGGTGGTGAACTCAAACTGAACTGGAGTTTCAGCCGCGAGATGTTCGCTGAAGCGACGGTGCAACGCCTGGCCGATGACTACGCCACGGAACTCAAGGCCTTGATCGACCACTGCTGCGAGTCGGCCCACCAGGGTGTGACACCGTCTGACTTCCCCCTGGCACGACTCTCCCAAGACCAACTGGATGGCTTGGCGCTGAACGTCGCCGAGGTCGAGGACCTTTACCCGTTATCGCCCATGCAGCAGGGCATGTTGTTCCAGTCGTTGTATGGCGAAGGCTCCGGTGATTACATCAACCAGATGCGCATCGATGTGCAAGGCCTGGATGTCGCGCGCTTCAATCAGGCCTGGCAGGCGGCGGTTGATCGCCATGAAATCCTGCGCAGTGGTTTCCTGTGGCAGGCCGAGCTGGAGCAACCTCTGCAGGTGGTCCACAAACAGGTGCGCATGCCGTTTGAGACGCTGGATTGGCAGCAGCGCGCGGACCTGGACGAGGCCCTTGAGGCCCTGGCCGCGTCGGCCCGGACCCAGGGCTTTGTACTGGAACAGGCGCCGTTGCTGAGCCTGTCGGTGGTGTGCACCGGCGCGTCCAGTCACCACATTATCTACACCAACCACCACATCCTGATGGACGGCTGGAGTGGCTCCCAACTGTTCGGCGAAGTGCTGCAGCAGTACGCAGGGGAATCCTTGCCGGCACCGGCCGGGCGTTACCGCGACTACATCGCGTGGTTGCAGGCACAGGACAAATCGGTCAGCGAAGCGTTCTGGAAAGATCAGCTCAAGCACTTGCAGCAGCCGACCCGCCTGGCCCATGGCGCACAAGGCGATGGCGCCGAAGCCAACGGCGAGCATCGGTTGAGCCTGGATGCCGCGCAGACCGAACACCTGAAGGTGTTTGCCCAGCGCAACAAAGTGACCCTCAATACCCTGGTGCAAGGCGCGTGGCTCTTGCTGCTGGCGCACCACACCGGCCAGGCGACCGTGGCCTTCGGTGCCACCGTGGCCGGGCGCCCGACGGAACTGCGCGGGATCGAACAGCAGGTGGGCCTGTTTATCAACACCCTTCCGGTGGTGGCAACCCCGGATGCGCAACTGCCGGTCAGCCAGTGGCTGCAACAGGTGCAGGCGCAGAACGTGCGCTTGCGCGAGCAGGAGCATACGCCGCTGTTCGAGATCCAGCGCTGGGCCGCGTTGGGCGGTGAGGCGTTGTTCGACAGTATCCTGGTGTTCGAAAACTACCCGGTGTCCGAGGCGCTGGAGCAGAGCGCGCCGTCGGGGCTGCGTTTCGGTGCGGTGCAAAGCCTGGAGCAGACCCACTATCCGTTGACCGTGCTGTTGGCGATTGGCGACACACTGGGCCTGGAATTCAATTACGACCGCCACAGCTTCAGTGCCGCGCATATTCAACGCCTGGCCGAGCATTTCGTGCAGTTGCTGCACGCGATGGCCAGCGATGAGTCCCAACGGCTGGCGGCGTTGCCGTCCCTGCCAAGCGCTGAGCGCGAGGTGGTGGTGAAGGCCTGGAACGCCACGGCCCAAACGTACCCGCTGGACCAGGGCGTGCACCAATTGATCGAAGCCCAAGTGGTGCGCACACCGAACGCGCCTGCGTTGGCGTTTGCCGGGCAGGCCTTGAGTTACGCCCAGTTGAATGCGCGTGCCAACCGCCTGGCCCATCGCTTGATCGCGGCGGGTGTTGGCCCGGATGTGCTGGTGGGGCTGGCGGTGGAGCGCTCGATGGAAATGGTGGTCGGCCTGTTGGCGGTGCTCAAGGCCGGTGGTGCCTATGTGCCGCTGGACCCGGAATACCCGCGTGACCGACTCGCCTACATGCTGCAGGACAGTGGCGTGCAACTGCTGTTGACCCAGGCGCACCTCTTGGCGCAATTGCCGCTGCCCGCTGGCGTGCAAAGCCTGGTGCTGGAGGAGGGTGATGCCTGGCTGGATGCCTACAGCGAGCACAACCCGGACGTGCCGGTCGACCGCGAAAACCTGGCCTACGTGATCTACACCTCGGGCTCCACCGGCCAACCCAAGGGCGCCGGCAACCGCCATGCCGCGCTGACCAACCGGTTGTGCTGGATGCAGCAGGCGTATGGCCTGGAGGCGAGCGACAGCGTCCTGCAGAAAACTCCGTTCAGCTTTGACGTGTCGGTGTGGGAGTTCTTCTGGCCGTTGATGACCGGCGCACGCCTGGTGGTGGCCGCGCCTGGCGATCATCGTGACCCGGCCAAGCTGGTCAGCCTGATCAACGCGCAACGGATCACCACGCTGCATTTTGTGCCGTCGATGTTGCAGGCCTTCCTGCAGGACGCCACGGTTGCTTCGTGCCTGAGCCTGCAACGCATTGTGTGCAGCGGTGAGGCCTTGCCTGCCGACGCCCAGCAGCAAGTCTTCGCCAAGTTGCCCCAGGCCGGGTTGTACAACCTGTACGGGCCGACCGAAGCCGCTATCGATGTGACCCACTGGTCCTGTGTGGAAGAAGGCCGTGACGCCGTGCCGATTGGCCGGCCGATCGCCAACCTGGGCTGTTACGTGCTGGACGACAACCTGGCGCCGGCGCCGGTCGGCGTGTTGGGTGAGTTGTACCTGGGCGGGATGGGCTTGGCGCGCGGCTATCACCGTCGTGCCGCGCTGACCGCCGAACGCTTCGTGACCGACCCGTTCGGCAGCGGCGAGCGCCTGTACCGCACCGGGGACCTGGCGCGCTATCGCGACGACGGCGTGATCGAATACGCCGGGCGCATTGACCATCAGGTCAAACTGCGCGGGTTGCGCATCGAGCTGGGTGAAATCGAAGCGCGCCTGCTGGAGCATGCCAGTGTGCGTGAAGCCGCTGTGCTGGCGGTGGAGGGCACGCACCTGGTGGGTTACCTGGTGCTGCAACAGCCTTGTGAGGACTGGAAAGAGCCGCTGGTCGCGCACCTGGCCGCGCAGTTGCCGGACTACATGGTGCCGGCGCAATGGGTGCTGCTGGCGCAGATGCCGTTGAGCCCCAACGGCAAGCTGGACCGCAAGGCGCTGCCCAAGCCGCAAGCCCAGGGCGCCGAGCAGTACGAGGCGCCCCGGAGCGAGATCGAGCGGCAAGTCGCGGCCCTCTGGTGCGAGGTGCTGGGGGTGGAGCGTGTCGGGATGAACGACAACTTCTTCGAACTCGGTGGCCATTCCCTGTTGGTGCTGATGCTCAAGGAGCGCATCCGCAAGGTCAGTGGCGTTGGTTTGTCCGTCAGCCAGTTGATGCTCAACCCGACGGTGCGCGGGCAAGTCAGTTGCCTGCAGGGCGATGGGCGCAGTTCATTGCTGGTCAAGCTTAATAACCGCAGCGAAGGCACGCCGTTGTTCCTGTTCCACCCAAGCTTTGGCTCGGTGCATTGCTACACCGCCATCGCCCTGGCGCTGCGCGAGCAGCGCCCGGTGTATGGCGTGATGTGCCGTGCCTTGGCGGAAGAGGGGGCGGCGGTGCCTCAATGGCAGGTGATGGTCGAGGACTACACCGCGCAGCTGCTGGCGGCCCAGCCACAGGGCGCATTCCGCCTGGCGGGTTGGTCGTTGGGCGGGAACCTGGCGATGGAAGTCGCCCATGGCCTGGAGCAAGCGGGGCGCGAGGTGGAGTTTGTGGGCTGGATCGATGCGGCGCCGCCGCAATGGCTCACGCCTTACTGGGATGCAGTGGTCACCGAAGAGGATCGCGACGTGTCGGCGAATGAGCGACGCGCTGCCTTGCTGGGCGTGATGTTCCCGGCGTTTGCCGAGCAGATCGAAGGCGCCTGGCAGCAGTGCCAACGCGAGGCTGACGATGAAGGCGGCCAATGGCAGGCGTTCGTGGCCTGGGCTGAACAGACCCTGGGCGAGGCGTTCACCGACATCAAGGAGGAGTTGTTGCGCGGCAACGAAGCGCAGATCTCCTGGGACGTCGACCGTGCCCTGAGCGAGCGCATGAGCGCAGCCGACTTCAAGCCGATCCAGGCGCCGGTCAGTTGCTGGTGGGCTTCCATGAGTCGGGCAGGGCGCTTCAAGGACCTGATCGAGCAGCACATGGCAGCGGTACTCGGCCAGGGCCGTGTCGAGCGTTCGGTGATGATCGACACGGACCATGACGGCATCATCGACAGCGCGGTGTTCATCGCCAGCCTGGTGAACGCCATGGAGTAACGGGAGGGGCATGAAAAAACCGGATCCATGATCCGGTTTTTTTATGCACGGGTATTAAGGCGCACCTGCAAAAACGCCCGATGAAAGCAGGGCGCTCATCGGGCGTTCGTTGGACCGCCTCAGGCGATCGAGGTGTCAGGTCAGAAGTCCCAGCGGGTGCTGACCATCACGTTGCGCGGCTCACCGTAGATGGCCGAGTTGTAGAAGCCCACGTTGGTGTAGTAGGACTTGTCGAAGATGTTGTTGAAGTTGACGGTCGCCGACAGGTTCTTGGTGACCTGATAGCGGGTCATCAGGTCAACCAGCCAGTAGGATTTCTGGGTGATGTCCTGGTTCCTGTCCAGCGGCTGGTTGTAGATTTCGTTCCAGGCCTTGCTCTGCCAGCGTACACCGCCGCCGATGGTGAACTTGTCCAGATCGCCCTTGAGCTTGTAGGTCGTGTTCAGGTTGACCTGGTTCTCGGGCTCGAAGGTGGAGATTTTCTTGTCGTCGTCGTCGCGTACCACCTTGTGGGTGTACCCGCCCTGGACTTGCCAGCCCGGGCTCAGCTCGCCGGAAATCTCAGCCTCGTAACCCTTGGTGATGGCCTTGGAACCCTTGAACGCGTAGTTCGGTGGTGTAGGGTTCGAATTGTTCCAGGCATCATCCGAAATGGCGCGATTGCTCTCGTGAACCTCGAAGTAGGCAATGCTGGTGTTCAGGCGTCCGCCGAAGAATTCGCCCTTGAGACCCAGCTCGTAGTTCTGGCCTTCATCCGGATCCACCAGTTTCTCGTTGCGATCCTTGATATAGCTTTCCTGCGGTTTGAAAATGTCGGTGTAGCTGGCGTAGGCCGAGAAGTTGTCGTTCAGGTCGTAGATCACGCCGGCATACGGGATGAACCGTCCGGTTTCCTTGTAGGAAGGGTTATTGCCGGTGATGTGGTAGTTGGCCACGCGGCCACCCAGAATCACGTTCAGGTCATCGATCACGTTCAGGCGCGTGGTCACGTAGTAGCCGGTCTGGCGAACGACGTCGTCCGTGTACTGCTGGGGCGGGCCGTAGATAGGTTTGCCGAGGTTGCCGTTCCAGTTGTAGAAGTCGACTTTGTTGCCGCCTGGCCATTCCGGCGACCAATAGCCTTTGCCCTGCCAGCGCGAGGTGCCGATCGAGCCGCCCACCACCAGTTCATGGTCGCGGCCGAACAGGCTGAAAGGCCCGGTGGCGTACAGGTCGGCTGTGGTGCTCTTGGTTTCGCCGGTGTACTTCTGTGCATTGATCTCTGCCGTGCCATCGGCCGCGGGTTGCACGAACTGGATGGACGCGAGGTCGGCATGGTAGCTGTTGATCTTGTGGTCGAGCTGGAACTTGGTGACCCAGCCGTCACCCATGTCATGTTCGAGCATGGCAAAGGCGGTACGGGTGTTTTGCTGCCAGGAACTCCAGTCGGTACCGTTGTTGTAGGAACGCGGCATCTTGTTGATGCTGCCGTTGGAGTTGACCAGCGGGAAGGAGCCGGACCAGCTCGAACCTTTCGGGGTGTTGTCCTGGTAGTCGAAGCCCAGGGTCAGCATCGTGTCGGGGGAGAGGTCGAATTCGGTGATGCCGTAATAGGTCTCGGTCTTGCGCGAGTAATGGTCCATGAAGGACTTTTTGTCCTGGTACGCCGCGACGGCGCGCCCGCGGACATTGCCGCTGTCGGTCAGCGGGCCGCTGACATCGACTTCGCTGCGGTAGTTGTCCCAGGAACCGGCGCCCACATCCACATGGCCCTTGAACTCCGAGGTCGGCTTCTTGCGGATCAGGTTGATGGTCGCACCCAGCGAGCCCGCACCATTGAGCAGGCCCGTAGCGCCCTTGAGAATTTCGACGCGGTCATAGATGGCCATGTCGCTCAGGGTGTTGCCCGCCGAGTAGCCCACGTTGCGCACCGCGGACGGGATGCCGTCGTACTGGAAGCTGTCGACCGAGAAACCCCGGGAATAGTAGTTGGTACGCTCGGTGTCATAGGCCGACACGGTGATGCCCGGGGTGTGGCGCATCACGTCATCGACGTTGTTCAGGCCGAAGTCTTCCATGTGCTGACGGGTAATGACCGTAATCGACTGCGGGGTCTGGCGTGGGGTCAGGGTCAAGCGGGTCGCGGTGGCAATGGTTCCCGGCGTGTAGGAGCCTGAGCCTTCGGTGACGTTGCCCAGCATGTTGCCGGTCACCTGGGTGGGGCTCAGTTCCAGCCCGGTCGTCGCGCCGACAGCGCTCACCGTCAGGGTGTTGCCGTTGAGGCTGTGGGTGGTCTGGGTTCCGCCCAGCAGGGTGTCGATGGCCCGTTGTGGCTCCATCTTGCCCTTGATCGCGGTGCTGTTCTTGCCCTCGACATCACTCGGGCTGTACAGCACTTGCACGTTGGTCTGGCGACCGAATTCCTGCAGCGCGCTCCCCAGCGACTGGGCGGGAATATTCAACTCGATCTCTTGAGCCTGTACATAGCCTGCGATCGGCAGTGACACCGCCAGTGCCAGGGCACTCGGAAGGAGGTTGATGTTCAGGGCCCGTCGCATGGATAACGCTTTGCTCAGGGGGCTGAGACCGAGTCGTGCTGACATGGATGCTTTCTCTTCTATGTTTTAAGTGGGCAGTTCAAGGTGTTTATTGAGGTTAGTTCTCATTACCACTAGTGAGACGTTCCTACCTGGGAAAACCGGAAAACAAAATTCACGCCGGTTCCATCGCGTGCACGACTTGCCCGGCGCGCAGGCGCACCAGCTGGTCGGCGATGTCGAAATAACGGTCGTCGTGGCTGATCACGATGATGGTCTTGCCCAGGCGCTTGAGGTCCGGCAGCAGCTCGGTATAGAAAATGCGGCGGAAGGCCGGGTCCTGGTCGGCGGCCCATTCGTCGAACACCAGCACCGGGCGTTCTTCCAGCCAGGCGTTGACCAGGGCCAGGCGCTTGCGCTGGCCGGTGGACAGGTCAGTGGTGCTGAATACCCCATCCTTCACGCTGACCTTGTGCGCGATCTCCAGTCGCTCCAGGTACTTGGCGGCGCTGTCCAGCGACTGCGTGGCGCTGCCCTGCACCAGGTCATCGAACAGGTAGTAGTCGGAGAAGATGGTCGTGAACAGTTGGCGATAATCATCGCGATCCGGCGCGCTCACGGCCTCGTCGTTGAGGCGGATTTCACCGGAGTGGGGCGGGTACAGGCCCAGCAGCAGCTTGATCAGCGTGGTCTTGCCGCTGCCGTTTTCGCCGACGATAAACACGATATCGCCCTGCTTGATGCTCAGGTTGATCGGCCCCAGGTGGAAGGGCGCGCTGCCTTCCACGGCCGGTGGGCTGTAGCTCACCTCGCGCAGTTCCAGGCTGTTGACCACCGGCGTGGGTGCTTCGCTGTCGTCCATCAACAGGTGCGGCTCAGGCGACGAGAAACGTTCGGACAGCTCGCTGATGCGGCCAAAGGCAATCTTCGCCTTGCCCACCACCGGCAGATAACCCAGCAAGTGTTCCAGTGGGCCTTTCATGTACAGCAGCACCAGCACGAAACCGGTGATC
Organism: Pseudomonas sp. P7548; assembly: GCF_013386585.1. Classification (GTDB taxonomy): domain Bacteria; phylum Pseudomonadota; class Gammaproteobacteria; order Pseudomonadales; family Pseudomonadaceae; genus Aquipseudomonas. The sequence goes on along the minus strand of NZ_JACARO010000140.1, from coordinate 1,877 downwards.
ACCGTCGGGTCCGGGTTGGGGTTGTAGGCTTGCATCGCCAATGCCAGGCCGATGACCACAAAGAACAGCATCGAACCAAAGGTCTTGGCCAGGATGTAGATGTTCACCGAACGCACCTGGATATCGCTGATGCGGTCGGCGGTTTCCTGGATGCGGTGGGTGTTCATGCGAAAGCGTCGCGGCCGGTGCATGCGCAGTTCCTTGGCGCCGGAGGCAATCGCGTTGTAGTAGCGCTGCAACTCATCCTCGTGGGTGCGCGCCAGGTCGAACCCCTGGATGCCTTTGCCACCGGCAATGAACTGCACGGCGCTGCCGATGATGATTGCCACCACCATCATCAGGAACATCGGCACCGACAGGTAGGCCAGGTAGCCCAGGCAACCGAGGGTCACGGTGGCGGCAATCGCCAGCGGCGTGAACGCGAAGGAAAAGTCGCTGATGGTGTCGACGTCATGGGTCAGCACCGGGATCAGCCGGTGGGAGCGGTAGCGCTCGATCTGCCCGATGGGCGCCGACAGCACCTTCTCGCCCAGGTCTTTGCGCAGGGCGGCAATGATGCGTTGCCCGACGTAATTGGTGCCGATGTCCGAAATGATCGAACTGACCAGTGCCACCACACACAGCGCCGCAAAGGTCAGGACCACGCCCTGGGTCATGCCGTTGGCCGAGTGCAGGGCATTGTTGATGGTGGCCAGCAGCAACGTGATGGCCAGGCCGCCGACCATGCCGAGGGCGACGGAAACCGTCACGATGGCACGAAAAGGCCTGAGCAGGGCGAGCAGGCCATGGAAGGCGCCGCGTTTGGGGTTGGTCATAAATACATCCCGGAGAGTGAAAAATGGGGCTGGGCACACAGACCCTTACCCATGACAAACGAAGCGCCGGGGCGAGTATTTAGCGCGATGTGCCAGGCGGTGGCCGTGGTGGATAAATCGGCGGGGGGCTGGTTCGTTCTTGTTCTGTAGGCGCACGTGCATCAAGGCCGTGCGCAGTTCATCCAGCGAGAGCGAAACAATGACGAAAAAGAACCTGGTGTATGTCTGGTCCCTGAGAAATGCCGCCGCCGACAAGGCCGGGCAGCCAGTGGCCTACAAGGACCATGAGCGCTACATGAAGTCGGTGCTGGAGTTTCTGGTGGGGTCGCTCAACGACACGCCGCTGGGCCTGGCCTACAACCTGGTGGGCGTGGTGTACGACGATGACGAGCAGAACCCGCGCGATCAGCAGTTGGTCAAGGACTATGGCTTTGCCTACCAGCCGGGCCGCCAGTGGCTGTACCCCGCCGACCTGCGGGTGCAGGGCAACCTGGTCAACGACTTGCTATTGAGCGTGCCGTCCACCTACCGCCGCCTGCCACGGGGCAGCGCCGAGCATATCGCCGGCAAACAGGATTTCGAACGCCGGCTGTACGACACCCTGGTGGAACTGAAGGCAGACATCGTGGTGCTCGATGGCTTGCTGGTGATCCTCGATGAGCTGGTGCGCCCGGGCGCGCCGTTTGCGCGGCGCATCATGAACATCCACCCGGGCATCACCCGTATCGAATCGCCTTACGAGCGTCGTGGCGCGTACGCCACCTGGAACGCCCTGTACGGCGCACGGGGCCAGGCGGTGGTGGACTGGGCGACCAAGGAAACCAAACCGTGCGAGCCGCTGTACCTCACCGGCGCCTCGTTCCACTACGTGGACAACGGCATTGACTCGGGCGAGGTGTTCCACGACGTGCTGAAAACCGAGATTTCCCCGGAAGACACCATCCTCGAACTGCGCTGGAACAACTTCAACAACAGCCTGTTCCCGGCGCTGCACGAAGGCCTGGAACTGCTGGCCAAACAGGCCTGAACAACCCCATCCCTATAGGAGCCGGCTTGCCGGCG
>NZ_JACARO010000139.1 GCF_013386585.1 Pseudomonas sp. P7548 | reverse complement strand
CCACAAATACCGCAACTGGAACCACAGCGGCGACGGCTGGGTGGACATGGATGCCGCGATCATGCGGTCCAACGACACCTACTTCTATGACTTGGCCCACAAGCTCGGCATTGATCGTCTGCACGATTACCTGGCCGAGTTCGGCCTTGGCCAGAAAGTGTCCCTGGACATGTTCGAAGAGTCAGCAGGCCTGATGCCATCCCAAGCCTGGAAGCGCGCAACCCGCCGCCAGCCCTGGTTCCCGGGTGAAACCGTGATCCTTGGCATCGGGTTATTATCCACCGGCGGCACGCCGTTGATCGTCTTGGCCAGGTGCGGTCGGTTCCACACGCCTTTGTTGGCGATCAGCGCGGTGGCCTGGGCCAATTGCAGCGGCGTGACCTGCATGTAGCCCTGNNGACTCTTCGAACATGTCCAGGGACACTTTCTGGCCAAGGCCGAACTCGGCCAGGTAATCGTGCAGACGATCAATGCCGAGCTTGTGGGCCAAGTCATAGAAGTAGGTGTCGTTGGACCGCATGATCGCGGCATCCATGTCCACCCAGCCGTCGCCGCTGTGGTTCCAGTTGCGGTATTTGTGGTCAAAATCGGGCAACTGGTAGTAACCGGGGTCGAACACGCGGGTTTGCGCCGTGACCACACCGCTGTCGAGGCCAGCGATGGCCACCTCGGGTTTGATGGTCGAACCCGGCGCGTACAGCCCGCGCAGTACGCGATTGAACAGCGGGCGGTCGATGGAATCGTGCAGGGCGGCGTATTCCTTGAAGCTGATCCCGGTCACAAAACTGTTGGGGTCGAAGCTCGGCTTGCTGACCATGGCCAGTACTTCGCCGGTCTGCGGGTCGAGGGCGACCACCGAACCGCGACGATCGCCCAGGGCTTCTTCAGCGGCTTCCTGGAGGTGAACGTCGAGGCTCAATACGATGTTTTTGCCGGGAATCGGGTCGGTGTGCTTGAGCACGCGCAACACACGGCCCTGGGCGTTGGTCTCGACCTCTTCGTACCCTACGTGGCCGTGCAGTTCGGACTCGTAGAAGCGTTCGATACCGGTTTTGCCGATGGACTGGGTACCGCGGTATTCCACCGAGTCGAGGGCCTTGGATTCTTTCTCGTTGATGCGGCCGACGTAGCCAATGGAATGGGCGAAATGCGCGCCCAATGGATAATGGCGGACAAATTGCGGCTCGACGTCTACGCCAGGCAAACGGAATTCGTTCACCGCCAATACAGCGATCTGTTCTTCGGTCAGTTCATAGAACAGCGTGACGGGCACAAAAGGATGGCGGGCTTGCTTGAGCGCCTTGTCAAACACAGCACGGTCTTCGGCTGGCAGATGCAACAGGCTGACGATAGCGTCCAGTTCGCCCTTGAGGTCGGTGGTGCGCTCGCGGGTGATGGTCAAGTTGTAGCTGGGGCGGTTGTCAGCGAGGACGACGCCGTTGCGGTCATAAATCAGCCCGCGGGTCGGGGTGATCGGCAATACATGGACGCGGTTGTTTTCAGAAATCGTGGAGTGGTAGTCGTACTGCACCACCTGCAGAAAATACATGCGCCCAACCAGGGCGCAGGTGATGCCAATCACCAGCAGTGCGCAGGCAAGCAGGCGCTTGTTGACCAGGCGGTTTTCTTTTTCGTGATCCTTGATCGGTATCGGTTCAGGCATTTCTACAGCATCTCGTTGAAGAAGGTCGACGCCGCATCCTGCGGATAAAAGATCAATCCTTGTGAAAATGTGCTGCACCATACCAAAAATGCAGAAACACTTTGCATCGATTTCCCCAACGGCATGCCGTTTTGTCAGGACAGGACGGATTTTGGCTCCAGAAATGCCTCCAAACCGAACGTCCCGCACTCGCGGCCGATACCTGACTGTTTGAACCCACCAAAGGGGGCGCGAGGTTCGTGGGCCAACGTATTGATAAGCACGCGGCCCGCCTCGATGCGCGTGGCCAGTGCGTGGGCCTTTGGCAGATCCGAAGACAGGATGTACGCCTGGAGGCCGTAGGCCGTGTCATTGGCTATCGCCAGGGCTTCTTCCTCGTCGCTGTAGGTGATGATCGACAGGACGGGGCCGAAAATCTCTTCACGAGCGATGGTCATCTGGTTCGACACACGGCTGAAGACCGTAGGTTTCACAAACCAACCCGTGGTGACGCCCTCTGGCAATCCTGGACCACCGGCCAATAAGCGGGCGCCCTCTTCCATGCCGATGTGTATGTATCGCTGGACGCGCTGCCATTGCTTGAGGCTCACCATGGGGCCAACGCTGGTGGCAGGGTCATTGGGGTCACCCGCCTGGACCTTCGCCACTGCCTCGACCATCAATGCTTCGACTTCTGCCAGGCGGTGGGCGGGTACAAGAATGCGGGTGCCGGCGATACAGGCTTGGCCGCTGTTCATGAAACCGGCTTGAATGGCCATGGGTACAGCGCTAGCGAGATCGGCATCCTCGAGAATCAGTACCGGAGATTTCCCACCCAATTCGAGCGTGATTCGTTTCAAGGTTTCAGCGCCGGCACGCAGGATTTGTTTGCCGACGGCGGTAGACCCGGTGAACGAGACTTTCGCAATATCCGGGTGCGTGCTCAGCACGGCACCGACGGTTTCACCTCGGCCCGTGACGATGTTGAACACTCCTGGCGGCAAACCCGCTTCGTGCAACGCGCGCGTGACGATGGAGGTCTGCAGGGCGCTCATTTCGCTGGGTTTTATCACCGCCGTACACCCGGCGGCTAACGCCGCAGCCAGCTTGCCGCAGATGAAACCGGCATTGCTGTTCCAAGGTGTGATGAGCCCGGCAACGCCGAGGGGTTGCAGGGTCACTTCGGCGATACCGATGCGCCGTGTAAAGACGTAATCATCCAATACGTTTGCGGCGTCCAGCAGCACGCTCGCGGCATGCTTGGCCATCCATTGCGCACGCGATAACGGCGCTCCGTACTCAAGAATAATGGCGGCAGTGAGCTCCGCTTCTACAGAGGCTACGGCTGCGTGCATGCGCTTGAGGTAAATAACGCGCGTCGCTTTGGGTGTACGGGAAAACTCGGGAAATGCCTGTTTGGCGGCGCTGATCGCGCTGATTGCGTCGTGCTCGTCAGCCAGGCGGACCTGAGCAATGGGCTCGGCGGTCGCGGGGTTGAACAGGTCGAATCGTTCTTCACCGTGGGGCGTCACGAACTGACCATTTATGTAGATCTGGTTGATCTGAAGCATGGAGCCTCCGAAGGCACTCAATTGGTATGCCCTACGGTAAGCCACTATGATTGATCTGATAATCCGCACAAATCGGAACGACTTGATGAGCAATTCAGGACAATGAACACATCGGGATTGAACGAGCTGGAAGCAATCTTGGCAGTCGCCCGGCATCGCAGCTTTCGGGCGGCGGCGACAGAGTTGAATGTGTCGACGTCGGCGCTGAGTCACTTGGTCGCCGCGCTTGAGGCACGAATGGGTGTGCGATTGTTCAATCGCACGACGCGCAGCGTGTCCCTTTCGGAGATTGGCGCGGAGTTTGTGCGCACGGTGACGCCCGCCCTGTCGACCATCCGTATGGCGCTAGAACAAGCGGGGAATAGTCAGGCCGCACCGAGCGGTACTCTGCGCCTTAATACTTCAGCAGGCGCCGCCAAGCAGGTGATGCCACTGCTGCTGGAGTTCATGCAGCGCTATCCGCAAATGAAGGTGGATATCGTCACTGAAGGGCGCCTTGTCGATATCGTGGCGCAAGGATTTGATGCCGGGATCCGCCTGGGCGATAGCGTTGCGCAAGATATGATCGCTGTCGATATCAGTCCGCCTCAGCGGTTCGCGGTATTGGGCAGCCCTGCCTACTTTGCCAGGCGCCCTGCCCCTTTAAGCCCCCTGGATCTGGGCGCCCATGAGTGCATACGCAGTCGAATGCCGAGCGGTGCGATCTATCGTTGGGAGTTTGCACGTCACGGTGAAGCGATTGCGGTGGATGTACAAGGTGCGCTGACGCTTGATAACCCCACTTTGATGCTTCAAGCCGCCAGAGCGGGAATGGGGCTGACTTACCTGACGGAATGGAACGCCGCCACGGACCTCACGCAAGGAACACTGGTACGCGTGCTGGAAGACTGGACGCCCGCCTATGACAAGCTGCGCCTCTATTACCCGGGTCGACGCCATGTGCCTGCCGGGTTGAGGGCGCTTATTGAGTTGATCAGGGAGAAGGGGTTTTGATGTGAAGGGGCTTGGGCTTAGGCTCATGGGTGAGCGTCGCTGATAGTAAGGTCTGCTTTTCGACCGCCCAAAAC
>NZ_JACARO010000138.1 GCF_013386585.1 Pseudomonas sp. P7548 | reverse complement strand
GCCGCCGTCATGGGCCATCCTTGGCCCAGGACGGCTAACCCGGCGTCCTGCCGGGTTACCCACGGATTCAAGCCTGCGTTCGGCCAGCGTGTTTGACGGGGCGCCCCAGATCAAAATCAAAAGCAAGAGCACGGCGGCCTAGTAGCCGACCTGAGTGGTTGGATCAAAAGCAGATACGTGTAGGAGCTGGCTTGCTGGTGATGCAGGCACCTCGGTGAAACAGGCATAACCAGTTGATACCATCGCAGGCAAGCCAGCTCCCACAGTGATGGCGCCGCGTCAGGCATCTCGGTACACCCACAAGCCCAATCAAACCAGCGATAGCTTTTCGCTCTTGATCTACACCACTCAAGCCGGCTGTCAGGCCGCTGTGCTCTTGCTTTTGATCTTGAT
>NZ_JACARO010000137.1 GCF_013386585.1 Pseudomonas sp. P7548 | reverse complement strand
CTGGCGCACCGTGCCGGTATCCCGAAAGGCGTGCTGAGCGTGGTCACCGGCAGCGCCGGCGACATCGGCGGCGAGCTGACAGGCAACCCGATCGTGCGCAAGTTGTCCTTCACCGGCTCGACCGAAATTGGCCGCCAGTTGATGGCCGAATGCGCCAAGGACATCAAGAAAGTCTCCCTGGAGCTGGGCGGTAACGCACCGTTCATCGTGTTCGACGANNTCGGTGTACGACGCGTTCGCTGAAAAACTCAAGGTGGCGGTGGCCAAGCTCAAGATCGGCAACGGTCTGGAAGAAGGCACCACCACTGGCCCGCTGATCGACGAAAAAGCCGTGGCCAAGGTGCAGGAACATATCGCCGACGCGCTGAAAAAAGGCGCCACGCTGCTGGCCGGTGGCAAGGTGATGGAAGGCAACTTCTTCGAGCCGACCATCCTCACCAACGTGCCAAAAGATGCCGCTGTTGCGAAGGAAGAAACCTTCGGCCCGTTGGCACCGCTGTTCCGTTTCAAAGACGAAGCCGAAGTGATCGCGATGTCCAATGACACCGAGTTCGGCCTGGCTTCCTACTTCTATGCCCGCGACCTGGGCCGTGTGTTCCGCGTGGCTGAAGCCCTGGAATACGGCATGGTCGGCGTGAATACCGGGTTGATCTCCAACGAAGTGGCGCCGTTCGGCGGCATCAAGGCTTCGGGCCTGGGCCGTGAAGGCTCCAAGTACGGGATCGAGGACTACCTGGAAATCAAATACCTCTGCCTGGGCATCTGATCGCCCCGGCAAGAGCTTGCAGTAAACGCAGAGGGCACGAGAGCGCTGACCCTTTGCGTGTTTCAAGACGTTATTCGTAGTGGCCGGGAAAGCTGTGGCAGTCGATCATCGCATGCTGCCGCAGTTTCCTCCCCGCCACGTATTCCTTGGACCACGCCACCCGATGAGTGGCGAATGAGGACTTTATGAGCAAGACCAACGCATCCCTGATGAAACGCCGCGAAGCTGCTGTACCACGCGGTGTTGGCCAGATTCACCCGATCTTCGCCGAATCCGCGAAGAACGCCACCGTGACCGACGTTGAAGGTCGCGAGTTCATCGACTTCGCCGGCGGTATCGCCGTGCTGAACACTGGCCACGTGCACCCGAAAATCATCGCGGCCGTGACCGAGCAACTGAACAAGCTGACTCACACCTGCTTCCAGGTACTGGCCTACGAGCCTTACGTGGAACTGTGCGAAAAAGTGAACGCCAAGGTCCCAGGTGATTTCGCCAAGAAAACCCTGCTGGTCACCACCGGTTCTGAAGCCGTTGAAAACGCCGTGAAAATCGCCCGCGCTGCCACTGGCCGTGCTGGCGTGATCGCGTTCACTGGCGCTTACCACGGCCGCACCATGATGACCCTGGGCCTCACCGGTAAAGTCGTGCCGTACTCGGCCGGCATGGGCCTGATGCCCGGCGGCGTGTTCCGCGCGTCGTACCCGAACGAACTGCACGGTGTGAGCGACGACGACGCTATTGCCAGCATCGAGCGCATCTTCAAGAACGATGCCGAGCCGCGTGATATCGCTGCCATCATCATCGAGCCCGTGCAGGGTGAAGGCGGTTTCTACGTCGCGCCTAAATCCTTCATGAAGCGTCTGCGTGAACTGTGCGACAAGCACGGCATCCTGCTGATCGCCGACGAAGTGCAAACCGGTGCCGGCCGTACCGGTACCTTCTTCGCCATGGAACAGATGGGCGTTGCCGCCGACCTGACCACCTTCGCCAAATCCATCGCGGGCGGCTTCCCGTTGGCCGGTGTGTGCGGCAAGGCTGAGTACATGGACGCCATCGCACCCGGCGGCCTGGGTGGCACCTACGCCGGTAGCCCGATCGCTTGCGCCGCGGCCCTGGCCGTGATGGAAGTGTTCGAAGAAGAGCACCTGCTGGACCGCTGCAAGGCTGTCGGCGAGCGCCTGGTCACCGGTCTGAAAGCGATCCAGGCCAAGTACCCGGTCATCGGTGAAGTGCGTGCCCTGGGCGCGATGATCGCGGTCGAGCTGTTCGACGATGGCGACACCCACAAGCCAAACGCTGCCGCCGTTGCCTCCGTGGTGGCCAAGGCGCGTGACAAGGGCCTGATCCTGCTGAGCTGCGGCACCTACGGCAACGTGTTGCGCGTCCTGGTTCCGCTGACCTCGCCGGACGAGCAACTGGACAAAGGCTTGGCGATCATCGAAGAGTGCTTCTCCGAGCTGTAAGCCGAAGTTGACCTGATCGACAGAAAAAACCCGCTTCGGCGGGTTTTTTTATGCCCATTGCCGCACATTCAGGCCGTGTTCATTGTACGTAGGCGCCTTGATTGTCTAAGGTGCAAGCATTGCCGATGGAGCGTGCGGATGACTGCTGTTGATTTGCCAGCTGTACCCCGAGTGTTGATTGCCGAGGCGGACCCTTGGTCGCGGGATCTGCTCAAGCAAGTGTTATTGAATGTGCGCTGCGACGCGCGGCTGGATGTGTGTGCCGATGGGCACGAGGCCGCCACGTTGTTGCGAGACAAACCCTACGATCTGATCATGGCGGATTGGGAATTGCCGGGCATCGATGGCCTGAGTCTGCTGCGCAACGTGCGCCAGAAGCGCCGCTCGCCGGCCCTGCCGTTCATTCTGCTGAGCAGTCGCAATGACAGTGCCAGCGTACGGGAAGCCCTGCCCCTGGCGCCGACCGCCTACCTGACCAAACCCCTGAACATGGAAGGCCTGACCCAGCGCCTGCAGGACCTGCTGCTCAATGAAGGCGAGAGCGTGTACTGCGAGATTCCGCCGCTGGCGCCGGGCATGACCTTGCCAGTGTTCCTGGAGCGCCGCCGCGAAACCTGCGACGGCGCGCCCTTGCGGGTCGACGTGAAAGCCGCCGTGCAGCACAGCCTGGGCGCTGATGGCCTGGACCTCAAGCGCCTGGAAGATCGGGTGCGCATGGACCCGCAAATCACCGCCGTACTGATCGCCGCCGCCAACAGCGCCGGTCATCACGGCACACCGGTGCAGACCTTGCCTGCTGCGCTGCACAAACTGGTGGCGGGGCAGAGCATGAACCTGATCCTCGGCCTGGCGCTCAAGCACAACGTGGTGCTGGGTGATCCGGCTTTGGTGGCCTATGCCGAGCGTCACTGGCAATTGTCCCAGGACACCGCCGACTACGCCCGTCGTCTGGCGCGCATGCTGGAGCTGGACCATGAGCGCTGCTACAGCGCGGGTATCCTGCACCGGCTGGGCGACTTGGCGTTGCTGCGTTGCCTGGAAGATTGGCGCCAGGGTGGCGGCGTGTTGGATGACGAGACGATTGGTGAATCCCTCTACACCTTTGGCGCGGCCTACGGCTCGGCGTTGCGAGCGCGTTGGCGCCTGCCGCTGGAGTTGCGTCAGCTGATCGCGGCGATTTACTCATTGGAAGGCGGCGTGTACGCCCGGGATGCGCTGGTGGTGAACCTGGCGGCGCAGATGGCGCGCTTGACCGAGCATGAGGGGCTGGAAGAGCTGGCCAAGAGTAAGACCGCACGATTGCTCAAGGTGGGTCTATCGGAACTCACCCGCGTACGTAATTCCTGAAAAACACACAGCCTTTGTAGGCGCTGGCTTGCCAG
>NZ_JACARO010000136.1 GCF_013386585.1 Pseudomonas sp. P7548 | reverse complement strand
CCTTGATGCCGGAGGGCTGCTCGTGGTCGTGGGCATGGGCCGGGTCAAAGCCTCGGGCAACGTCATGGTCGATGGCCGCTGCCGGCACGCAACTGACCGCCACGACACTGGCCACTGCCATGAACGCCATCAGGTAAAAAACCACGACCGGGCCGTACAGGTACGCCAGGCCGCCAGCCAGCAAGGCGGCCACGGCATTGCCGGCATGGTTGAAAGTTTCGTTGCGTCCGGTCCGGCGGGTAAAGGCGCGCGGCCCGGTGATCCCCAGGGAAATGGCGGAAATCGCTGGGGCGAACACCGATGCGGCCACCGCGCTGGCGGCCTGGGTCAACGCCACCCAACTGAATGCGCTGACAAACGGCAGCACCAGGCAACTGAGCGTCACCAGGATTGCGGCAATCGCGATCACTGCGCGCTTGCTGCGGGTGCGGTCGATCAGCGCGCCGGCAGGTCCTTGGGTGATCAATGCGGCAATGCCGGCCAGGGTCATGACCACGCCGATGCTGGCCGGGTCCCACTTGTGTACCGCCAACAGGTAGATCGCCAGATAAGGCCCGAGGCCGTCGCGTACATCCGCCAGGAAAAAATTCAGGCTGTCGAGGGACAAAGTGGTACGCAGGTCGGTGTGATGGGCCACGGCGAGGTCTTCAGGGGGCGGCACTCAGGGGCTGAGCGCTCATTGGCTTAGTGACCTGTAGGCCCGGGGATTAGTTTCGCCATGCATGAGGGTTTTATCTGACAGGCAATTGGCTTATTTTCCGAACCCCGCTTTATTCAAATCCTGGAGTCGCAATGGACATGCCCTCAGCCCAGCAGGCAATCACCCGTAACAAGGCCGCTTGGGACGCTTCGGCCGCGCTGCACAAAGGCACCGCCACTTGGAATGCGCTGTTGGCGTCGGTTGCCCAGCCGGGTTTTTCGTGCCTGGACCCGACCATTACCGCACTGCTGCAAGACGTCGGCGTTGCCGGCAAGGACGTGGTGCAACTGTGCTGCAACAACGGTCGTGAGAGCCTGTCGCTGTTTGGGCTTGGCGCTCGTTCTGTGGTGGGCGTGGATCAGTCTAGAGCTTTTCTTCAGCAGGCCCAGGAGCTGGCTCATATTTCACCCCACAAACCTGAATTCATTGAGACTGATATTCACCACTTGCCTGAGCATTTGCTCGGCCAGTTCGATGTCGCCTTGGTGACTATCGGCGTGCTGGGCTGGATGCCGGACGTGGCGCTGTTCATGCGTCATGCGGCCAGCACCTTAAAGCCGGGCGGCACACTGGTGATCTACGAAACCCATCCGTTTCTGGAAGTATTCGACCCCAGGGCCGACAACCCGCTGTTGCCGGCCAGTTCGTACTTCCAGCGCGATCCGTTCGTATTGCAGGAGTCGATTGTCTACGAAGGTACCAAGGCCGAAGCCGGGCCGACGTCCTATTGGTATGTGCATACGCTGGGGAGCATCGTCAGCGGCGCGGTTGCGGCGCAGTTGCAGATCAGCCACTTGCAGGAGTACCCGCATTCCAATCGTGAAGAACTCTACGATCAGTACGAGCACCAGAGCGCGCAACTGCCAATGTGTTTCACCCTGACGGCCACTAAACGGTCCGTGTAATCCACTGGTGTGCAGGCAAAAAAAGGCCCGCGAGAGTGGCGGGCCAAGGGATTCACTGGAGTAGGTAGGCTTCACCCTATAGGTGGGAAAGTGAAGGCCTTGTGAAAAGCGTGTCGCAAATTCGGATGTGTATGGGTCACCGGCGACGTACGAATGTTCGCATGGTCTGACCCGGCCCGGTGCTGAATTCGGTCGGCCTGGGCATGCCTTCATCGGCGGCGATGAACACGAAGTCGTCGCCTTCAAGACGATAACTGGCGGGCAGGTGTTTGCCGGCGTCTTCGCCGATGGCGTCCACCCAGGTAATGCTCTTGGGGGTTGTCGTGCTGTCCAGGGAAAAACGGCCGGCCAACAACACTTTGCCCTCGGTAGTCAGCACTTCAAAGCTGTCACCGCTGATGATCGTCACGGCGCCGGGAGCGCTATGGGCGTCGACCGGATTCAGCACGCCACTGTCTTCGAGAGCGGTCTGTTCCCAAGTGCCCTGAAGGGCTTGAAAATCCACGTCGGTGCGGGACGACATACAAATTCCTTTTTGCAGTAAGGGGTTGCGGACAGTGCCGCATCGCGGCGTTGCAAGGCAAGCGTTGGCATTGATCCAGCACATTGAATGGACAGGTTTTCACAATTCTTAGTTAACCTTTGGTTACAAACTGTGGCTAAATAACTGCCAATGGTGATGAACCGGTGCTCATTTAGCCGGTCGTGCCGCATAAATGTGAATTGTGATTTCAGGTGCTGCTTATTCAATCCTCGGCCGTCGTGGGCACGCAGGAGCAGCCTGTTCTCTCTACTGACGTGTGACGAATCCCTTGAAACTCATCATTGTTGCTCTCTACGTTGCCTCCATTGCGTATGTACACCTGCGTGGCCGGGTGCGACACAAGCTGGGTCGCCAGCTTAGCGATCACTCGACATTCCTGGCGCCGATCAACTGCTTTCTCTACCTCTTCTCCAAGCAACCCAGCCGACCGTACCTGTCGCCAAGCGACTTTCCCGACCTGGCACCGTTGCAGGAACACTGGGAAGAGATCCGCCAGGAAGGCCAGAACCTGATGCAGGCCGGGGCGATCAAGCGCTCCGACCAGTACAACGACGTCGGTTTCAACTCCTTCTTCAAGTCGGGCTGGAAGCGCTTCTACCTCAAGTGGTACGGCGACAGCCACCCGTCGGCCATGAAGCTGTGCCCGCGCACCACCGAACTGGTGCAGAGCATCGGTTCGATCAAGGCCGCGATGTTCGCCGAGTTGCCACCGGGCTCCAAGCTGGTCCGCCACCGTGACCCGTATGCCGGTTCCTACCGTTACCACCTGGGTCTGGACACACCGAATGACCCGGGTTGCTACATCAACGTGGACGGCGAAAGTTACTACTGGCGCGACGGCGAGCCGGTGATGTTCGACGAGACCTACATCCACTACGCTGAAAACACCACTCAGCAAAACCGCATCATCCTGTTCTGCGATATCGAGCGGCCGATGAAGTACCGCTGGGCGGCGGCGTTCAACCGCTGGTTCAGCCGCAATGTGATGGCTGCAGCCGGTTCGCCGAACGATGATGGCGACAAGACCGGAGGTTTGAACCGGGCATTTACCCGCCTGTACAAGATTCGCTTGCGCGGCAAGGAACTGAAGAAACGCAACCGTGCGCGCTACTACCTGGAAAAGTGGGCGATTTTCGCCGGCTTGGCGCTGATCTTCATCCTGATCTGAAGCGCGATCGGGCGCCGCTCACTCGGGTGGGCGCGCGCCCAGCTTGTCCCACATTTTTTTGCTGAGCTTCTGCCGATTGGCATACCCGGCCCACGGGTCGGCTTTCAAACCCTTCAAACGTTCCTGCAGGTTGGCGACCGTCCACTGCTGGGCACCGCGTACGTCTTTCAACTCCTCACGACTCACCGGCACTGACACGGGAAGGCCCGGCCGCGCCCGCACCGAATACGCAGCCACCGTGCTCGCGCCGCGTGCATTGCGCAGGTAGTCGATAAAGATCCTGCCGATGCGGTTTTTCGGCCCGGACGTGGCGGTGAAGCGCTCAGGCAGTTGCTGCGCCATGAACTGCGCGATGGCCTTGGCGAAGGCCTTCACCGTGTCCCAGCCATCCCGGCGGGCCAGCGGAATCACCAGGTGCAAGCCCTTGCCACCGCTGGTTTTGACGAAGGCGTCCAGCCCCAACTCATCGAGTACCGACAGCGTGAGCTGCGCCGCCTCCAGCATGGTTTTCCACGGCAGCGCAGGGTCAGGGTCCAGGTCGAGCACAAACAGGTCTGGCGTTTCGATCTTGTCCGAGGTGGCGCCCCAGGTATGCAGCTCTATGGCGCCCATCTGCACGGCGCCGACCAGGGCGCTCACGCTGTCGATTTCCATCAAGCGCGCATGGCCAGGATCCAGCGCCGGGTCCAGCTGCTTGATGTGGGGAATGGCGAGGCGCTCGGCATGTTTTTGGAAGAACTGCTCACCTTCGATGCCTTCCGGTGCGCGCAGCAGTGACACAGGCCGATGACGCAGGAAGGGCAAGAGCCATTCGCTGATACCCTCGTAAAAGGCCGCCAACTGTTGCTTTTGTGTACCGCTTTGCGGGTCGATGACCCGGTCGGGGTGAGTGATGTTCACGCCAGCCTCTGTTTTTTGGGGCCTGGAGGCTTTAAGCGACTTCGCCGCACGCGGTTGCTCATGAATGATCTGTGACACCGGCTTGTCGGTGCGCAATGCCACAAATGCAGCCTGGCGTACGATGCCTTCCCGCGTCCATTCGGCAAAGTGCACCTCGCCGACCAGCGCAGGTTCCACCCAATGTACACCGCGTGCTTGAGTGCTGTTCAGCGGTGTTGCCAGCGGTGAGGCCTTGCACTCAAGCGGTGTGAGCTGCGCGTAGATGGCTTTCAGCGAGGCCTGATCAAACCCGGTGCCGACGCGCCCGGCATACACCAGGCCCGTCGCGTCGTTCACCGCCAGCAGCAGGGCGCCGAACCCGGTGCGCGAGCCTTTGGGGCGCGTGTAGCCGACGATGACGAACTCCTGGCGCAAACGGCATTTGAGCTTGATCCAGTCCGTGTTGCGGTTGGACACATACGGGCTGCCCAGGCGCTTGCCGATGACGCCTTCCAGGGCCAGGTCGCAGGCGCTTTCAATGATGTCGCGCTGGTTGGCGACAAAGGCTTCGGAAAACCGCAGCAGTTTGCTGCGACTCCTGCTGAGTACGGATTTCAGCGCCGCCCGACGTTCCTCGACGGGCGCCTTGCGTTGGTCCACTCCGCCCAGGAATGGCGCATCGAACAGGTAATACACGATGTCCAGGCTGCGGCCGATATCGAAGGCGTTCTGCAACGCCTGAAAATCCGGCAAGCCGTCACCGTTGAGGCTGACCACTTCACCATCGAGCCAACTGTCCTTGAGCTTGAGGGCTTGCAACGCCTTGACCTGACGCGGCAGGCGCTCGGTCCAGTCGTGGCCATTACGGGTGAACAGGCGCACTTCGCCGTCAAGAATGCGCGCAAGCATGCGGTAGCCGTCAAATTTGATTTCGTACTGCCAGTCACCGTCTGGCGCGCGATCGACCAGAGTGGCCAACTGCGGCGTGAGTTGCTCGGGGAGAGTGATTGGCTTTTTCTCGCGTTTGGTCCGGGTTTTGGATTTGCCGACTGTGGCGTCGCTAAGCACGCTTTTAGGCATGGCCTGGACGATGTCGTAATCAGTGGCAGGGCGTGCCTGAGGGTCTTTTTCCTTGATCAGCAGCCATTGCTCTTTGTCGCCACTGCCTTTGAGGCGGGTGCGCACCAAGGCCCAATCGCCGGAGAGTTTTTCGCCGATCAGGGTGAATTTAAGTTTGCCCGCCGCGTAAGCCTTGTGCGGATCGTCATGGGGTTGCCATACGCCACGGTCCCAGACGATGACATCCCCGGCGCCGTATTGGCCGGGGGCAATGGTGCCTTCGAAGCCGCCATAGCTCAAAGGGTGGTCTTCGACGTGTACTGCCAGGCGTTTCTGGCTGGGGTCCAGGCTCGGCCCTTTGGGCACCGCCCAGCTTTTGAGCACACCATCGAGTTCAAGGCGAAAGTCGTAGTGAAGGTTGCGTGCATCGTGTTTTTGAATCACGAACGACAGCGCCGACGTTTTGCGCTGGCGACTCGGTGCGTTGCCCGCCGGTTCTGCGGTGATCTCGAAGTCGCGCTTGCGGTTGTATTCGCTCAAGGGCTTTGGCATGGGAGGTTCCGTGGCTCAGGAGGCTTTGGTGGCTTTCTTCGCGGCAGGTTTCTTGGCCGGTTTGCCGGCCAGGCTGCGTTTGAGCAGTTCGGTCAGGTCGATCACGTCGGCCGATTTGCGCTCGTCACTGCCTTGGGTGGTTTCCACGTCTTCGATTTTGCCGGCCTTGGCTTTTTTTGCCACCAGCGCCAGGATCTTCTCCTGGAAGCTGTCGCGGTACTCGTCGGGTTGCCAGTCGGCACTCATGTCCTCTACCAGGCGCTTGGCCATGTCCAACTCGCCTTTGGCCAGCTTCGGCTTGGTGACGTCGCTGCCCAGTTCCAACTCATCCAGGCTGCGCACTTCGGCGGGCCAGCGCAACATCACCAGCACCAGGGCTGAATCCAGCGGCATCAAGGCGGCCAGGTGCTGCTTGGTGTGCAGCACCACATTGGCCAGCGCGACTTTTTGGGTTTTCTTCAGGGTTTCGCGCAGCAGGGCGTAGACCTTGCCACCGCGTTTGTCCGGGGCGAGGAAGTAGGGCGTGTCGATGTTCTGCAACGGGATCTGGTCACTGGCGACAAAGGCGATGATCTCGATGGTCTGGGTCGACTTGGGGTGCGCCGAGCGAATTTCGTCTTCGCTGAGCACCACGT